>CAZIXF010000019.1:0-86003 GCA_964543195.1 uncultured Roseivirgaceae bacterium
TTGATTATCAAGAAATTGCGCTTAATCGGCCCTTCGGGCGAAAAATTTATGAATGTTTCGGGTTAATAATCTTATCTGGTCGTGGTTCTCCGAAACGGCGATCACCGTCGTGCCCGAAAGCTTATTTCCGTAATCAATTCCGACAAGCATTTTATTTATTACTATTCTTTAATTAATTAGCATAAATTTAATAATTCGGACTGTACAATTTGAATGAAAATATTTTTTCTGGCCCCGTATCCATTAGATGAAGTAGCCTCTCAGCGGTTCAGATTTGAACAATATTTCGCCTTGTTAAATGAACGCGGATATTCCTGGTCTTTTGGTGCCTTTTATAACCGGTATACCTACAGGCATCTTTACGACGGAAAAAGTTATTTAATTAAAATCGGGGGTGTGCTGGCGGGGTATTTCAGAAGGATTATTCATGTGTTCAGATGTATGCCCGTGGATTATGTATTTATTCATCGTGAATTAACACCCTTTGGCCCTCCCATTTATGAATGGATAATCAGTAAAATCCTGAAAAAAAAGATCATTTACGATTTTGATGATGCCATATGGATCCCACCAAATGAACACAAGATTTCCGGATGGCATAAGCTCAGATCATACAGAAAAATTAATAAGATCTGCCGTTGGAGTGAAAAGATTAGCTGCGGAAATGAATATTTGGCCGAATATGCCAGGAAATATAACCGGAATGTGATGGTCAATCCCACGGTGATTGATACAAACCGGGTTGACCCGGCCATTAAAAGATCAGCGGATCCACTGATTTATATCGGTTGGACGGGTACCCATAGCACCCTGAAATACCTGGATACGATAAAGGATATTCTTATTAGAATTCTGAATGATTTCCCAAATAGCAGGTTCCTTGTAATCAGTAATAAAAAACCGGATTGGGAGATAAAAGGAATGGAATTCGTATACTGGAAAAAGGAATCCGAGATTGAGGATCTCGCCAGAACAGATATTGGCCTGATGCCGCTTACCCGGGATGAATGGTCTCTAGGAAAATGCGGTTTCAAACTGCTTCAATACTTTTCTATCGCTATCCCGGCGGTAGCCTCCCCGGTGGGTGTAAATAAAAAAATAATCAGGCAGGATGAAAATGGTTATTTATGTGAAACGGGAGACCAATGGTATCGATCCATCGCCAGATTGATCGAAAACCCCGAGTTAAGAGAGGAGATGGGCAGAAGAGGAAGGAAATTATTGGAAGATCATTTTTCGGTCACAGCCAATCGCACCACCTTTTTCCGCCTTTTTGAATAATACAAGAGAATAAACAATCCTGTCAGATAGAAAGGGAGCATCGGTATTTTATATCGTACCAGTGAGCCGAAGTTATAAGTCGATATTCCCACCGCAAAGGAGAAGGCTATGGTAAAAGAAAAACAGAAAATCACGATGGGATGAGTAAAAATAGATTTCAGTTTCCCCCGGTATCCGGACACAAGGAACACGATCAGGGTAAACGTCAAAAGAGCAAAACTTTCAATGGCCGACAAGAGCATCACGGGATTTTTTATTTCCCATAAATAGGGCCGGAAAAGCGTAACCCAGATGGCTGAGGGAGCTTTTTCAATTATTCCGGAGGGACTGTAATCAAAATCGCCCAGGGTATACCCCGATCCGCCTTCCCTCATACTCACATAGGTTAGCCAGCGCGCCGTGGCTTCAGCCGTTTGGGTAATGTTTTCAATATTATATCTTCTGTTTTCAGCACCAATCCCCTTAATCGAAAGATAGCCTCCCAGAATAAGAATGGATAATGAAAAAGGCAAAACCATGGTTTTAAGCACCAGGTTGTTCACCTGTTGCATGTATGATAAATATACCCATATCATGAAGGCCGGGACCAGGCATAACAATATGTATATCTTGATCTCATAAATCACAAAAAGAGCCAACAGAAGGACAAGCACCGAAAAAATAATTTTTTTTCTGAAAAAAAAGATATTTGAAAATGCATAAGTAGCCCAGCCCACCGCTCCCAGTGTAATAGAATCCTTCAACAGTCCTGAACCCCAGAAAAAAACGGAAGGTATGAAAAATATTGCAATGGCCAATCCTAAATGTAATTTCGGATAAAACTTATAAAAGTTAATGAACATAGCCCACAGTCCGCTAAAGCTGACCACGGCAAAAAGTACGGCTGTGGCTGAATAAGTATGAAAAGTAATGATATCGAACAAACCGGCCACCCTCACTACAAAATAGGAAGGCAGATCCTGGTAAAAAATGATTTTGGAAGCATACTCATAGGTGCTCGTTTGGTATTCTCCGTTCGCAAAGATCAACTCCATGGCTTTACCGGGCGAATCAAGAAAGGCTTCCCATATGTACCGGCTTCCTTTTTCAAAGTAGGTGAATGTATCACCTCCTTCATAATAATACTGATAAATAAATCCAAGTGCCAGTGCACCCAGGATTTTCAGACTGATCGCCGGAATAAAATATACTTTCGTTTTTTTGTCAGATACAAGCGGTCTGATAAATAAAACCAGAAAATAAATTACGATCAGTAATAAAGGAGTAACGATCAGATCTTTGGGTCCCATTTACATCTCCTTAAGTAAGGACCGGGCACGCTTATGCACGGTATCCCTTCTCCTGGCATCCTTCTTTACCTGTTTAAAATATTTCTCTGCTTCTTCAGTCCTGCCACCCCGCAATGCAAGTTCTCCAAGCGACAACAGGGAATATAAATAATATCCTGAATCATCGGCCTCGATTTCAAGGGCAAAATCCACGGTCCTTTTATAATAATGCGCTGCCTTATCAAATTCACGTTTTTGTTCATTGATCTGGCCAAGATAAAAACAGGCATATCTGCCGGAGATTTCCTCATAGCCCACCATGCCGCTGTCAATCCTTGCTAAAATATCGGTCGAGACCTGTTCGGCTTTGGTAAACTGCCCTGTTGAATACAGCATCCTGGCATAATAACGATGAAAATAAGCATTGTCGGGAAAAGTTTCATGAAGGTACTCAGATACCTGTAAAGCTCCCGGTAAATCATTTTCTTCAGAGGCAAGGATTCGCATTAGAAAATATTGTGCTTCCGTACGTGTATAAAAGGCATTTCTTGCCACATACCTCAGTTGTTCAAGCCCTGTCACCTTATCTCCCTTAGGAAAAAATACCAGTACAGGCTTGAGAAGTGGATAATTTTCACCTATCCATATGGAAAAATAATTGAATAGCGCATCGCCAAACAGCAACTCCGGGCTCAGATGGCCTTTATTTTTTGAATCTTCAAGATATTTCAAAGAATTTTTGCCGGAAATGGCGGCCTTGGTCCAGTTTTTTCTTTCAGAATATAATCTTCCCTGAAACCCATAACCCGCCGCCAGGAAAAAGGCGGATTCTACTCTATATTGGGGGATTTCGTATAATTGATGGGCCCTCATCAGGGCCGTATCGATATAGGCCAAAAACTTTTCATCGTATTCCGTATTTTCAATGTTTACATTAATTTTCCACCATTCACTGAGTGCCAGCAGAAAAAAAGCCAGAGGATGGTGAGGAAACTCCCGCTTAAGGATTTTAAACTGCCTTTCTGCCTGTTCAAATTTAAAATTGTACATGGCATTGATCGCACTGGTGGTTTCCACCTGTATGCTTATGTTCTCCAGTAATAAAAGTTGGGAAGCAGTATCTTCCTTGTTACCCTTATCGGCAAAGACGGTAACCGGAATGGCCAGAAAAATAAAAATCACCCCCGTTACAGTTGTCCAAACCCCATGTTTCATACAACAAAACTATTTATCTGATTTAATAACAAATATATTTTTAATTTATTGAATGAATCACAAAGTAAACACAAGAACATGGCATAATACCAAATAAATTTCTTAGTTTCCCCGCAAAGTTATTGCTTATCAATCTTTATGCCCGGATATAAAAACCCCTTAAACAGCTTGCTCGAAGAATATAATTCGATTGATAAGCGGCTGTTTTTTATTCTGGTGTGTCTGATCACCATTTTATTGCTGATCATAAAAAAAAATTTTATAGAAAGTGAAATAGCTGCTTTCGAGATCCTTGAACAACGCAGGGAAATGGGGATCTACCATATGGTGAATGCCCTTCAATATTTTTCTGTACCGCTCGTATACCTGTATAAATTTACGGTAACAGCGTTTATTCTATGGATAGGATGCTTTCTGTTTGGATATAAGGTATATTATGCAGACTTATGGAAGCTGGTCATGCTGGGTGAGTGCATATTTTTTCTGGCTGAGATCTTCAAGATCGGTTGGTTCCTGTTTATTGAAACTGATCCTGAGATCTGGGATATCAGAGCATTTTATCCGTTTTCGTTAATTAACCTTATGAATTATAGGGATATTCCGGAAGCATGGATTTATCCTTTAAAAGCCTTAAATTTATTTGAGGTGGGATACTGGATTTTTCTTATGTATGGAGTACAGTTCTTATCGGGAAAAAAAATGAATATATCAGTCTATATCGTGCTCAGTTCTTATGTGTTCTGGTTTCTGATCTGGCTGGGATTTTTTGTAATGGTGTATAAATAATTTATTTTATGGAACAACCATTCCATATTTACCTTTTTAGAAATTAATTTTGTCGACTTAAACCAATAAATATTATCTTATGAGTAATCCATTAGTGAGTATTGTAATGGGCAGTAAAACGGATCTGCCAATCATGAAATCCGCAGCAGAAGTACTCGATGAGCTGGGTATACCTTTTGAATTAACCATTATGTCGGCTCACCGGACTCCTTACCGGATGATCGAATACGCAGAAAAAGTCAGGTCGAGAGGTATTGAAGTAATTATTGCCGGGGCGGGAGGTGCTGCTCATTTACCGGGTGTATTTGCTGCCTTCACGACACTTCCTGTGATTGGCGTTCCCATTAATTCAAGTATATCGATTGATGGCTGGGATTCGATATTATCCATACTGCAGATGCCCGGCGGTATTCCGGTAGCTACCGTAGCCCTTGACGGTGCAAAAAATGCAGGTCTGCTTGCCGCCAGGATCATCAGTACCCATAACAATGAAGTGAAGACCAAGCTGGACGGTTATCACGATATCATGAAGGAAAAGGTAGAAAAAACAGCCAGGGAGGTAGAAGAGAAGGGCTATAAGAATGTTTGATTATCATTATATTTCGGCCAGCAGCGTTATGCCGGCCCTGGTTTTATCACCGGGTTTTACCTTCACTGAAGCATCCGGAGGCAGGAAGACATCCAGTCTGGATCCGAACCGGATAAACCCGAATTCCTCGCCCTGTTCCAGTTTATCTCCTACCCCCACATAAAATTTGATCCTGCGGGCCATTATGCCGGCTATCTGCCTTACCACCAGCTCCAGTCCCGATGTCATCCTGAGCACCAGGGTGGTGCGTTCATTATCGGTACTCGATTTAGGATGCCAGGCCACAAGATATCTCCCCGGATGATATTTGAAATAGATTATTTCGCCGCTTACCGGGCTTCGGTTTACATGTACATCAACGGGGGACATAAATATGGAAATCTGGATCCTTTCATCGTTCAGATATTCCGGTTCGATGGTCTTTTCCACCACCACCACTTTCCCATCCGCCGGGGCAAGTACATGCCGTTCATTAACCGGTGACAGGATTTCCGGATGTCTGAAAAATTGCAACACGAACAGGAATAAGATCACGCTGCCTGCAAGTACAAGATATTTCAGCAAAGAATGCTCACCGAAAAACTGAAAAATGATCAGATTTAACGCCACAAGTAATATAAGCAGAACGATCAGGATCTGCCAGCCTTCTTTATGTATTTTCATAAATTATCCCGTTAGAAACCTCCACGATACGTGTATGCCCTGGCTATCTTGTCGATAGCGAACATATAAGCCGCTATTCTCATGGATACCCCATACTTCTGAGCGATCACATGAACATTGGAAAAAGCGTCTTTCAGGATACGGTCACTTCTTCTGTTAACCCTTTCCTTGGTCCATTTATATCCCAGCCTGTTCTGCACCCATTCGAAATAGGATACGGTTACACCGCCGGCATTAGCCAGTATGTCGGGCACAACCATAATATCTTTCTTCGAAATGATCTCATCCGCATTGGCAGAGGTAGGCCCGTTCGCTCCTTCTACAATCAACCTCGCCCTGATCTTATCGGCATTTTTTATTGTGATCACATCTTCAAGGGCCGCGGGAATAAGCACATCGGTATCGAGCAGCAGAATTTCATCTCCATCGATCCGGTCGGCTCCTGAAAAACCTTCCAGCATACCGCCGTTGCTGTTTTTATATTCAATTGCTTTTTCAATGTCAATGCCTTCTTCATTCACATACCCCCCCGAGATATCGGATATGGCTATGATCTTAGCCCCTCTTTCTTCCATCAGCAGGGCAGCATGTGATCCCACGTTACCGAAACCCTGGATCACACATCTGCATTGATAGGGATTTATCTGCAGTTTTTCCATTGCCGACAAGGCGGTAACCATCACACCCCGGCCGGTAGCTTCCACCCTCCCCAGGGATCCACCAAGAATATGCGGTTTACCGGTTACTACACTGCTGACCGTAAAACCTGTATGTCTTGAGTATTGATCTACCATCCAGGCCATTTCGCGCTGCCCGGTACCCATATCGGGTGCAGGGATATCCCGGTCGGGACCAATTACACTGGCCATAGCCGTTACATATGCCCTGGTCAGTCTTTCCACTTCACCTGAAGACATCTGGCGTGGATTACACTTTATTCCTCCCTTGGCTCCCCCATAAGGGATATCCACCACAGCACATTTCCAGGTCATCCAGGCAGCCAGGGCTTTTACCTCATCCAGGGTCACGTGGATATCATACCGTATCCCGCCCTTCGATGGTCCCATAATATTCGAATGAATTACCCTGTATCCTTCAAAGACCCTTATGGATCCATCATCCATGGTAACCGGGAGATTGACAATTACCTGTTTATCAGGTGATTTCAATACATTATATACTTCCTCATTCAATCCCAATAATTGTGCGGCTATCCGGAACCGGAACATCATCGACTCAAAAGGATTTTCCCTATCCTTTATTGGAGCAGGCTCGATATATGACATGACAATTTTTTATTTTACTATGCTGATTTTTACATAAATTTACGGAATTGCCAATAAATTATATTGATTTTGGCAGAATAATATTTTGTCAGACCAATAATACTTTAATCAGAAATACGATAAAGGGAATGGAAAGTAGCAAACCGTCAAAACGGTCGAGAAAACCGCCATGTCCGGGTAATGCCCTGCCTGAATCCTTGATCTCAATACTTCGTTTGAAAAGGGATTCAACAAGATCTCCATAGGTTCCGGCAATCACGATGATCACCGCAAATAAATACCATTCATAGGCATCTATCCCGTTAAAATACAACGAAAGGGCAGTGGCGACAATTATTGTCAGGATAAACCCCCCCACCATGCCTTCCCATGATTTTTTGGGAGACACCCTTTCAAACAATTTGGTTTTCCCGAATTTTACTCCTGCAAAATATCCTCCTGTATCCGAAGCCCACAAAAGTAGAAGTAAGCCAATAATGATCTGATAATTATATTCTCCTCTGGAAAAGGCAATAAAATTGATCAGGGAAAAGGGCAACCCGATATAAAGAATTCCCAAAAAAGTAAAGGCAATATTGGTAAAAGGTTTTTTTTCGATCTTATATAACTTGATCAGAAATATCAAGGCCAGCATGGGGAAAATGGCAAAATAAAAGCGGGAGCTGATCAGATCATATTCAATAAAAAATGAAAGCGTAAAGATCAGCAGTGCGTTAAATGTACCGATGAATTTTAATGGAAGTGTACCGTCAAGCCCTGCCAGTTTATAAAATTCGATCATGGTAAGGCAGCAAATGAGAAAAAAGACGGCAAAATACGACCATGGACTGTGTATACATGCCGCTACCAGGATTACCGCACCTATCAAGGCAGTAATGATCCTTTGTGTAAGATTATTAAAGTTATTTAAACTCAACTTCATCCTCAATGATCTTTATGGCTTTCAGGACTTCTTCAGGTTTAACATACACTTCAAAATTCCCGATCTTATAATTACTGTCCTGCTTGTTCATGATCACAGGATTTAACTCATGCTCCTCCAGAATAGCTTTTACGATCTCTGCTTTATAGGACATGTGATTTGAAAATACCCTTTGCCACTTATTCATTACTCCTTGCTTCCTTCAGGTTTTACTTTTCTTTTAAACGAAATCATCATATAAACGGTAATTACAGCGAAAATGATGATTACAGTATACGGATATTTTTCCTGGTTTTCAATATCAAATCCAACATGGCCTGCCTGATACATATAAATCAGGATTAATGTCATACCATTGTTTATGAAATGCCCGATAATCGGATACCATAGATTTTGTGACCAGTAGTACATATAACCAAATACTATCCCAAGCATTAAGCGTGGTATAAAACCATAAAACTGAATATGGAATCCGCTGAAAATAATGGCAGACAGGATTATGGCCACATGTATATTCCTGAAATACTGGTGAAATTTATTCTGAAGTATGCCCCTGAAAATCAATTCCTCTCCCACGGCTGGTATGATCGCGATCACCACAAAACCAAGCAGGAACTCCCATATTGACCGGTATTCTGTCAGAAATTCAGTCACCATTTTCAGGTCATCTTCCTTCTGGCTTGCCCATTCCTCGAAACCCTTCATAAAATCCGGAAAGTCGAGATTGGCATTCCATTCGATGAATATGGTATTGACAAACATAAAAGAAATGACAAGGACAGAAGCGATCAGGATCGAATAGAGATTAATGTTGGACCGTTGAAAAAGATGATGCCATTGTTTTGGTTCATAAAACCTGAGATAAACTATTCCCCCGATGATAAATCCTCCCAGGGCTCCGAAACCCTGTATAAGAAGCAGGGGGATCCGTTGCCCGGCAGTATACGGAGGAGATGCCAGGTTACCAATTTCACCGAAGCTCAGATCCGTGACCAGAAAGGAGAACAAAGTCCCAAAAAACTGGCCGATAAATAGCCCTGCTAAAAATATCACAACCAGTAAAATCATTGAATACCAGGGGGCCTGTTTGGCAGGATCAAAAATGTATTTTGTCGAATTTGTCATATTTGATGTAAATTTACACCTTAAATAATATTATTTTGATCAGAATCGGAAACATAGCGTTAGGTGATTTCCCTATGTTGCTCGCTCCCATGGAGGACGTAAGCGATCCGCCATTCAGGGCAGTTTGTAAAAAAAATGGGGCAGATCTTATGTTTACCGAGTTTGTATCGGCGGAAGGACTTATCCGGGACGTGGATAAAAGCGTGGAAAAACTGGATATTTTTAATTATGAACGTCCGATCGGTATTCAGATATTCGGAGATAAGATCGATTCTATGAGAGAAGCTGCTGCAAAAGCCGAAGAAGCGGACCCGGAGATCATCGATATTAATTATGGTTGCCCGGTGAAAAAAGTAGCCTGTAAGGGTGCCGGGGCAGGTATATTGCTTGACCTCCCTAAGATGCAATCCATGACCGAGGAGATCGTCAAACGGGTAAATAAACCGGTTACGGTAAAAACCCGGCTCGGCTGGGACGATAATACCATAAAAATAATTGAAGTAGCCCGGCGACTTCAGGATGCGGGCATACAGGCACTGACTATTCATGGGAGAACAAGAAAACAAATGTATAAAGGGGTAGCGGACTGGAATTATATTGCAGAAGTAAAAGATCATCCGGATGTACATATACCCATCTTTGGAAATGGCGATATAGATTCTCCGGAAAAAGCACTGGAATACAAAAATAAATATGGGGTGGACGGAATCATGATAGGAAGGGCCTCGATCGGCAATCCATGGATCTTCAATGAAATAAAACATTATTTTCGGACAGGGAAAAAACCGGACAGACCAGGTTTGCAGGATAAGGCAGATCTTGTAAAGGAGCATCTGGAGTTTTCTGTCAGGTGGAAAGGTGATCGAAAGGGTATTTATGAAATGCGCAGGCATTATACCAATTATTTTAAAGGAATCCCCAACTTTAAACCCTACCGAAATCTCCTGGTCCGGGCCGAAACCTTTTCTGAAACCATGGAAATACTTGATGAGATTTCGAATAAATTTGCAGGCGAATATACCTATGCCTGATGTCGAAAATCAATATCGATAAACACCCGGTATCTGCGTGGATCCTGCTGTTCTTTCTTGCAATGATCTGGGGAAGCTCCTTCATTTTAATGAAAAAAGGATTGAAAGCCTTCGATCCTGCAGAAATAGCCGGAATAAGAATCCTCTCAGCCTCCTTTTTCCTCTTTCCCATTGCCCTCAGGCAAATCAGCAAAATCCGCCACCGGCACTGGAATTATCTGTTTTTAAGTGGCTTTTTCGGCAGTTTATTGCCTGCCTTTTTGTTTCCACTTGCACAGACCAGAATAGATAGTTCCATAACCGGCGTATTGAATTCGCTCACACCCCTTTTTACCATATTACTTGGGGCCACATTGTTCAAAGCAAGGTTCAACATCCGTGTGATCACTGGAATTGTACTCGGCCTCGCAGGTACCACAATTCTTGTCACCAGTAATGGCACCGGCTCTGCTTTTGAAATTAATGTTTACGTGCTGTTTATTATTTTAGCCACTACGTTTTACGGATTAAATGTAAACTTGCTTAAATATAACCTGGGCGATCTCCACCCACTGCATATCACTTCGATTTCCATGATGATGATCAGCCCGTTCGCCCTGGGTTACCTTCTGACCTCATCCGATATTATTACTACCCTGACCAACGATGCGGAATCTTTCATACCGCTGATCTATGTGTTGATCCTTGGGGTGATTGGAACTGCTTTTGCCCTTGTGTTATTTAACGTACTCATAAAAATGACCAATACGGTATTCTCGAGTTCGGTAACCTATCTTATCCCATTGATTGCCGTTATGTGGGGATTGATGGATGGAGAAAGCTTGATCTGGTCACATTATCTGGGCATGACCGGTATTATCATGGGAGTCATAATTGCAAATTATCACAAAAATTATTAAATTATTCCTTGATAAGGGATCTTATCCGCCTGAATGAAACTTTTCAGGTAATAATTTGCGTTATAATTATTACCCGTAATCTCTAAATCCCGAAACGATGCAATACAAAAACCTGATATCAACCTCAATTTCCGAAAAGGACATCAACGAGATCCATTCAGCCATTGACAGAATAAATAAATTGTTACCCAATCTTATTATCCTGTCCAAGGAAGAAAAAGCCTCTTTGCCGAAGGTCAGCTATAAAAACATTGATTTTGTATATGAAGTACTGGAACTGGCTGAAAAATTTCCGGAAAGTGTACCCGAATCCGTCGATATGGAGGAGATCCGAAAAGATATTGAGTTGATCGAATCCATCGAGAAAATACTCACCCCGCTTAAAAAGCTCACGGAAAAACTTGAAGACAGTGCGCTGCTTGCCGGCAGTGAAGCCTATGTACCTTCACTGGCTGTGTTTAATGCCATCCGCATGGATATGAGCCGGTCAAGAAGGCAGAAGGCGGATATGGTTTAATTCCGGAAATCCTGCTTAATATCCTCAAACTTTATTTCCTCAAGATGCAGGCCGGTATTGATCACCCATTCAGCAAATTCCGGAACTCAATCACATAATAAAGTTTGGTGATGAGATGAGCCTTAATTTATCTATTATTTATTGTTTTTATCATTAACCAAAAAAAACTTGCTTCTTTAAAAAAAATTAAAAAAATGAAATTGTGCAGGACTATAATAATTTTAAGGGGTATATTGCAGATAACCGGAAAGATCAAAAAAAATTTATATTTAATCTTTAACATTTACTGCTGATTTTTCGTTTCATACATTACCATGAAGATAAGCGAGGAAAAACCGACTAATATTACGCGTATGACAGGACCCACCAAAGGTTTCAATGTGTTAATGGTTGGTAATAATCCCAAGGAATTGGCAAATTTCTACATTAATCTGATCAAATTCGACAAGATCAATTATCTTACCGATGTCAGTTTTGATCTGAAGGAAAGCATGGGGGTGATATTGAAAAGAAAACCCAATTATATATTACTGGATGACAGTTACCCGGTCAAGCAGATACGAAAATTTATAAAGAGGATCAGGAACAACAATAAAACCCAGGATATACCGGTGGGTATCCTTAAAAGTTCCAATAAATCTCATATCCTTGTTGATGGGATTCAGGATTTTTTCCTGAAAGATAACTTTTCGGGAGAACGTCTTTTTTATTCCATCAAAAATTCAAGGAAAATCAGGAGAACCCAGATCATTCTCTATAGGACTTATAAAAAAAGCCGGAAACAATATCAGCATATCTCCGATAAGATTAAAGAATTTTTCGATTCGCTCCTTTGATTGAAAAAATTCATTTTAATCCTTCTCAGCCTGCATTTTCATTAATCTAACCTGTTCCGTGAAATATTTTATACTTTATCCCCGGATATAATTTAGTGTAGCGTGTTAAACTTGTTGTTTTCCTTCATGACTTCGCGTCTTAGTGGCAATATTTTTGGCCATTGAGTTCACAAAGTTTTTGAGATATCGTGAAAACAAATTCCAACGCAAATTTAAACCATAACCTTATCCTCTTTTAATATATTGATATTTAAGGATTTGTCATTTTCCTTTCCAGGTGTTTCTCATCCATCAAGACACCAAATTACCAGGGTTTCACAATATTTTTCTCTTTCTAATTCACACAAAGGGTTAATTTATTTATCCAAATTGTGTTTGCACTCATCATGCTATTATTTTCATGCTTCGCAAACAATTCATTTTTAAAATAATCTTTTTATAAATGAGGTAAATGTTTAATTTCGGGGCTTAAAAAATTAAAATCCTTATCATATACGATTATGTCATTACCAAAGGAATTCCAACATCCTTATGAATTCGATCCTAAATATGCCAAGAGTGTCGCCTATTTCAGTATGGAATTTGCCATTCATCAACCGCTGAAGACCTATTCCGGCGGCCTGGGATTTCTTTCAGGATCCCATATGCGAAGTGCATATGATCTGAAACAGAATATGATAGGAATAAGCATCTTGTGGAAATATGGTTATTATGACCAGGTCCGAAAAGGAGACCAATCCATGGATGTTTTATTTCAGGAAAAACTGTACAGCTTTCTGGAAGATACCAAAATAAAATTCAATGTTGATATTAATAATCATTCGGTTGCAGTAAAAGTTTTTTATCTTCGACCGGAAACCTTCGGAACGGTACCCATATTTTTTTTGACAACCGATCTTCCCGAAAACGATTATCTGGCACAATCCACCTCTCATAAATTATACGACTCGGATCCGGCCGCCAAGGTGGCACAGAATATTTTACTTGGGATCGGGGGTGCGAAACTCCTTGATGAGCTGAACGCCGATGTGGAGATCTATCATTTTAATGAAGCCCACGCCCTGCCAGCGGCCTTTTATCTGTATAATAAATTCAAAGATAAAGAAGAGGTTAAAAAACGTATTGCATTCACAACCCATACACCTGAAGAAGCAGGCAATGAAAAACATGATATTACCCTGCTGGATAAACTAGGATTCTTCAATGGATTACCACTGGCTGAGGTCCGTGAACTAACGGGGATCATTGATGAAATATTTAATCATTCCCTGGTTGCTCTTCGTCTGACCAACGTGGCCAATGCCGTATCCAGGAAACACGGGGAGGTCAGCAATAAGATGTGGTCGAATCATGAGGGGATCTGCAAGATCATATCCATTACCAATGCTCAGAATAAACGGTACTGGGCCGATAAAGAACTGTACAACAGCATTGAAAATGACGATCCCGAAGCTTTCAGAAAAAGAAAGCTGGAGATGAAGGATACCCTTTTTGAGGAAATTGCCGATCAGACCGGCCAGTTATTCAACCGTGATGTGCTAACCATTGTCTGGGCCAGGCGCTACGCCGGTTATAAACGGGCCGACCTGGTTACTCAGGATGAGGAACGATTCGTCAAAATCCTGTCCGATAAAAACAGACCGGTTCAATTTGTCTGGGCAGGCAAGCCCTATCCCATGGATTATAATGGGATCAGCACGTTTAATCATATTGTCCATTTAAGTAAAAAGTATACCAATATTGCGGTGCTCGTGGGGTATGAATTAAAATTATCGAGACTGCTGAAGAATGGCGCCGATGTCTGGTTGAACAATCCACGGATACCCCGGGAGGCTTCAGGAACAAGCGGCATGACAGCAGCCATGAACGGTGCGGTCAACCTGAGCACCTACGATGGATGGGTCCCCGAATTCGCAAAACACGGGGTCAATGCCTTTATCGTGCCCCCGGTAGATCAATCACTGCCCTCTCATAAACAGGACCAGATCGACCTGCAACACCTTTTGGATATTCTCGAAAAGGACATAATCCCTCTCTATTATGGTAAACCGGACGACTGGTTTCAGATCATTAAAAACAGCATGTCGGATATTGTCCCCTATTTCGATGCCGACCGGATGGCTTATCAGTATTATGAAAAAATTTATAACTACCAGTAAATCATAGAATTTGAATTGAATATTCTGGCTTATAAAACATCGGCGGAGAAATTTTTGCCCGGCTAATTATTCCCGGTTCTGAATCGAATATAATTTTATCTTCCGGAGAAACTTTTTTGCAAAATTTTACATTACACATGCATATGTTTTACTGATTATTAATTACATTTCTATATAAATATTTCATTTTTTTAACATAAACGCTGCATGAAAAAACCAAGAGTATTAATGTTAGGATGGGAGTTTCCGCCTATCATTAGTGGAGGCCTTGGTATAGCATGCTATGGGATCGCCAAATCGGTTTCTCAAAAAGCCGATCTTACCCTGATCCTTCCCAGGACCGATGAAAACTTTAATATGCCCGGTGTAGAGCTTATCGGGTTGGGGAATATTGAGCTAGAGGATATATTTGAAAAAACCGAACTCAGGGAATTTCAGGAAACAGTAAAGGAAAAAAACCTTGAGGTGAGTATATATCCTTATCCCCGGGAACAAAACAGATGGCTGATCAGGGAAAAAAAGATCTCAGAACAGGAAAAAATTAAAACCAGGGATATACATCATATTCATAACCGGTTCAGGGATGCCGATCTTTATGGAGAAAATGTAGTGGATAAGGTAGGATATTATGCTGAAATAATAGTCAGAATAGCGAAAAAACTGGAATTCGACCTTATTCATGCCCATGACTGGATGACCTTTCCGGCCGGGATCCGGTTAAAAGAAGAATCCGGGAAGCCCCTGGTTCTGCATGTCCATTCATTGAATTTCGACCGGGTAGGGCCTGTTAATGCAGGATGGATCTATGAACTGGAAAAAAATTCGATGTTGAAAGCAGACCTGATCATCCCGGTCAGTAATTATACCTCTTCCGTAATCAAAGAACATTATGGTGTTTCCGGTAATAAAGTATATCCGGTACACAATGGAATTGATGCCATTAAAGTAACCAGGACCAGGAAAAATTTCCCTGATAAGTTAGTGCTGTTTATGGGAAGGATCACCCTCCAGAAAGGGCCTGAATATTTTCTGGAAACGGCTCAGAAAGTGATCCGGAAATATGATAAGGTGCGGTTTGCCATAGCGGGTACGGGAGATAAATTAAAGAAAATGATCGAAGAAGGAGCCTATCGCGAGATCAGCCGGAAGCTCCATTTTACCGGCTTCCTTGATCGACAGAAAGTCCACAAGCTACTATCCATGTCGGATGTATTCTGCATGCCTTCTCTTTCCGAGCCCTTTGGCCTTACCGCTCTCGAAGCGGTACAGTTTGGTGTGCCGGTAGTGATCACAAGCAGGTCGGGTGCAGCGGAAGTGCTCAGTGGAGCCTTAACCGCTGACTTCTGGGATACCGATCTCATGGCCGGCCATATCATCAGCCTTCTAGAAGACCAGGACCTGTATAATGCAAAGGTGTATCTTGGTTACAGGGATATTAAAAAACTAACCTGGGAGGCAAGTGCAGAAAAGATCCTCAGGGGATATCAGAAAATTATTTGATCCATGCCTTCCATTTGCTTATATCTACAGGCTCATCAGCCTTGCCGCATAAAGAATATCTCCTTTTTCGATTTTGGCAACCTGCCCGACCTTGAAGACAGGCCTGTTAATAAATATTACCTTAAACAGGTACTGAGTAATTCCTATCTGCCGGTTATCAGAATGATGAAGGATCATATCGGAGATTATAAAGGAGAATTCAGGTTTGCCGTTTCCATCACCGGTACCTTAATGGAACAACTGAGGACACTTTTCCCGGGTATGTTCCTGAGATTATGCAAATATCTTCGTAATCAGCATATTGAAGTCATTACTGAGCCCTACTATCATTCCTTCGCCTCTTTCTATTCTCCCGAAGAATTCAAAAAGCAGGTATTCCTTCAGGAAGAAATAATAAAAAAATATCTTGACAAAAAATCCGTAGTTTTCAGAAATGCCGAGTTGGCCTATCGTTCCGATCTGGCCAATTATATCGGTCAGATGAATTACCGGGGTATCATCATTGAGGGAACCCGTCGTATGTTGAATTCACGATCACCGTATCATATTTATGAGGAAGCCACCCATAATAATATTCGTCTGCTGGTGAGAGAGCCGATTATTTCGCAGTGGTTTTCAAATTATAAAGCACCCAGGAACACCACGAACACTGCCGAGGCAAAAAAATTAACAGACCGGATTTCCGGTATGGATGGAGATCTGATCGTGATAGGATTCGATATAGAAAACCTGGGAGAACATCATCATAAATACAGTGGGATCTTCAGTTTCCTGAAAAAGTTCATAAAATATGTACTAAAAAATCCGGATCTCGATTTCATCCATCCCTCCGAAGCACTTGATAAATTTAAACCTGCAGGAAGCCTTGAAATATATACCCCCGTCACTTGGCATGGAAACCGGAAAGATCTTTCCGCATGGACCGGCAATATCCTTCAAAAAGAAGCGGTCAAATATCTTTACGCTGTTGAAGAAAAAATAAAACAATGCCGGAATGACCGGCTCATCGATCAATGGAGAAAACTGCAGAGCACTGACCACCTCCTATATCTATCCGATGATGAAACGATCAATGGTAAAAAACCAGGTTATTTCAGCCCGTTCCAATCCTGCCATGATGCCTATGTGGCTTATATAAACGCTTTAGCCTCCCTTGAAATTTATGCCGAAAAGGTATTATCGGGGCAGGCTAGCCCACTTTTTCCATAACTAAGGCAGTCCGGTTAGGCAGATAAATACTGAGCATATGATCCCCTTCCATTTCGAAACTTGAATAAATCATCTTTGTGTCTACCCGGTCAAAACCTCCGTATTTTGATTCATCGCTGCATAGAATGATTTTATATTTACCCTTCGACGGAGCGTGGAATGCATAATCCGGGATGGAATGATGAGGATGAAAATTCATGGCAAATACCAGGTTGTTTCTTTCAAATATGATCGCGCTGTTCTGGTCATCCATATTCAACTGCTGTGCCGGCATGGATTGTAATATCCTTTTATCCCTGATCAAATGGATCATATCCTTATCGAACTGATTTAGATTTTTATATTTCAGATTATCATCTTCCACCAGGGACCACTGCCGCCGGCAATAATAAAAGCTCCAGTTATTCCCGGGCCGGGGGAAATCGATCCATTCAGGATGGCCGAACTCATTGCCGATGAAATTAAGATACCCCTCTCCTCCCAGAGAAATGGTAAACAACCGCATCATCTTATGTAATGCAATTCCGCGATCAATAATAGGGTGCTGATCATTTACCTTCATATGATAGTACATCTCCTTGTCCATAAGCCAGAACGCCATGGTTTTATCTCCCACTATGGCCTGGTCATGAGACTCCACATAGGCTATAGTCTTTTCTTTATGCCGGCGGTTCATCATAGCATGCCACATTTCATATACATTCCAGTCCTCATCCCTTTTAGTCTCCATGTATTTTATCCAGAAATCAGGAAGCCCCATGCCCAATCTGAAATCAAACCCAAGACCTCCCTCCTCGGCTTTTCTGCATAATCCGGGCATGCCACTCATATCCTCAGCCACCGTTATGGCATGCTTTTTTAAACGATGGGTCAGGTTATTGGCCAGTTGCAGATAGATAAGTGCATCCCATTCCACACCTTCAACAAAATATTTATCGTAATGATCGAACGTGGTGAAATCACCGTGGTGAAAATACATCATGGAAGTGATCCCATCGAACCTGAATCCATCCACGTGAAACTCATTGAGCCAATATGCCAGGTTGGAGAGAAGGAACTGCTGAACTTCCCGTTTTCCGTAATTGAATAACTTGGAGTCCCAGGTGGTATGCTCTCCCCTTTCTCCCGGATGGAAATACTGGTCACCGGATCCATCGAATTCATTGAGCCCTTCGGCGATATTTTTTACGGCATGGGAATGGACAATATCAATAATTACCGCTATGCCCAGCCTGTGTGCTTCATTGATCAACCTCTTCAATTCTTCAGGTGTACCAAACCGGCTCGATGCTGCATAAAAATTCGATACATGATAGCCAAACGAACCATAATAGGGATGTTCCTGTATAGCCATGAGTTGTATGGCATTATATCCCAGTTTATGGATCCGGGGCAGTATATTTTCACGGAACTCATCATATGTGCCGACAGCCTGTTTTTCCTGCGCCATGCCGATATGCGCCTCATAAATAACGGGGGCCTCATAAACAGGTTTCAGTTTAAAGCCCTTATCAGTCCATCTGAAAGACTCATCCGGTTGCCATACCTGGCCAATAAAATCATGCGTTTCCGGATCCTGAACACAACGCTTGATATAGGCGGGGATCCTGTCGCGACCATGCCCGTTATGGACTACATGAACCTTAACCCTGTCGCCGTGATGCAACTCATCCTCATTTAAAAAGATCTCCCAATATCCCCGTTCATTTCTTTTCATCGGGTGAGCATAACGGTTCCATTGGTTAAAATCGCCAACAAAATAAAGTGCCTCTGCAGCAGGAGCCCATTCACGATACCACCATCCCTTTTTGTCTTTATCATAATTTATACCAAAATACCGATACGCTGAAGAAAAGGCTTCAAGTGATCCAAATTCGGATTCAATGGTGGTACGCATTTGTTCATACCTTCTTATTCGGTCCCTGATCTCATCAGCATAAGGCTCGAGCCAGGGATCATCTTTTACGAGAGCTGGAATATCTGTTTTACTCATGGTTATTCATTTCATCAATAAATATATAAAACACCATATAAACTGATACTAACAAATTCTTTTATTTATGAATTAAACCCTTGAATTCGTTATATTCGTATACTACAATACAACAAAAGTACAGCCTGAGGTGGGATATAAGCTGACCATAGCCTTTCTTTTTTTACTTTTCACGGGGACAGGCACAATCAATGCACAGAATGAAAAAACATCCGGGAAAATAAAACTTTCCGGTATTGTATATGACAATAAAACCAGTGAGCGGGTACCCTTCACCCATATCGTGAATATTGATCTGAACAAAGGGACCTCAGCAGATGATCATGGCAATTTTTCATTTCATGTCGATATCGGAGATTCTCTCAAATTCACCGCCATAGGCTATGAAGATTTTTTTCTCCCGGTGACCGATACGTTGCGCAATAACAACTTTTTGACCATCAGGCTAAATCCCAAAACCTACATGCTTGATGCGATGGATTTTTATGCGACCGACCCGATGAAGGGATTTTATTTAAAAGATATAGAACGGGATACGATCCGTATAAACAGTTCTCCGGGATCCCCCGGAGCCTCGTACTGGAATGGCACACCTTCGGCCGGAACGGGTTATATTACCGCATTCGCCAACCTTTTCAACCGACGACATAAACAGGATAAAAAGTTGCAGGAAATTCTGGCCAGGGAAAAAGTAATACGGGAAGCGGAGGAGAAGAAAAAAAATACGCTTGAAAATAAATATAACAAAGAAATTGTTCGTCAGATCACAGAACTGGAAGGAGAAGAACTTGAACATTTCATGGCTGAATACGAACCTTCAGAACGGTTTATTCTGAACAGTACCCGGTATGAAATTGTACTTCAGATCGTAACGGCCTACCGGGATTACAGGTTTGAAAACGGACTGGAAGTAGATGTGAGCGAAATCCTGAAACGTGCCAAATTTTCGACCGACTGATCTTCAGAATAATTCAACTGTCAAAATGCTGCTGCATTACTTTTTCCCCTTTTTTTCTGTACATATCGATAATTTTCAAATTGCTAAAACCATTTTCAAAATCATAATTATCGAAATGTTGATCATGAGGATCACGCGATGCCTTACATGGCATTTTTAACAAAAAATTCTTCTCTTCTAACTGTGAATCATTATTCATATCCATTTTATGCACTTGTTTTTAATACTACGACAAAAAAAATGCCATTTACCCTTATTTTATACGAAAAAAATTCTCTCGTGATGGATAATATCCCGATTAATTTAAATTTTTCAGTAAAGTCGCCCTTTTATCCGGCATTTTTGCATCAGAATCTAAACAGGCGGTCATAATGGATTTCCCTGGGACCGAAAGATGCAGCCCATTCACGGTTCCCCCTACACCGGCAGGATTGCTTTGACCATGCCCGGCCTCGAACGGGTGATGGTATCGCTTTGTAAAGCGATCATTGATTATTCATGATATCGATATAGAACCTCTCCGTTTATAATGGTCATGACCACATGTGTATTCAGGATCTCCTCTTCAGGAACAGAAAGCAGGTTGTTGGAAAAGACCGTAAAATCAGCCAGTTTACCTATTTCAATTGAACCTTTTACTTTTTCTTCAAAAGCGGCATAGGCAGGATTCAGGGTGTAAGACCGGATAGCTTGTTCCCGGGTCATTTTCTGATCCGGCTCGAATCCGCCAGGTGGATATCCTTCCAGGGTCTTTCTGGTTACCGCGGCATAAAAACATTGTATCGGAGATAAAGGTTCAACCGGTACATCCGTACCATTCACGATCCTCGCTCCCGATCCCAGCAGTTTTTGCCAGACATAGGCCCCCGCCTCAATTCTTTCCTTTCCCAGTCTTTCAATGGCCCATGGCCTGTCGGATGACATATGGATGGCCTGCATGGAGGGTATTACACCCAGTTCGTCAAAGCGTGGTATGTCTTCTTCCAGCAAATGCTGGGCATGTTCTATCCTGAACCGTGGATTTTCCTCATTTGGATTTTCTTTAAGTATTTCCTCATAGATATCCAATACCTCATGATTAGCCCGGTCGCCGATAGCATGCGTTGCCGTTTGAAACCCGTTTTGTGTCGACTTTACCGAGACATGCCTGATATAATCCGGTCCCGTTACGGAATGGCCGAAATGATCGGGCATATCCGAGTAAGCATCAGCCAGCCAGGCCCCCCGGGAGCCCAACGCTCCATCGGCAAATAATTTCACCGACCTGATGGTTAGCAGATTACTGACTGAATCGATATAGGGCCCGGTGTTATAAAATCGATCAAGCAGGGATTCATCACTGCCATCCAGCATGGCATATATTCTTATCCGGGCCTTATCTTCCTTTACCATCCGTTTAAACCAATCGATATATTCCTGCCCTATACCCGCATCATGGAAGCCGGTTATCCCCTCTTTCAGACAATTTTCAGTGGCAAGCCGGTAGGCTATAAGATCCGACTGTTCATTCTTTTCCGGGATATGCCGGTTTATCAATCCCATCGCCGTTTCATTAAAGAGGCCCGTAGGCATACCGTTTTCATCTTTGATAATCTCTCCTCCTTCAGGAGAACCGGTTTGAGACGTGATCGCTGCAAGGTTCATGGCTTTTTGATTCGCCAGCAGGGCATGTCCGCTCGCATGGACCAATACGACAGGATGACTTTCTGACACTTTACTCAATAAATGATGAGTAGGGAATCCGTCCACTTCTTTACCGGCTACCGTATCCCATTTATCCTGGTGCCATCCCCTTCCGGTTATCCATTCACCGGGCGGTGTGTTTTCAACCGCTTTTTTCACCTGGTCAATCACTTCAACATAATTGTCGGTATGGAGCAGATTGAGCTCCATGAGACTGTACCCCATACCCATAAAATGTCCATGGCCGTCAATAAACCCGGGCGTCATGAAGTTTCCTTCCAGATCGACCACTTCCGTTCCATGGCCTGAGCGTTTCATTACATCCTTCGAATCTCCCACTTGCAGTACACGACCGTTTTTAACAGCCACAGCTTCCACTCGTGGCTGGTTGGGATCAAGTGTAAAAACGTTACCGTTGGTAAATATTATATCGGCTTTTTCCATATTCTTACAGGAAAATAAGATGATTAATACAATTATCCATGTAATCCTTTTCATATAGATTAATGAGCTATATTGTTTGCAATGATAATAAATTCTCCTGCCAATAAAGCGACTGTTTACCGGTAAGGAATGTAAAAATTAATTTATTATTCTTTAATTTTATGCTCCATTTTAAAAATTTAATCAAAAAAACAGATGGCTTTTACTATAGAGATCGGAGACCAGGCCCCGGAATTCAGGTTACCGGCCACAGACGGGCAACAGTATGCACTCGACGATTTTAAGGATGCTGAAGTGCTTGTGGTATTTTTTACCTGTAATCATTGCCCTTATGTATTGGGATCGGATGAGATAACCCGGGAGACCGTCCTGAAATATGCCGATCAGGGGGTAAAATTTGTGGGCATCAATTCGAACAGTGCTAAAACCTATCCTGAGGATGATTTTGATCATATGGTTCAACGTATGAAGGAAAAACAATTCCCATGGAAATATTTATACGATGAATCGCAGGATGTGGCCCTTCGGTATGGCGCTCTCCGCACTCCTCATTTTTATGTTTTCGACAAAGACAGGAAACTGATCTACACGGGAAGAGGGATCGACAACCCCAGGGATCCATCACGTATGACCGTGAATAATCTGGATCAGGCTCTTGAAGAACATTTATCCGGCAAAAATATCTCCGTTCCTGTAACCAATCCGATAGGTTGCAACGTAAAATGGGAAGGAAAAGACGCACACTGGATGCCTCCGGAAGCCTGTGATCTTGTATGAAAAAGTTCGTACAAGTTAAAGATTAATTTTGTACTTTTGCATCCGTATAATGCGATCGTGGTGAAACTGGTAGACACGCTGTCTTCAGGCGGCAGTGCCGCAAGGTGTGGGGGTTCGAATCCCCCCGATCGCACACCCAGTACTAAAAACCGGTCTGATTGTTGTCGGGGCCGGCTTTTTTGATCTTTAAGGGCTTTTATTATCACTGGATCACGATATCCGCCACCCATAGCTGTTTGGTGTTCCTGAATACAGTGGCTGCAATATTTTGACCATCCGGCGACACCTGGGGGAAAATTATATCATATGGACCTGATGTTATCCTCTTTTTTTCTCCACCGTTAACCGGGATTTGAAATAACTGATGATGACTTCCATCATAGGCAGAAAAAATGATCTCCTTCCCATCGGGAGTAAAATCAAGCCCTGAAACCAGGGTCAGTCCTTTATAGCTGATCAGATGTTTTGCATTTTCCCCATCCCGGTTAACCAGCCAGATCGATCTGTTTTCTGTCCGGTCCGACACTTCCAGGGCCAGTTTTTCTCCATCCGGCGACCACATGGCAGAAAATACCTCACCGGGAATTTCATCTGCGATCAGAGGTTGTGTTTGATTGACTTTGCCATTATCGTCGATCGCAAGTATCCATGGCTTCATCCGGCCCTCGCCTGTGTTGCGGTCAGAAGCACAAAATACGATGCTTTTGCCATCCGGTGACCAGTCAGGGACCCATGTGTCCCGGCAAAAGTCGGTTAACCTGATTTCTTTTCCTCCATCCGCTGGCTTCAGGTATATATCATCCGTACTGTTTTCACTGCTGTAGTACATTACAGGCTCCTTGCTTCTATGAGACTGATAGGCGATCCACCTGCCATCGGGAGACCAGGATAGTCCGAAATCTTCATGAAATCCATTAATTAGTGGTGAAAGCTCCCCTGTCACCTTGCCTGATTTATTTATTTCAACCACTCCCAGATCCCAGTTGAGAGGAGAATCCGCAAGACGCCAGTCCCCATATACCAAAGCGATGGTCTTACCCTTTGGATGCCATGAGGGCAATAAGGACTGTTGCGATATGAGTGGTGTTATTTTACCTTCCGGGTAAGACACTAAAACAGATTTAACCAAAGGCTTTGAAATATTCCAGTATACCTTGTCATCATCAACTCCTACAAGAAGATCGTCACTTTCTTCCGACATGACAGAAAATATATTCCCCGTACCCGTTTCTACCGCAAAAATGTCCATATCCCTGTCAGCATAAGGCTCATGTTTACTTTCCAGTTTGGCCGGGTCTTTTCCGGCCAGGCTGAGCAATATATGTCCTCCGTCACTGGTAAAACCTATCCTTGAGTTTTCGGAACCATCAAGATGATGTGCCAGTGTTTCTGATTTTTTATCCTTAATATGATAGGAAGTCAAAATGAGGTTGTCTTCTGTTTCAGGATATAAAAAGGCTAACGTATTTCCATCCGGTGAGAAGGCAAATGAAAAGGGATAGATTTCCGGGAGTATCAACCGAGGCTGATCCATTTCTGCCGTTTTAAGATAAAGCCCGCCTTCATTCTCTGCCTCATCCCAGTAATTGTATGCATACACATCATTATCTCCCATGGAAAATGTCCGGAATGATTGCGGAATCTCCATTTCCGGTTTATCAGAGCCATCCAGTTGAATAATTACAGTTGCCTTTTTCCCTTTACTGATCCCGTTTATTTTTACATGAGATTTATTTCCCTGCCACTCAAAACTGTTGATCCAGTCCAGTTTATCGCTTTCAGCCACTTTCTTTTCTTTCATCCCTGTCGGATCGTAGACCCAAAGATCCCCTTCCATTAAAAATCCAATCAGCCTGCCCTGCGGGGACAGTTTATCAGGGTACATAATATCCCGGGAGAGCGTTTTGGGATGAATATCATATAACATCTCTGCATCCCGGATACTTATCGAGGACGATGGACCTTTAAGGATTGTAAATCCCAGGGTGAAGAAAAGAAGCATTAAAAGGGAAGAAAATGCGGTGAGAGTAAACCTTTTCATGATTGCTCAACGGTTAGGATTAATTAGAGAGGAAAAAGTTAAGAATAATTGGGAATTAATTCAACTATTTTTAAATCCACATTGAACTCATATCAATATTTTTATGATCCTGCGAAATATTCCAGAAAAACAATCGGCAATCCTTCTTTACAAAAGAATCAGACCGTCAGCTTTGGAAACAATATCCTGGGAGGATTCAGGATCCAGCACTGCCAGTCATTGATCCCGCCATGGCAGGCTCAATATATAAAACATCCCTTGCATTTTTATGCTGGGTTCTCCGACGATATGGTTAACCGGAACCTTATAAGTGAATTACCTCATCATAGGCGGCGGCGGCGGCTTCCATTACGGCTTCTGACATGGTAGGATGCGGATGCACCGATTTAATGATCTCGTGGCCGGTGGTTTCCAGTTTTCTGGCAGCAACTACTTCAGCGATCATTTCAGTAACATTAAGCCCGATCATATGGGCCCCAAGCCATTCACCGTATTTGGCATCAAAGATCACCTTGACAAACCCTTCCTTGGCGCCGGCTGCACTGGCCTTTCCTGATGCGGTAAAGGGGAATTTGCCTACTTTGATCTCGTAACCTGCTTCTGTGGCTGCTTTTTCTGTGTATCCCACCGAAGCGATCTCCGGAACACAATAGGTGCAGGCCGGCACATTGTTATAATTCAAAGGCTCCGGATCCAGACCATTGATTTTTTCCACACAGATAATCCCTTCAGCGGAAGCCACATGGGCGAGGGCAGGTCCTTTTACCACATCACCTATAGCAAACACACCGGACACATTGGTACGGTAAAATTCATCCACTTTGATCTTATCCCCTTCGGTTTCTATGCCCAACTTGTCGAGGCCGATATCCTCGATATTGGTAGCTATGCCCACAGCCGAAAGAACGATATCCGCTTCAACTCCTTCCTCTCCTTTTTTTGTCTTGATCTTAACCTTGCATTTTTTACCTTTGGTATCGACAGAAGTGACTTCAGAGCTGGTCATCACTTTAATCCCCGCTTTTTTATAGATCCTTTCCAGTTGTTTGGATACTTCCTCATCTTCAAGCGGTACAATATTGGGCAGAAATTCTACGAGTGTCACTTCGGTACCCAAAGCATTATAAAAATAAGCAAATTCAGCCCCTATCGCACCCGAACCAACCACTACCATCGATTTGGGCTGCTTTTCCAGCGACATGGCTTTTCTGTAACCAATCACCTTTTTTTGATCGATAGGCAACGACGGAAGCTCCTTTGACCTTCCACCGGTGGCAATCATGATATAATTGGCCGTATATTCGGTCGTCGTGCCGGACTTATCCTCGACAGCTACCTTTTTATTGGAAACAAGCCGGCCATATCCTTCAAGCACATCGATCTTATTTTTTTTGAACAGGAACCGTACCCCTTTACTCATACCATCAGCTACATCACGGCTTCTTTTGACCATGGCAGGAAAATCCGCTGATGAATCACCCACCTTAATACCATAATCCTTGGCATGTTTGATATATTCAAAGACCTGTGCACTTTTAAGAAGCGCTTTTGTCGGGATACATCCCCAGTTCAGGCAAACTCCACCAAGGCTTTCTCTTTCCACAACACCCACTTTCATTCCCAGCTGAGAAGCTCTGATAGCTGCCACATATCCACCGGGACCACTCCCTATTACAATTAAATCATATGAAGCCATAAGTAATTATTATTTATTATTGATCCATAAATATACACACTGTAACAAAAATATGTTTTTTATGCCGTATGAAACGACATAATAATGAATAATCACCCTCCAGGTGGAAAATAATTTTCTTCTTTGCCCAGGTAAAACAGGATAAATCAATGGAGGTATAATTTAGTATTTATCCGGGGAAGATATATTTTTGATTGATAAAAGGTCAATTAATCCAACATTAAATACAATTAATATGAAATTATTAGAAGGCAAAACCGTTCTTGTAACAGGTGCTTCCAAAGGCATAGGCAATGGTATTGCAAAAAAGTGTGCTGAGGAAGGTGCCGACATTGCTTTCACCTATTTATCCAGTGTGGAAAAAGGCCAGGCATTGGAGAAAGAATTGGTGGACACCTACAAAGTAAAGGCCAGGGGATATCGCTCGGACGCCTCTGACTTTGAAGCTGCCGAAAAACTGATCAATGAGGTAGTTCAGGATTTTGAAACCCTGGATGTGCTGGTCAATAATGCCGGGGTTACTAATGACAACCTGCTGATGAGAATGACAGAAGAAATGTGGGATAAGGTGATCGATATAAACCTGAAATCCTGTTTTAATACGGTAAAAGCAGCCGCCAGAACGATGATGAAACAACGTTCGGGCTCTATTATCAATATGACTTCGGTGGTCGGCATCAAGGGAAATGCGGGGCAGGCTAATTATGCGGCATCCAAAGCAGGAATTATCGGTTTTACCAAATCCGTGGCGCTGGAATTCGGTTCAAGGAATATACGGTGTAACGCGATCGCTCCGGGTTTTATTGAAACGGAAATGACCGAAAAACTGGATGAAAATATTGTCAAATCCTGGGTCGAAAATATTCCGTTGAAACGGGGTGGCACCCCCGGAGACGTCGCCGATTGTGTGGTCTTCCTCGGTTCAGATATGTCCTCCTATATTACCGGCCAGGTAATTCAGGTCAATGGGGGGATGCTTACCTGACCAAAACCGGTTCGGATATTCTTAAAAATCGTGATGGTTTGGAATAACCGGGCTATCGGCATGCGGGGATAACGAAAGAACAGAAAAGGATATGGATAAGCGGATTTTATTTGAAACCTCTCCATGGTTTGTGATCCTGTGCCTGTTGGCGGGACTGGGATATGCCTTTCTTTTGTATAAGGGTAAAAATCCATGGACCGGTAAACAGTCACTTCTCCTGGGTGCAGCCCGGTTTATCACGGTCTCCATAATAACTTTTTTATTACTTGGCCCATTGGTGCGGCAGATCCAGAACACCATTATAGAACCGGCTGTAGTGGTTTCTGTCGATAATTCAAGGTCGATCGAAGCTACCTATACGGAAGACGAACTCAATACCTTCAGGGAAAACCTGGGGCAGTTTATGCAGGAGATCCCGGATGAAGATTACGAGGTTGAGTTCAGGGATCTTTCGGGTGAAGCCATTACGGATATTCAGGAGTTAACTTTCAATCAGGATATTACAAACCTGAGCGCAGCATTGAAGACTATCGAAAACGATTATGAAGGCCGGAATCTATCGAGAGTGATCCTGATTTCCGATGGCATTTATAATCAGGGGATTTCCCCCATTTATACCAATTATCCCTTTCCTGTATATAGTGTGGGTGTAGGCGATACCGTGCCGAAAAGGGATATCATACTGAAATCGGTAATTTACAATAAGATCGTTTACCAGGGCAATCTTTTCCCTCTTCGGGCTGAAGTAGCCAACAACGGTTTCCGGGGAAGAAACATTAACGTGGAAATAATTAAGGATAACCGTGTGGTGGACAGCAGGAATATCACATTAGACCGGAATGATGGAATACAGGAAGTAGAGTTTCAGTTAACGGCCGAAAACAGCGGCATCCAAAGATACAGGGTATCAATCCGCCCTTTAGATGAGGAATTTTCGACTGATAATAATATCCGGGATGCTTTTATAGAAGTGGTGGAAGGAAAAAATAAGATCCTGTTTCTGGCCCCTGCTCCGCATCCGGATATAAAACCACTTCGAAATGTCATTGAAAAAAATGAAAATTTCGAGGTGGATCTGGTGGTGAACGGGATCCATGAATACCGGGAGGATCAATACGACCTGGCCATTCTACATCAGCTCCCTGATCGAAAGAATACATTCGGTTCTGTACTGGAACGATTGCAGCAGGATGAAATACCGGCTTTATACATCCTGGGGAGCCAGGTCAGCATTAATCAATTCAACAGAATGAACGGCATATTGTCGATAAGTCCCATCAGGAATCAGTATGACCTGGTATTCCCATCGTTGAATCCCGATTATACCTTATTTAATATAGAGGATGGCACACGGAGTATCCTAGCCGATCTGCCCCCCTTGAGTGTTCCATTCGGGGAATATACCCTGACAGGGAATCTTGAGGTGCTGCTGAACCAGCGAGTCGGAAAGGTGACCACCAACAAACCGCTCCTCGTGATTTCAAAAAACCAGGCCCGTAAGGAGGCTGTACTCACGGGTGAAGGTTTATGGCAGTGGCGTCTGCATGAATTCAGTCAAACACAGGATTTCGAAGGATTCGATGATCTGTTTGGCAAAGTGATTCAATATTTAAACGCCAAGGAAGATAAGAGAAAATTCAGGGTGTATCCGGTAAAAAATGAAAACCGGGAAAATGAGCCCGTCATTTTCGAGACTGAAATATATAATGATATATACGAAGAGGTTTACGGTCATAAAATTGAACTGACTATCCTAAGTGAAAGCGACAGCACCAGGAATTTTACCTATGTGACCAGTCCTGCCAATACAAGATTCCGGGTAAGCGGGCTCAATCCCGGTGTTTACCGTTACCAGGCGAGTTCAAAAATTGAAGGCGAACTCAGGCAGGCCGAAGGCATGTTTTCCGTTGAAAAGATGCAGCTCGAAACCATCACCCTGACGGCCAACCACAACCTGCTTAATCAACTGGCCGACCGGACCGGAGGAGAATTTTACAGGTGGTCGGATACGAATCAGCTTATGGAAGACCTTGGTGAACCTGAGGATAAATCGATGATCATCAGTTCAGAAAAATATCTGGCTATTATCAACATGAAATGGCTGTTTTTCTTCATCCTCCTGCTGATCACCCTGGAATGGGGGTTCAGAAAATACCTGGGGGGATATTAATCAGACGCAGCTTTTTACTTTTCCTGATTCCACGATCAACGGTTCACCCTTTTTTACGAATACACCGATCACCCCTTCGTCTTTATATTTGATTTCCGGTGATTTCAGCGAATGTGAAAAATTTAACCCGAAAAATTCATAAATTTTTCGCCCGAAGGGCCGATTAAGCGCAATTTATTGATAATCAAAGAATTATATAGGGTTTTGAAATTCTTATACTTAATCAAATAGCCCAGAAATAGGCTACTGAATTGCGCTTATCAGGGGTTAATCCCTTTTTGTAACTACCTGATAATAAATATTTTAAATAGTAAAAACTGTTTATTTTGAGAATGGTTTATGAATAATCGGGGTTAATTGTTCAATATCATTCACTGTAATATAAATGTTCAGTTCATCCTTATCTCCCGTAAAAAAATCCCGGATCTCTGACATCAACTTTTTGCTTTTATCCCGTACAGTAATACAACCATAGCTGAAATTAGTTTCCAGCTGGGTGAGCCTGTTGACGGAACCTTCCAGCAGGATACCTTCCTCCTGACCCTCTATCAGGAACAGGTTGCATTCGGCATCCACGAGCAACTGATTAAAGGCTTCCAGTGTGTTCACCTCTGTGATGGAGGTATTATGTTTACTGATTATCCCGCTTTTCTGATACAGTAATAATGCCGAAATGATGACACAGATCCCCAGGTATAGTTTTATTTCGCCTTTCATGCCTTACCGCTTTTATTACTATAGATGCTAAAGGCAGGGTAAGAGTTGCAGCGGAAAGATAAAAATTCTGTTAAATCAGGTTAAATATTATTTAACGCCTGCTTCAGGTCGTCCAGAAGATCTTCCGGGTCCTCAATGCCTGCACTCAGACGGATAAGCGTATCGCTGATCCCGGCCTTTTCACGTTCTTCCCGGGGAATACTGGCATGGGTCATGGTGGCCGGATGGCCGCAAAGGGATTCAACACCACCCAGGGATTCGGCCAGGGAAAAAATCCTGACGTTTTCGAGAAAGTTTACGGCATCGGTCAAGCGGTTATGCTTTAAGGTGAATGAGATCATACCACCGAAATCCTTCATCTGATCCTTTGCCACATCATGGTTTTTATGGTTTTTCAGTCCGGGCCAGTACACCCTGTCGACCGCCGGATGATCTGCTAAAAAATCAGCCACCAGGCCGGCATTGGAACAATGCCGGTGCATTCGTAATTCAAGTGTTTTAATGCCACGAATCACCAGAAAGACATCCTGCGGACCGGGTACGGCACCACTGGCATTCTGAATGAAATAAAGCCGTTCAGCCAGGTCCTTGTCATTGACCACTATGGCTCCCATCACCACATCCGAATGACCACCCAGGTATTTGGTGGCTGAATGCAATGTAATATCAGCACCGAGATCCAGCGGGAGTTGCAGACAGGGTGTAGCGAAGGTATTGTCTACGGCAATCAGAATATCCTTATCTCCAACCTGTTTATTTATCGAATTAATATCAATGATATTCATCATCGGGTTCGTGGGTGTTTCCAGCCAGATAAGCCGGGTGTTACCGGTAATATGGCCGGCTACTGCCCCGGGCTCACTCATGTCGATGAATTTAAAGCGGATACCATATTTTGAAAACACTTTGACGAAAAGCCGGTAGGTGCCCCCGTAAAGATCATTGGTCGATATAACTTCGTCACCGGGCTTCAGCAGTTTCAATACGGCATCGATAGCCGCCATACCTGAGGCAAAGCATAAGCCGTGCTTACCGTTTTCCAGTGAGGCAATATTCTCCTCCAGCACCTTGCGCGTAGGATTTTGTGTCCTGGAATATTCATATCCCTTATGTTTGCCCGGTGATTGCTGTACATAGGTGGAGGTCTGGTAGATGGGTGTCATGATCGCCCCCGTAGCTGAATCTGGTTTTATTCCCGCATGAATTACTTTGGTACCGAATTTCATAGGCTTATTTTCTTAATTTCTTTTTCTTATCCTCAATAAATTCATTCATTTTTTTCTGAAATGCTTTCTGATCCTCCCCATATACGGGAGTCAAGCTTGATTTATCAGGGAAGGTTTCCATATGAAGGCTTCTGGTGGGGAAGGCAAACCTCACATTCAGCTCTTCAGCCATTTCAACTATACTGATCATGATCTCGTGCCGGTATTGAAGCTCGAGAGCCCAGCTAGGCGCCTCAAAAAAGATATAAAACATGATGTTCAAAGAGGAATCACCAAAATCATTGAGAAAAATATGATACTTGTCTTTCCTGGTATGAGGATGATTTTCAACCAGTTTATTGAGGCCCTCAATAAAAACCTCGATCAATCCCGGTGGCGTATCGTATGTGATGGCCACCGTGGTGAAAAATCTTCGATAAACCCTCAATCCATGGTTATCGATCATCCGGTCGGCGAGCATGGCATTGGGCACATAGATCAGTGAATTCCTGAAAGTCCTGACCCGTGTGGATCGTAATCCCACTTCTTCCACCTCCCCGTCAATATCCCCACTGGTGATCCAGTGACCCACCTGGAAAGGCCTGTCGACAAATATCATTAGTGAGCCGAAAAAATTCTTCAGGGTATCCTGTGCGGCCAGCGCAAAGGCAAGACCGCCAATGGAGAGCCCGGTCAGGAAAGGAATGATATTCAAATCGAGGTTGATGAGCACATACAATACCCCGATAATAATGACAAAAGTTTTGAAGATCTTCCGCAAAAGGGGTACCAGCTGATCATCAAGGGTGGATTCGGTTCGATGGGCCACTTTCAGCATATATATTCCGAATACATCTACCAGGCGATAAAAGACCACCGTGAGGAAAACCGGCCAAAGAATATCGAGACCGATTATGACATACCGGCCCAGTGTAACGGGCAATTGCAGCACCGGAACCAGTACCATCAGGATGGGCACTATAACCAGGTAACTGATGGGTTTGGCAATAGGTTTAATCAATGAATGGGCCACTTCCTTGTACCCGTACCGGTTCAGCAGCGCTATAATGATTTTTTCAAAAAGAAATGTAAAGAGAATATGGACCACAAAGGATAAAACAATGATGATCAGGATCCCCAGCAGTTGCCATACATATAAGCCGACAAACTGGGAATCGCCAAAACGGGGCAAAACTTTCAGCAACTGGTCGGTACCCAGCGGGAATACTTCTTCATGCAGATCCATTATCCTCGAGATGCTCGATCTGGAAAAGATCCATTTGCCGTCCTGCTTCGACAGGTAAATATCCGGGTATTCACTGGTCAACACATAACGGTGCCTGTTGGAAGCCGAATCAAGATAATCCGGTTTATTGGGTATTTCATCAATATTCAAGTATATGCCCTGTCCGTCTAATATCTGCTTTAGTTTTATAGCGGCTTCCCTGGCCTGGTTCAGACTTACTCCTTCCTGCAGGAAGGGCTGAGCGGCAATTTCCGGTTTATAGTTATTGTCCTGGAGATAACTCAGATGCGTATACACAGCCTGGTAGGGGCTGTTTAATGAAACATCCAGTGTGTCATATTCCTGCGCCCTGGCGGGAACAAAACAAAGGAAAAGCAATAATAAGGAAAGCATACCGGATATGATCCACCTTGTGTTGCTCCTTTTATCTTCTGTAAAAGGAAGAGATCGTAAATTGATTTCCATAACAGGTATATAGTTTATAATTATTATTCACCTCGGAATAGATCAGGCCGATTTCAAATCCGCTTTCAACAGGTTGCTGATTAATAAGATTCCCGTTACCATCATACAAATAAGTGAATCCCTGTTGTTTATCAGTAAGCGCAAAAATTTGATTGCCTGCACTGAAATTATAATATTGAACTGAAAGATGGTCCGAAAACAGGAGTTCTTCTTCAAAAATCTCTTTTCCATCCGGTGTTATTATGCTGAAATTATTAAAATCCTGCCTGGTGATCACATAAGTTTTACCCAATACATCGGGGATTATCTCAAAATAACTCTCCTTTCCCGGCCGGTAGAGTTGATTCCTGCTTACGATCTCCCCTTTGAGATTGATTTTATTTATTTCACCTGTTTGCAGAATCGTATGGATCATGGATTTTTCAAAACCGTTCCCTTTTTGAACGAAAACCGGTCCTTTTATCTGAAATTCAAAATTCACAGGAAAACCCTCATATGGATTTCCTCTTCGATGAAACATATTGACCATTCCATTTTCTTCAATAGCGACCATGCAATCCCTTCCGTTTATCCGGATATGGAAAGGCACAGTAGAAAGTGAGCCGGAAAGCTCCTTGGGGTCCCACCCTTCCAGCAACACACCATATTTATCGAAGAGATATAATCGACCATCGGTATCTGCAATCAGATAACGGTATCGTTTACTGTTATCATAATCGATCACGTTGACCCACTCCACTTCGATTGGCTCTTCAAAATAAACAGGAAAATCGGTAATATACTCACCATTCCGGTCGATAATATACAGACCCTGGCGCGTAGCGAAAAAATACTGCAACTTTTTATTATTATAAAAATCAACCTGATACAGTTCTCCCCTGATGCGTTCACCAACAGAATCCTGCCATAAAATATTACCCTCCGACCCTATCAGGTAAAGATAATCTGCAGAATCCTGCACCACCGTTTCCAATGACCGGTCAAGATGACTTCTTACCACAAAAGGCCTGGTAACAACAGGATGATCAGTAACAGCCATCTGTTCGATGAGAAAGGACGCTGGAGTTTGAATAGTTGAAGTCCGGGGCCTGTGCTGCAGGGCTGCGCTTGTATAAAAATTATCATTGATATTGCTGAACTGAAATGAAATATAATCGAAATGCTTGAACTGATGATCATACTGGTTGAAAAATTCTTTCCAGGTATCGTTCAGCCGGCTGTAGAATGTATTCCAGGCGTGATTGAAATTAACAAAATAACTCAGATTTGCTTTCCTCTGAATATTTTCAAAGTACTGGACAAAGTTCAATGATTTACCCCAGGTATTATCATTTTCTATATCATTTAACAACATTTTAATCACATCAAATGAATTACCGATAACGATCAGGTCTTTAACGGGAGCATAATACGAACTTTCGAAACCGGAAAATTCTTCACCCATGATGGTGGCCGGAAATTCTTCAATATTCAGTCTTTTAATGGTGATCCCTGAATAATTCTCATAGAGCAAGGTATCGTTGTTTTGATGATTCACATGGAGCGTAAGCTCATCGAGGACATTCAATCCCTCATTCATCTTGTCAGCTTTTATCAATATCAGCTTATCAGGTTCATCGATGTTGATCGACTGTAAAGTAGCTACTCCGATTTCGTTTCCAACCCATAGATAGAAATCTTTTTCATATGTGTTATTTTCCTGGAAAAAATTGATCTTGTTCCTCAGGTTTTCCGGATGATGCACTTCCCAGTATCGGTCAACGGCCTGTCGCCAGCTTATAAAGTCATCAAAAGTAAAATTGAGATACGAGGCGGTCATGGAAGGAAGATATTCCACCGTTTCTATTGACTGCGGATCCTGATCATAAAAAGTAGACAGATAATACCTGTCCCCACCGGCTGGTTGAAGAACCGAACCATTCAGAAATATCCGGTTCCCTTCAAAAGACAGGTCGTAGTACATGGCCTTTGCCAGGTGATGGATAATGTTACTGTTTTCATTCATTTCCACCGGCCTGATATAATTACGGATAAGGTCCGGTATTTTAGTCATATCGATGTATAGATTCCCCTGATCCGTTTCAATAGGTTTGGCCTGGAATATTTCTGCCATTTCCGTCCTGAAATTTTTTTTAAAATCCCTGCTGATATTCCGGATCACATCATCGACCAGAAAGGGTGTGGAACTACCAATAAAAAACTCCTTGTATTCCAGAAAAGTAAATGCTGTTCCTTCATGGGAGATCATTTCATGTATATTGAAATCTTCGTAATTCCTGATTTGGTGATCCAGACCGGGTTGGTTATTATAATGATCGGTAATGGTATTTATAATACGTTTCTTTTCACCGGTATTTATGGTTACATACAGGATGGCATCCAGGGCTGTATTCGATATTTTATGTATGGAGATCAGAAGGTTTTCATCTCTCAATAACCGTTCAATTTCCCCCTTGCCACCGGTAACACTGTCAAGCTCGATAAGTTTTTCATTGACGCTGTTGAATTCGGGTATACTAGACAGGTTCTCCCAGACCGGCAGGGTGAGAAATTCATTCCAGACCTTCACCGGGATATCGGTTTCGTAGACAGCCAGGGCATTGCCGGGAACCAGTTCCCACACATCAGTTTCCTGCTTATCAAAATAATGCTGCAAATAAAAATAACCCGCCGTAACAAGGGCTGCGATAAAAAATATAATAAATGCTTTTTTCAATTTAATTTTTTTTCTGATTACAGAACTAACGAATTTATGGCTGTAAAATTAAAAAAATGATCAGCCGTTCATTATTCTTTTCCCGGTAAATTTTATAATCCTTTTATAATTGATAAATTTCATGATTATTCCTTTAACGTAGCCAATGATCGAAAAAGAATTTTATATCGAAAGTGGGGATGGTACCAATCTGTATGGTAAGGCCTGGCAGCCTAAAAAAGATATCAGGGCCGTGCTCGCCATTCTTCACGGGTTGAGTGATCATATACACCGATACGAAAACCTGGCTTCATTTTTTGTTGATCAAAGCATGGCAGTTATAGGAATTGACCAGCACGGTCATGGCAAATCCCCCGGAAGAAGAGGACATATCAACGGGATTGAACTGGCGAGGCAAAACGTACATGCCCTTCTTATTGAAGCCAGAAAGAGATATACAGACCACCCCCTGTTTCTCTTCGGTCACAGCATGGGAGGAACCCTGGGCTTTAGTTATGCCCTCACGCATCGGTCCAGGGAAATCAGGGGACTTGTTATTTCATCTCCATGGCTTAAACTGGCCTTCGAACCCCCAAAATGGAAGACCCTGCTTGCTGCTGTTTTGGGACGGATCCTTCCGTTCGTCACACTGCCCATCGACATCGATCCCATGGAATTGACCCATGACCCACATAAAGGCAGAGAATACCTGGACGATCCCTTAAATCATGGTAAAATTTCAGCCAGGCTCTTTAACAGCATTAGAAAAGATAGCGCCTTTGCCATGGAAAATGCGTATCGTATCACCTATCCTGTTTTATTGATGCATGGAAAGGAAGACCGGATCACTTCATGGGAAGCTACCGCCCGGATGGCAGCAAGTTCCGGTAATATGATAACCCTTAAACTATGGAATGATTTGAGGCACGAACTGCACAACGAAAAAGACAGATTAGACGTATGTACATACATGTTGGACTGGATGATTAAAAGGTTATAGATCAATGATCAATACGGGTGAGCGAATCAGTGTTTTTGACATGTTCAAAACAGGCATAGGCCCATCAAGTTCTCATACGATGGGTCCCTGGAAGGCTGCCCTCAGTTTCCTGAAAAAAATCGATTCCCGTAATCTTCTTCACGATATAACCGGATTAAATGTCGTTTTATTTGGTTCGCTCGCCAAAACCGGCAAAGGTCATGGTACAGACAGAGCCATTATTTTAGGGCTGCTTGGAGAAAAGCCGGACAAGATCGATCCGGAATCGATCCAGCCTATAATCAATGAGGTAAGGGAAAATAAAAAACTTAAACTAAAGGGAAGATCTCCGATTGACTTCGATCCTGCTTCCAATATATTGTTCAACAAAGATGTTTTTCTGACCTTTCATCCAAACGGCATAACCTTTGAAGCGGTTTTGGCCGGGGATAACCGGATCTCGGAGACCTATTATTCAGTAGGGGGCGGATTTGTTGTCAAAGATGTGTATCCCCACAAACGTAAGAAAGAATATCAATTTCCCTATCCTGTTGACAATTCATCCGATTTGCTGAGATGGACAAAAGAAACCGGTCTTTCCATATCCGAAGTGGTCTATTTGAATGAACTGTCAATTACCCAGGCTGCTAAAGTTCAAAAGAACCTGGATAATATATGGAAGGTAATGGTCGAAGGAGTGTACCGCGGATGTCATAACAGGGGAATGTTGCCGGGAGGCCTTCAGGTAAAACGACGGGCCCCGGAGTTAAATATGAAATTATTGCCCGGGGATAATTCAACCACACCGGACCAATGGATCGAGCTTATCCGGTCAAAAGAGTGGGGATTCAGGGAGATACTCAAATGGGTCAGTTGTTTTGCACTTGCCGTGAATGAAGAGAATGCGGCTTTTGGGAGGATCGTCACGGCACCCACCAATGGAGCTGCGGGAGTAATTCCTGCGGTTATTATGTATATGATCTGTTTTACAGACAAAAGGAATGAGCATGAGATCCGTAAATTTTTACTTACCGCCAGTGAGATCGGTTCCATTTTTAAAAAGGGAAGTACCATATCAGCGGCTATGGGAGGATGTCAGGCTGAGATCGGTGTATCTTCCGCCATGGCCGCGGCGGCATTGGCTGAATGTCTGGGTGAGGAACCTTCCAGGGCTATTATGGCTGCTGAAATTGCCATGGAACACCATCTTGGACTTACCTGTGACCCGGTGGGAGGTCTTGTTCAGATACCTTGTATCGAAAGGAACTCCATGGGCGCCGTTAAAGCCATTACGGCCAGTCAGCTGGCCAGTGAAACCGACCCCAAATCGGCAAAAGTCACCCTCGATAATGTGATCAAAACCATGTGGGACACAGCCCAGGACATGAATTCAAAATACAAGGAGACTTCAGACGGTGGCCTGGCCATCAATATTCCGGTTAACATTACTGAATGTTAACTTTTTAAACGGGATAATCACCATGAAACGGGATAATTACCCGCAAAAGGCGCTCACCGCATGAGGGTTAGGTTATTTTTAAATATATTCGCATCTTACAATACCAGATCTGACAATTTTAAACCACCATACAGTATCAAATGCTTTTTGTATATAATCGTGTTTTACCGGCAATAAGCAAATTTCCGTTTTACCTGATCCTGTTCCTGATCGCTGGCAATGTAAAGGGTCAGGAAGATACTACAACCACAATCAGTCTGGAGGAATTAACCATACATGGATACCGGATCAATACGTTATTCAGGGAATCATCAAGAAATATATCCGTCATTACGAAAAAAGAAATCCAACATCTGCCGGCTCAAAGTCTTCCGGAATTGCTGTTGTATGTTCCCGGGATTGATATCCGGCAACGGGGGCCTGTGGGAGTACAGGCGGATATCGGTATACGGGGCGGCACATTCGAGCAGTCTCTCGTGCTTATCAATGGTATCAAACTTTCCGATCCACAGACAGGGCACCATTCGCTTAACGTTCCTGTAAATTTAAAAAATGTACATCAGGTTGAAATATTAAAAGGACCTGGAGCGCGGATCTATGGTCAGAACGCCTTCTCCGGGGCGGTAAATTTCATAACCCGGGTGCCCGACAGGCGATATGCCGGGTTGCGCATATTTGGCGGTGAGCATGGTTTGTTCGGGGGACTTGCAGAAGTATCTCTGCCGGGAGCGTACGGACAGTATATCAGTATTTCAAGAGATGTATCCGATGGATACAGGCATAATACCGATTTTACCATTGACAACCTGTTTTATCAATCAGAATGGGACATAATGGGCGGTAAAATGGAATTTATAGGAGGGCTTACCAACAGGCAATTCGGGGCCAACGGATTTTACGCCAGCCCCGATTATACCGAACAATATGAAGAGGTACGCACTTCGCTGATGAGCCTTGGATTTAAAAAAAAGGTGGGCACTTTGACCATACATCCCAGGATATACTGGCGCAGGAACCGGGACAACTATTTTTTCGTCAGAAACCAGCCTGAAATTTACCGGAACCTTCATTACACTAACGTAGGAGCCCTGGAAACCAATATTGCATGGGAGAATCCCGTTGGAAAAACAGGCATCGGTCTTGAATTCAGAAACGAGTCGATCAATGGGGAGTGGGTCAGAAATGGAGAACAATCAAGAAGCAATCTCGATGGGTATTCCCGCAAAAATTTCGGGATGTTCATGGAACACCGGTTAACCGTGGGAAAGTTTGACCTCACACCTGGCCTATATATAAATTATTATTCCGATTTTGACTGGAATGCTTTTCCCGGCATAGATATCGGGTATTCCTTATCCGATGAAATAAGGATATACGGTAATGCAGGCATTTCATACAGGATCCCCACTTTTTACGACCAATATTATCAAAGTCCGGTTGAAAGGGGTAACCCGGATCTCGATCCGGAAAAATCTGCTTTTTATGAAGTGGGAAGCCGGTATCTGAACGGTTTTATGAATGTGGAAATGAACCTCTTTCATCAGGATGCCCGCAAACTCATAGACTGGGTAGAAACACCGGTAAATGACAGCACAACCATCTGGCAAGCTTCCAATTTTTCCAATATCGACAGAAATGGCATTGAAATTGCATCGAAATTTTACATGGATAAGATATTTTATGATTCTCCATGGATAAAAAACCTTTTTTTAAGTTATAATTTCATAAATTCTGATCTTCAAAATGAGGATCGTGTATCGAGATACGTACTTGAAAATCTCAGGCATCAGATCATATCCGGACTGGACCACCGGGTTGTCTGGGATATCTATCATAATTTCAGAATACGATATAACGAAAGAGAACAAGAAAATGAATACTGGTTGTTCGATTCAAAAATATACTGGAACAGTCAACAGGGACATATCGTTTTTGTCGAGGTTACTAATCTGTTCGATACACAATATACGGAGGTATTAACGCCCATGCCTGGAAGATGGTTCCGGGCGGGTCTGGAATATAATTTTGAATTTTAAATACTGGTAACTGTAAACATTGATCATTAAACAATTTTAGTCATGAAAAAATTATTATTAGGATTAACTGCACTTTTAATGGTACATATGGCCGAGGCGCAGCTGTTTACGCTCGGCCTGAAAGCCGGAGTAAGTTCTTCCCGGACCCAGGTGGAGGAATCGTTTACCGTGGAGGGAACCCAGGTGACATATAATACCGGTGACGCCACCCTTGGATGGCATATTGGCCTTTTTGGCAGGATCAAGATCACCAAATTATACGTACAACCGGAGGTGCTGTTTTCTTCAACGGGAGGTGAAATTGAAGTTACCCAAGGTAATGTAACTACTCCTGAAATAATGGACGTGGATTATAATAAGCTTGATGTCCCTGTAATGGTAGGCTTTTTTGTTATCAAGCCTCTCAGGATATTCGTTGGTCCTACTTTCTCCTACCTGATATCCGAAGACGTGGAGGGACCTGCATCCCTTGTATCCAATGTGGAACAGAATTATAATTCGGCTACCGTAGGATACCAGGCCGGAATCGGGCTGGACATCTCCAATCTGACTGTTGACCTCAAATATGAAGGGAACCTGAGCAAACTGGGTAATTCGGTTACCTTACCCGGCACAGACGAAGAATTCAGTACTGATCTCAGAAATCCACAGTTTATCCTGAGTGTCGGATATGCCTTTTGAGCAAAAAATGATAAGTGTACTTTCTTTAAAAATGAGGCTGGATGACGGCCTCATTTTTATTCATTTTGATGACCTCTATCAAACCTAATTCATTTCCAGGCGATAGGGCATTCTTGCCTGGATTCCCTGAAGCTGTTCAATTCGCTTTATATCCTCAAGGTAAGGATAAAGTTCCCCCATTTTAATTTTCATTATCCTTGCCTGCATCCCTTCACTCAGATCGGTCATCAATTGTTCGAAAAAGGTTTTCTGTTCGGGATAATACAGGGTACGGTATTCTTCGATGCCGGCAGCCTCAGCCGCAATAGTTATTGCATCCTCCAGGGAGCCAAAAACATCGATGAGCCCGTTTTCCTTAGCCTGTGAACCAGACCATATCCGTCCGGAAGCCAATTCCAGCAGTTGATCCAGTGGCATTCCTCTGCTATCCGCTGCTTTTGAGGTAAAGGTGTCGTAACCTTCTTCCACGCTATTCTGGATGATCTGTTTTTCATAAGGGGTAAGAGGCCGTGTAATGGTATATATATCGGAAAACCGGCCTGTTTTTACGTTATCAAATGTAATACCCAGTTTGTCATTCATGAATTCTTTCATATTGATCAGCATCCCGAAAATTCCTATTGAACCTGTAATGGTAGTAGGTGAAGCTACGATCGTATCACATCCCATGGCCATGTAATATCCCCCGGATGCAGCCACATCCGAAAGAGAAGCAATTACGGGTTTTTCCTTTGTTGCCAGCCGGACCTCATTCCACATCACATCGGAAGCCAATGCACTGCCCCCTCCGGAATTGATGCGCATGACGATCGCTTTCACCCGGTCGCTCGTCCTTGCATCGCGGATAAGTTCCACATATTTTTCGGAACCAATGTTGCGGTCATCCCCTTCACCCGTGGTTATACCACCCGTTCCTATAATCACGGCAATACGGTCTTTGGCATATTTGGAACTGGTGTAGGACTTATTATATTTCCGGTAAGTGACCAGGTTAATATCCTCCTCTTCGTCAAGGGCCAGTTTTTCTCTCAGAAGATCATTTATCTCATCACCATAGGCCAGGTCGTTAACCAGCTGTAGTTCAACTGCATCTTCTGGGCTTCTCACCAGCATGGAGTCAGAGATCAGCTTTATCCGGTCAAAATCGAGGCCCCTGGATTCCGCGATCCGCGTCAATTGATGATCATAAATCGAATTCATAAAGGAGGCAAGTTGTTCCTCATTGGCTTCGCTCAGATCTTCCCGGATAAAGGGTTCAACTGCACTTTTATATTCTCCTACTCTGAATATCTGGGGTTCGATCTTAAGTTTTTCAAGTGTTCCTTTAAAAAAAGTGACTTCCATATTCAGGCCATTGAACTCAAGGTTGCCATAATCCGGGGTCAGGAAAACCTCATCGGCCACGGAAGCCAGATAGTATCCTTTTTCCGTATAAAATTCACTGTATGCCATCACAAATTTTCCTGAATCTTTAAAAGATATCAATTCATTGCGGATCTCATCGAGGGAGGCAAAACCCGCGTTAAAATAACGGGGTTCCAGGTAAATGCCTTTTATCTTCTCATCACTGCTCGCATGCCGTATGGCCTCTTTTACTTCTTTAATACCCATTTCCATCATTCCGGACCCGGGGATGGTCAGTTTGGAAAGCGGATCCTCCATTTCGCGTTCCACCAGGTTACCCCTGATGATAAGATGAAGCACTGAATTATCCTTTATTTCAACCATCCTTTCAGTTGAGGCAGCCGAAATAATGCCCAGAAAAATAAAAAATATCAAAGCCGAAAAAACAAACAAACCAACGATCACGGCCAATAGTGTTCTTAGAAATTTCATATTGTGTATCAGGTTTAGTACATATCAATGAACAATATTAAAATATTATCTGTTTAAACATAATATAAATTATACATTTGATATTAATAAATGATGAATGGAAAATATCTTCTTTTAGGCAGTAATCTGGGTGACCGTCTGGCTAATATTTCCAGTGCCAGAACCGGGATCGCCGGAAGAATAGGCCGGATAATTTCTTCCTCATCCATTTACGAAACCAAAGCATGGGGTTATCAGAACCAGCCGGATTTTCTTAACCAGGTAGTCGGGGTGGAAACCGGCATGGAGCCCGAAGAGATCCTGGGCAGGATAAACGATATTGAAAATGAACTGGGCAGAAAAAGGTATGCTAGATGGCGGGAAAGAATGATCGATATCGACCTCTTATATTATGACGACAAGGTCATCAACACACCAGACCTGCACATACCCCATCCGGAGATCCCGAACCGGAGATTCACCCTGATACCGCTTTGTGAAATTGCCGCGGAAGAGATTCATCCGGTATTAAAAAAAACACAACTTGAGTTACTGGATGAAACAGAGGATGATTTGCAGGTAAAAAAAATAAGTTAAATTAAGCTCAGGCTGCTGACTTCAACCTGCGGATCTATCTTTTTTACAAGACCCTGAAGAACCTTTCCCGGTCCACATTCAATGAATTTACTGGCTCCTTCTGCAATCATATTATTTACCGATTGGGTCCATTTTACCGGAGCCGTTAATTGATGATTCAGGTTCTTTTTTATTTCCTCTACATCGGTATGAGGCCTGGAAGTGTAATTCTGGTAAATGGGGCATTCCGGATCATTGAATTGCGTGTTAAGAATGGCTTCTTCCAGCTCTTCCCTGGCAGGTTCCATTAAAGGTGAATGAAAGGCGCCCCCCACCTGTAAGGGCATGGCTCTCTTCGCTCCGGCTTCCTTCATCTTTTCACAGGCGATAGCAATTCCATCCTTGGATCCGGAGATCACCAGTTGACCGGGACAATTATAATTGGCGGGTACCACCTCCTCATCCAGTGCGTCACATATGGCAATTACTTTCTGATCTTCGAGGCCTATTACTGCCGCCATGGTAGAAGGATTAAGGTCACATGCTTTCTGCATGGCATCGGCCCGCTTGGTCACAAGGTTAAGCCCATCCTCAAAACTAAGTACCTTATTGGCTACCAGGGCGGAAAATTCACCAAGTGAATGACCAGCCACCATATCCGGCCTGAAATCCTCTGATACCAAAGCAAGGATGACCGAATGCAGGAATATGGCCGGTTGTGTCACATTGGTCTGCTTTAATTCCTCCGCTGATCCTTCGAACATAATATCAGTAATGCGGAATCCAAGCATTTGATTGGCCGACTCGAACAGAATCTTGGCCTTCTCGGAGTTTTCATACAGATCTTTTCCCATGCCTGGGAACTGGGAGCCTTGTCCTGGGAAAATATATGCTCTCATATCACTAATTTTCGAATGAGATAGCAAAGCTAAATATTAAAATAAAAAAACAATGATTTTATATAATTTTCTCACCCTTAAAAAAGCAATTGTTAATTATTTAAAAATTCAATTGTATTATTTGTAGATTTTTTATTCAGGGTAAAGGATTGTTTAGGGGGATCCGATGCCCATTTGATTCTATTCAGCATTAATAAACAGGTTTATGCCGCTTATACCTTATATTATGCATAAATACCGCTCATTGAATTATCGAAGAATCTGAACCCAGCCTTTTATACTGCTGAATCTTTTTTCAGGGTCAATGGCGTCAAATAACACCTCAGCTTCAAAATAATAGACACCGGTATTTACGACTGCACCATCACTGCTCCTGCCATCCCAGTTGATAAGAATGCTGTTTTCACCTTCACTTGTACCGGAATAGATCACCTTCCCCCATCGGTTAAAGATTCTTATCGATATGGACTCAACAAATCTCGGACATTTATCAAACGGAAAATCGTAAGCCCTGAATGTATCGTTATATCCATCGTTATTCGGGGTAAAAACATTGGGTAATTCATAATACGGACAATTGTCAAACTGGATCACATTGGTAAATTCACTCACATTGGCTGATCGGTCCACGGCACGGACTTTATAGCAACCCTTGAATGAAGTGAGATTCTCATGCCTGAAGGTATTCACTCCTGCATTTACCTGGCCCACACGCTGAAATCCTTCCTCCGAACAATCTTCCGAAAACCAGATCTCATAGAACACCACATCCTTATTACATTCATTGTCAAGATCGAGAGGTTGCCACGAAAATTCATGAAAATAGCTATCGAAATTGCAGGGTTTATCGCTTACGAAGCTGTCACAGTCCATGTCCGTTTCGAGACTGTTTATAAACTCATCACTAACACAGGGAGCGATGGTATCATTCGGCTGAGCACATAGGATCTGTGAATCATTGAGCAAAGGCTCGATCACTTTCGGATTACCGTACGATCCCCTGGTGGTCACGTAATAACAATATAATGTGTTTTCATCGAGCTTAACTCCGTTTACCTGGCCCGAATCGAGATAGGTAAAGCCGTTCAGGTTCACGTCCGTACTATCCATCAAAACCAGCAACGACTCATCCGAGGGATCGAGATGATCCCTGTAAATATAATGGTAGGGATAATCCTGCGTATTATTCGACCAGGGAACGATTGCCTCCCAGTTCAGCTCCATGGTACTTATTCCTGTAATCGAACTTAGTTTGACTGAAGAGGCTACTGCCGAGGTATCCACGATCTCCCCATTTGCATCGTATGCTATAATGCGATAACTGTGATCGCCGAATTCAGTATCCAGCCCGGTATCGGTATATAATGTATCTGATACGACCACAAAATCGGTAAAGGGCCCCGACCCGTCCATTTCGTCAAAATGATAGACCGAATAAGTATAAGGCGGCGGAAAGATGGCCGGATCTACTTCAAAGGGCGAATACCATTGCAGATCGATGGCACCGTTTGCCGGATCGGTTTCCGATACACTCACTTTCGTAATCACCGGGCCAAAGCGTTCCTCATCTTCCTCGATGGTCACGCACACTTCTTCCGACACATAACTTTCCCCACCTGTCGGCAATTTATAGATGGCCACCAGCCGGTAACAATAAGTGGCACCATAAGCCAGTCCCTGACTTCCTCCACGGTCGAGATACCGGGTCTGCCCGATGGGCAGCGTAGTGATCAGCTCATATCCGGCATAGGGAGGCATTCCCGTCTCACAATTATCCGGTTCGAATTCATAGCTGTCCACCCGGCGCCAGACCTGCATTTCAGCGGCAAAATCATCACAGGCATAGGTGTCCCATTCAAGATTAATCCTTCTTCCCGGTTGCGTGGAGGCGGTTAAACCTTCGGGGGCGGGACCCACTACCTCGATTTCCCAGGTATCAAAGTCAACAAGCGAAGGTCCCTCAAGTCTTAATGGAAAATCACGAGCCTTAAAGGTAACCTGATAAGGTCTGGAACGGACATGTGAACAATTGGTCTGCCATTCAAAATCAATATTCGCTGGTGAGGGCTGGGGATTTACATTGTCGTCCGGCAAAGGTGAATAAATTGCCGGAGAGGACATCAATTCAAACGGACCCCCGAAACCTTCAATAATGATGGGATGACCATCGGGATCCTGGGCAGTGATCACTTCTTCAAGCAACGTGCCCGCCTCAATACAGGTATCCTCCGGTATGATCAGTTCCGGTCTTTCATTTTCACATTCCTCGATAATGATCTGCATGTCCCTCGTCACATAGCCCAGTGATATCCATTCATCACTTTCCGGGATATATCTCCATTCCCTGATTGTAAATGCAATATTATATTCATCCTCAGTACCGGGTGCATCCCATATCAGGTCGCCGGTAACCGGGTCAAGTGTATAAGTGGGAGGCCCGGTCATTTCTTCATTCATGGTCTGTGGATTTACAGCCAGATCGTAAATATGGGGTAAGCGAAAATTGGCTACCGGCACATCACGGTCCTGCTTGTTCACCACGATGTCGTAAGAAAGACTGTCACCATCCACATCCCAGCCACCTGCGTTATGAAAGAAAGTTTTCCCAACACAACCCATGTCCAAAGGGGGATTAAGCAAAACAGGCGTATTATTGCATCCGAAAAAGGGATCGATTACGATCACGGTCTCAATATAGAAGGGCGTATTTACGGAATTGTCCATATTGGCAATACTGGCATTCCGGTTAAATTCCCTGTAACTGATCTTATAGGTGCCCGGACCCGGAAAGGTATGGGTAGTAAAAAAGATATTCAACGCAACCTCGTCGCCAAGATCCTGGAATATTTCAGGATTCCCGGCATCGAAAGTCTGTATCTCCGATCCGTCGCCAAAGTCCATTTCACCTCCCCCAAATACAACCGTAGACCCGGTATCGGTATATCCTATCAGCGAGATCCGGTATGTATTCGACTGACAATCAATTAATTCAGCAAGGATCTCGCCGGCACGGATATGTGTGGCAAAGGACCTGACCACTCCGGCAAAAAGGATCACTAGCACCCCGACAATAAATTTAATCCTCATTATCAACATTCCTTTGCCATTGTTTTATTTACAACGCATAATATTTATAGACTAATATACAAACAAATAAAATTAACAATAAGTTAATCGGTTGATGAATCTCTTATTCTGTTCTCTGCACTACAATTGATCATTGAATTAACAAGATGACCCGTTGTGTGAATAAAATAATTAAAAACTTCATTAAAGTTATCTATTTTTGATGTTCGGTCACAGACCGCGTTTACTTAGTGAAACCCTGGTGATTGGGTGCTTTCGTGGCTTTCGTGGCTTTTGTGGCTTTTGTGGCTTTTGTGGCTTTTGTGGCTAACATATAATGATTTAATGCCACAAGTCTCAAAGACACCAGGATACACCAGGAAAGAAAAATGACAAACCATTATTTATCAGTATGTTAAAAGAAAATGAGATGTATAATAATTTACACAACGAGTCAAGATGTTTAATTTCTTCTTGTAGTTCTTTAATACTCATATAACTTTGTATATGTTTAAAAAAAACAAAATTATTTTTAAAACATATTTCCTATGAGCTGGTTTACTCACACTTTTGGTAGTTCGATTGGCCGCAAACTTTTAATGTCGCTCACCGGAATTTTCCTGATCCTTTTCCTGGTGGTACATCTGGCGGGCAATCTGGCAATTTTCAAGGGAGATGGGGGGTTGGCCTTCAATGAATATTCCTATTTCATGACCCACAACACCTTGATCAAGTTAATTTCCTATGTGCTTTATTTTTCCATCCTTCTGCATTCAATTGTAGCGCTCTGGTTATGGATCGCCAATAAAAAAGCCAGATCAATAGGTTATAAAAAGTCCGGGGCCAATGAAAACAGTACCTGGGCATCGAGAAGCATGATGTTGCTGGGTTCGCTGGTGTTTGCCTTTATATTTATTCATATGAAGGATTTCTGGTGGTACTATAAATTCGGGGGTTATGATTTCAGTATCGATGCCAATGGATATAAGGATCTTTACAGCCTGGTGATCGCAAAATTCCAGACCACTTTTACACTGGTTGCCTACCTCATAGGCCAGGTAGCGCTTTCCATACATCTCTGGCATGGGTTTCAAAGCGGTTTTCAAACGCTTGGGATCGAGCATTATCGTTACACCCCGGCCATTAAGGCCGTAGGCAAGGCCTTTGCCATTGTGGTGCCACTGGGTTTTGCCATCATGCCGGTATATGTATTTTTCTTTAATAGTTGAAAATGATAATCTTATAATAAATTATGGTTCTTGAATCAAACATACCTGACGGACCGCTTGCTGAAAAGTGGACGAATCATAAATTCAATCTGAAACTCGTTAATCCCGCTAACCGGAGAAAATACGACATCATTGTGGTGGGCACCGGGCTGGCCGGTGCCTCTGCCGCCGCCTCTTTCGGGGAACTGGGGTATAATGTGAAGGCTTTCTTTTACCAGGACAGTGCACGCCGGGCACATAGTATCGCCGCACAGGGTGGTATCAATGCCGCAAAAAACTATCCCAATGATAATGACAGTATTTACCGGTTGTTTTACGATACGGTAAAAGGAGGAGATTACCGGTCGAGGGAAGCCAATGTCTACAGACTTGCTGAAGTCAGCAATAATATTATCGATCAATGTGTAGCCCAGGGCGTACCCTTTGCCCGGGAATATGGTGGTCTGCTTGATAACCGTTCGTTTGGCGGGGCTCAGGTAGCCAGAACCTTCTATGCACGGGGACAAACCGGCCAGCAGTTGCTCCTTGGTGCCTATTCCGCATTAAGCCGGCAGGTGGCCGCAGGAAAAGTAACACTCTTCAGGCGGACAGAAATGCTGGATGTGGTACTCGTGGATGGTAAAGCCCGTGGCATCGTAACACGGAATATGATCACCGGGAAAATAGAATCACACAGCGCCCATGTGGTGGTGCTCGCTACGGGAGGATACGGTAATGTGTATTTCCTTTCCACCAATGCGATGGGATGTAACGGATCGGCCATCTGGAGGGCACATAAAAAAGGGGCATTATTTGCCAATCCCTGCTTCACTCAGATCCATCCTACCTGCATTCCGGTGCATGGGGAGCAACAATCCAAACTGACCCTGATGTCCGAATCGCTGAGAAATGATGGCAGAGTATGGGTGCCCAAGGAAAAATCGGTAGCAGAAAAGATAAGAAAGGGTGAAATGAACGCCAATGATGTGGCTGAAGAAGACAGGGATTATTATCTCGAGCGTATTTATCCCTCTTTCGGTAACCTGGTGCCCCGGGATGTAGCCTCCAGAAACGCCAAAAACGTATGTGATGAGGGCCGGGGCGTGGGAGAAACCGGCCTGGCCGTATACCTCGATTTCAGGGATGCCATTAAAAGGGATGGAAAAGACGTGATCAAGGCTAAATACGGCAACCTCTTCCAGATGTACGAGAAAATCACTGCTGAAAATCCCTATGAAACACCCATGATGATCTATCCTGCCATCCATTATACCATGGGTGGGCTGTGGGTCGATTATAATCTGATGACTACCATACCGGGACTCTATGCTGCCGGGGAATGTAATTTCTCAGACCATGGAGCCAACCGGCTTGGGGCCAGTGCGTTAATGCAGGGACTGGCTGACGGCTATTTTATACTCCCCTATACGGTGGCCGATTACCTGGCCGAAATGCCCTATGATAAAGTCCCGGTCGATCATGAGGAGTTCAAAAAATCGGAAAAGGAAGTAAAGGAAAGGATCGGCAAACTGCTTAACCTGAAAGGCACCAGGACGGTAGATGAATTTCATAAGCAACTGGGGCATATTATGTGGGAAAAATGCGGTATGTCCAGGAATGAAGATGGGCTTAATGAAGCTAAAAAGGAAATAGTGGAGCTTCGCGACGAATACTGGAAAAATGTGAAGGTTGTGGGCGTTAATGAAGAACTGAACCAGACACTCGAAAAAGCCATGCGGGTAGCCGATTTTATGGAACTGGCCGAACTGATGGTAGATGATGCCCTCGATAGGGAAGAATCCTGCGGAGGACACTTCAGGGATGAAAGCCAGACGGAAGAAGGCGAAGCGAAACGTGATGATGAGAACTATAAGTATGTGGCAGCCTGGGAATTTGACGGGGAGAGCAAGCCCGAAAAGCTGCATAAAGAACAACTTGATTTTGAATATGTTAAACTGACACAAAGAAGCTATAAATAATGAAAAAAGGCAGAAGTTATACACTTAAGATATGGCGTCAGAAAAATGCCGATTCAAAAGGAGCATTCAAAACCTATAAAGTAGATGACATATCCCCGGATACATCATTTCTGGAAATGCTCGATATCCTGAACGAAGAACTTGTCCGGAAGGATGAAGATCCGGTCCATTTTGACCACGACTGCCGGGAAGGTATCTGCGGACAGTGCAGCCTTTTTATCAATGGAAGGCCACATGGGCCTGAAGAAGAAATCACCGTATGCCAGGTGCATATGCGCATTTTCCAGGATGGATCAACCATTACCATTGAACCCTGGCGTGCCAAGGCTTTCCCTGTGGTAAAAGACCTGGTGGTCGACCGGAGTGCTTTTGACCGGATCATCCAGGCGGGCGGATTCATATCAGTCAATACCGGAGCTCCCCAGGATGCCAATGCGATTCCCGTACCTAAAAAAGATGCTGAACTGGCCATGGATGCGGCATCCTGTATCGGATGCGGTGCCTGCGTGGCCGCCTGTAAAAATGCCTCTGCCATGCTTTTTGTGGCTGCCAAGGTATCGCAGCTGGCCCTGCTGCCCCAGGGAAAGGTCGAACGGAAAGAAAGAGCCAAAAAGATGCTGGCCCAGATGGACAAGGAAGGATTTGGCGCCTGTACCAATACCTATGCCTGTTCCGTGGAATGCCCCAAAGCGATTGACTTCACCCATATAGCCAGGTTGAACAGGGAGTATCTATCTGCCAGATTTTCAACATAATATATAATTTATACCGATTTCTTACAGAAGTATTTATATACAATTTTTTAATTGGTGATGGCTTTTTAATCCTGTTTTTTCGCTGCTATGGAACTAGTAGTGGTAACAGCATATGAAAACGCCTCGACCTTATTGATCAATAAGATCGTGAATTTCGTGTATCGTAACCAGGTAGGCACGCGAGATAATCTGGATTCCATCTTTAAATCAGTAGATTACGCACTAAGCCCCTTTAAATATCAGGGTGGTTTCATCCTGATCGCCCAGCATCAGAATAATCTAACCGGTGCTGTGGTGATCAACCGGACCAACATGGAAGGTTATAATCCCAGGAACCTGATGACCTACCTGGCGATCGATTCCCTGAATACGGTGAAAGGATTGGATAAAAAACTGCTGAATAAGGCCATCGAGATCACGATGGGGGACCTGGCCTGCCATATTTCAATAGACAGCCCCATGATCGGATTATTCGAAGAAGTAGGATTTGAGAAGAATTATTTTGAATTGCGAATGAAAAAGTGAAAAATTGCTCTAAAAATTACGTAAGTGGAGCAAACAACACCGGGAAAGATCATCATTACCCATGCGCTTTTACAGGGGGAAATAGTCAGGAATGAAATTTGGGATCTCGATTTCACCGTCATCGAAGCGGATAAGCTTCATATTGAAACCAAAGGGAGCCTTCTCGATACCGTACGGTTGAATCTCTGTCTCAGAACCGCCCATCGTGTACTGTATCATATTAGATCCTTCAATGCTTCTTCACTCCATGATCTCTATACACACATAAAAAAGATCCACTGGGAAGAGATCATTCCCCTGGATGGCTATTTCAGCGTCAATTCTTTCGTCCGTATGCGTGAAATTAAGGATTTCCGTATCGTAAACCTGAAGGTAAAAGATGCAATTGCCGACCGGTTTATGACCAGGTACAAAAAAAGACCCGATAGCGGCAAGGAAAATAACCGGGCTGTGATCTTTTTACACTGGTCGGAGGGTATATGCCAGGTTTACCTGGATACCAGCGGCGAATCGCTATCCAGACACGGATACAGGAAACATTCCTGGAAGGCACCCCTGTCGGAATCTCTTGCAGCCGGCATAATATATAGTATGAAATGGAAAAAGGAAGATACGCTGATCAACCCGATGTGTGGAAGCGGAACCCTCGCCATCGAAGCCGCGATGATGGCATCAGACAGGTACCCCGGACTGTATCGCAAAAACTATGCATTGCATCATATACAAAATCCGCCACTTGATGAATTTTCAAGGGTCAGGGATGAACTCCGCAACAAAATCAAAAATGACATCAATACCCAAATCATTGCTTCCGATATCAATAGGGAAGCGGTTCGTCAGGCCCGGATGAATGCACGGGAAGCGGATGTGGAGCCCTTGATCCGGTTTGAGGTAAGGCCCTTCCATAAAACGACTATTCCCGGGAAGAAGGGTGCGATCGTGCTTAATCCCGGATATGGATCACGGATGGGGGATGAGAAAAAGCTGGAATCCGTATACCGGGAGATCGGTGATTTTTTCAAGCAAAAGGCGGGCGGACATATGGGGTATGTATTTACGGGCAATCTGTCCCTGGCAAAGAAAATCGGCTTGCGTACAAAAAGAAGAATCCCTTTCATGAACGGGAATATAGAATGCCGGCTGCTTGAATATGAATTATATGAAGGGTCGAGGAAATGATGCCTCCCTGCAGAATCACCTGATCCAGCTGATCGTCATCCGGGAATCCCGTTTGTTTCCAGGTTATGCTGCCTCGGTGATGATCGGTTATGAAGAGTTACTGTCTCCCTTATTTCTGAGATCCCTGCGGGAGAACAATCCGGGGCTTCTCTTTCTCTTGTCTCTTATCGTGTGGGAATCCCCGATTATGTATAAGGTAATAGAGGTTGTCTTCTCAAAAGTCCTTTGGTGGGAGAATATCCCATTTCGTCAATTGAATTCGTTGATATCTTGATAAGAATAAGGTGAAATATTCAATTAATTCCAGGAATGTGGGGTCCTATTCCGTAACTTCTATAAATCACTTAACCCGAAAAATTCATAAATTTTTCGCCCGAAGGGCCGATTAAGCGCAATTTATTGATAATCAAAGAATTATATAGGGTTTTGAAATTCTTATACTTAATCAAATAGCCCAGAAATAGGCTACTGAATTGCGCTTATCAGGGGTTAATCCCTTTTTGTAACTACCGGATAATAAATATTTTAAATAGTAAAAACAGTTTATTTTGAGAATGGTTTATGAATAATCGGGGTTAACTTTTGAGTTTGTATGATTGAAAACAGCCTCACTGAAATACCGGAGTCAAACCATGAATACTGAGAAGGCTGGAGTAATACGATGAATACAATAGCAGGAACCCTTATTAAAATCCTGTTATCATCCCATAAAAAGTGTGCAACATAGTATACCTTTGCCCGGTAATAGATCACTCAATAACATGCCCGGGGATAAACTTTCTTTATCTTTCAGCGATATAAGCGAAGCATTACATAAATACAGCTTTCCGGAAGCAGATTATGTAATGGGTATCGCCACAGGAGGCATCTATCCCGCAGTAATGATCGCTCACCAGCTGAAAGTCGATTTCGGATTTATCCATATCAATTTTCGCGACCCTTCCAATACACCCCGCTTTGAAGAACCTCAATTGCTGTCCCGCCGGCTTCCTGATCTTGATCGTTCGCTCAAGATCCTGCTGGTCGATGAAGTATCCGTATCAGGTAAAACATTACAGAAGGCCAAAGAAATATTATGCGATTATGAGGTGAGCACCTTTGTGCTGAAAGGCAAAGCCGATCATGTTTTATTCCCCGGTATAAAAACATGCGTCCTCTGGCCCTGGAAACCGGATCAATAATCTGGGGCGTTCTCCCCGATTGTTATATTTACCGGACCCCAGCAGCTCTATCCCGGCAACAACTCTACCCCGGAAGGGACGCTGGAATACCTATAATTGAGCCGATATAGGACCCGGTGGAGTTCCTGCGGTATCTTGTCTATATGCAGGAATACCTATTATTGAGCCGATATAGGTCAATGACTGCCCCGCTTTTCTCTGAACAGGTTTTTATCACCGGTCACCGGTGGGTTCTGAACTCCCGGGAAAATCCACATCTTGAATCCATGATGCGGTGATAATAGCTTCAGAACATTGTTTCGATATTTTGTAATTATGAATAACTTAGTACTGATGACAACCCGGATCATCACCATATTGACTTTTCTGTTTTTATCATTTATTCAAAATGAGGATGATCCTGTGTCCAACACGATAAACGAGAAACTGGCGGCCTGGTCTTGGGATAATCCCCTTGAAAAAGCCTACATCCATACCGACAAACCTTTTTACGTGGCCGGTGAGGATATCTGGTTCAAGGTTTATCTGATGGTGGGCCCGTATCACATCCCCGATACACTGAGTTCTGTGCTTATGGTGGAACTCATTGATCCGGAGAAGGAGGTATTCGACCGAAAGCTGGTCCGCATCAGGGAGGGACTGGGCTATGGTGATTTCAACCTCCCCTCGGATATGACTCCGGGCAAATACATTTTAAGAGCCTATACGCAATATATGAGGAATTATGATCCGGCCTTCTATTTCAGAAAGGTGATAGACATTCTGCCTGTCACGGGATACAGTCCTGAGATACTTGCACAAAATGTAAAACCGACCGGGGATACCAGGGTTCAGGAGAAAAAATATCCGGTAAAACTCAGATTTTTCCCTGAGGGCGGAGACATGGTGGAAGGCTTACAGAATTATGTAGCCTTCAAGGCCACTGACTTGTCCGGGAAGGGCCTGTACTTAGAAGGGACAGTTAAAAATTCAAAAAATGAAAAAGTGGCCGGGTTTAAAACCAGAAAATTCGGTCTGGGCGTTTTTAAATTAAATCCGGAACCGGAAGAAAAATACTATGCAGAGACCATATATCACGGAGACACCTGCAGATTTACGCTCCCCGCACCCAAAACAGAAGGCTATGTGATGCATATCAACAAGTCAGGAGACAATGTTTACATATGGGTGCGCAACAATATGGACCTGGATATGAAAGGATCCTTCGTTACCGGACAATTCCGTGGGTTTCCTTTTATCAACATCAATGCCACACCCGGAAAGAAATATATTTATTTTGCGTTCAGCGTGAAGGATGTTCCCAGCGGCATATTGCATTTTACCTTTTTCGATTCTTCGGGCATTCCGCATTGCGAACGTTTGGTTTACACCGAAAATAAGACGGAACAGATCAATGTCCTCTTCGATCCCGATAAAGAAAAATATAATAAAAGAGACCATGCAGATATTTTTCTTAACTGCACCGACCATAATGGGAATCCGATACTGACAAACATATCCCTTTCGGTTACCAATACCTCCATCGTTCGTGATGACGATTCACGCGGGAATATAAAATCGTATTTCAATCTCGAATCGGACCTGAAAGGCAGCATTGAACAACCCGGTTATTATTTCAATCCGGAAAATGAAGACCGGTTCGAATTACTCGACAACCTGATGCTGACCCATGGCTGGAGACGATTTACCTGGAAAAAGATCCTGAACGAACAACCCGCGGAAAAAGAACACGAGCCGGAAATGGGATTTACGATTGAAGGTCAGCTTTTTAATTTTTACAATAAAGATAAACCCCAGCCGGGCAATGTACGGGTATTTATTTTTGAGAACCAGTTCTATTATAATGAAGTGGAAAGCGACAGCACCGGAGTATTCAGGCTAAAGGGAATGAATATTATCGATTCGTCGGAAGTGGTGATCCAGGCATGGCGATTTACCGATGAGAAAACAAAAAAAAGAAATAAAAAACCTCCTGAATCAAGGAATGATTATGCCATAAAAGTGAAGCCACGGGATTATGCAGGAATAAACCCGGAATACTGGCCCTTGGATTCCGACACGCCGGATTCCGTGGAAAACTATCTGGAACATTCCCGTTTAATCCTGAAAGTGGACTCAGCCTATGAAGGCCGGACGATCATCATGGATGAATTAACCATCGAAGATGAGGAAATCAGCGATGATCCTTTCGACAGGCCTGGAAAATTGCATGAAGAACCCTCTTCCCGGGTGGTACCTGACTCATTGCCGGCTTCGGAGGAATCCTTAGGTATTTTCGATCTTTTGAGAAGATATGTACCCGGATTGACCATAAGGGGTATGCCCCCGGAAGTACAGATCCGGTTAAGGGGAGCTTCCAGCCTGTCGGGAGATAACGAACCGCTTCTGCTGTTCGATGGCATGCCGATAGAAAGCGATTTCATTTACCATTTCCCGGTAAGTGAAATTGCCTTTGTCGACGTGCTTACCACCGGGGAAGCCTCGATTTACGGAGGAGGTTCCGAAAATGGGGTTATTGCAATTTATACCCGGACCGAACCCTCACCCTTTACACCGGAAGGCCGGCGGGGTGTTCATAATTTTGTGCATCCGGGATACTATCCGGCACGTGAATTTTATACTCCCGATTACGATGCAAATGATGAAAAACGTATTAAACCGGATTATCGAAATACATTATACTGGAATCCAACCCTGACGACCGATGATAACGGCGACATCAATTTTTCGTTTTTCACCTCGGATGAAGCGGGTGAATACCGGATACATATCGAGGGCATGACCTATAGCGGAATACCAGTGGTTAGAGACTATTACTTCACTGTAGATTAAAATTTTTGATCTTCTCTTGGTATATTTAGGAAAAAGAAAAGGTGAACCTGTTTACTGTTGACCATAAAGTACGTTTTCTCAAAGATCCCGGAAATTATCCGTCCACTCCTTCCGGCATTGAAGCAAAGGAAACCCACATGTCATGGATCTTTTTGACCGATAAATATGCCTACAAGCTTAAAAAACCCGTTAAATACAGCTTCCTCGATTTCAGCACAGTTGAACTGAGAAGAGAAAACGCCCAACGTGAAGTAGATCTGAACAGCCGCCTGTCACCGCAGACCTATATCGGAGTAGTGCCATTAACCCTGAGGGAGGAGGATAAATTGATGCTGGATGGAGAGGATAAACCCGTGGATTATCTTGTTAAAATGCACCGGCTGCCGGAAGAAAGAATGCTTGATCATCTGATCGAAAAAAGCCGCGTAGAACCGGGTCTGGTTAAGGAAGCCGCATCCAGGTTGATCAGGTTTTACGCCGACAGTCAATCAGAAAAAATCGGAGGGGAGACATACTTTGCGAGGATCCGTGAAGAATTACTGGAGAATTTTTCCGAACTAAACCGCCTGAAGGCATTTTATTCGAATGAGTTGATCCACCGTAATTTCGATTCCCTCAGCGAGAGCCTGGATTACCTCAGTGAACTGATCCGGTCAAGAGCGGATAACGGCCGGATACTTGAGGGGCATGGCGATCTTAAGCCCGACCATATCTGCCTGGTCGATGAACCGGTGATCTTTGATTGCCTGGAGTTCAATAAAAAATTGCGCACGGTGGATCCGCTGGATGAATTTGCCTATCTCGAGATCGAATGTGCCCAAAAGGGAAATGCCAATATAGCCGGTATTTTTATAGAAATGTATTGTAACCGGTTGAACGACCGTTGTCATGATCCCTTATATCATTTCTACAAGGCGAAAAGAGCCTGGTTGAGGTCCCGGCTGGCGACCGCTCATCTTGAAGAAGATCAATACAGCCGGAAACGTAAATGGATTGAAAAAACGGACTGGTATCTAAAAAAATGCAGGGTCGAGCTGGAGGAGCTGCAAAATTAGGAAAATAGGTTCGAGAACCATATAACCTCAGCAACCTCTACAAAACGTCGTTCAGGAGGAATCAATAACGACGTGGTAACCCCCAATCCAGAAACGTCATCGCGAGACGAGCCAAAACGGGTCGTGGCAAATCCCCTAAAAGGAAACCAAATCCCCAACCGAAGACTCCTACGCCCTCCTGCCGTCGGGCTCTGAGTGACGGTCCTGAACTGCACGACACATCACCACAACTCCACATCACCACAACTCCACAACTCCACAACTCCACATCTCCACAACTCCACATCATCAAAACACCACATCACCACATCACCACATCACCACATCTCAAATCCCGTCCGTCGATACATCCCACCTCCGGCGTGACATTCTGGACTGATTGCGATACAATAAATCTCCATCTCCCGTCTCCGGTCCCCGGTCTCCCGTCTTCCATGTAAAGCCCGTCCGATACTGCCTTCCTTCGTCAGGCATCTCAGGACTGATTGTGTTTCACAACATCACCAAATCACCAAATCACCAAATAAATTTAAATCACTCATTTCCCGCCTTGTGCGGGATCAAGCCGTAGACATGACATTCATTCTCAAATCATAAATAAATTCTACTCCCCCTCCCACATCTCTTCAAGTGCAGTGCCGTCAATGATATGACGGATCGCTTCCGCAAAAACAGGCGCCGCATCCAGTATGGTGATCTTTTTTTCCAGTAAAGATCGGTCCAGTTTGACCGGTTTAACGGTGTTGGTCACCAGGATCTGATCCAGGGCATCGGTATCCAGTTTTTCGTTCGCTCCCCCGGAAAACACGCCATGCGTCACAGCGGCAATCACTTTTCCGGCACCCCTTTCTTTAATTGCTTTCCCGGCCTTCACAAGCGTCGTCCCGCTGCTTATCATATCGTCATACACAATTACCTGTTTACCCTCTACATCACCAACCACCACCTCACCACTGACTTCTCCACCACTCCTTTTTTTCTCCATAAAAACCAGCGGGATATCCCTGTTAAGCCGGTTACGTAAAGTTGTTCGCAGGGATTCGGCCCTCTTCACACCTCCCACATCGGGCGACATCACTGCCACATCATCCCTCCCGGCAATCTCAAGAAAATGATCGATGAAAAGATTCTCAGCCTTTAGATGATCGGTAAGGATGCCAAACGCATTCTGGTAGGCCTGAATATTATGGACATCCATGGTTACATAATGGTCCGTGCCCACAGCCTCGAACATCTTGGCGAGGTATTTCAGGCTTAACGGATCACGGTGTTTGGTCTTACGGTCTTTCCGGGCAAAAGCTGTATAAGGAACGATGGCCGTTACTTTGGAGGCTGCCGCATCTTTGAGCGATCCGATCAGATAAAGCAACTTGACCAGCTTATCGTTCACACTGGCCCCGGGTTCGCTGAAAAGCGACTCGATCACAAAACAATGCCGGTTACGCACGTTCTCAAGAGAGCGGATCTTGAATTCACCATCCTCAAAATTCCTTTCCTTTAAACCGGCCAGGGGCTTGTTCAGTTGTCCGGCTATTTTCTTACCAAAATATCCGGAGGTATCGATAGCAAATAATGTATAGTCCATTTTTTAAAAAGAAATTATACTGAAAGATTGTTCTTAACACAAAAGATCGATCAATGAAAATATTTTTTGTTCATAAAAAAGATGTTATCCTCATATCCCGGGAAATTTACCGGTACATCAATTTAGAATTATACCTTATTTAAGGTATACAAAATGACGTTAATTAAATTAAAATAGCGAAGAAATCAGTTATTTGTCGTAAAAATTTTGACTATGAGGAGAAGTTACCTAATTTACACTTTTTGAAACAGGAAGATTTTTGCACACTTTTAGCTGATAATGCCACGTGGCTTTCGAACTGATAAAGTCACCATCCGGAATACCCGGGCTGAATGCTATATTGAGAGGAGGATTCCCTACGGAACGCACCACGTTGATCCATGGGGGAACCGGGTCCGGTAAAACGGTTTTAGGTATCCAGATCCTTGTATCTGGAGCCCGGGAAGGCCAACCGATCATCAAACGGATCATCGAAAAACATGGGGGCAGGATCTGGGCGGAGAGTCAACCTGGTAAAGGAGCCACCTTTTATTTTACTCTTCCGGAAAATTAGATTGTTCCCGGAGTGTTCACCTTAACCTACCGGTTTATCTTTCCTCTAAAAGACGGTCGGTTTTTTGTTGCCGCCGGATAATGATACCGGCAAGCACATCGTACATCTTCCTTATTTCGGACTCCTCGCTCCGTGCAAAATTCATCACCGCAGTTCCTCCTTCATAATAAGCTACGGCCACATGATCCCATATCCCGTACTGCCGGAAAGAATCAATATAACTGTAAAACCGCTTTCTGAACCCGGGTTGCTTCGCCCTGTTATCAAATTCGAATTCCAGGCCCATGCCGTGTGTGCGGGCAAATGAAATGGCATCGCTCAGGCGTGTATCGGGTATTTCGGCATTGAAAAAATGATTGGGTTGCTGGTAGGCGCAATCAAATCCATGGTCTTCCCAGTCAGCAGCTCCATTGGCTTTCCAGTAGGGTATCCAGAAAAATTTTAATTTCTTTTTGTGTAGATATTCCGAAATGAACGGTAACAGACCGGCTGCTTCAGCGCTATGCTCAGCCACCCAGTAAAAGCCAGCAAGTTCAAGATTCCCGGGGTTCGCATCCCGCCAGTATTCCAGGGCCAGATCGATATACCATCGGCAGGCACTCAACCTGTGTTTATGATCGGCAAAATCCATTCTTTCCCCATCGATGCTGCCCCAGTCACCGAAGCCCGATATAGGTTCGGGAAGGGTCAGGACCACTTTCCTTTTGCGTAAAGGAGTATGGCCGTGCCTTGCAAGACTATCGAGAAGATCATTAAGGGCATCGACGGCTTTATCTTTTTCAAAATTCCGATTGAGCAACCATTCCCATTGTATTTTGCCGGCCGGTTTCTGGTTATAACCCTGGGCATATTCATACCCCCTGTTGTCTTTGAATTCAATAAAAAGAAATCCGTCAAAAAGCCATTCCGGACTTTCTTGGGTGCTCTTCCTGAACACATAGGGCCGGAAATCATCCACAGTCCATTCAGGGCGGTGGGTACCGCCCAGGTAAATCAATACCAGATCCGTAATGCCGGCATTGGAAGTATCGGCAAGGGGCAGGTAATCCTGCGAAATTAGCGGCCGGGAAAAAGTTAAAATGAATACAAATAAAAGAAATGATGATCGCATAATTATTATAGAGATAAAGAGCAATCCGTCAGGATTACAGGTTTAATGAAAAATGGTGGAAGCAACTCCACCACGGAATAAACGTTAAGTCATACACCGATCGCTACGAGTGTACGTGGCGGAATGGAATTAAGGATCAGATCCTTTTCACTGAATTCATAGTCTACTTCCACATCCCGGGGAAGGGTAAGCCGGACATCCCCTTTGACAGGGAATTCCGTCCTGAGGTTTACTTTCACTTCCCTGTCGTTGAAATTTTCAATAACTATAAGATCATCCCCGATAAGGTATAAGGCCACCATGCCCGGAGCATCCATACTAATACCCAGCGGAGCCAGTAATTTGTTCCGGTTTGCATTGAGCTCCTCACGGCTGAATTTCAGGATATTCTTTGGATCTACATTCACATCAAGCACACTCAGATTATCATAATGCTCTACATTATCCAGAAGCGCGGCAAGGCCATCCGTGATCAATACAGGCTTATCCTCCTCAAGCATACCGATAAGTTTTTCTTCAAAAGCTGGGTCCTTCAGGGCCTGGATGGAAAAAAATGCGGATTGCGCCCCGGTGTTGATCTTGCCGGCAGGGACCAGTGGAATTCCGGTCATCCCAACAAAATCATAAATATAAGCATCGGCATCCCTTCCTGATGCTGTACTTTCCGGATCAGGACTGAAGGGTTCACTGTTGGGCGGTTTTACCGTATGAACTCCTTTAATGGGCTTATCGCGCACCATTCCGGCCAGTTCGAACAATCCCGGCAATTCACCTTTAAGGGCCTCGATATCGGCAATACCCGTTCCCTGTCTCTGGCCATAGGTATTCGTTTCCCTGGTGAGCCCTCCATAGGAAAAAAGCATCATTTCCTTTGCATCGGCCAGCACGGTCTGACGCGCTTGTTCAAGATAGGTTTTGGAAGTAGTGCCCAGGGCATCGAACCATCCTCCTCCCGTTTTCTCTCCACCGATTTCACCCAGCCAGCGCATAATAAAATATCCTTCGTACTGCGGTGTGTTCAACCCTGGTGTATTATTCACAAAATCGTTGTCTCTAGTTTCCGTGCCTACCCAGATGATGTCAAATAATTCCGTCTGTTCATCGACGACATATCCCCTCCTGTGAAAATAATCGTACCATTGCGGGAATTTATTGATGACCTTAACATCCGGATTTACGGATCGTGCCGGTTTCAGGATATAATCCCTGCTGATCTCTACCATCAGATCACACCTGTAATCCGACCAGCTTTGGTCCCCTTTAGCCTCCACACATTCTTCACATTCACAATCGGTAAAAAGAAAATCATCGATCATGATCGTGTCGAACATCGAGGCCGTATATTCAAAGATCCTGATGAGCTCTTTCTTTGTTTCTTCACTGGTATAACAAGAAACAATGTATCCTGTGGAAGTTTTTTTACCCATATTCACCGTGGTCACACAACCGGAAGCTTCAATGCCGGCTTCTTCAAATTTGTTTTTCGCGTTCATAAGCGTTTCTCTTTCCGCAGTATACCCCCGGAACGATTCGATAAATACCCTTGTGATGCCTGCATCCTTACACCAGGTGATCGCACTGTCCAGACCGGCTTCCGACGAAAGTTTATCCCGTACATCGTGGGCGGTAAAGATCGTCGATATGCGGAGTAGATCCTTTTTCTCATTGGCCAGCTCCCAAAGCGTTGGCGGTTCACAGGCCGTAAAAAGCATTAAAATGAGGGATAGGAAAATAGAAGAAGTCAAGGCAATTTTTTTCATAGTCAATCCTGTTTTAAAAAAATGTTTTAACTTTCACGGAATGATCAGGGAAAATCCGGATGTTTAAAAATGTAATATATCCTTTTCCGTCCGGCCTAGTTACAAAAAAATAGTAATCAATACAAAGTCAGATGACAATTTCATTTTCGAATCGGGCAATAATTCAGGGAGTGGGTCATAATACTTTAACCAGACAATATTTCCAGGGCCGGGCCATAATCCATGAGAATTTAACAGTTTTGAATAAAAAAATAAAAAAGGCAATATGAATGCTCCGAACAACAAAATCAGGTGGGGGATAATCGGCGCCGGTGATGTCTGTGAAGTGAAAAGCGGCCCTGCCTTTCAAAAAGCCAGGGATTCAGCATTGGTGGCCGTTATGAGGAGGAATGCCGGGAAAGCCGCAGATTATGCAAAAAGACACGGGGTGCCGAAATGGTATGACGATGCCGGTAAACTCATCCATGACCCGGATGTAAATGCTGTATATATCGCGACACCTCCGGATTTCCATATGGAATATACGCTCAAAGCAGCAAAGGCTGGCAAACCGGTATATGTCGAAAAACCAATGGCCCGGAATTATGAAGAATGCGTGGCCATGATCGAGGCCTGTCAGGAAGCTGATGTCCCGCTTTATGTAGCCTATTACCGGAGAAGGCTGCCTAACTTTTTAAAGATACAAGAACTGGTTAACACCTGGGCAATTGGCGATATCCGATTTGTGGATATAAAACTGATTAAATCGCTTCACCCGGATATAATCGCGGCCTCTAAAAATAAAGATAACTGGCGGGTTTTTCCGGAGATTGCCGGCGGCGGATATTTTTATGACCTGGCCTCACACCAGCTCGACTTCCTCGATTACCTGTTTGGCCCGGTTACTGAAGCCCAGGGTTATGCATTCAATCAGGCCGGTGTTTATCCCGCGGAAGATATTGTTACAGGTTCCTTTTATTTTGAAAACGGTGTAGCCGGGCAGGGAGTATGGTGTTTCACCTCCTCTGACGTATCGGAAAAAGAAGTTAGTACGATTGTAGGAAGTCATGGCGAGATCCGTTTTTCTTATTTCGGTGGATGGACAGTCACCCTGATGGCAGAAGGAAAGAAAGAGGAAGTTTTTACTTTTGACCCTCCCGTCCATATCCAGCAGCCTCTTATACAGACAATAGTTGATGAGCTGCTTGGGCGAGGAGAGTGTCCCAGTACCGGCATCAGTGGTGCCCGCACCAACCGGGTGATGGAATGGATCTGCAACCGGGTTGACCGGTAAAAAAGCTCATTTCCAGGAGCGTATTACACTCATTTATACACTTCCTGTCCTGAACTCGAGATGGATCTGCTTGTTTTTTTCTCCGCGACTTATATCCTGATCCCGCCCAGGCGGGATCAGCGAAAAAATCAAGATTGGGAGTCGATCCCCTTTGCGCTCTCTATCCGGAGATTCCCGAAGGATCGCTCAGTCCCCCTGTTCTAATCCGGTCCGGGCTTTCCTGCGCGCCGTCTCAAATCGTTCACGCATCTCAAGAAGGACCTGCCGCTTACCCGGTTCGTCGGCCAGATTTATATACTCCTCCGGATCATTACGGTGATCGTAAAGCTCCTCATTATTTGTTCCGGGTTCCTCTCCCCAACGGGTGTACCGCCACCGGCCAGTCCTCAGCGTAGCGCCTTCACCTCCATAACTTATCGTATAAGCCTGTTGCCGGCCATCCAAAGATCTGTTTCCTTCAAGGCACGGAACCAGGCTTTCCCCCTGAAGTATACGGGGATCTTTTTGGGAAAGGCCACAAAGTTCCGTAAGGGTAGGATACAGATCAATCAGCTCCACGATCTCCTCACAGGTAATTCCTGCGCTTTTTTCAAATCCGGGAACGGATATGATCATAGGTGCCCGCACGCTTCCTTCCCATAAACTCACCTTCGACCAGCAATTATGTTCGCCGAGATTATACCCATGGTCGGACAGAAAGATCACGATGGTTTCGTCCCTTATGCCGAGCCTATCGAGGGCATCCAGCAGCCTGCCGACCTGTCGGTCCATGAACCGAACACTGGCCATATAAGCACTGATGGTCTTCTTTTTCTGCACTTCATTCATCCCCCATATTTTTTCATTCTGGCGGCGAAGTGCCTCCTCCGGAACATCATCTTTTACTACAACAGGAGGTAGTTCCATCTCACCGGCGGGATAGGGATCGAAACAACTTTCCGGTGCGATCAGGGGTACATGAGGTCTTACAAGGCCCACGGCCAGAAAAAATGGTGCATCCGGCTTAAGTCTCTGACGATTGGTCCCCTTTTCGGGAATTTTACCGGTCCGGTTTTCCAGGATGGCAATGGCCTGACTGGCCGCAAGATAATCGGCCTGGGTATCTTCCAGTCCGTCTCTCAGGATCATCCGGGCGAAATTTGACCCGTAATGATGATTTTTGGGTGATAAGAGTTCCAGTTCACCATCACTCAGGGTCTCCGGCCCCATTACGTCGTAGGCATAGTCCCAGGAATCCGGTTCATCGCCGCCGGGAGCGCCCCTTTCGATACCTCCCGGTACACCCATATGGTATATTTTCGAAACACGGGCCGAATAATAGCCGTTTTCACGAAAGATGCCTGCCATGGATGGATGTTCCGAAAGGGCAGGTGTTTCCAGTTTATAGCTGCCCGGTTCGGCATTATTTCTGAGCACCCCGTTGGTTTCAGGATATAAACCACTCATGAACGACGCCCTTGAAGGTCCGCATAAGGGAAACTGACAATAGGCCCTGGAAAAACGAACCCCCTCACCGGCAAGCCGGTCCAGATTGGGGGTGTGTTTGTTGAGGTCCATGTACGGCCCGATCCGGGTATTGAGGTCGTCGGAGATAATGAGCAGAATGTTGGGCGGGTCTGCCGGTTGTGCTCCCAGGTTATATGGAAAAAGTAAACAGGCTGCTAGTAATTTCGCTGCTAAACTGAATTTTTTATAAAGAGGTGCCATAAGTATTTGATATCCTTAAATATAATAAATTACGGTATACAAGTGCCGCCAATCACGATGGAAGGCCTGCCGGATCCCGGGATCAAGGTTATATTTATGTCGAAGATCGTGCCGTTCATCCCATTCGATACGATTGCTCCCTTCGCTTTGCTCCGGGATCAATCTCTCAGAATGGACAATCTCTTCCGGGAAATCGTGACCAACCTGAGCCGGCTGAAGTGAAACTATCCTGAGGTACCCGATTAATTAAAATTATTCCTGGTCAGGAAAAAACGTCTCTTTATGTTTACGCGCATGTTCCAGTAACCTGCCCGCTATTTCCGGGTACAGGTCGATCACGTTTCCCTTTTCAAACGGGTCGTGTACCATGTCGAACAGGGAAGTATCGATCTCCGGATGAGCATACCTGCCCGGCTGACCATCCTTACCTGCCATCACCACCGACCGGTAAGGATGAGGAATATGCAATTTCCATTTACCGTCTCCGCTGATCACTCCCTGGAAACCGGATCCATTGGTAAAGGGGTAATAATCATGCGGATTTTCAGCACCCGGCTTACCCAGGATAAGATCCCATACATTTTTACCGTCAACTGTATTTTGAGGAAGTTCCGCACCGGTAACCTGGCAGATCGTGGGCAATATATCGATGGAGTTGAACGCCTTATGCGAGATCGTATTCGGTTCAATAAGTCCCGGATATTTAATGATCACAGGATTTCTTACCCCACCATCGAAAATCGTCCCTTTTCCTTCCCGGTATGGTGTGATACCGGCATGATCTCCATAGCTCAACCAGGGACCATTATCCGATCCGATGAAAATAAAAAGGGTGTTGTCCTCCAGTCCGTTATCAATTATCGCCTGCCTGATCTCCCCTACCGACCAGTCGATTTCCATCATCACATCGCCGTATAAACCGGTACCCGATTTCCCGAGGAACTTATCACTACAGAATAGGGGCACATGAGGCATGGGATGAGGCACATACAAAAAGAAGGGTTCATCCCGGTGACTGTTGATAAAACCCACTGCTTTTTCGGTAAACCAGGTGGTGAGCATCTTCTGATCCTCCCGCGTAACCGTATCGATGGTGATCTCACCGTTTTCCCAGTATTGAAGGGGCCACTGGCTCCAGTATTCCGGATTCCCCGGATGATGTTTCCACATATCGTTGGAGTACATCAACCCGCAGGATTCATCAAATCCCCTGTCCGGAGGTCTTCTTCCATCCTGGTCACCCACGTGCCATTTGCCGAAACAAGCGGTAACATAACCATTTTGCTGCAAGACTTCACCTATCGTAGCAAACTGGGGATCAAGTCCCGGCTGACGGGGTCCGTGTGCACCGAAAACCCGGGTCCGGCCGGGATAACAGCCGGTCAACAGGGCTGCCCTCGACGCCGAACAAATCGCCTGAGGTACATAAAAACTATAGAACCGGCGGCCCTCCTCTGCCAGGGTACTGACATGAGGCGTTGGATAACGCGGTTCCCCGAAAGGAGAAAAATCATCGAATGCCCCGTCATCGAGAAATATGAGCACCACGTTGGGTTTCTCTGCTTCCTGCACGGGCTGTTCACAGGATGAAATGACAACTAAAATAACAGGGATAAAGACCCTCATAATTCGAATAATCAGACTTGTTTTATTCATAAAGAGCAAATTTTATAGGACTTTGAAAATATCATTTTAACAGATAAAAGAACAAAGGACCCGGGTAAAACCTAAGGAAGGTTCCCGTGTCTTCGTTCTATCTGATATGTACATATATAGGATATTCAATATATGGATTATCCGTATGAATTAAAAAACCCCGGATATACCGGCCGGACCGGCCGGTCATCCTGGTTTTATCCTGCGCTCAATTTCCAAGAATGTTTTCATGGATTCATCAGCGATCGTCCGCCCTCCCGGTGAAAAATCAAAGACTTCAACGGAGATCCATTGATCGTAATTCAATCGTTGAAGTTCCTCAAACGCCCGCACAAACTCCGGTGTGATCTCATCCGGGCTCATCAGGCTGCCGTCCATATCCTGAAACTGAATATGGTGTATATGATCGTAATAATCCCTGATCAATTCATGCATGGGTTTTGTTTCATCGGCGGTATTATGAAAATCGAACATGGTGGATATGGCCGGATGATCCACTTTGTTCACCACGGTCATGGCTTCTTCTAACGTGTTCACTACATCGGTCTGGTCTTTGGTCAGGGGTTCCACAAGGATCTTCACATCCCGCTCAGCAGCATGATCGGCCACCCCGACCAGTCCATCCGCGAAGTAATCCATAGCTTCTTCCACTGTAACCCCCTCCACAGTGCTCCTCTGATTAGGCGAACCGAAGATCATCACTTTTCCACCCAGATCCCCGCAGAAATCGATCAGTTTATCCAGGTAGTCCACAGACCGTTGGCGCAACGCATCATCCGGTGTGGTAAAATGTAGCCCTTCGGGAGGGGGTGAAAGCAACCAGTGCAATCCGATACATTCAATCCCTGCATTTTTCATATCCTGTACCATCTGCCGTCTTTCACCGGCATCGATCTCCTCCACGCCTTTTTCCACCAGGCTGAAGGGTGCGATCTCGACACCCGTGTAGCCGGACCGGCCTATTATTTCACATTGTTCAGGCCAGCTCAGGTCCATCATGCTTTCATTGCACATGGCATATTTGAACATAGATCCTTTTCCGGTACCGGACCGGTTCTCACAAGCACCCCACAATCCTGCGGCACCAACCGCTCCGGCTGCCATGACGGAATGCCTGATAAAAGTCCTTCTTTTATATTTTTTCATGTCTGTTTAAAAATCTTTGTTGTCCGGTGCCTAAACCCGGCATCCAGGCGAATAAAATGAATCCTACCTTACACCTTACACCCTACACCCTACACCCTACACCCTACACCCTACACCCAACAATCTACACCCTTTCCGGCACCACAAAAGGCTCCCTGTAATCCCGGCTAAGCATCTCATTGGCCTCTTCATCATCCACAAACCGCTCACTCAAACCGTCGAACATCAACTCCCGCCCCACACGGTAGGATACATTAGCCATTAAGGGCAGGATTGAAGACCGATGACCCACTTCCACGTCACAGGTGAGGTCTTCCGGATTACCAGACCGGACGGCAGTTATGAAATTCTCAAAATGTCCGCCTCCACCGGTACCTATCAGGTTCATGGCATCATATTCTTCATCCGACTTATCTTCCGAAGATGACCCGGGTTCATAATCCCGGCCGAACCAGGTCTTCCAGTTTCCACCGGCATCGATCTGAAGTACCCCTTCACTTCCGTAAAAAATATCGCCAATCGTGGTGCCCATGTTTTCAAACTCCCCATTTGTAAGCAGGCCCCGGGTCTCGAATTCAAGGATCTTACCGTCGGCATATTCAAAAGTGGATACCTGCGTATTGGGCGTCTCCTGGGTTGAATCAAACACAAAATACCCTCCCTTGGAGACCACTTTTACCGGGGCATCCTCTTTGTTCAGCCCCCAGCGGGCAATGTCGAACTGGTGAGGACCCTGGTTTCCGGTATCTCCGTTCCCGAAGGCCCAGTGCCAATGCCAGTTATAATGCACGTAATTCGGGTTGAAAGGCCGTTCCTGCGCCGGGCCCAGCCAGAGATCATAGTGAAGACCTTCCGGTACAGGCTGGTTGGAAGGATTACCAATATCTCCCCTGGGTTTGAAACATAAACCCCGGGCCATGTACACCTCCCCGATTCCACCATCATGGAGGAACTTCATGGCCGCATTGGTTGACATGATCGAACGGTTCTGGAATCCGATCTGAACCACCCGGTTGTACTTCCGGGCCGCATCCACCATCTTGCGTCCTTCCCAGATATTATGCGAAGACGGTTTTTCGCAGTATACATGCTTACCGGCCTGGCAGGCCCATATCGTACCCAGCGCATGCCAGTGATTGGGTGTGGCCATAGCCACCACATCAATATCCGGATCTTCCAGTACCCGCCTGATATCATATTCGGTTCCGGGCCGGGAGCCCTGTGCTTCTTCTGCCAGTTTAACCCTTTCCGGAAAAAGTTTTTCATCCGGATCGCAGAGGGTCTTGATGTGCACATTTTCCATTTTACCGAAATTGTTGATCAGGGACTGACCCCTTCCACGGATGCCCATCACAGCCACATTGATCCGGTCATTCGCCCCGATGGAATTTTTCATCACCTTGTTACTGGCAAAGGTTATCGGACCCATGGTGGCCATACCGGCTCCCGCCAGGCCACTGCGCTTCAGGAACTCCCTCCTTACGATATTTTCTTTTTTTGATTCCATAATTGATTTTGTGTTTTTTTGATCGTTATATATTTTGTTTCTGAATTATCTTTCAATGTCTCCATGTTTACCGGACATCAATCTCATTAACCTGCCTTGTCCATCATTTCTTCGAATAGCTGCTTCTGCTGATGCAACGCCTTGATCCGGTCGCCGGGATTAGTCCGGGCCTCCAGTAATATCCATCCCTGATAATCTACATCCGCAAGCAGGTCGAAAAGCTTCTGGTAAGGATAATTCCCAATACCCAACTCACGGATGTGTACTATATCGGCCAGGTCGTCTTTCACCAGGTTGAAATTATGCCTCAGACCCTTGCCTTCCAGGTCCGCATCATTGCAATTCCAGCAGACACCGACACTAGGCTGATTTACATGCTCGAAGATGGCTGCCATCACAGGTAACTGTGAAGTTTTCGGACCATGCACTTCTACCCTGATCTTCTGACCGAAACTGCCGGCATATTCACCCAGGTCATTCAGTGCATTACCGATCTGTTCGATAGTTTTTTCTTCCGGAACCCCTTCGGGGAGCGTATTCGGTTTAACCTTTACACCTCCACCGCCAAGGTTATGCGATAACCGCACATATTCTTTGGCCCCATTAAGATTGGCCTTTAATTTATCCTTGTCCGGTGAATGAAACTCGTAATTGGTGCCGAAACCCACCAGTTCTACCGGGCTGTTCTGAAACCGCAGGCGCACCTCCTGTCGTTCTCTTGCGCTCAGTTCGGGACTCACCCCATGGGCATGATCCACCCGTAGCTCCACACCATACACCCCGGCCCGGTCGCAATTGCGCAGAAGTTCCGGCAACTCCCAGTCCTTCCCCCATAAATAGGTGACCAACCCAAACTGCATGGATTGATCCGAAAAGACCCGCCGGGTTCCGGCTTGTGTTTTTTCAGGAACGGCGGATAACGCCATCCCCCCGCAAACGCAAAATGCTAATTTTGATCCCTTAGAGAAAAATTCGCGTCTGTTGATGTTTTTAAATCGATCTGACATAATGATTATTATTTACTTTCCATCTTATTAACTTTTAAAATGATGTGCCCGGATTCGTTTCCCCGTTACAATATTTTCGCCTCATCCTGTGAAAAACTTTCTGCCTATGAACTGTATTCTTCAAACCAGGCCTGGATCTCTTCCGCTGTCCGGTGCCCTTCGTAGATGATCAGTTTAAATCTGAAGAGTGCACGTTCACCGGCGGGAATAGTATAGTTCAGCGGCTCAGGATCTTCTTCTCCCCTCGTTCCCTGGAAAACCGACTGACCAAGCGGATTGGCTGCAAAAAGGCCATAACCCCGGGCATGCCAGAAGGTGGGAAAATTCACGCTTGAAGGATGATTCATGATGATGATGCCCACCTCCTTACCTTCATAGGTACCTTCGAGCCGCATCCATTCAGCCCTTTTGCCCCATACATTCGCTTCGGTGGTATCTCCACCGGAATTGAGGTACATGGCGTTTCCGTCGGTTTCAGTCAGCCAGTTGGCTACACGTATTGCAAACATGCCTTCCTTGGTATCTTTAAAGACCACCTCTTCATCGAGGGCTTCCATATTGAAAGTGAAATCGATGGCCCTTTCGGAGTCCTTGGCGGTAAAAACCATGATACGGTCTTCTTCCAGAACAGGCTCTCCATCCTTCCCGGTCCAATGAGCCCTTACTCCAAGGGTAGCCTGACCGGGACTTGCTTCCAGACGGGTTATCTCTGTATGCTTTATACGGGTCGCACCCTGTTGGGCAGCCCAGAAAGAATTGCCGTTTACCTCTTCATCACTTCCATAGGTAAAAAATACCCCCACATGATGCGGATGGTCATGGTTTTCACCTTCCACCGTCTCGAGGGGATATTTACGTTGTACCCGGATGCCGGAAGGTGAATAAACAGGCCATAATACGGGTTTTTTTAACGCCGTATCATAGAGGTATGTGGCAAAATGTTTTTCACCGGCAAGAATATGGACCTGTTGATATGATTCAAGGATCTGAAATCCGGTTTCCTGCCTGGTGTCCTGGTTTTCAGGAGCACATTTCCATAAAAACAGTGAAAAAGCAAGCAATAAAAAAAGAAAAAAAGTCCGGTTTTTCATGATATTGAAAATGTGTTATGGGTTTTTCGAAATATATTTAATTCCTGTTCATTCAACAAAAAGCACGATCAGGATATGCATCAGGATCAATCAAAATAAGCGTATTTCAAAAAAATTTCGATGAACACGCCGACTATCCGGTAAATTAAACTTTTTAGGACTCTAATGCCAGACATTGTAGATAAAAAATACTCCGAATAGACCGTGATGCCATGATATTACTCATATACATATTTTTGATATTGCCAGGTAAAAAACTACAATCCTGCACTGTACTGCCCCCCGGATCTGTCGTCCAGACTAATCCCGGACCTCCTTATCAAAACTTGAATGCGGCTGATCCCCGGTACTTTTCAACCTCATATTCCAAGGGGCCATACCAATCACCTCTAACTCAGCTTTGTTCCTTTATATGAATGGTTAAAAATAAAATAACCTCTGCGCCTTTGTGCCTCTGTGGTTAAAGCTTATATAATCTTTGTGACCTTCTTTGTGCCTCTGTGGTTAAAATTAATATAACTTTTGTGACCTTCTTTGTGCCTCTGTGGTTAAACACCACATTGTAGATACCCCGATAAACCGCCCTAACCCTCCACCAACCTGTGCTTTTCAATAAATTCCGGATCGATGATAACCCCGGACCCCGGTCCGGTGGGTACCTTGACCTTGCCATCCTCACTGGTCAGCGGTGATGTCGGGCATTCCAGCGGGATCTGGTTATTAAAGCCCTTGAATTCATGAAAAGGGCCTGCATTGGGCAGCACGGAAACAAAATGCATCATATAGAGATAGCCCAGGCCGGAGCCAGAAATATGGGGGGTACAGGGTTTATTCCTTACGGCGGCCATGCGCGCCACCTTCATGGACCGGATCATACCCCCAAAATAAAATATATCCGGTTGAAGCACATCCAGGGCATCATGACCGATCAGCCAGCGGAAATTATGCATGCCGGGTTCCTGTTCACCCCCCGCCACCGGGATAGTTAATGCCTCCGTTACCTGCCGGGTTTCTTCATACCAGTCGAAAGGCACCGGTTCTTCAAAAAAATCATAGTTATATTCCTCCATCAGCCTTCCGATACGGATCGCCTCTTCCGGTGAATATCCTCCGTTGGCATCGGCATAAATGGTCATTTCTTCACCGAACCTTTCCCTGACCAGGGGTATTAGTTTTTCCGATCTTCCCGGGGGTTCCTCTTCATGGCTCATACGGCCGGCCACCTTGAATTTCAGCGCTTTAGCGTTGGTCTCCCTGACCTGCTTTTCGATCAAATCGATCGACTCTTCTGCAGATCTGCCCCTGAAATTGTTGGCCTGGTACACCGAAATATAGGGATGGTGAGTCTCACCCAGCAGCACGCCCATTGGTCTTTGCGCAATCTTTCCAAAAATATCCAGTATGGCAAATTCAATGGTGGCTAGCGGCACCCATAACGCCAGGCTCTGGAGTTTATAATTGCTCCGGTACACGTAAACCTCATTGATGAGCCTTTCCAGGTCCCGGGCATCTTTACCAATGAAAAAAGGCTGGAGACGCTTCACGAAAATGGGATACAGGGACTCCATCTGGAAATTATTGCTTACGGAAATACCTTCAACCCCATCTTTCGAGGTAACCCGGCAGAGATAATTGCCTTCGTAATGAAGCAACTCGAGCCGGCCAATGATCACCGGGTCGGGGAATAGTTCTTTTTTAAGGACCGGTCTGGCCATTGCCTCGTCCAGACCGGCATACATGTTTGCTTTCTTTTTCCCGGCATTGCAGGCATAAAAGGTGGGCGACAGGGCTGCTCCCGCCGCCAAACCTGATTTGATGAACGTTCTGCGGTTATATCTCATGATTATTCTTTTCTCTGTGTTCTTGAAAAACCGGGACGGACCCTCCGAAAAGTTAACAAAAAATCCATTAGCACGAATAAGAACATTGGAAAAAACATTAGTATGAAATCATACAGAAGTAAAGCCACTTTTTTCAATTCCCCGGGCTCTCCAGAATGAGATGCCGCGGCTGATAGAATTTACAAACAGGACATCCTTTGGTAAAACTTCCGGCCGTTCTAACCATACAGCAACCCGATTTACTGGCAAGATTTGGTATGCCGGTAAGGATTCCTTATGTGATCCAGGCCGGTCATTATATGCCAACCTCATTTTGGCCTGAGTCCCGGAGGAAAAGAAAGAAAAACTCACCGTATATGCTATTCCGTTTTCATACTCAGCCTATACCAGTTGATATTCCGGGTAAAGTACATGGTAGCCCCCAGGATCAAGGCTAAACCAAGACTTCCCAGTAATAATGAATAATCGGTTAACTGCAGGATTACGAATACAAAACCATATAACCCGGTTAGAATAAGACCGAGGAGTATGGAATGCTTCCTATCGCTGAAGATGCTTAATGAATAAAGGGTAATCATGGCGATTATCCCGGTGGCTGACAGGATATAGGCCATAATAAAATTCAATTGTTCGGAAATTGACACAAGCAGAATATAGAAAAGGCAAAGGGCCAGGCCGACCAGGGAGTATTGAAACGGATGTATTTTCCTTCCCTTTAATATCTCCACGAGAAAAAATACCAGAAAAGTCAGGGCGATGGTCATCACCGCGTATTTTGCCGAACGCATCGATTGCTGGTAATCATCCACCGGCTGGATAAGATCGACTCCGAATACCGATCCATACAGATTTTCAGCCTGACCCGAATCCACCCAGGACTGTGGATAATTCCTGTTGAGCTGTAATATTTTCCATTCGGCAGTAAAACCTTTACCGCTTACTTCCCGGCGATCGGGAAGAAAATTACCCTGAAAACTCGGTGAATGCCAGGAAGAGGAAATGCTGACCTGTGTACTGCTTCCGGTGGGTGTAAAGGATAAATTTTTACTTCCATTCAGGTTCAATGCGAATTCGAAACTTACCGGTTCATTTATTACTTGTTCAATATCCGGCATATCGACAGTGATCCCTGATTTAATTAAGTCCGGGATTTTGGAACCGGGTTGCACTTCCAGGTGTCGATCATCCCAATTTATCATGACCTGATCTTTGATCCCCCGCATGTCCAAAATGCCGATGGTCAGGAACGCTTCATCGTATCTGACCTCTTTCAGATTCACAGGGTCTATCCGGGGATCAATTATAAAAATACCATCAATATGCAGATCGGAACGGTACACGATCACCTCATATATGCCTCTTTTTAAAATCTCCGGGTCAACCCGGCCGGTAATATTCAGGTTTTCCGGCAGAATATGAAGATACCGGGTCACATCGATCCTTCCATCCTCTTTCTCATACGCATAGGCAAGGGGGATGGTCAGTATTGGGCCGTTGATCACCTGGTTGCCGGCCCAGATCGAACTCACTTCCTCCACGGCTTTTTCTTCCAGCGCGTCGCGCTCCCTGATTATGGATCGGATCATAGAGGCCGGGATCAGTAATAAAAGCATCAGGATGGTGATCACGATCAGTTTCAACGTAACCGAACTCCTGATCCAGTTATTCATTTTGTCGAAAATTGTGTTTTTATTTTCCATAATTTTACTATTTTTTTTATTTAGAAAGTACTTTGTAATTCAAAGCATAAAGACAAAAAAATTTATTTTAATAATTGTTCTATCGCTTTTATATGTTTTACAAAGGCTTCCTCACCTGCTTTGGTAGCGGAATACCGGGTATTGGGCTTGCGGTCCAGGAACTCTTTTTTATATTTTATATAACCCTTCTTTTCAAGATATTTCAAATGGCTTGCCAGGTTGCCATCCGTCACCTCTAGTAATTCTTTCAGGGATCTGAAGTCGAGATGGCCATTGACCACCAGCGCCGACATGATCCCCAGTCGGACTTTATTCTCAAATGCCTTATTCAGATCTTTTAAAATATCCTTCACGATCCGTACCTGACTTGCATGATGATGCCATAAACTATATGAAGTACTCCAAAACCAATAGCCCAGAACAGCAAACCATACCCGATAAAGGTGGCGGCCAGCAATCCCAGTAAAACTTCGGCTATGCCCAGGCTCCGGATCTCACTCAGGGTATATTTACTGGCATTTACAAGGGCCAGGCCATAAAATATGAGGGTCAATGGAGCAACCAGCCCGACATATCCGTTCAATAGTAGTATAAGGCATAGTAAGCCTCCCGCAGCCAAAGGAATGAAAAGATTGATCACCAGTCTCCTGGCCTGCAGGTCCCAGAGTTTCTGTTTTTCTTTTTCCGCCTTTTTCCGGGTAAAAAACAGGGCGGCGCCTAGGGCAAGGATCAATGTGGCCAGGGCAATGACAAGCAAGTTGATCAGCTTTTCACTGGTGATCCCGGCCTGCCGGTATCCAAGGTAATTCTGTCCGGCATAAACGGTTTGATAGGCCAGCCAGGCACCGATCAGGGCCACTACCCCTGCCGCCACTCCCGACAGGCCGCTCAGTGAAATAAATCGTGACGATCGATCCATGATCTCCCTGATATCCCTCAGGTCGTCGATATATTTTTTCTTCTCCATAGAAAGTACTTTGAATTGCAAAGTTATAGATAAAAATTAAATTTCAAATAAAATGTGGGGGGAATTGTTGAAATAAGGCAACAATAAGCCGGTCACCTCATTAAGCAACTCATTACAGATTTAAAGCTAAATTTTTGAAGAATTTTCTAAAATGAATAAAAGAATAATAGATTAGCACCATAATTCTTATTTATTTTTATATTTACGCGAGTTAAGCAAGATTTTTTGCTGCCTAAGGACGAGTTATTTTTTAATGAACAAAGGCAATTATATTCCCAACAAGGAATAGCCCCGTTTTTTTTCATGAGAACATTCAATTACTTTTCAAATAAATTGTATTATTATGGACAAAACGCCCCAGGATTACCACATCAGCTTTTTTAAACCGACTACACCCCAGGCTGTCGCTAATCGTAACATGGTGATATGGCTCGTGTTGATCTGGTTTGTTGCGATTTTCGGATTTCACTTTTTATTATGGCTCATAGAAAAACCAACTCCTCAACCAGCATTTACCACATTTGAGAAGGTCTGGCCAAAGATAGAAGCTGGGACTGCAAATGAGACAGAAATTCAGCAGTTCGGTCAGTCAACCCTATCTGTGCTGGGAAAGATGGCTTTAGCATCTGACGAAAGAGTGTTGCTCGATAAGGCGATGAGTTGGTCACTTTTTCAACTGTCAAATAAAAAGGAATTACTCGTTGAGAAAATCAGGGATTTTGAAAAATTAAAGTCTGAGATCACTGAACTGTCCGACCCGGACTATATAGCTGCAAAAAAGAAATTGTCAGATGAGCTAAGTCCGCTTTTAAATATTTCCGCTCTGGATGTGAGGTCTAAGATTCTTCCTCTTGAACTTACCTCGACAAATATTGAAAAATTGTCAGAAACAACTAAGCAGAGACTACCATTAATCATGAAAAAATATCTTATACACAACCGGTCCTTCCTGACCGATTTCAAGTTTTTGGGCTTTCCATTCCATTATTTTTATACAGCAGTTTTTCTGTTGATACTATTTGTAGGTCTATGCTGGTTATACTGCGTAAGGACAGATCAGCTCAATGCAAAACTGGGTATCAACTAATTTTTTTAACACAGGGAATAAACCATGAAAAAACTATATATATCATTATTTCTTGCAACTATGCCGGCACTTTCTTTTGCAGCTTCAGGTGCCTCTGAATTAGAGGGTAGCTTCAAAGTTGGGCCTGCCATTATTCTAATTATCATCCTGGTTCTTTTTGTTTTGGTCGGAATACTGTTCAGGGCCAGAGATACTACTGACTATTATGCTGCAGGACGTGGAATTTCTAAAATCGGTTCAGGAATGGCCATCGCATCCAACTGGATGAGTGCGGCTTCATTTCTGGGGATGGCAGCCTTGATGTATGGATCAGGTTACCACGGATTGTCTTATGTAGTCGGATGGACTGGAGGATATGTGCTGCTACTTATATTAATGGCAGGACAAATCCGAAAATACGGCAAATACACCGCGGCGGATTTTATAGGTGACCGTTATTATTCTCAAACATTACGGGCTGTTGGTGCGATCATCGCAATTCTGATTTCAATTTCATATTGTGTAGGGCAGTTCGGTGGAATCGGGTTGATGTTTAAGTGGGTAATGGGCATTGATTATGCCTGGGCCGTCGTCATCGGAGGTACCGTGGTACTGGCATATACGCTTATCTCAGGAATGCTTGGCGTGACCAAGAATATGCAGATTCAATACATCATCATTATTGTTTCATTCCTCATTCCATTGTTTATTCTTACCTTTAAATTTGACTATTTCTGGCTGCTGCCACAAGTAGGATATGGTAGCGTAGTCTCCGATATCGTTACAGGTATCCCCCTTGCCGAATCTCAGCAGCTAGCAAATTCATTTGGACATGACTTCGCCATTGTACCCGCTCCGGAATATGCCATGCCCTGGGATCCTGCAACAGGAAAAACATTCTTCCAGTGGATTGCCATTGCATTTTCATTGATGATCGGTACCGCGGGATTGCCCCATGTAATTCAAAGGTTTTATGTAGTTCCAAAGGCCAGAGATGCCAGATGGTCAGTAGTTTGGGGATTATTCTTTATTTGTGTCCTTTACTGGAGTGCTCCTGCCTATGCTGCTTTTGGAAGAATACTTTCTGCTCATCCGGAGGTGGGACAGTTGGCCAAAGATGCTATCGTAGTTTATACTGCCCAGCTGGGTGATGTTCATCCGTTGATTGTTGGTTTCCTTGCTGCTGGTGGCGTATCTGCAGCATTTTCAACTGTCTCAGGTTTGCTGGTTGCAGGATCATCGGCCTTTGCACACGATTTATATGTTAAGGTGATAAACCCTAACGCCAGGCCAAAGAATCAATTGCTTGCAGCACGATTGGGAACAATTCTCATGGCAATGATTGTAACGGTTATTGCACTGGCAGAATTAGCATTGATTGGTCAGTTAGTGGCTGTTGCATTTTCACTGGCCGGTTGCACCATTTTCCCCTTGTTTTTACTGGGTATTTGGTGGAGTGGCTCCAATAAGCAGGGGGCAATCGCAGGATTGATTGTAGGAGGAATAATTTCCGCGATTTCACTTTCCTACTTTGTTGCAGGTAATTATGGGGTGACATTACCAATGCACGATTTTGTGGATTACTGGTTGGGGGCCTGGTATTTCGCCATAATCGGAGCCCCATTGGCAATCATTGCACATATCATTGTTTCAAAAATGACCAAAGAAACGCCTCTTGAGATTAGAAAATTCCTGGTTGAAGAAGTTCATTCGTAATGAATGTTTTTACTAATAGAAAGACAAAAGCACTTATTTTTATCATGGGTGCTCTTGTTTTAAGTGGATTTGTGATTTCTCATTTTTACTATAAGGCTGTCAATGCTTCAGTTGATCCTAGAATCGTTCCGGCCCGGAATTTGTACGAAAACTATAATTTGTTTGTGCAGGAAAATAAAATTGATTCCATCTTTTGGTTGATGGATACCATCGAATCAATTTATGCCAGTGTGGAGCACTACCGGAAATCATTTGAAGTAGGCGTACTTTACAACAATCGGGCAGCAGCTTGCCTTTCATTATCCATGAATGAGGATGAGGTGATGGTAAGGGATTCGCTTCTGGAGGTCGCTGAAAATGTAGTTAACCAAAGTATTACTATATATGAAAACTGGTTTAAAACCTATGATGAGAAAAGTGAACAAGAGTTGGAGATGGTGTTAGCAGAAGGATTTCTTAAAGGATTGGAAAGTTATAATAAAGAAGATCAGCAGAAATTCTTACAAAAAAGAATCCGGGAAATCATAGAGGCACAAGCCGAAACCAAGAGAAGGTTATCGGTCAGCTATACCAACCTTGGATTGGTTTACCGGCTACAACTAAAATATGAAAAGGCTGCTCTATCCTATCAAAAAGCCATAGAAAACTGGGATAGAAACCTGACAGCAGAAAACAACCTAAATAAACTTATGGGAAGGCCGGAAAAGAAGAGAAATCTCATTCAAAAGCTGTTCCCTCCTGAGAGAGTTCAAAACTGAATGCACATTTTTTAATACAAATATTATGAAAAAATCTGTACTAATATTAGTCACCGCTTTATTTCTGATCCATGGGAATGCCATGGCACAGGAAAAAACTGAATTGAAAAAAGAGCCGCAACCATACAAGCCGATTAAAATAAACGTCACGGAAGACGGCTCCTACTATTTAAGGGTCCTGACCTGGGCGCAAATATGGACAACCATAGTTGACAATAACCCCGGCACCATAGGTTACGATTTAACGCCCGATAATACATCCACCAACATCGGTATCCGCAGGGCACGAATGCTTTTTTGGGCTCAAATGGGCCCTCGATGGATGATTTTGACCCACTTCGGAATGAACAATCAAACCTTCAACCGGGGAGGAATTACAGGTGCCGCCGGTAAAAAGCCTCAGATTTACATGCACGATGTATGGACCGAATTTAATATTGTCCCCGAAAAGCTTTATATTGGCACGGGCCTTCATTACTGGAACGGCGTTTCGAGATCGGCTAGTGCTTCCACACTTAACTTTATGACATTGGATGCCCCCATCTTCAACTGGTATACGATCGAAACCAATGACCAGTTTGCACGCCAATTCGGGATTTACATCAAAGGACAACTCAACAGGGTAAATTATCGTCTGGCTTTAAATCAGCCCTTTCAGAATGGCGTAAATCCTTATACACAGACAGAAAGAACCACCACGGAATTCAATTCAGAGCTGGCAGCAAAGAATGCCTTTACAAGTACCTGGTCACAGTCTGGTTATATAAAGTTTCAGTTCAAAGACATTGAAGCAGGCAAGCTCCCTTATGAGGTAGGGCTCTGTATGGATGGACAGGAATTATTTAATATAGGCGCCGGTTTCTACAATCATCCTCAATCAACCTATACGCTGAATCCCGGTACCGGTAGTGATTCCCTCAAACTTTACAGCACAACGATACTTGGTCTGGATCTGTTCTATAATCAATTTATTGGCAATAAGGGCTATTTAGTAAATACCTATGTTCTGTTTCAAAATATGAACTATGGCCAAAATTACCTGAGAAACATCGGCGTATTCAACACCTCCAGTGTTATTGGTAACGAACAGCAGTTAAGAGAACAATATGCTAACCGCAGCGTTATGGGAGCGGGGAATGTACAACCCACACTGGGAACCGGCAACATCCTTTATGCTCAATTGGGATTGAGGTTTCCATCCTTTGAAGATGGCAGTGCCTTCATGCCCTATCTTACCGGAACCTATAAATCATTTGAGGCAATTGAAACACCTTCGCTTCAGTATGATCTGGGATTGAATTATTTCATTAATAAACACAATGCCAAGGTCACTTTGCAGTACAGCACACGCCCGGTATATAAGTTTGATGCCTCGCAACCAAACGGGATAGCGCAGAACGGATTAAAAGGACAAATTACTCTGCAAACTCATTTATGGTTGTAAACAGGGTTTCCCAGTGAACCGGTATCTGTCCGGGTAAAAGTAAAATCCGGGTTGATAAGGAGTAGACATAAGCTGATATTGGCAATGATATTGAAAATAGCCGGGAATTTGAATGTGCGACATCCATCGGAAACTTCCGGTTATTAACAAGCTTTGGATTTTATTTAGCACTATGCTATACATGTAATCGTTAGGGATAATCTGGTCATGAGAGTAGCGATCATCACCGACATTCACGAAGACCTGAATAGCCTTCAGGCAGTATTGAGCGCTATTGAGAAATTCAGTTGCGAGGAAATCATATGTCTTGGAGATATTTCCGGATACAGTGTGCCTTATTACAATTATCTACATTCACGCAATGCTCATGAATGCCTTTCGTTGATTCGCGCCAATTGCAGCACGGTAATTCTGGGAAACCATGACATTCATGCTGCCAGCATCATTCCAAAAAACAACACACACTTTCAATATCCGGAAAACTGGTATCAGATCAATTATCATGAGCGAAGAACATTGGCAAATAATATACTGTGGCTGCATGAAGAAAATGATCTTGACCCTCTTTACAAGGAAGACGATATTGAATACTTAAAGTCCCTTCCCGAAGCTGCACAGAAAGAGTTTTCCGGAGTAAAAGTGCTTTTTACGCATTATGTTTATCCGAATATTTCCGGTTTAAAAAAGGAATTCTACACCTACACGGATGAGTTCAGGAAGCACTTTGACTACATGGAATCATTGGATTGCCAGCTCAGTTTCACAGGTCACGCGCATGTCAAAGGTTTTTTTGTGGCAACTAAAAGGAAGTTTAAACAATACAGGTATAAAAGCTTACGAATAAAAAATACCCCCTGTTGTATTGGAATTCCACCTGTGACAAGTCTGAACAATAGAAACGGCTTTTGTATATTTGATACAGATGAAATGAGTGTTAGGGTGGTCAAACTCTGATATATGATATTATGCCGGAAAATAATTTGAGAAAGTTTTATCTGGGTATCGTGTTGCCATCAATTGTGGCAATAGCGCTATTTATCATTTCCATTTTCGCGATCATTCTTCCGTCTTTTGAGCGCAATATCATGGATCGAAAGAAGGAAATGATCAGTGAACTCACCAATACAGCCTGGAGTCTGCTCGAAGAATATCATCTGGAATATGTTAACGATAAATTTTCTCTTGAAGAAGCTCAGCAACAAGCGGCTTCCAGGATCAAGCAGATAAGGTATGGGGAAGAGCACAAGGATTACTTCTGGATCATTGATATGCATCCAAGGATGATCATGCACCCTTATACTACTGAATTGATCGGTTCGGATTTATCTGAATATAAGGATCCAAATGGAAAACGCTTGTTTGTCGAAGCAACAAAGATTGTAGAGGAACAAGACGAGGGCTTTATTGATTATATGTGGCAATGGAAGGATGACTCTACCAGGATTGTCCCCAAACTTTCCTATGTGAAGGAGTTTGAGCCCTGGGGGTGGATTGTAGGTACGGGTATATACCTTGAAGATGTAAAGGAGGAGATCTGGACTATCAAAAAGCGATTGATTGGCATATCTCTCTTTATTTCATTGACGATAAGCATCATCTTGCTTTTTGTGATGCGGGAGAGCCTGAAAATTGAAAAGAAACGAAAAATTGCTGAATCGGAGTTATTGCTTTCAAAGCAGAAGTACAAATCATTGGTGGAGGCTTCAACTGAGGGCACCTTAATGATCCTTGATAAAAAGATCATTTTCTCCAATGCCAAATTCAATCAGATGGTGGGCTATGATAATTCTGAGATTACGGACCTTGAAATTGAGGATATTTTTGAGTTGGATTGGGAAGGTATTATCTCTTCCATAACGAACGCACAAAAATCCTTATCGATCGAGACGAAAATTAAGCTCAAGAATGGAAAGGAAAAAGATGTTATTATTTCCATCTCCCAGATCAATTATGCCAACGACAAGGGATACATTGTGATCACCAAGGAGTTGTCGGCCCAAAAACAAATAGAAAAAGAGACAGAGCATCTGGCTGGCGAATTGCAGACCTCATTGCTTCTGATGAACCAACCGATTAAGCCACTGATTAACGACATACTCAAGTGTTCCGCCAATACACCCATCAGCTCTGCTGCAAAATTGATGACTAAAAGAAGGAGAAAAATACTCTTTGTACATCAGGATCAACATATTATTGGCGTGGTGAATGATAGCGACCTCAAGAAAAGGGTTTTAGCCCTGGGACTCGATACCGGTCAGCCAGTCATGAACATTATGACCTCACCAATCATTACCATCAGCAGAAATGCCCTGATGTATGAGGCTATTTTATTGATCAATAGCAAAAAAATATCTCACCTGGCCACAACCGACGAGGACGGTACGATTGTAGGAGTGATTAGTCTGGAGGCCATCACCGGTTTGCAACAAAATTCTGTCAGTTACCTGATCAAGGAAATAGAAGTGGCCGAGGGTGTTGATCAACTGACCAGAATTCATCAAAGAGTTCCGGTTCTGGTGAATGCCCTCATTGAAAGTGGTGATAAAACACAGAACATCACCCGGATTATCACCTCTGTATCAGATGCCATTACCAAAAGGATCATCTCATTGGCTATCGAAGACCATGGAGCACCTCCCTGTGATTTTGCATTTATGGTAATGGGTAGCGAAGGGAGAAAAGAACAGACCCTGGTGACTGATCAGGATAATGCGATCATTTTTGAAGAGACCGACAATCCTGAGGAAGCAAAAGAATACTTCCTGAAGCTTGGAAAGCATATTTGTGGTAATCTCAATGAAGTTGGCTATGAATATTGCGAAGGAGGGATCATGGCTGAAAATCCAAAATGGACACGATCTGTGTCAGGGTGGAAAGATCATTTTTCAGTTTGGATCAATGATAGTGATCCTCAAAGCATTCTGGAAGCAAGTATATTTTTTGATTTTCGTAGTGTATCCGGAAATGAGACCCTGGTCAATAAACTGAGAAATCATGTGAATGAATTGACGGATAATAAATCAGTATTTTTCTATCACCTGGCGCAATCAATCACCAAATACAAAGCTCCTTTAAGCCTTTTTGGGAAAATTATCGATAAGGAGCATTCAGGAGATCAGGTTAATCTGGATATTAAAAAGGTGCTTCTGCCAATCACCGGTTTTATTAGATTGTATGCCTTATACCACAAAATTGAAGAAACCAACTCTTTAGCTCGAATAAGGCAACTCTACCAAAACGAGCATATTAGCAAGGATATGTATGAAGAGCTTGTATTATCATACAATTACCTGATGCAATTGCGGTTCAGATTTCAGTCTATAAATATTCTACAGGGCCAAAAGCCGGATAATATGGTGGATGTAAATAATCTCACTCATATCGAAGTGAGTACCGTTAAGAAAATTTTTGGAGAGATCGGAAACCTTCAGACTAAACTGAATTTCGATTTTAAAGGGACTATTTAGATCCGGGTTCTTAACCCCGATTATTCATAAACCATTCTCAAAATAAACCGTTTTTACTATTT
>CAZIXF010000020.1:0-85601 GCA_964543195.1 uncultured Roseivirgaceae bacterium
TTGCGCTTAATCGGCCCTTCGGGCGAAAAATTTATGAATTTTTCGGGTTAATTGGATTTTAACTTATTGGGATTTGAATATTAATCATTTATTGAGATCTAAACATTACACAGTAGTTGCATATTCCAACTGACGAAACTACGTATCAATACTTCATTTATCCGAAAATCAGGGTCAGAATAATTACGATCATAAAGGAAAAGACCGATATCAGCGACTCCATCACCGTCCAGGATTTCAGGGTCTGTTTTTCATTCATATTCAGGTATTTCCCCACCAGCCAGAAACCACTGTCATTTACATGGGATAACATGGTGGAACCGCTGGCAATGGCGATCACGATTAATGACTTGGTCATATCGGAATAATCGAGCACTTCCACCACGGGAGCGATCATACCGGCGGCTGTGATCATGGCTACAGTGGCGGATCCCTGAGTCACTCTAACTACGATGGAAATGATATAGGCCAGTATAACAGGCGATATGCTGTATTTGGTGAGCATCATGGCCAGGGATTCTCCCACACCACTATCGACCAGGATCTGCTTGAACACGCCACCTGCCCCCGTTACCAGGATGATCAACCCGGCTGGGGAGAGGGCCGCATTGGCCACCCGCATGATCTGCTCGGCCGTATAACCCCTTTTGAGCCCCATCATATAACCGGCAAGCAGGGTAGCCAGCAACAAAGCCATAAAAGGATGGCCAAGGAACATCAGGGCATCCCATGTAAAAGTGGCTTCCATCCAGTTTTCCTTATATCCCAGCTCGATAAGCGTACGGAGCAGGATCAGGAAAAGTGGTAAAGCGATCAGAAAAAGCACCCACCGGAATGAGGGAAGATCCTTTTCCTCGTCGATAGCTATATCCTTCAGATCGGGATCGATCTCCGGGGGGGGGAGGTCGATACGTTTGGAAATGTATTTGGCAAACACGGGACCTGCTACGATAGCCGTGGGGAATCCGACGATAAAACCGAATATGATGATCCATCCCAGGGGTACGTCGATGATTTCGGCTACGGCTATCGGCCCGGGAGTGGGTGGGATGAACGCATGGGTTACGGCCAGACCCGCCATCATGGGAATAGCATAAAACAACACGGATTTACCCGTTTTACGGGCAAGTGCAAAGGCCATGGGAACCAGAATGATAAACCCTACCTCAAAGAAAACGGGTATGGCGATCAGAAACCCTGAGGTCATCAGGGCCCATGAAGATTTCTTTTCCCCGAATTTATCCAGCATGGATTTAGCCAGGGACTCCACGCCACCCGTATCCTGCAGGATCTCACCGAAGATGGCTCCGATTCCCACTACGACAGCAATATATCCCAATACGCCGCCCATTCCTTCCTGGATACTGACCAGTACTTCCTCGAAATCCATTCCGGTAAACAGCCCTACCATAACACTCACCAGTATCAGGGAGATGAAAGCATGGATCTTAAATCGTAGGACAAATAGTAGCAGTAACGCCACTGCCGACAAGGTGATAAAAACCAGTTCAAGTGTAGTCATATCATAGATTTAAATGCTTTCCACGAATTTATTGAGTCTCAATTTTACCATCGATCCGTCGAGTTACAGGTTTAAATTCCCCTGAATAATTCAAACGTCTCCAGATATTTCGGCACTGTAGTATTCCAGTTGAATTTCTCTTTCACTTCAGTGGCGAATTTTGTGGCACTGTTCACCTCACCATGCACAAAATAAACATGCTTGGGCGAATCCTGAAAATTCCCGAGCCAGCCGGTCATTTCGGCCCGGTCGGCATGAGCCGAAAATCCTTCAAGCTTGTCAATATGGCATTTTACAGGAACTTCTATCCCAAACATTTTAATCGTCTCTTCCCCCTCAAGAATTCTTCGCCCCCTGGTACCTTCCGCCTGATAACCTATGAATAATACTGTGTCATCGGGTCGTTGCAGGCGATGAAAAAGATGGTGCATGATACGTCCTCCTGTACACATTCCGCTCGATGAAATGATTATGGCGTTACGTTGAATATCATTGATTGCCATCGATTCATTCTGTGAACGGCGATACTGGAGGTTCTTAAAATCAAAAGCCGATCCGTCATTCAAATGCAGGTTAGACTCATCCAGCTTATGATAGTCAAAATGCTTAAGGTATATCTCTGTGACACTGAATGCCATGGGACTGTCAAAATAGACCGGGATATCGGGAGTGCGACCTGATTCAGAAAGTAATTTCATATAATACAACAAGGTCTGGGTTCTGCCCACAGCAAATGCGGGTATTAGCAGACATCCGCCTCTGGACATGGCCCTGTTAATCACATCAGCCAGTTCATCCAGGTGATCTCCCTGTGGATTATCCCGGTCACCATAGGTCGATTCCATGACCAGTATATCGGCATGGTGAAAAGCAGCAGGCGGATAGAGCAGAATATCTTCGTTCCGGCCGAGGTCACCTGAAAACAGGATCCGTTTTTCCTGGGTGTCCCCGCGCAGTATGATCTCAATCAAGGAAGCACCCAGTATATGGCTGGCATTATGGAACCTGATCTCAATTCCATCGAAAAGTTTTATGGTATCGCCGAAATCATAGGACTTGATTAGTGGAAGCACATTTTCAACATCACGGGTATTATAAAGGGGTTGTGGGTTTTCATGTTTGGAATAACCTTTTTTCCGGGCGAATGCCGCTTCTTCTTCCTGGAGCTTTGCTGAATCCATCAGCATGATTTGCATCAACTCCTCCGTGGGCCTCGTACAGAGGACCGGACCGGAATAGCCCTGCCTCACAAGCCGTGGCAGATACCCGGTATGGTCGATATGAGCATGGGTGATTAAAACAGCATCGATATCGTCGACATCCACGGGAAATTCATCCCAGTTTTTTAACCGGAGCTCTTTTAAGCCCTGAAACAGCCCACAATCAATAAGGATCTTTTTATTATCGACCTCAAGAAGATGTTTGGAACCGGTTACCGTTCCGGCACCACCTAAGAATTTTATCCTGACATTCATCGAATCATATGGAAAAAATAACCGTACGGATTAATTTTTCCCAAAATAATTATTTTCGGTTAAAAGGTAAGAATGTGGCATGGAATTTAATCGGGTCCTTAAAATAAAATGCAGGAGGAAATTTAATATGATCCCGGAAAAAGGCCCCGGAAAAGATGATGGAGAAAGTAAGGATTATTCGGCAGAATCTTCCTTCTTCTTATCGGATTGGTAGGTATCAATAGCCATCAGCCCGGCCACGAAACCGCCAAGAATACAAACAATCCAGATAAAAAGGTCGGCGCCTGCCCCTATAGGTGCATCCCACATAATGATTAAATTTTATTTATACAAACCAATATTTCTCATTGGCTATTTTAGGGAAACGGTAAAATTAACTTAATTTTAATAATCCTAATAAATTAAATAAATATTTTCTCCATTTTCCAATATAAGAACCGATGGAATCAGTATTAAAGATCAACGGGCTTTCGAAACGATACGGTGCTGTAAGGGCAGTCCGGGAACTCAACCTGGAGATCAACAAGGGCCAGGTATATGGGATCCTCGGTCCAAACGGGAGCGGTAAAACTACTACGTTGGGTATGATCCTTGGCATAACCAATCCCGACAGGGGTAAATTTTATTGGTTCAATGGGGTTCCACTGTCTGATGCCTTACATCGCATCGGTTCTATTATCGAAACGCCTTCTTTCTATCCCTACCTCTCCGGTACAGAAAATTTACGGATTATCTGTGACATAAAAGGTAAAGGGAAAAATGAAATTAATGATGTTTTAATGAAAGTTAACCTGGAAGAACGAAAAAATCATTCTTATAAAGGTTATTCATTAGGAATGAAACAAAGACTTGCCCTGGCGGCAGCCATGATCGGAAATCCCGAAGTAATGGTGCTTGATGAGCCGACCAACGGGATGGATCCACAGGGTATAGCCGATATAAGGAATCTTATTGTCGAAATAGCACAAAACGGAACCACCATAATACTGGCCAGTCATCTGCTGGATGAGGTACAAAGAACGTGTACTCATGTAGCCGTTTTAAATAAAGGCAAGAAAATCTTTGACGGATCGGTAGATGAGATCCTGCATTCGGAAGAATATTTTGAGATCTGGTCTGAGGATCCCAACCATCTTCTTACCTTGCTCGAAGAATTCAAAGGGGTCGAGGATCTGCAGAAAGAAAGAGATAAATATATTTTTAAACTAGCTCCCGGTCCCGATAAGAAAGACCTTCAGAAATACCTGGCCCGGAATGGTGTTTTCCCCACACATTTTGTAACAAGGGGAACCACACTTGAGCGTAAATTCCTTGATCTTTTGAAAGAAAAAAAATGATACGGCTTTTAAAAATTGAATACAGAAAAAATTTTCGCTATCCAGCCTTCTGGATCATTCTCGGGCTTCATTATTTTTTTCTTATTTCCTTCCTGCTCAATATCAATAATTTTTCCGGCAGTTTTAATTACAGTACTTCAGAGATACAGCAACAATTGGATCTCAGCGATATAAGGATCTTTGAATTCCCGGATCTCTGGCAAAACCTGGCTTATATGGCCGGCTTTTTCAAGATATTACTTGGCATATTCCTGGTGATCGCCGTGACCAATGAATTTCAATACAATACCATAAGACTCAACCTGACCAACGGCCTCACCAGGATGCAATTCCTGATCAGCAAATTCCTGCTGGGATTTCTGATCTCTGTGTTTTCAACGATCATTCTGTTCGGACTTGCATTATTCATTGGCCTGGTTAAAAATCAATCGAACCTGGACGGACCGGTAATGGATCAATCCCAATACCTGTTGACTTATTTTATTGAGATCCTGTTTTATCTGATGATGGCCATACTGTTTGGTATCTGGCTGAAACGGACCGGCATTGCGATCTTTATCCTGCTGATCTACCCCTTGTTGATCGAACCGCTGATCCGCTGGCAGGTCCCTGATTATATAGATAAGTTTTTTCCGGTCAAGGCCATGGATAATCTGAATGTTTTCCCCTTTCAGAAATATGTCGGGATGGCGGCTCAGACCAGTATTCCTGTAGACAGTTTGCTTGTGACACTGCTATGGATAGGCCTGATGTTTCTTTTATCGTGGTGGGTCATGGAGAGAAGAGATCTGTAAAAAGTTTGAATCTGGAAATTCAACGAAGCAATCCCTCATCTTTTAGCCAGGCTTCGAGTTCGTCATGGGTTCGCTCGAATTTTATTTCTGCCTGCTGAAGGAATGCTTTAAATCTGGGTTCAATACGTATTTTTTTTATCAGGGGATCGTATTTGAAATAGGTTATCAAAAAGGCCGGATATGTCTCTCTCTTTTCTACCTCTTTCAAGTAGTAAAAAGCACTGTCATATTGATTCCTGAATGCATATATGGCAGCAAGATCATATTGGGCCAATCCTCGCTGACTTGGAGATCTGTTCAACTCGATTGCTTTACGCCATAGTTTAATCTGTAAATTAAAATATGATTGGGCGAGGTCCTTTTTATCATTTTCCCAGAATATGTAAGCGATCCGATGATTGCCATTATGTCCAAAATATAGACTGTCCTGTTGGTTCGGATGATTCTGGATTTTCATAAGGTATTCATATGACTTTTTTGGATTTCCAACAAAGGAATACCTACTTGCCAGGTATTCAAGTATTCTGAAATCTGAAGAATCCTTTCTAAGTCTCTCTTCAGCCCACTTAATACTCTCTTTAATATTTCCCTTCGACCATTCCGTAAAAGCCTGATTCCAAAAATATCCGCTTGTATCATTACTGATTTCAAATGACCGCTGGAAATAATCTCGGGCTATATTTTCAAATCCTGCTAATAAATAGGCTTGACCCAAAGTATTAAACGTAAATGGTAATAAATAACCTCGATTCAGATCGATTGCTTTATATAAGTAAGTAAATCCATTAATGTAATCGTTCAACTCCCAGTTATACAGGTTACCAGCCTGATGATAGACCATAGCGTAATTCGGATTTATATCGAGGGCTTTCTGGTAATCGGACAATGCGTAAGAGAAATTCCCTTTGGCTTTCTGAAAATATAATCCCCTTACATAATATGCTTCGTCCAGACGCGGGTCAAATGAAAGTGCCTTTTCCGCTAATATCAGTAAACTATCCAGGTAATCTTCTTCAAAGAGGGTTATATTCTGATATTCATCCCAGTATGCCAGGGCCAACCCGGTATAAGCTCTGGCAAAGGATGAATCATAATCCAATGCTCTTTGATAATTTCTGATTGCCGTTTCCAGCTTGCTGTATTCAAGGCTAACGATTCCCAATCCAACTGGGTTGATTCCTTCCATCCAGAAATTAATATGAGATTCACGCGCCTGCAGGAAAAAATCATAGGCGGTAAGATCTGAAGTAGAATTCGATTTTATATTTCCCTTTTCTTTTGGTGTAATTGTTGCATATAATTCGTTTGCCACTTTTTCTGCCACTTCGCGCTGAATGATAAAAATGTCTGTTACATCTACAATTTCCCGATCATATTCATCCTGCCAAATATGATTTTCTTCATCTGAAACATAAATCAATTGAATATGTATAACCAGTTGATCTCCTATTTTCTGTCCGGTTCCCTCAAGCACATAATTGACATTCAGCTCATCTGCAATCTCCTTGGTGGAAAAGGCAGATTCCCTGTATTTTTCCATGGAACCCCTCGAAATCACTTTCAGATCGGATATTTTGGACAGATTATTACGAATCTCCTCTGTCATTCCGTTTAGAAAATATTCATTTCCCTTGTCCGGACTTTCGTTCCAGAAAGGCCGAACAGCTATTGATTTTTCCAAAGTCTGGCGATCGGAAACATGCATCGGGGATTTTATCAGATAAAATCCAATAAGTCCGGCTACAATGATCATAATCAGAATACCTCCCACAACATAATTCCTTTTCTTTCCATGATTTTTTTCACCTCCTTTTGGAGGAGAATCGGATGCTGCGTAAATATTTGTATCCCGGTAAATTATTTTATGAACTTTTACTGGTTCATTTACATTTTTTAGTTCCTTTTCACCAATGTATGAGGTTTTAATGGACGTTTTGTTTTTAATTTCACTATAAACTGTCCCGGAAATATATATTCCTCCCTGATCGGACATTTCCTGTAAACGGAAAGCAACATTTACCCCATCACCCAGCACATCCCCCTTTTCGAAGACGACATCTGCTTCATGTATTCCTATCCGTAATGTGATGTTTTCTATCGCGGCTTCCTCCTGGATGGCAATCGCACATTTAACTGCATCAAAGGCTGATGAAAAACTGGCCAGCATTCCATCCCCCATTTCTTTTACCAAGATCCCATCGAATTGCCTGATTTTTATTTCATGAATTTTTCGGTTAATCCTTAGGATCTCAAAAGCTTTATTCTCATCCATCCCCATCAACCGGGTATATCCGGCTATATCGGTAAACATGATGGCAGCTAATTTCCGGTCGGCCATTTATGGGATGATTAAAAAGTAAAATAAAGTTAGAAAATAAGTTCGGATATATCAAAAAGGTAAATTGTTTTCCAAAAAGATAAAAAATCTGCTTAAACACATATCAAAATTTGATACTACTCATAAAATCTTTTAATTAAAGGATTCATGAAGGAGTCTTTATCATAGACTATCCAATGTTTATGAAATTGAACAAATCCATGAAATCAGACTTCACTTAAATGCTGACCAATCATAAATCAAGAAATCGCCAAATCAACCTGCAGGGTGTGGAATACTGTCGCTTGTGATACATATAACACTGCGGATCACTTCCCTTTCATAATGGTTTTGATCTCATTGAGCTTAAGCAGGGCTTCTACCGGTGAAATGGTATTGATGTCGAGCTGATCGAGGATCTCCTTGATCTCTTCGAATTTCGGATCGGCCTCGAACAGGCTCAGCTGGAAATTTTTTTTAGGTATGGAATCGATCTTTTTCTTATTCTTATCCTGAATCTTTTCCTTTTCCAGGTGCTGCAGGATCTCGTTGGCGCGGATCACGATCGGGTTGGGCATACCCGCCATCTGGGCCACATGGATCCCGAAAGAATGTTCGGTGCCTCCCTCTTCCAGTTTTCTTAAAAAGAGGATCTTATTCCCCACCTCCTTTACGGAAACATTATAATTCTTTATTCCCGGAAAATCATTGGCCAGCTGGTTCAGTTCATGATAATGGGTGGCAAAAAGGGTCTTCACCCTGAACTCGGGATGTTTCTGAAGATATTCTACGATCGACCAGGCAATGGATACTCCGTCATAGGTGCTGGTACCCCGCCCGATCTCGTCCATCAGCACCAGGCTGCGGCTGTTCAGGTTGTTGAGAATGCTGGCGGTTTCGGTCATTTCCACCATAAAGGTAGATTCACCCCGCGATAGATTATCTGAAGCGCCAACCCTCGTAAAGATCTTGTCGATTATTCCGATCTCTGCCGTCGTGGCAGGCACAAAGGATCCCATTTGAGCCAGTAATACGATCAGGGCCACCTGCCGGAGCAGGGCCGACTTACCCGCCATATTGGGTCCCGTGATGATCAGGATCTGATGGGAATCGTTGTTCAGGTAAATATCGTTGGGAATGTAGGGCTCTCCCAGGGGAAGCTGCTGTTCGATAACCGGATGGCGACCGTCCTTGATGATCAGGTTGGTGGAATCATTCACATCCGGTTTTTTATAATTGTTTTTCCGGGATGTGATGGCAAAGGAGGAAAGGCAATCGATTTGCGCAAGTATGCGGGCATTCTGCTGGATCTGGTTCACATAATCGGCGGCTTCCGAAACCAGGTCGGCAAAAAGTTTCTGCTCAATTTCAATGATCTTTTCTTCCGCGTGAAGAATTTTTTCCTCATAGGTTTTCAGTTCCTCGGTAATGTACCTTTCGGCATTCACCAGGGTCTGCTTGCGTATCCAGTTATCCGGCACCTTATCCTTGTGCACATTGGTCACTTCCAGATAATAACCGAACACTTTATTATAGGCGATCTTCAGGGAGCTGATCCCTGTTTTTTCCTGTTCTCTTTTCTGGATCTGCAGGAGGAAATCCTTACTGGAGTAAGCAATCTTCCTGAGTTCATCCAGGTCATCATGCACACCATCTTTTATCAATCCACCCTGATGGGTAACAGCCGGCACTTCTTCCCTAAGATTTTTTTCAACCAGCTCCAGGAGAGGATCACAGGGGAGGATCTGGTCAGCTACTTTTTCCAAAAGGGGCTTACCGGAACTTTTCAATAATTCTTTTACCGGCAGGGTATGCTGTAATGCTTTTTTCAACTGGACCAGTTCTCTGGGGCTTATCCTTTTTACGGCCACTTTGGATATCAGCCGTTCCAGGTCGCCGATGGTCTTCAGGTACCTGAGCAGGTCATCATGAAGCCCTTCATCCTTCATAAATGCTTCCACGATATTCAGTCGTTCTTCAATTTTTTCTATTTCCTTCAGTGGAAGGAGCATCCATTTTTTCAGGGTCCTGGCCCCCATGGGAGTGGCCGTATTGTCAATCACATCGATCAGGGGTACGCCGTCTTCCTGCTGTGGTTGGATAAGCTCCAGGTTCCGGATGGTGAATTTATCCAGCCATACGTATTTTTCTTCCTCAATACGTGAAACTGAGGTAATATGACCAATCTCCCTATGTTCGGTTTCTTCAAGGTAATGCAGGGCCGCACCGGCTGCAATGATCCCTTCCTCAAGATTTTCTATACCAAAGCCTTTTAATGAGTTGGTATTAAAATGCCGGGTTAGTTTTTCATAGGTAAATTCGTATGTAAATACCCAGTCTTCCATGGCATACTGGACCGCCCTGTCGCCAAACTTTTCGGAAAAGGTATTCCGCTGGGGCTTTGCATATACGATCTCGGAGGGGCTGAAACTCTGGATGAGGTTTTCAATGTAAGAGAAATCACCCACTGAAGTCAAAAACTCTCCGGTCGATATATCGAGAAAAGCAATCCCTATGTTCTGCTGATTGAAATAAACCGATGCCAGGTAGTTATTGACCCGCCTGTCCAGCACATTATCATTAAAGGAAACGCCGGGAGTTACCAGCTCCGTCACGCCCCTTTTCACGATCCCTTTCACCATTTTCGGATCCTCCAACTGGTCACAGATGGCCACCCGGAATCCGGCTTTTACCAGTTTGGGAAGGTATGAATCCAGGGCATGGTGAGGGAATCCGGCCAGTTCCACTTCAGAGGCTGCACCGTTGGAGCGTTTGGTGAGAATGATATCCAGCACTTTACTTGTTTTTACCGCATCCTCACCGAATGTTTCATAAAAATCACCCACCCTGAAAAGAAGCAACGCACCAGGGTATTTAGCCTTGATGCTGTTATACTGCTTCATCAGGGGAGTTTCCTTAACCGCGGCTGCCTTTTTCCCTTTGGCCATAGAACAACTGTAAAATTAGGAGAATTTAATTACTAAATTAACCGATTGCAAACTTGAATTTCATAATAAATTAAATTTTCAACAAGGCATTATAGGTTTAAATTTGTAATATGCGGAAATTAAAAAATGAAGAACTGAACCGTCTTTCTGTGGAAGAATTCAAAAACAAGGAAAAGGCACCCCTGATATTTATCCTGGAAAATATCCGGAGCCTGAACAATGTGGGATCGGCCTTCCGTACCGCCGATTCATTCCTCATAGAAAAGATCTATTTATGCGGGATTACCGGGAGACCGCCCCACAGGGAGATCAACAAGACGGCACTGGGTGCCACCGAATCGGTGTCATGGGAATATGTGGAAGACTCCAGAGAAGTAATGGAAAAATACAAAAAACAGGGCTATAAGGTTGTCGCTGTCGAACAGGCTGACGAAAGCACTCCACTGTCTTCTTTCCATCCGGAGACTGATAAGCTGGTTTTTGTTTTTGGAAACGAAGTATCCGGAGTTACCGAAGATATCGTACATTCTGCGGACCAGGTAATTGAAATTCCTCAATTTGGCACCAAACATTCCTTGAACATCGCGGTAAGCATAGGTATTGTTACCTGGGATATTTTAACCAAGTTGAAAAGGATAAATTTCGATTGAATGAAAGATTATATAAAAGAAGATGATCCTTTCGTGGTGCCGACCCATGACCTGAAGCTGATCGAGGAACATTTTGGTAATGCCAGCAATAAATACCCGCATTGCAGTATTTCCCGTATCGAGATGCCCCCACGATGGTTGGAGCCCTATCAGAAGCCGGAATTCGATGAATTTGTCCTCATGGAAAAGGGGAAGCTGCTGCTGGAGGTAGACAATGAAAGAATTGAAGTAGCAGCCGGGGAATCTATCCTGGTCAAAAAAGGTGCAAAAGTTAAATATACCAATCCGTTTGATTTTCCCGCAAGGTACTGGTCCATATGCCTGCCCCCGTTTACCCTCGATACCGTGCACAGAGAGAATTATTAGCCTGGCAGAATTCCAGCTGATCCATCGGGGATCTCAGGGATGAAATCCGAAGGAAACCTGAATGAATATGGGTTAAGCTTTTTACAATGTGGTTTCCGAAAAAAACATGATGTATATCATTTCAAAATAGAATATATTCAGGGTACTTTAAGCAGGTAGACCACCAATAGGAAACATTTTTTCTGTCAGGCATAACTTTTTACAGGTTCCGGGTTAACCCGGCAAAATATTTTGGAATAAAATATAATTTATTCGGGGAAAAAATTGTTATTATTCTGGATATGTGAATTTTTTACCATGAAACTGAAAAAAAATATTGCTGTGAGTGAATCGGGATTTGTGTTTGACCCGGCCTCAGGTGATTCCTTTTCCGTAAATACCACGGGTGCAATGATCCTGGAAATGCTGAAATCGGGTATGGATCAAAAAAGTATTGTCGAACAATTCACGGAAACTTACAAGGTGGATGAAAAACAATTCAGGGAAGACCTGGATGATTTTGTTCATCATTTGAAGCAATTGAAAATGATCGAAAAGGATGAAGCGTAAAATAACGGTAGGACTTACCGGCCTGAATGCAATCGACAGCCCGGGGCCCGGGGTAAGCATTGCAAGGTGTTTGAGAGAAACAGAAGATATGGAATTCCGGGTAATCGGACTGATCTATGAAACGCTGGAGCCCGGAATTTATCTTCACGACCTTGTGGATAAGAGTTACCAGATCCCTTATCCCTCTGCAGGTACCGGTCAGTTATATAAGCGGATCAGTTTTATCCATGAGAGGGAAAATCTGGACATGATCATTCCCAGTTTTGATGCGGAATTATACAACTTCATAAAACTGGAATCCAGGTTTGCTGAAACGGGGATCAAGACCTTTTTACCTTCGAGGCAACAATTCGACCTTATCAGCAAATTAAATCTGCCCGATTTTGTTGAAAAGTATAATATGCCCTCCCCGGCCACTTTTAAAATAAATTCCCTGGAGGAGTACGAGCAGATAGAAGAGGAAATTGAATTTCCCATGGTGATTAAAGGAAGATATTATGAAGCGTATATTGTCCACAATAAAGAGCAGGTAAATTATTACTATAATAAGCTGAATGCGAAGTGGGGCCTTCCGGTTATCATTCAGGAATTCATTGATGGTACCGAGATTGTGATTGCCGGCCTCGGGGATGGTACGGGTCAGGTGGTTGGGGGTGTACCGCTGCGTAAACTTTCTATAACCGATAAAGGGAAAGGATGGGCCGGAGTAGTGGTGGAGGATAAGGAATACATGGATATTCTTCACCGGTTTATCCGGAATACCCGCTGGAAAGGAGGGTTTGAGATCGAATTGAAAAGGACAGAAGATGGGGAATTATATTTATTGGAGATCAATCCCCGTTTTCCAGCCTGGATCTTTGTGGCTGCAGCGGCAGGTCAGAATATGCCTGTGGAAATGGTGAAAATGGCATTTGGGGAAAAACCCACTCTTTTCACGACCTATGAAACCGGGAAAATGTTCGTCCGGTATTCCTGGGATCATATTACCGACCTGAAGGAATTTCAACAGATTTCAACATTGGGAGAATTATAATTTAACAAGATCATGACTGAAAAAATTAATTATGAAAGACCTGTAATCCAGAAGTTAAACACGGGATTGATGAATAAATTCGGAACCAGTCTTGATTATTCGCCGATCCTCGATATTGATGGTGTGCCGGTAGCATCGATTGTAAAAAAATTCGGTTCTCCGGTATTCGTGATATCTGAAAACCGGATCCGTAACACCTTCCGGAAAGCAGTGAAGGCTTTCACCGGCAGGTATCCGAAGGTGCAGTTTGCCTGGTCTTATAAAACAAATTACCTTAACGCGATATGTAATGTTTTTCATCAGGAAGGTTCCTGGGCAGAGGTCGTTTCCGGTTTTGAATACGATAAGGCTATTGCCAATGGCGTTCCAGGTGAAAAGATCATTTTCAATGGTCCGGATAAATCGATAGAGGAGCTTAAAAAAGCCATCACTCATCATTCACTGATCCATATCGACCATCTGGATGAATTATATAATATAATCGATCTGGCCAGGGAAATGGATACCCGACCCCAGGTGGCTATCAGGGTAAATATGGATACCGGCATTTATCCCATGTGGGACCGTTTCGGCCTTAATTATGAAAATGGTCAGGCCTGGGATGGCATTAATAAGATACTGTCTTCCGGCGTTCTTGAGCTAAAAGGCTTGCATTGCCATATAGGAACATTTATGCTTTCTCCCAAAGCCTATCAGACCGCCGCATACAAGTTGGCCGATCTGGCTTTCCGGATAAAGCAGAAATACCAGAAAAAAATCGAATATATCGATATGGGTGGGGGCTTCCCCTCAGCCAATAACCTGAAAGGATCTTATCTGCCCGGCGTGGACCTGGTACCTTCCCTGGATGAATTTGCCGAAGCCATCACCACCGGACTGGTAAACAGCGCGATACCGCCGTCCGAATTACCCACCCTTTTTATTGAATCCGGGCGTGCGCTGATCGATGAGGCAGGTTTTCTGATAGGCCGGGTGATCTCCAACAAACGGCTTTCCAGCGGCAAGCGGGCCACCATTATGGATTTTGGGGTAAACCTTCTTTTTACTTCATTCTGGTACAATCACAAAATCAATCCGGCCCAGTCCACAACCGATTACCTTGAAGACATGGAAATTTTCGGGCCTTTATGTATGAATATCGATGTGATCAGGGAAAGCATCAGCCTGCCTCCCATGAAAAAAGGAGATCTGGTGGTCGTGCAGAATGTGGGTGCCTATAATATGACCCAGTGGATGCAGTTTATCACCTTGCGACCCAATGTTGTACTGATCGATAAGAACAGGAATACTCACCTCATCAGAAAAAAGGAAACGACGGAATACATAAACAGCATGGAAATTACACCGGATTATCTCAAAAATATCAACCTGTAAATGGATTAATGAACTTCCATAAAAAATATTTGAAACCTGTTATCAGTTCTATCCTGATGAGCTATTCACAGGTATTTTTTTCCCAAAATATCCTCTTTGCATTATTATTGATAATAGTTACTTTTTTTGATCCCATAACCGGAGCTTCCGGGCTTATCACGGTTATTGTTTCTAATTTTTTTGCCTGGTTGCTTGGTTTCGACCGAAATTATATTTCCAATGGAGATTATGGATTTAATGCTCTCCTGGTAGGGCTGGGACTCGGGATCCTTTATACCCCTTCTCCTCCTTTTTTTTTATTACTGTTCATTGCAGGTCTGGCCACCTTTATCTTTACCGTGATGATAGCCGGATTCCTGGAAAAATACAATCTGCCCTATTTAAGCGTCCCTTTCCTGATAGGCATCTGGACTTTTATCCTGGCATCCCGGGGTTTTGATTCCCTGGTCATCAGTGCAAGGGGAGTGTACAGATTGAATGAATTATATGCTACCGGAAGCAATGCACTGGTCAGTTCCTATCAGTATCTTAATCAGATACCATTCCCTGTCGTATTGAAAATATATTTTAAATCACTGGGCGCCATTTTATTCCAGTTCAATATGTTATCCGGTATCATCATAGCCATCGGATTGCTGGTTTATTCCAGAATAGCTTTTTCCCTCTCAGTTCTCTCCTTTGTACTGGCCTATTTCTTTTTCCGGTTTATGGGTGCCAATATCGATATGCTGAACTATAGTTATATCGGATTTAATTTTATTTTATCCGGTATTGCTCTGGGGAGCTTTTATATTATTCCTTCAAAAGAGTCCTATTTCTGGACTTTTCTTCTTATTCCGGTCCTTCTCATCCTCACCGCATCGCTGGCCAGTATTTTTCAACCCTTGCAGCTGAGTATTTACAGTTTGCCTTTCAACATAGTCGTGATCTCCTTTTTATATGTGCTTAAGCTACGGTTTTACCCCGGACGGTTGAAGGAGGTACCTGTGCAGCATTTCAAACCAGAATCCAATTTATATCATCATATTACAGGATCAAGGAGGTTCAGGCATTACAGGGATGTCCCGGTTTCGCTTCCTGTCTATGGTGAATGGTATGTAAGCCAGGGATATAACGGTACAGTAACCCATCGTGGAGAATGGAAAGAGGCCATCGACCTGGTGATGATTGACGAAGAGAATAAAACTTACGATAATCCGGGTCTCGTACCGGAAGATTATTATTGTTATAACAAACCGGTAATTGCCCCCGCCGATGGTGAGGTGGAAGAGATCCATGATTTCGTGGAGGATAATCCGATCGGAGAATCGAACCTGATCCATAACTGGGGCAATTCGATTGTGATCCGGCATAACAAAAAGGTTTATTCACAGATCAGTCATCTTAAACCCGGGTCCTTCAAGGTAAAAAAAGGAGATACAGTTAAAAAAGGAGACCCCCTGGCTTTATGCGGTAATTCTGGAAGATCACCCGAACCTCATGTCCATTTCCAGATGCAGTCCACCCCTTATATCGGATCCAGGACACTTGATTACCCGATCAGCCATTTTATATCCCGAACAAATCAGAATCCCGATTATCATTTTTCGGATTATCCATTGGAAAAATCCGTGGTATACAACATAAATACCGATGAAAACTTGTCCAGGGCTTTTCATTTCCTGCCCGGACAAATCCTGAAATTTGAAATTACCGAAGGTGGCAAAGAGGTGATCCGGGAGGAAAGGTGGGAGGTAAATGCCGATGTGTATAACAATACATTTATCCGTTGCCTGACAAAAAATGCCAAAGCTTTTTTTATAATGGATGACACTTCTTTTTATTTCACCCATTTTGAAGGGAACCGGCAGACAGGATTATATCATTTTTTCCTTGCCGCTTATAAAGTAGTATTTCATTCCGAAAGGAACCTGATCATTTATGATGAAATACCTCTCCATCTTTATTCGCGTTCATTCGGTAGATTTCTCAACGACTTTATTGCCCCGTTTTTCAATCTATTCAGGGTGGATTATCGGAATGAACTGATGAGAAAGAAAGAAAATGGAGAAGAAATAATAGAGATCGAATCAGAAATAAGGTCGACCCGGCCCGGTCGCAGGAAACGTATATTGAAGTTCAGGACAGAAATTAAAAAGCAACAGATTTTTTCAATTGAATTAGAATCAGGCAATAAAAGATGGTTGATACGATGTGCCGAATAATATTTATAGGGATCTTTTTCATTTCTGTTGGACTTTATGCCCAACAGAAAAAAGACTTTGTTTTTTATAATCAGCAAACCTATACATACTATATTAATAAAGAATGGGATAAGCTGATTGATACAGCAGAGGAGTCAATAAAAAACGATATCGATTTTTATTATCTCAGGATCCGGCTGGGTATCGCGTATTTTAAACAAAAATCGTATTCAAATGCCGTAATTCATCTCAGGAGATCCCTGGAATTCAATGCCGGCGATCCGGTGGCGCTGGAATATCTCTATTATTCCTATCTCTATTCAGATCGATATTCGGATGCCATTCATATTTATGGAAAATACCGGAATATACTGAAGGATCTTACGGAATTTCATCCAAAATTTTTTGACCGCATTCTGCCGGAAGGGGGCATCAAGATCTCGGATCATGACACCCGCTTCGAAACGGAAGCGGGTGCGATACAATATGGACAATTGGGCTTGTTGCATGTTGGCGGGAAAAACCTATATTTGTTTCATTATGCAGGATATTTGAATCATGAATTTGAAGACAAGTTCAGTTTTCAGAATAGCTCCTTTGATATCCCCTATGATATCGGGCAATTTGAATATTATATCAAAGCCGGCATCATCCCGGCATCCGGATGGGAACTTTACCCCATCTATCATTTCATCCGGGTTAAAACGCCTTCTTCCAGGTATAATGATAACCATGTGGCGCTGGGCGTCATGAAATCGATCCGACGCATCAAACTGGGAATAAATGTGGGTTTGTCGGATATTAACCAGACCCGATTTTATCAGTATGAACCCAAATTGAATTATTATCCTTTGGGGAATAATGAGATCTATCTGAAATCATCCGCTATACTGACCTCCGGAGATCTTGAGCAGCAATCGATCCAGGGATTAATAGGTGTCCATGTGTTTAAAACAACCTGGATGGAAGGATTTTATACATTTGGAAAAACCCGGTACAGTGCAGTAAATGACGGATATACAATATACAACAATCCGGATTATGTCTTATCAAGAGGTGGTATGTTGATTTATCAGTATTTCAACCTGAAATCTTCACTGACCTTAAGCTATCAGCTGGAGCGGAAAGAACGGGTGGACACCGGTAAACTCTACCATCATCATGTTCTACTTATTGGTCTGAATTTTAAATTATAATTTATCATGAAAAATTTAATCATCCTTCTTTTTTATTTTGGTTCCGTTTCGGCATTTGCTCAGGGTGAAGAAATGATCAATGCCTTTTCTGAAAGTTATTCACTGGAAGCGGTCGGTAATTATGCAAAAGCTATTGAGGAATTAAATAAAGTATATGATGAAAATTCATATGAGATCAATCTGCGGCTAGGCTGGTTGTATTATAATCTGGGCAACTATTTTGAATCGAAAAACAGCTACCGGGTCGCCATTACGTTAATGCCGTATTCGATCGAAGCAAAATTAGGCTATGTATTACCGGTGTCCGCCATGGGGAACTGGGATGAGGTAATCAATACCTATGAAAAGCTTCTTGAGATCGATCCTCAAAATTCGCTGGTTAATTACAGGATGGGATCGATATATTATGAAAGGAAGCAATATGAAAAAGCGTTGGCATATTGTGAAAAAACGGTCAACCTGTATCCATTCGATTATGATTCGGTAGTGTTACTTGCGTGGATCAACTATCAGATGGGCAACCTGAGAGAAGCGGAAGTACTGTTTAAAAAATCAATGCTTATCAAACCCAATAATTCATCTGCTGAATACGGATTAAGCCTGATAAAATAACATAAAAGGAGGATGGTATGCCACCCTAAAACCTAACCGTAATTTTATGCCATCCCTCCTCATAGGTATAATTAATATCATACCCGCTTAAATCCACGATCTTTTTAACGATGGCCAGGCCCAGGCCCAGGGTTTCGGAAGCCTGTTTATCCTTTTTGAAGCGATCGAATAATATTTCAGGAGAACTCTGGAGCTCTTCTCCCGTATTGGCTACCACGAATTGACCTTCATCAAGTGAAATCCGGATCTCACCCCCTTCCCGGTTATGCCTCAATGCATTGTTAAGTAAATTATTGATCATGATCCTCAACAGGTTGGCATCATTATTCACGTTCACATTTTCCCGGATATATGTTTGCAACTTTATGTTCTTCAGATCGATCAATTCCCTGAAATCTTCGAGGGCTTTTTTGATCAGATCCGATAAATCATGATCCTGAAATTCAGAAAATTCCTCATTTTCTATTTTGGCGAGCAGAGATAGCGATTGTCCCAGTTTCGAAATATGATCAAGTGATTTGTAAGCCGATTCGATGTAATCCATCTGGTCCTGTGATAATCCGTCGGACTGAAGCATCAGTTCGAGTTTCCCTTTTGCAATGGATATGGGAGTTTGTATTTCGTGAGAGGCATTTTCCGAAAATTCCTTTAGAATCCGGTAGTCCCGGCTGACCTTTTCAGTCATCTGTTCTATAAAATGATTCAGCTGATTGAACTCGCGAATTTTAGAACGATCCGGGTTGAGCGGCTTGAGATCCTTTATATTAAAATTACGTATGCCTTCCAGCGTTCGATTAAAGGGCTTAAAGATACTCCGTGAGATCAGGAAACTGCTGATCATCATCACTACTCCAAGAAATATATACAGACGGATAAGGCCACCTATAACGCCATCCATGATATCATCCGACTCAACCAGTACATCAAACAAGGTGAGCCGGATATAGGAATTATTAATTTCAGCCACTCCCGTCATTTTACGATTGTTTTCCAACCGTTTCAAATACTGGTGCATGACCATGGTATCGGAAAATACAAATGACTTCCTTCCGATCTGCTCCGGTTTTTGCTTCAAGGTGTCAATATTGAGTTTAAATCCTTCAAGAACCCGGATCTTCTCTTCCGAATTGAGTGTATTGACGACGGTATGGAACCGTTCGACAAGATACAAATCAGTTTCCTTTTCAATTTCATTCAGGAAAATATTGTAAAGTATAATACTTCCAATACTGAATACAATAAAGGTAATTGCAAGATAATATATCGATGTTCGTAATAATAGTCTCATGATTTTGGTGCTGCAAATTTATACCCCAGTCCGTATACGGTCTGTATATAATCGGATCCACCGGCATTCATGATCTTTTTTCTCAGGTTTTTAATATGCTGATAAACAAAATCAAATGAATCATAAGCATCCACATAATCTCCCCATAAATGCTCGGCTATGGACTGTTTGGTAATTACCCGGTTTTTATTGGTCAAAAGAAAGACCAGCAGGTCAAATTCCTTCTGGGTCAGTTCAACAGACACTTCATTCACTGTCAGCGTCCTGTTTTCTATGTTTACCAGCAATTCATTATAAATTATTTCTTCATCTCCTCCAAGATTGTTTCTCCGGTAGATCGCCTTTATACGTGCATGAAGTTCCGAAAGGTGGAAGGGTTTGGTTAGATAATCGTCCGCGCCGAGGTTTAATCCGGTAAGCTTATCATCCAGTGAATTTTTAGCCGATATGATCAGCACTCCGGCTGCCGAATTCTGCTTTTTCAATTCACGGATCACATCAAGTCCGTTACCGTCAGGCAACATGATATCCAGGATGAGCATTTCATATCCATAGGCTACGATTTTATCGATCGCTTTCATATAGGTGTCGGCCACTTCACAAACATTGCCTTCGGCATGAAGGTACGTTTCAATATTCCTGGCTAATTGCAGGTTGTCTTCTACAATAAGTATTTTCATTGATGCAAAAATATTTCCGGATTTTGAAGAGAATCTGTATTTAACGTATTCGTATTCAGAAAATTAACCTTTCACGAATAAAAAATTTACGTCACTATTTCAGGTAGTTATTTCCAGCCCTGAATATACGGGAAATCCTCAAAAAGCCCATCATTTATTTTGAAAAACGTTTCCGTTCATGCTCTTTGAGGTGTATTTTTCGCAGTCGCAGGGAACGGGGGGTAACTTCAAGGTATTCATCTTTCCCGATATATTCCAGAGCCTCTTCAAGAGAAAATGTTATGGCCGGAACGATAAAGATCTTATCATCCGATCCGGCAGCCCGTATATTGGTCAGTTTTTTTGTTTTTGTGACATTGACCACAAGGTCATCCTGGCGAATATGCTCACCTATAACCTGTCCTTCATACACTTCTTCATTGGGATGAATAAAAAAATGTCCTCTTTCCTGTAGTTTATTAATCGCATAGGCTATGGCCGTACCGGTTTCAGATACGATCAGCGAACCGTTCTTCCGGGACGGAAGTTCACCTTTCCAGGGTCCGAATTCACTGAAGCGATGGGCCATCACAGCCTCTCCTTCGGTCAGGGTAAGCATCTGATTCCTTAAACCAATTAATCCTCTGGAAGGAATATCAAACTCCAGATGTGCCCGGTCGCCCTTGATCTGTATACTCACGATTTCTCCCTTCCGCCGGGTAACCAGCTCGATCACCTTACCGGAAAATTCCTCCGGCACATGAATGGTGAGACTTTCAATGGGTTCATAATCCACCCCATTGATGTTCTTAATGATCACATTCGGCTGGCCAACCTGTAATTCATAACCTTCCCGTCGCATAGTTTCGATTAGGATTGAAAGATGGAGAATTCCGCGACCATATACATTCAATACCTCGGGAGAATCGGTTTCTTCCACCTTCAGGGCCAGGTTCTTTTCAGTTTCTTTATACAGCCTTTCCCGCAGTTGCCGGGAAGTGACGAATTTTCCTTCTCTTCCGAAAAATGGCGAATTGTTTATGGTGAATAACATGCTCATGGTAGGTTCATCGATGGTCAGGGGTTCCAGCCCTTCCGGATTTTCATAATCTGCCACCGTATCACCGATATCGAAATCATCCAGGCCCAGAATGGCACATATCTCCCCGGCATGGATCTCTGTTTTTACCTTTTCCTTGGCCAGGCCTTCAAACACATATAATTCCTTGATCCTCGATTTCAGGATTTTGCCCTCTTTTTTGATCAGAGATACCTCCATGCCCCCTTTCAGCTTTCCCCGGCTAAGCTTACCTACCGCAATCCGCCCCACATAGGACGAATAATCGAGCGACGAGATCTGCATCTGGGTTGTACCTTCCCTGTACGCCGCCCGGGGAATGTGTTCGATGATCGAGTCAAGCAGGAAAGTAATGTCCTTCGTGGGCTTCTGCCAGTCTTCCGACATCCAGCCCTCCTTAGATGAACCAAACACCGTGGGAAAATTCAATTGTTCTTCACTGGCATCGAGGTTGAACATGAGGTCGAAAACCGATTCCTGCACCCCTTCCGGATCGCTGTTGGGCTTGTCAATCTTATTAATAACCACGATGGGTTTCAGGTCGAGGGCAAGGGCTTTCTGCAACACAAACCTGGTTTGCGGCATGGGACCTTCAAAGGCATCCACCACCAGCAATACCCCGTCTGCCATATTCAACACCCGTTCAACCTCTCCACCGAAATCACTGTGACCCGGTGTATCGATGATATTGATCTTTACGTCTTTATAGCGAACCGATACATTTTTGGATAATATGGTGATGCCCCGTTCTTTCTCGAGCTCATTACTGTCGAGGATCAATTCTCCCACATCCTGGTTTTCCCTGAATAGTTTCACCTGGTGAAGAATACGGTCTACCAGGGTGGTTTTCCCATGGTCTACATGTGCAATGATGGCTATGTTTCGGATATCCTGCATTTTTTTCCTGCTGGTTAAATTTAATATGGAGTGCAAAGATATTTATTTATTGTCATATGGATATCATGATCTTCGGATTGGCATATTTTTCATTAAATAAACCGTTAAAGGACAATATTTTGATATCCCGGGTACCTGCCGTTTGTTTATTTTTCCATAGTGAATCAGACTTATTGAATAATCCTACGACCACGATAACGTATCTGATCCCGAAACTTTTCTGTTATCCTGTATTATCCTGTGTATAATGCGGGTCAAGGCCAGGATGAACATTTGAGTTTTCCCCCATCCTTTATTCGATCATCATTTTTTCACCCATATCGAGAATATGATATTTATCCTGCATGGTTTCCGATAACCTCAACTTGACTTCATAAGGGTATCCCGTGGTCCAGAACCTGTTTTCCGGGGTCACTTTGAAGGTATTCCTGTGCTGTGGAAAGATATAATCCGGTTCCAGTTCATTTATCAGGATCACCGACCGGTCGATGTAGGTATTATGTTCGGTGGGTGAAAAAAACAGCACATCCACATCATCCAGGAATAGCTGATCTTCAAGAAGAACCGAATCGCCTGTCTGATAATACCGTTTCCCTCCCATAGTGATCAGGTAACCACAGTCCTGGAGGTTGGCCTCATAATACACGGCATACTTCTCGTTTCCGTGTATGGCCCTCACCGGCTCGATGTGTACATCACCGATGTCAAAAGGTACCCTCGGTTCGGCCAACCTCATTCTTTCGTCGGGGATACCCACCTCGTTCCTGGCGGCCTCTTCACAGCTTCGGGAAAGCACAAAAATACAGTCTCCGTGTTCAAGCAGTATTTTCGAGGTCTCTCTCTCGAAATGATCACTGTGCTCATGGGTAATAAATGCGATGTCCAGCTCGGGGGCCAGTTCACGAGCCGAAACAGGTGATGGCACGGCCCTTGCCCCGGATTCCAGTGGAAGGTCGGTGCTTATCAGTGTATGGCCCGACTTGATCAACCAGCCATTATGCCCCACCCACCATACAGCCGCCCCGGCTTCATGCGCCCGGATCTCATCGATCAGCCTTTTTTGAGGTGCTGAACTGAAAACAGGGGGAAAGGTCATTATACCAGTTGACGTTATAAGGGTATTCCGAATAAAATCTCTGCGTCCTTTTTTCATGTATACCAATTTTTCTCGAATAATGAAGAATATTCCGGATCATCCGGGCAGGATCTCCTTCCAGATCCTTAGATAATTTCCGCCCAGGATCAACGCGACTTGTTCATCGGAGTAATTCCTTTGACCAAGCAGGTCAATAAACTTATCCCAGTGCGTGTACATGGTCTCCGATTCCGTACCGGTAAATGTACGTTTTTCCGAATGACCCGGTACATAATCGGGGGCCGGATTACCCTCATCATGGCCCAGCCATCCCACTCCAATATGTTCGACACCCACGAGATCAGCCAGGTAATCAATCTCATCGGCAAGAAAATCGTAGGAGGTCTGATTTACAATATAGCGGATACCTACGAGGCCTCCTGTTCCTGCAATAGCCTTAACCTCTTCATCACTATGCTGACGATCCGTGTTGATAAATTGCTGAAGATTGGTATGGGAAGATACGATGGGTTTTGAGGATATTTCAGCTGTATGGAATATGCCGTTTGCCGAAAGATGCGAGACCCCTATCATCATCCCAAGCCGGTTCATCTCGTTCACCACTTCCACTCCGAACTTTGAAAGTTTCCCGGCCATTTTACCTTCACCGATGCCATCTCCCAGCCTGTTTCTTGCATTATGGGTAAGTTGCAGACCCCGCACACCCAGTCTGAAAAAATTCCTTAAAAGTGATAACCTTTTAAAGGGGTGGCCGCCCGGTTCGGGATCGATCTCGATAGCACCCCCTCCTTCATGATCGAGAAAAAAATACACATGATCCCTTTCAGGCATTATCAGGTGCCATCGGGCCTTTTTGATATTAAAAAATTATATTTAAACCACCACTATGCAGCCGACTGGCATCCTTGCAGAATAGCTCCGATACAAATTACCAGCGTTTTACTAAGTATTTAATAATCCGATTCACACAAGTGATTACTATAATTTCCGTTTAAGTTATTCCACCTCCAGATTATTGATCTCCTCAAAAAGGGTTTTAAAAGCCTCCACCTGGTTGCCTCCTCTCCTGTTTTCTGCATCCTTCCGGCCATAGAACTGATCCAGGAAATCGGCAGCGCCGGACCAGACCGTATGAAGCATTCCCTGATACCGGTCCCTGGCGGTCTCCGTGGCCGTTTTTCTGAACTGAACCATCATATGGAGCTGGGTTTTGGTCACATCCGGAAACCTCCACGGGCAGGTAACTACTTTGAATCCCTTCAGGGCAAAATAAGCAGCCGTGGGATCCGGGCGTTCATAATGCCAGTCGTTGATCACCACATCTTCCGGTATCATATCTATCGCGCGGTGCGTATTGTTATAACTTGCTTCCCAGAAACCGATCCCGGTGGTTTTGCCGTCAATCAGCCGGTCACCCCAGATCCATAATTCCACATCATTTTTGGCCAGGTGATTCCGCACCTTGGTCACTTCAGCGGCAAACAGCTCGGCCTTATCCCTGCCTGCACACCGGGGGCATTTTTCATCTCCGAGGTAAAACACCTCATCCATGCCGGCATGGAAAGCATCCGCTTCAAATACCTCCACGATCTCGTCCACCACATCGAATACCACATCATGAACCTCCGGATGGAGAGGGCAATAACTCAGGCAGTAAAGTCCCCATTCGTTGGGCCACTTCAGATCACCTGAACCATCTCCCATCGGCACGTGAGGAGTTTCATTGAATTCAGGATATTCTTTCAACAAGTTGCCTATCCGCTGGAACCAGGATTGGTGACCCAGCAGGTTTACCTGTGGAATAAGCCGGATATTGTTCTCCTGACAAACCCTTACCAGCTTTTTAACCTCCTCTTCCGAAAGTGCATCCTCATTGGCAAGTTCCGGACGGGATTTGTACTGATAATTATAATCGATCCGTAATACCAGCGTATTGAGGTTTCGGGGCACCAGTTCATCCTTTATAAAATCAATGAACGGATCAAGTGTTTCCTTATCGGGTGCAGCAATGGCTAAACCCCTGACTGGCAATAAGGAGTCAAGTTTATGCTGTGCATGGATATTAAAGAAAACAAAAAACAGGAAAAAATGAATGGTCAATAATCTTCTCATTTTAAAAAAAGTCTTAGTTAAAAATAATTTTTTGATAAATTAAGATAAAACTATATTCAAAGACAAAAAAAAATTTCTTGATCATGAAATATATACCTGATTTCTTAACGGGATCAATGGCCTTCATATTTTACATGAATTTGCATCTGCAGGATAAATTTCCCGGTAAACATGACAGAGCCACGGTGATAAAAAGAATTTTTAATAATCCGGATTGGTGCGTAAGGGACATGCCCTGGAGCTGAATGAGGGAAAACAATATTTTTTCCAATGATACATCCTAATCCCTTCTGTCAGAAATACAGGGAATACATTGACTAGAAAAAAATCCATGACCGGCATAATAAATGGCATTTAATTGAATTTTAAAATTATTATTATTAAATAGATCCGGTTATTCAGGGGTTTGTCAACTTTAATTTTTTACTCTCATGAAAAAAACAGGTATCATCATCGCTTTTTTATTTCTGATATGTGAAGCTCATTCACAGGATATCGGCCGCACTATAATCGGGGCCAAAGGAGGGCTTAATCTGGCCAATATTGGTGGTGAAGAGACGGATAATGCCATGAAAATTGCCGGCCATATCGGAGGCTATATTGAATTCTATTTTTATGAAGCGTGGGATATCCAGGCCGAATTGCTTTTATCGTGGCAGGGCCATGCTCCCGCGACGGAATTTGACAACCGCCTCAACCTGGTTTACATCAATATTCCGGTTTTATACCGTTATTTTCCCGCAGAACAGGTCAACCTTCATATTGGTCCGCAATTTGGGTTACTTATGAGTGCCAAAACAAAATCGGAGGGAGAATCATTTGATGTGAGTGCGTTTTTTAAATCCTTCGACCTGGGCCTGGCGCTTGGCGGTGGATATGAATTTCAGGCCTTTGACCGGGATATGAATGTAAATCTCCGTTATATCCACGGCGTTACCAATATTGCAGCGGAGGGTTCCGGTAAAAGATTTAACCGTGTAATTCAGCTTTCCCTTGGAATATTGCTGGTTGACGCAAGATAAATTATTCCCGGAATCTTCTCAGGTTTTTTAAAGCGGATTTTTTTATCATCTTTATCCGAAAATTTACTGAATTTTTAAATGAAATTTAAGAGGAAATCTTATGGCCAAAATTTACTATGACAAAGATGCAGATCTATCCTATTTAAAAGGAAAAAAGATCGGGATAATCGGATACGGTAACCAGGGCAGGGCCCAGGCACTCAACATGCGTGATTCAGGCATTTCCGATATGCGGATCGGTACGGCGAGGGATGAAACGTTTTCACTTGCCGAAAAGGATAATTTTCCCGTCTCCGATGTGCCGGAAACCGTACAAAAATCTAACATACTGTTTATACTTGTCCCGGATGAGATCATGCCGGAGGTATTCAACGATCAGGTGCTGCCTTATTTAAATGAAGGAGACGTCCTGAACTTTGCTTCCGGATATACCATCACCTTTAAACAGATCAAGCCTCCCCCTGAAATCGATGTGATCATGGTCGCTCCCCGGATGATCGGTGACGGCGTGCGGAACCGGTTCATCAATAAAGAAGGTTTCCCGGCCTTTTTGGCTGTGGATCAGGATCCTTCCGGGAAAGCCCGGGAAATTGCCCTGGCGCTTGCAAAAGCGATGGGCGCCACCCGGATGGGAACCATAGAAGTTTCGTTCAAAGACGAGACTATGCTCGACTTGCTGGCCGAACAGGCCATATGGCCGATGATCCTGGCTATCCTGACCGAATCCTTCAAATTTGAGGTTGAGAAAGGCCATCCCGGCGAAGCTTCTCTGGTTGAATTGTATATGTCGCGCGAACCGGCTTACATGTTCGAAAAAATGGCAGAAGATGGATTGTTCAAACAATTTCCCTATCACTCGCATACGAGCCAATATGGCCAGTTGTCAAGGCTGGAGTCACTTGACCGGTCCTTTATCAGGAATACCCTCGAAAAAGCATATGAACACATTGATAATGGAAGTTTTGCCGAAGAATGGAAAAAGGAACAGAAAAACGGAATGCCCGAATTCAACCGCCTGCTTGATGAGGCTTTTAATTCCAGAATTTCGAAGCTTGAAGATAAACTGAAAAACAGATAATCTGATCTGCAACACGGAAATTAAATAATGCAATTTATGGCAATTGCAGCAAATATGTTTTTACAATAAAAAGCTTATGGCCTCGACAACCCTCCTTGTGGTCAATCTAATCGTAGCCATTGCCATTATACTGCTGGCCATTATTGTGCTGCGCTGGAGCCCGGTGGTAGGCCTGGTCTGCGGGAGCCTGTATATGGGACTGGCTTCCGGGTTGAGCCTGCTGGAAACAGTGAACCAGATCACGGAAGGTTTCGGTGACCTGATGGCCGCTATCGGATTGTCGATCGGTTTCGGGGTGATCATTGGCCAATTGGTATACGATAGCGGGGGTGCGCGCGCCATAGCGTTGAAAATGATGAAGTTTTTTCCCGGTGAGCGGGTTTTTTACGGGATTGGGTTTACTGCATTTATTTTTTCCATACCGGTATTCTTCGATGTGACTTTTGTTATTCTCATTCCCCTTGCCCTGGCATTAGTAAAAGAGGTCCATAAACCCCTGCCCTATGCCGTGGGGGCCATGGTAATTGGTGCCGCTGCTGCCCATACCCTTGTTCCTCCGACACCGAATCCCCTGGCCGCTTCCGATATCCTGGGTTTCGATCTGGGGATCATGATCTTTGCCGGACTCCTGCTAGGGCTGCTGGCCACGATCTTATCGATCAAACTGTTGTTCTATTTTCTTGATCAGGGATTCTGGAAAAAAGAAAAGGACCAGATCGAGGAACCCCTCCAGGTTAAAGAAGATGAACGGGAAAACGCACCGGGTGCAGGTGTGGCCATCCTTCCCATTGTCGTACCAATCCTGATGATCCTTAGCGGGACCGCGTATAATGCCTTTACCGACCAGGTGCCCGGATTGATCCTGTTCATCAGTCATAAAGTAATTGCCATGCTTACCGGGGCTGTCCTGGCTTATATCATTGCCGCACGCAGCCTGACAGGTAAAGCAATGACTGATTCTGTCCAGAAGGCGATGGGCTCAGCAGGCCTGGTACTTCTTATAACCGGCGCAGGAGGGAGCTTCGGCACGGTGATTGAAAGTACGGGTATCGGGCTGGTACTGGCCGAAGGGATCAGCGGATTTTCCAACTCCCGGTTATGGGCCATACTGATCACGTATGGCATTGGCCTGATATTCCGGGTTTCCCAGGGTTCCGGTACGGTGGCGGCCATCACCACCATGACCATCATGGCTGGTGCCCAGCTTGCCGAAACGGTGAATTTACACCCAGTGTGGATAGCTCTTGCGGCCTTGTCCGGTGGTATCAGTTTCGGACATATCAATGACAGCGGTTTCTGGGTAACCGTAAACCTGAGCGGTTTCAGTGTGACCGGGGGATTAAAGATATATACACTGGGTATTTTTTTTATTTCACTGATCGTGCTGGTACTGGCTTTGCTGGGCGGACTTTTATTCCCGCAATTTTAAGGATCTTGCCAATTTATTCAATAAAGCACAATAGTGGGAGTCTGTTTTTAAGTATTATTCAAAACCCCCTCCTGGATGTTGTGTGTTCAGAAAGCCTGACTAATTAATCCAAATCCTCATTAAGGCATAAATAGAAGGTATAACTCTCTGAAAAATGTGAATATTACACATAAAAATCTCCGATAACTTTCAGGTCTCTTTTCCGGCCGCAACTCAACAGGTAACCGTTGGGTTATGCATATAACCTTTTTAACCTGAGATGATCTTTTTTCATTTTCTGATAGGTGGTACGGTGAGGAAGTAATTGATTACGAAGTTCCTGGATCTTTGAAACAGACCGGATAATTAGATCGGACAACAGATTGGATTGTAATCCAATCATATCAGAAATCTGAGGCCCTACCAGGTATTTGACCTGGCTTTCCACCAGACGGTTCAGACCCGCAGGCAATGCTTCCCGGTAATGATCCATGAGATGGCGTGTCAATGCTATTCCTTCATCACTTTTTCTGAAATTCCTTTTCCTTATGGCCTGGTCAAGGGCCTCGGCCTCATTACGGTCCCGGGCAAGAAGCCGGCTGTCAATTTGCATCAGGTATCCCACAACAGCCCATAAATGAATATAGGCATTGAAGTCCTGTTCACTGATGGGATATTTGGTTTTTTCCATTGCCCTGAGCACCGTATGTGAAAAAGCCAGGTTGGTGCCGGCCATGTCTTCCTGGTTGACGGGTATTCCCCATTCCATCTCCCATTTTCCACTGTGAAGAATATGATATCTTGCCAGTGCATGGATCAGCCGGACTTGCTGTACTGCCTTGAAACCCAGGCCATTTTCATCGAATGCCCCGGGTTCGGATATGGCGATCACAAAAGCAGCCGTATCAAGGAGACGCTTCCCCTGCCTCTTGCTCATTTTTTCAGAAAGGAATAACACTTTGTTTCCCGGCCAGGCTGCATAACAATTCGGCAGGGAAACAGCACCCAGGAAGGTCATCACTTCAAGGGCATATTCGGTATAGAACCTGGATGCCCGTTTCATTTGACCGGGATCATGCCAGGCTGGCAGCTTCGGCCGGGCACTAAGAAAAAAATCCAGTTCCGGGTTCTTGCTTTTATAGTTGTGGAGCTGATCCGCAGGACATGAAGCCAGTTCATAAACAGCCTTTGCTCTTCCCGATTCGAAAAGTTTTTCGTTCAGACGGTCAGCATCCTCATCGGAAACAAACCGCTTCTTGTTGAGAAAATCGTTATCGGTTCTGATATTCATAGTTCACTAATCCATAAACCCTGTTACGGGAAAAATGTTGCATCGGCGGGAAGGAGATTTTTAAAAAGAATCAATTCAACTTATCTCTTTATATAAAAATTTTGTATTTTGCCGGTTAGCGATATCCGGTATCCTTAATAAAAACTTGAATACGATGGAATTATCTGAAAACCAGTTGGAAGCATTTCTTGAGGATGGTTATTATCTGGCCAGATCCCTGTTCGACGAGGAAGAAATCGGCCTGTTAAAAAAGGCGGCAGTGGAAGACCGTGAACTCGACCAGCATTCATTCGGCAGAAAGGATGGCGAAGGGGGAACTGTGCGCCTCACCCTGTGGAACCATCCCGGTGATAATATTTATGGTATGTATGCCCGGTGTCACCGGGTCGTGGATAATGTAGAGAAGATTCTCGAGGATGAAGCCTATCATTATCATTCCAAGATGATCCTCAAAGACCCGGAGATCGGTGGCGCCTGGACCTGGCACCAGGATTACGGGTACTGGTACCAGAATGGATTGCTGTATCCCAACCTCGTAAGTGTGTTTATCGCTGTAGATAAGGCCACAAGGGAAAACGGCTGTCTACAGGTGATCCGGGGATCGCATAAGATGGGCAGGGTCAATCATATTCTCAGTGGCGACCAGGCCGGCGCCGACATGGAACGGGTAAATGCTGCCCTGGAGCGGCTGGAGCTGGTATATTGTGAAATGAAGCCTGGGGATGCCCTTTTCTTTCATTCCAACCTGCTGCATCGTTCCGATCAGAACCGTTCGCAACATCCACGCTGGTCGTTGATATGCTGCTACAATGCGAAAAGCAACGACCCCTATAAAGAATCCCATCATCCCGGATATACTCCCCTCAAAAAAGTGGACGACAGCATGATCAAAAAGACCGGAATGAAACGGTTCTCGCATGATGAGACCGGTGTCAGCTGGCTTGATCCTGAGAAGGATGAAAGCTCTAAAAGTTTGTAACCGCTTCAGATTTAGTAATTTAGTTCCATTCTCTTTTTTTTTAAAAGGGTTTCCTGATTAATTTTTTAACAACATGGAACGATTAGGGTAGTTTTCCTGTTTCTTTAATAGATCACTATTAGATTTTTTTTATTTTTTGTATAATTTTTTTGTTATGAAAAAGCATAAAACACCTTCGCTCAGTAACTCTTTCGCTTTTGTCGCTGGCTTTCTTTTTTCGATGACGCTTATGTCCGGATCCCTTTTCGCACAGCATGATGCTGGAATTACTAAAATCGACAAACCCTTGAGCCCTGTTCAGCAAGGCGTAGCACAAGACGTGGAAGTTACCTTAAAAAACTTCGGATCTGAGAACCTGACCTCCGTAACCATCACGGTAGATTATGATGGCACTTCTGGTTATGATGAGTTCTGGACTGGCACCCTGGCGCCGGGAGATTCAGTCGAGAATATTAGTTTGGGAACGAAATCCTTCACAAACGATTTACATACCATTGAAGCCTTCACTTCTTCCCCCAATGGGAATGCGGATGATGATGCTTCCAATGATAAGGCAACCAAGGTGATCAATGCCTGCGATCCGGTAAGCGGTGATTATACCATAGGTGCTACTGGCGACTACCCAAACTTTTCCGATGCAGTTACCTTCCTGAACAGCAGTTGCGGGATTGATGGTCCGGTAACTTTTACGGTAGAATCGGGTAATTATCAAGAGCAGATCTCCATTCATGATATACCCGGAACCTCCTCCACAAATACCATCACCTTCAGGCCTGATCCCGGCAATACTGATCCGGTAGTTCTTACATACGCCTCCACCACGGATGCCGATAATTACACCCTTAAACTCAATGGAGCCGATCATGTTACTTTTTCCGGTATAACCATTAAAGCAACAGGCACCACCTATGCCCGTGTGATCGAAATTACCAACGGATCAACCTATAATTCTTTCACCGATTGCCGGATCGAAGGCGTAAGCGAAACGGATGAGCTCGTGTTTTCCGATCCCGGAACGGATGACAATTTTTCAAATAAATTTACCGGCAATGTTTTTCTGAATGGATCTTCCGGGATTTATTTGAGAGGATTTGTACGTGCAGACGGTCTCGTTGTCAAAAAGAACGAATTCAGTGACCAGTCAGAATATGGCATCTATATCCATGATTATGAAAATGCCGTTATCGACTCCAATTACATTCATTCATCCTTTGCGATCGATGGGGTCGCGATCGATGAATCCAATCCCAAAAACACAACCATTACTAAAAACAGGATCATCCTCAGTTCTGGCGGCACAGGTATTCATATGGGGGTATTTGGAACTGATACTTATTCCGGAACCACGGGAGGCGTAGTAGATATATATAATAATTTTATTTCACTGAACACCACTTCTGCCGACAACGGTATTACACTAAATACCTCAACCATTATCGCAAATGTTTTACATAATACGATCCATATCTCCGGTAATAATTCTTCAAGCAATGCATTCTATTTTCATTGGAACGGTTCTTCAACAATAGATTGCCGGAATAATATATTGGCCAACCATGCCTATGGCCGTGCAATCGGCGGGGATTTAGCCGGCTATGATTATAATCTGGTATACTCAAACGGATCCCATCTTTGTATCGGTGCGGCAGACCTTGACGAATGGCAGCGTGATTATAGTCGAGGTGAACATTCCATTTCCGTCGACCCCTATTTTACTACAGAAACCAGCTTCGAAGTAGGCAACCCCAGGATCCAGGGAAGCGGGGTAAGCCTGCCGGCGGTAACTTTGGATATTGAAGGGGAAGTCCGGGATGCCTCGAACCCGGACCTGGGCGCTGATGAATTCACACCATCCCCGATTCCGTTATCAGGTTCGTACACGATAGGTGGCGGTTCCCCTGATTATAATACCCTGTATGACGCCGTTAAATCTGCCGTGATCAATGGCATTAGCGGTGATGTTGTGTTCAATCTGGCAGCAGGTACCTATGATGAACAAGTAACCATCCAGGAAATTGCAGGAACTTCTGAAAGCAATACTGTTACTTTTCAATCAGCATCAGGCGATACCGCGGATGTTATCATTCAGTATACACCTGCTTACCAGCCACATAATCATGTGCTGAAGGTTGATGGAGCAGACTACCTCGTGTTTAAGGATCTATCCATCACCTCGGATACGGAATGGTGCTGGCCGGTCAGCCTGACGGCGGAAGCCACCCATAACCGCTTTGAAGGCAACCATATTTTCCTGCAGGGTGAAGTCTCATATGATTTTGATCATGCCCTGGTCCGCTCATCATCATCCAATGATTCCAGTAATTATTTTATTGCCAATCATTTTGAAAACAATGTTCACGGCATATCCATTGAAAGTGACGCTGCAGGTGTTAATGATATTCAGATCAAAAACAACTTGTTCAGTGGTATGCAAAACTTTGGGATATATATTATCAATTCCAGAAACCTGGAAATTTCGGGAAACCGGATAAGTGGCATAATAAGTCAAGTAAACGGATCATTGATATATCTCCGAAATTCGAATGGTATGATATTCAATAATTTTGTGTACGCTGAAACCGGATTACAATCCTATGGGATATACCTTTCGAATGCAGACATGAAAGTTTACCATAATTCTGTGAGACTAACCGGCAGCGGTTCGAATAGTAATTATGCATTTTATACCGGAGGACCAGATATTGCAGCAGTAAAAAACAATATTTTCATTAATCAGGCCACAGGACGGGCGATATATGCAGATACTACCGGCCTGGTCAGCGATTATAATATATTGTATACCAATGGTTCGCTGCTGGCCGCCAGTATCAATAACCTGTATTCTGCAAATCTTGAAGAATGGCAGACAGAATCCGGGGGACGGGACCTGCATTCTATTTCCCGCCTTCCGAAATTCGTCTCCGAAACCGACCTACATACCACCGATCCCTGGATCAGCAATCTGGGAACGCCTATCGCCGAAGTGACCGTAGATATTGACGGAGAGAGCCGGGATACAGAAGCACCGGACATTGGTGCGGATGAGTTTGAGGCCGGAGTAATTTTCGCCGGAAACTACATCATAGGACCCTCCGGTGATTTCGCCAACTTTACCGAAGCCGTGGATTCCATCAGCCAGGTTGGGGTTATAGACACCGTCACCTTCCTTGTACAGGCGGGCACATTCAATGAACAATTTACCATTAAGGAGATCCCCTATGTTGCTGATTCTATTCCGGTTATTTTCATGGCGGAGAATGAAGGAGATGAAGTGATCCTTGAATTTACGGGAACAGCATCGGAAAATTATATTCTTAAACTGGACAGCGCCGATCACATCACCTTCAGGGGAATAACCTTCCGAACCAAAAGTGCTGATTATTCCCGAATTGTGGTCATTGAGAATGGAGCCACCTACAATCAGTTTATTGATAACATCTTTGAATCATCCGGTACCGGACATGCCATCATTTTCTCTCTGGGCGATGGGGATCATGGGAATATTTTTGATGGGAATACCTTTACCGGGGGAAAGGTAGGGATCCAGATGATCGGGACCGATGAATCCAATCTTGAATCGGGCATACAGATCCTCAGTAACGAATTTTTTGACCAATTATCAACGGGTATCTATCTCAAATACCTCGATACGCCCCGGGTGGTCAATAACAGGATCCTGCATGAAAACATGATCGAAGAGCTGTATCAAGGCATCGCTCTGCTCAATTGTTCAGGTAGAAACCAAAATTACGGATTGATCGCCAATAATGTGATCTCCTATCAGGCCGACGAGCTATCCGGGGGGATCGTTTTGGATAACACCAGTAAACAGAAAATATACCATAACAGCGTATATATCACCGGTTCAAGTACGGAAAGCCGCTGTCTTAACCAGCAGAATGGAGGAAGCGATAACTATGCTAGAAATAATATTTTTATGAACGAAGCTGGTGGTTTGGTTATTTATATGACCGAACCATCATCGGTATGGTGCGATTATAATGATCTGTATACCACAGGCAACTATCTTGCCTACACAGATGTTACTATTGAAAACCTTTCCAACTGGCAGTCTTCCTATGGTCAGGACGCGAATTCCCTGAGTGTGGATCCGGGTTTTGTATCGCCAACCGACCTGCATACCTATCATCCGCTGCTGAATGGCGCCGGAACGCCTCTTGCAGAGGTCACCAAGGACCTGGAGGGCACAACACGCGACAGCACCACTCCCGATATCGGCGCTTATGAATTCTCCGATGTTGTATTTGATATCGGCCCGGATACGGTGATCTGTAAGAACACTGAAATTATCCTGGATGCTGGTGAAGGATTTGATACCTATGCCTGGAATACGGGTGAAGCTACGCATGCCATTACCGTGGATACTACCGGCATCGAGGAAGTATACTATTCCGTTACCGTAACTTTTAATACAAATGAATATACCGATAGCCTAAAAGTGACGTTTAAAGGCCCCAATATAGATCTATCTGATACGACAGGGTTCTGTACGGGGGAATCCATCACGCTGAATGCGGGCAGCGGTTACGCCGGTTACTTATGGTCTACCGGATCAACCGAACAAAGCATCGATATCAGTTCACAAGGGGAATATTTCGTAGAGGTCACGGATGAATTTGGATGTACCGAGATCGATACAACTACCGTTATAGAATCTTCCGGGCCTGAAGTAAACCTGGGACCGGATCAGTCCCTGTGCGAAGGAGAGACCTTGGACCTCGACGCCGGTACGGGCGATCAGTATCTATGGTCGGACGGCAGTACTGAACAGATCATTACCGCATCTGAAGGTGGTGAGTACGCCGTCACGGTAACGGATATTTACGGATGCGCTAACAAGGATACCATCCGGATAGAATTACTCGATTCACCAACCGTCGACCTGGGTGATACGACAGGGTTCTGTGCGGGCAGTGAAGTGATACTGGATGCTGGGGGAAGTGAGACGGACTCATATTTATGGTCAACCGGTCTCTCCGAACAGGAGTTGGTGGTCTGGCAGGAAGGTGATTATTATATAACCGTAACAAATGCATCGGGATGTTCATCAAGCGATACCATTTATGTGGAAGAATATCCGAATCCGACAGTATCCATCATCCAGGATAATGGTGAACTGAGGGTGGAAAACCCGGATGAAACCTATGAATATCAATGGTACGGGCCAGACTTAATTAAACTCGAGAATGGAACGGGTACGACATACACCCCCCTCGAGCGAGGTGATTATTATGTGAATGCGATCACAGAAAATGGGTGTGAAAGTTCATCCAATATTATAAACTACGTCACCACCTCACTTGGAGATGAATTATTGGCTAACGGGATCAGGATCTTTCCTAATCCGGCTGATCAGGTCCTGTATATGGAACTTACCCAACCGGGCAATTCAGTGGAATTCAGGTTGCTTGACCTGACCGGTAAGATCGTATACGATGAAAAATTCGAGATGAGGAAGGCCGGCAATGAAATTGAGATCAATGTGTCAAACCTTAAAAAAGGTACCTATATCCTTCGTATCCGGTCTGAACATAAGGTAGTTACCGGAAAAATATTGATCAGGTAATCAATATCGGGACATCTTTTTGATAAATCTTTTAAAGGATGTTATCTTGACGAGGATAACATCCTTTTTTTATCATGAAAAACCTGAATCTTTTTCTGCTGATCTGCTTCATAATCCTCTTCGGGCATGGCTGTAATCCGGTTAATGATGAACGGCTACCCAACATTGTGATCATTTTCACCGATGACCAGGGGTATGGGGATGTTGGCAGTTTTGGTGCCACCGGATTCACTACGCCCAATCTCGACCGGATGGCCGCGGAGGGCATGCGGTTCACCCACTTCTATTCGGCCCAGGCTGTCTGCAGTGCCTCCAGGGCCGCTTTGCTTACCGGTTGCTATCCCAACCGGATCGGCATCAGCGGGGCCCTGATGCCCTGGGCAGAACACGGGCTCCATGAGAATGAGTTAACCATTGCTGAAATGTTAAAACAACAGGGCTATGCCACAGGGATCTTCGGTAAATGGCACCTGGGTCATCACAAGAAATTCCTTCCGTTACAGCACGGATTTGACGAATATACAGGTATTCCCTACAGCAACGATATGTGGCCGGTTGACTTTGACGGATCGCCTATCACCGGGGAGTCATCACGCCCATGGAAAGCACGTTATCCGGCTTTACCCATCATAGAAGGTAATGAAAAGATGCAGGAACTTAATACCCTGGATGACCAGAATGTCCTGACCACCCTGTACACCGAAAAAGCAGTCGATTTCATTGAAAGACATAAAGAAAAACCTTTTTTCCTCTATGTGCCTCATTCCATGCCCCATGTTCCCCTGGGTGTATCCGATAAATTCATGGGGAAAAGCCGGCAGGGCATGTACGGGGATGTGATGATGGAGATCGACTGGTCGGTGGGAGAGATCCTGAAGACACTGGAGGATCATGGACTGGTTGACAATACACTGGTCATCTTTTTATCGGATAATGGACCCTGGCTGAATTTCGGCAATCACGCCGGCTCGACAGGGGGCTTGCGGGAAGGCAAAGGCACCAGCTTTGAGGGTGGCCAACGGGTTCCCTGCATCATGACCTGGCCCGGGGCTATTCCGGAAGGAAAGGTATGCAACAATATGGCGGCAACGCTTGATATCCTGCCTACCCTGGCTGAGATCACCGGAGGGGCTTTGCCCGGCCATAAGATCGACGGCGTATCGATCCTGCCTCTTCTGAAGGGCGACAGCCTCGCCAACCCCCGGGATCATCTCTATTATTATTACCGGCAGAACAGCCTGGAAGCTGTACGTAAGGATCACTGGAAACTGGTCTTTCCCCACCCGACGCGTTCATATGAAGGGGTCCTTCCCGGCAATGACGGATTCCCGGGTGACTATAAACAGATCGAAACGGAATATACCCTATACGACCTTCGCCGTGATCCGGGAGAGGAATACGACGTCAAAGAATTATTTCCCCGGGTGGTGGAAGAACTCGAAAAACTGGCGGAGGAAGCGCGGGCCGATCTGGGCGATGATCTGAAGGAAATACCGGGAACCAATATACGTCCTGCCGGAACATTGTAACTGAATTTCAAAAACCTGTTTGTGCGGTCCTGCTACGGGATCTGTGGTTATTATCTTTTTAATACTTCGTAATCCCTAAGCCCGGAAAAGGATCGTCTCCGTTTTTCCGCATCTCGGCCTCTCCCCGTTTTGTCATCCGAAGCCTTCTTCAATATCCGAAGTCTTTGACGCAGGATATGGCGTATGATGATTTCCCCAATCAGAATCCCATCTCCTTATCCACCATATTCAACAAAGGATACCCATGAATATATCGATGGACATTCTCCACAAAAACAGCATTCATCCGGTCGAAGGAGAACTGGGATTGTGCTGCTATATGAGCTGTAATGATCACATTGTGCATTTCCCATAGTTCATGATCCGGGGGAAGGGGCTCCGGATCCGTCACATCCAGGCCGGCGCCCGACAGCTTTCCACTCTTCAATGCCTCCACCAGGGAAGGGGTCTGCACCAGTTTTCCCCTGGATACATTGATGAACCAGGCGCCATCTTTCATCATTCCGAATTGCTTTTTTCCAAACATTCCACGGCTGGCTTCCGTATGAGGAGCGGCGGAAACCACCACATCCGATTGAGGGAGTATCCATTCCAGGCCCTTATCCTGGACCAGCCGGACCTCCTCGCAGATATCCCCGATCTGCTCTGTGTATTTCGGTAATATGTCCACGGCAAGCACCCGCATATCCATGGCCCTTGCCCGCCGGGCCACCTGGGAACCGATGCCTCCCAGTCCCACGATGCCCATAGTCATATCTTTCATTTCGATCATCTTTCCCTCCCGGCTCCATTGTCCTTCCCGCATATTTCGTGTTTGGCCTACGAGGTTCCTGGTCAGGGAAAAAAGCAGGCCTATGGTATGTTCTCCTATGGCCGGTCCGTAGCAACCCTTGGCATTGGTCATTACCACATCACTTTCGACCATTTCCGGGAAGAGATAATATTCCACCCCGGCTGACGGACTTTGCATCCATTTCAGCTTCTTTGCCATCAGGAACTGATCCCTTGATATACTACCGAACCACACATCTGCCTGTTCAATATGTGAGGATGTACCGGGATCCAGCAAGGTAATATCCGGTGAAATACTTTTGAGCTTCTGGTGATATTCCTCCGAAAGACCGGCTGTCATCATGATCTTTAATGGCAGTTTCGGGAGATTGTCATTTTTTAGTGTATCGTTATTCAGGAGTTCATTTCCTTCAACTGAAAGAAAAGGAATACCGGATAAGGCTGCACCATTGACTAATGCTCCTTTCAGAAAATTTCGTCTGGATTGGTGGGTATGATCGTTTTTCATGGGGTTGTATTTTTAATTGAATCAAAAAAATAGTAAAAATTTTACCCGGATTCCAGTAATGCAGCAGAATAAAAAATCCCTTCAGACATGAAAACTGAGATCTTAACACTTGTAAATCCTGTGCAATTTAATTAACAAATATGAGTTTTTCCCGGGAAGAAATCAGCTTGCCGCAGGGAACAACCGGTAATCCCTTTTCCTCCATTATCGAAAGAAATCCATTTTTACCCTCCGGGTCAACCGCTACCAGCAGGCCTCCGCTGGTCTGAGGATCACATAATATAAGTTTCTGTTCATCAGTCATGGGACTCACCCGGTCTCCATAACTGCTGAAATTCCTGTGCGTACCTCCGGGAATGGAACCCTGATCCAAATATTTTTTAAGTCCTGGAAGAAGTGGGATCTTCTCAAAATCCACTTCGGCAGACAGTCCGCTTCCTTCACAAATTTCACGCAGGTGTCCCAGTAAGCCGAATCCGGTTACATCAGTCATTGCCTTTACGGCATCCAGGTTACCGAATTCATACCCAATATCATTCAGGGCAAGCATCAGACCGGTTACCTTTCTCCGGTCTTCATCCGACAAGATCCCTTTTTTCTGTGCAGTGGTTAAAATGCCTATCCCCAGTGGCTTGGTCAGATATAAATCACATCCTTCCGTCGCCCTGTTGTTGGATTTGATCTTATTTCTTTCGACGATACCGGTAACTGCCAGCCCGAATATCGGTTCCGGAGAATCAATGCTATGCCCGCCGGCAAGGGGAATACCTGCCCGCCGACAGGCATCCCGCGCACCGTCAACTACCCGGGCGGCTACGCCTGCAGGAATTTTATCCACCGGCCAGCCCAGAATGGATATGGCCATTAAAGGTTTTCCTCCCATGGCGTACACATCGCTGATCGCATTTACCGATGCAATTCCGCCGAATTCAAAAGGATCATCCACGATAGGCATAAAAAAATCGGTTGTGGATATTACAGCCCGTTCATCGTCCAAGGCATATACGGCAGCATCATCCCGCGTATCATTGCCTATCAGCAAAGCCGGATCCTTCACCTGATCTGTCTCAGACTTCAATATTTCATCGAGTACTTTTGGCGCGATCTTGCATCCGCATCCGGCACCATGAGAAAAAGAAGTAAGTTTTATTTTTTCCATTTTTGACTATTCGTTATCCAGCTCTTTTGCTTTTTCAAGCACCAGTTCAGCATTCCGGTTCACATCCCCGACAGAACTCAGCACAGCTTGTGGCGGCTTGTTTTTGTATTTATTCTGGCTGAAGGAATACGATTTATCATAGTAACTCAACAAAAGGGAAGCGGCTTTGTAAAAATCATCCCTTTCCAGATCCGCCAATACCTGTTTTACATTGTTGCCGCCGAAACGCTTCCGGATCTTCCGGGTGGCCTCCGATAAAAGTTCCTTTCCAAAAGGACTGTATTCCCTTACAATCCGTTCTATCCTGATCTCATCCGGTATTTTCAGTTCGATCACCGTAGAGGTATTCATTTTTTCCCATAAGGGTTCAGGCAGATAAACCTTTCCGATAGTCAAACTTTCGCTTTCCACCCAGATCCGCTTTTCCAGATCCATTTTCATCAATTCGTGATGAATATCGTTCTGGAACTGCATGGAAGTAGGCTGGCTGCCGAGACCTATATGTCCAAAAGCAGATCCCCGGTGGTTGGCAAGTGCCTCCAGATCGATTATCTGCTCGCCCATCTCTTTTAATTTTCTCAGGATCGCGGATTTGCCTGTCCCTGTGGGACCCTGCAACACCACCAGTCGCCCGATCGATCCAAAATCATCCAGCAGTTTCTGCCGGTAGGCTTTAAAACCACCCTTTAACACATAACAGGTGATCCCTGCCAGTTCAAAAAGCCAGGACATCTTTTCGCTTCGCATGCCTCCCCGCCAGCAATACACTTTCAATTCATTTCTTTCGGCTACCGACCTGGCTGATATGGTCAGTTTCTTCATCTTCGGGCCCACAATATCCAGTCCGGTCTCGATAGCTTTCATCCTGCCTTTCTGCTTGTATTCGGTCCCTACTTTCGCTCTTTCCTCATCTGAAAACATAGGGATATTCAGAGCCCCTGAAATATGACCGGTACTGAACTCAGCCGGTGACCGCACATCGACTACCGGAATATTTTCCTTTTCCTTTATGAATACACCTGTCTCGAGATATTCCATTTCTCCTTCACGCTGTAATTACCACAAATTTAATCAAATCACGGTCTGAAATTTTTTTAACAGAATTAAAATATTGGTTGGGGGGGTTGCGGCGGAGGCATTCCCCGCCCAATCAATACAACTCCTTATTGATGAAAGGGATCAGGGCCAGGATGAGGGCGTGCTCGTAATACCGGGCCCTGTCGATAATACCATGAGTGAGAATTCCCACCGCACCATCCTCCTGTTTTGAATTTTTTCTTTGAAAAACCATATCATCGGCATGTCCCAGCTCCATTCCCTGTCCGATCAGCTTCCTGATCTTTTCAGGAAGAGGAAAAGTAGCGGTCCGCGCCTCGCCATGCCGGTTTCTGTCCATGATGACCATCCAGGCGAATGCATTCATGAAATTTTCATGGTCTTCAATACCGCCTTCTATTCCAACCCAATAATCAGCCTCGGGGAATTTGACTTTAAGATTAACCGCCCGGTTACAGGCACCCCGGTAGGTTTCCGCGTCGGTCATGGGCTGGTCGCTGACATCCGATGGAACGGTATGCCCATCAAACTCAAAATCCGCGTCGGGGAAAACCAGCCTGAAAGCCGTTTTGGTACATTCAATCTTAACAGGGTTCTTTGAAGCGATCAATATTTTATGCATGGGGCTTATAGGTCGATCACTACCATATTTTTTATAATGTCTTCAAAAGTTTCCCTCCTTCTTATCAATTGCGGTTTGCCTTCGGTAATGAGTACTTCTGCCGGTTTCAGCCTTGAATTATAATTGTTGGACATGGCAAACCCGTAGGCGCCGGCATTCTTTATGGCGATAATATCCCCTTCCCTGACCTCGTTCAGCTTACGGTCGGCCCCCAGTGTATCGGTTTCGCATATATATCCCACTACCGAATAAACCCTGTATGTGCCTTGCGGATTGGAAATATTCACCATATCGTGATAGGCACCATACATCATGGGCCGTAATAGATGGTTCATCCCGCTGTCTACACCTACAAATACCGTGGCCGGTGTGGTCTTGATCACATTCACCTTTGCCAGAAGAAATCCCGCTTCACTGACAAGGAATTTTCCGGGTTCAAACCAAATTTCAAGATCCCGTCCGTATTCCCTGCAGAATTCTTTGAATGCTGATCCGAGTTTATTTCCAAGGGCTTTTATGTCGGTGGTCACATCTCCTTCCCGGTAAGCCACCTTGAAACCGCTGCCAAAATCGATGAATTCTAGATTATCGAATTCCCTGGCCACATCGAATATAATATTGGCCGCCTGGATAAATACTTCCGCATCCAGTATATCCGATCCGGTATGCATATGCAGCCCGATTACCTGAATATCGTTGGTTTGGATTACCCTTTGAAGATGCCTCATCTGAAGAATGGATATCCCAAACTTGGAATCGATATGACCTGTAGAGATATTGGTATTCCCTCCGGCCATTATGTGTGGATTGATCCGGATACAAACCGGAACTTTGTTGTGATAGTGATGACCGAATTGCTCCAGAATGGAAATATTGTCGATATTGATCATCAATCCAAGATCCACCGCGGACTTGATCTCATCGAAAGAAACTGAATTGGGCGTGAACAATATCTCTTCCGGATTGAATCCGGCCTCAAGTCCAAGCCGGGCTTCCTGGATAGATACCACGTCGAGGCCTGTACCCAGGTTTTTCAACAGTTTCAACACCGATATATTGGACAAAGCCTTCATGGCATATTTTATCTTCATATTGAGCCCGGAAAATGACTGCTGCATCAGGTTTACCTGGCTGGCAATTTTATCGGCATCATACACATACAGGGGTGTGCCCATCTCATCGCAAAGCTTTTCCAGATCGACGCCCTGAATCTGATATCTGTTCTTTTTGAGTTCCATCTCACTGAAATTTGACCTCAAAGATAAGTGAATGATCGGTATATACTTGAATGTTTGCTTCTTAAAATGAGATCCTCCCGGTAAAACAGATGATTTTCGCTGAAAAAATTTTTATCCATCCTTGCCCGGAACAAGCTGTTTCCATCACAGACCTTTCTTTTTTCATGTTAAAAAATGTTAAAAATACATATATAAAGCCTTGATACTGTTAGATTTGTGGCATGCGAAAAAGTACAATCCGGCTTATCATTATTCTCATGTCGATATCCATGATCGGGTTGATCATATTTCAGATCTTCTGGATCGATAAAGCCATTCATGTAAATAATATCCAGTTCCGGCAGAATGTGCACAAAGCACTCAATAATGTGGTGAACAGCCTGGAAAAAACGGAGGTATATTATACGGCATCCCGGTATCTGAGCGACCCTTTCGGGCAACCAGGATTTCTGAACCAGGATTCCAACTATACAGGGTTGGGCTCTTCCTGGAATGTACGCCTCAATCCGGGTAAACCCCTTGACTCGGGTGAACAAAATGCCTGGTCCCGAGACATAATCGTGGAAGATTCTGTAGTTTTCGGTGAGCAGCAGATCAAAATCAGTTATCACTTGCAAGATGGTTTCGTTGCCGGTGATGATGGCGCCATCCAGGGTAACATACAGCAGGATCAGTTTGAAATGAATATTCAATCGTTTCGGCACATCGACCAGGAGGTGAGAAAAAGCATTCAGAAATTTGCCAGAAAATCACATATGGTAACTACCGTTCTGGATGATTTATTAAGCAACCGGCGATCCATTCAGAACAGGATCAGAAAAAACGAACTTGAAGATCTGCTTAAAACAGAATTGCAGAATATGGGCATAGATCTGGATTTCCAATACGCCGTGCATGACCGGAACAGGAATGAATTTCTATTCTCCAATTACATCCCGGAAAATGAACCCGGAGTATTGGCCTCAGATTTTACCGTTAAACTATTCCCCACCGATATCCATGCAGGAAACCACTTCCTCACCGTATTTTTTCCCGATCAAAGCCGGTTTTTAATAAAACAGATCTGGCTCACCCTGACTTCCTCCGTTTTGCTGGTCATTCTGATCATCTTTTGCTTTGCCTATGCCATTTTTGCCATCCTCAGGCAGAAAAAGCTCTCCGAGATAAAAAATGATTTCATTAATAACATGACCCATGAGTTCAAGACTCCGATCTCAACGGTCTCCCTGGCCTGTGAGGCTTTGCGGGATGAACAGATACAGAAAAATGAAACCTTTGTCAATAACTATATCCGGATAATCGAAGATGAAAACACCCGGCTGAAAAACCAGGTTGAAAATGTGCTGCAGCTGGCTAGCCTGGATAAAAATGAATTGAAATTGAAATGGAAAAAACTCGATGTGCACACCCTGATCGACAGGGCCATCCACAATATCAGGCTCCAGGTGGATAAAAAGGGTGGCCATATTGAGAAAAAATTCCTGGCCGACAACCATGTGATCGAGTCCGATGAGGTCCATCTGACCAACATCATTTACAATTTGCTCGATAATGCCAATAAATATTCAAAAGATCATCCTGAAATATACATTCAGACTGAAGATCACCATCAGGGAATTCTCCTGAGAATCACGGATAAGGGTATCGGGATGTCACCCGATCAATTAAATAAAATATTCGATAAATTTTACAGGATCCCCACGGGTAATCTACATGATGTAAAGGGCTTCGGACTGGGCCTTGCCTATGTAAAAACCATGGTGACTGCACTGGGGGGCTTTATTAAGGTAAAAAGTAATTCGGGGAATGGAAGTACCTTTGAGGTGATCCTTCCTTTAAAAGGACATGGACAAAATTAAACTACTGGTCGTCGAGGATGATCCCAATTTAGGTCATATCCTGCAGGATTATCTCAGGTTGAAAAATTTTTCGCCTACACTGTGCACGGATGGTGAAGAAGGACTGAAGAAGTTCAGATCCGATGATTTCGACCTCTGCCTGCTGGATATTATGATGCCTAAAATGGATGGCTTTTCGTTGGCAAGGGAGATCAGATCACTCAGTAAAGATGTTCCCATTATTTTTCTTACTGCCAAATCCATGAAGGAGGATACGATTGAAGGCCTGAGGATAGGAGCCGATGATTATATCACCAAACCCTTCAGTATGGAAGAACTGGTATTAAGGATTCATGCAGTTTTGCGAAGGTCAAATAAAAACAATCCCGCTTCGCGGAAGGAATACCGGTTTGGAAATTGCCGCTTTGATCTGAACAAACACGTACTTGAAGTAAAAGATCAGACCATAAAATTAACCAATAAAGAGGCCCAGTTACTTAAATTATTGTGTGAAAATAAAAATGAAGTGCTGGACAGGCGGGCAGCCCTCAGAATGGTCTGGCATGACGATAGTTATTTCAATGCCAGAAGCATGGATGTATACATTACCAAACTGAGAAAATATCTGAGCCACGATGAATCGGTTACCATCATGACCTTGCATGGGGAGGGCTTTAAGCTGATGGAGCTGAACTGAGTTGTTTTTTTAAAAATATTCATCCTTAATTTCATTTTTTGTCCTTATCTTTATCTGGCATATTAATTTTTTATCATGATCAAAATAGTGCCTTCCATCAGCGTCTACAAGGGAAAAGTCATCAGGTTAATCAGAGGCGATTATGATAAGGAAACGGAATATGAAAAAAGCCCTATTGATTTTGCCCGGATGTTTGAGGATGTGGGTCTGAATGTCATCCATCTGGTGGACCTGGAAGGTGCTATTGAAGATACTCCGGTTGCTTATCATATACTGGAGGCCATAACGGGACATACAAAACTGAAAATTGAATTTGCAGGCGGGATACGGACTGACGGGGATATACTCAAATTGTTCGAATCGGGCGCCAGTTATGTTTCAGTGGGAAGTATTGCAGCCCGTAATCCGGAATTATTTACCCAATGGATCTTTTCCTATGGGCGTGAAAAGATCGCCTTATCAGCCGATGAAGTGGATAATAGGGTGGTAATAAAAGGCTGGCAGAAAAAAACGGAAATATCGCTTGAGGATCATATCACCTATTTTTACGACCGCGGATTGAAATATGTAAAGGTCACGGATGTTTCCCGGGACGGGACTATGGTGGGACCCAATTTTGAACTATATAAGAAACTGGTAGATACATATCCGAATGCATCAATTATTGCCAGCGGGGGAGTACGGTCAATCGATGATATTAAAAAATTGAATGATCTGGGCATATATGCCGTAATATTCGGAAAGGCATTTTATGAAGGCAAACTAACCCTGAAGAATATCGAAAATTTCAAGGGTTGACTCCTTTCATCAACTGACCGCCCGCCAAACTTTTTTCCTGACTTTGTTCAGAGCTAATCAATCCAGCGTATGAAATATTGTTTTGTAGATAAGATAAAGGATTACATTCACTGAAAGCATGGAAGAATAGGATGTGGATTCATTTTTGCTTTCCTTTGTCACGGTTTCTTTTTCGGGAACATCGTTGGGGATTGTTTCTGCAGATCGCTTCAAAGAATCCTCAGAATGAACCACTACCGTTTGATCCTTATTTCGTAATTGATCCGTTCCGGCCTCTATAAAAAAGGTTGTGCCGTTGAGCAAGATGAAAATCAGAAAAATTGAAAGACTTTTTTTAAATCTGGAAATCATACGATAAAGATATTACTTTTGTTAAGAACGGTAAAATCATTCACTTTGTTTCCAGCAACATAAATGATTTTAATACATTTTCACCGGTATTTTAATTGATGAAAGAATTCAGGTTCAGGACATTAAATAAGAAGGATATCCCGGATATGCATAATGCCTTTAACCAGGCTTTTTCGGATTATCTCATCCCTATGGAAATAACTGAAAATTCCTTTCGCCGAAAGATCATTCAAAAAACCAATATCCAATTTAAATATTCCGTAGGCGCCTTCGATAAAGACAGGCTTGCCGGTTTCATATTTAATACCATTGGCAACTATGAGAACAAAAAATCCGCCTATAATGGGGGTACCGGAGTAATACCGGAGTACCGGGGCCATCAACTTACCCGGAAGATGTATGAGTACCTGCTCCCTGATCTGGTCAAAAATAATATTGAACAATGTGTGCTGGAAGTGATTTCCGATAACCGGGCAGCCATAAAGGCGTATGAACGGATCGGATTCAGAAAAACACGGTTCTATCACTGCCTTAAATTACATCGTGAAAGCAGTTACCTCAGCAATCATGCAAAAAACAAGTCGATCCAATCAAGGTTTACCGACGAGCCCTCCTGGAATGAATATTCCAAATTCTGTGATTATGGTACCAGCTTCCTGGATACATTTGAATCACTGAAAAAAAGCAAGGACAGGGAATCTTTCATGGAATTGCATGATGGAAAAAACCTTGTCGGATTCATCATATTTAACAAAAATATGGGTCGTATCGAACATCTTGCGGTCCATCCCAAATACAGAGGTATGGGAATCGGTGCTTCTATGATAAAAGAAACGATCAGAAAAACCGGGAATAAGCCGGTTTATATTCTTAATATCGATGAAAGGTATTATGGCCTGCTGAATTTTTTTCTGAGACTCGGATTCAAGAATGAGATCGACCAGTTTGAACTTACCCTGAACCTTTCAGATAAAATACCATAATATGAAAAGTTCAGTGATAACCGGTATTACGCCGGGTAAATTTATACAGTTCGAAGAAGATTATGATATCACCTTTTTATCGACCGATTCAAGGAAGGCCGTATTTAATACAGCCACCTTATTTTTTGCCATAACGGGCAACATTCACGATGGGCATAATTATATCGAAGATCTTTATAAAAAGAGCATCCGGCAGTTCATTATTGAAAAACAGGATATTGATATCAATAAATTTCCGGGAGCCAATTTTTACCTGACCGATAATTCGATAAAAGCCCTACAGGACATTTCTGCCTGGCATAGAAATAAATTTAAAATCCCTGTGATCGGAGTCACGGGTAGTAATGGAAAAACCATTGTAAAAGAATGGCTTTCCCATTTACTTTCCTGGAAATACAACGTGGTAAAAACCCCCAAAAGTTTTAATTCCCAGATTGGTGTTCCACTTTCCTTGTGGCAGATCCATGATTATCACTCAATGGGTGTGTTCGAGGCAGGAATTTCAAAAACCGGTGAAATGGAAAATCTGCAGAAAATTATTTTACCGGAAATTGGCATTTTTACCAATATCGGACCGGCACATGATATGGGGTTTAGTACCCGTGAAGAAAAGGTAAGGGAAAAACTAAGGCTGTTTGTCCAAACAGAGGCCTTGATATACTGCTCCGATTATGATCTTATTGAACAGGGTATAAAAAATGTTCTGCCCGGGATCAGGAAGATTTCCTGGGGTAGGGATCACGAGGCATTATACAGAACTACTGTTCAGAAAGAAGATGGTAATACAGCTATCCTGGAAGTTTTACACTCCGGTAAAAAATTCAAATTTACACTCACCCATAGTGATCAGGCTTCTATAGAAAATATTACCCACTGCATCATCCTTCTGTTGCATCTCGGCTGGGATACCGGGCTCATTCAGGAGGGTATTAATACCCTTTCCCGCATTTTCATGCGCCTGGTATTAAACAAGGGACTGAACGACTGTTATATCATTGATGATTCATACAGCAATGACCTGGCCGGTCTCGAGATAGCCCTGAATTACCAGCAAAATCAGAAACAACGAAGCCGAAAATCATTAATTCTTTCCGATATTCTTCAGTCCGGTCTTTCCGGCGAAACGTTATACAAAAAAACTGCCGAATTATTGAATCATCATGATCTGTTGAAAATAATTGGAATTGGTCCTGAAATACCGGCCATCAAATCCCATTTAAAAAATATATCCTTTCTTCATTTCAATGATACAGAATCTTTTTTAACTCAATACGATTTTGATAATTTCCGGAATGAAATCATCCTCATCAAGGGTGCCCGAAAATTTCACCTTGAAAAAGTCGCAGCCAGGCTTCAGGAAAAAGTACATGGCACCTTTCTTGAGATCAACCTGGATGCGGTGAGTCATAATCTGAACGTCTACAGGAGTTATCTTGATCCGGGAACCCGGCTGATGGTTATGGTCAAGGCCCTGGCCTATGGTACGGGTAGCATTGAAGTAGCCAATCTGCTTGAATTTCATCATGTGGATTATCTTGGTGTAGCCTACACCGATGAAGGGATGACCCTGAGAAAGAACGGGATCAGCCTGCCCATCATGATCATGAATCCTTCCCTCGATTCGCTGGAAAATATTTCCGGATTCCGCCTGGAACCGGAAGTATACAGCCTGCGCCTTCTGAAAGCCATCGATGCCTTTACACGGTCCCGGAAAAAAACACTTAAAATTCATATCAAGATCGATACGGGTATGCACCGCCTCGGATTTCAGGATCATGAGCTGGATGAAATGACAGACATCCTGAAATCCAATAATCATCTGGTTCTGACCTCAGTGTTCAGTCATCTTGCCGGGGCCGACGAATTAACCCATGACTTTTTTACACACCATCAGGCCCATCTTTTCCGCCAGGCAGTGCAATACATAAAAGAAAAGCTTGGAATTAACTTTATAAGCCATCTGGCCAATTCAGCCGCGATAATCCGTTTCCCGGAATACCATTTCGATATGGTGCGGTTAGGCATTGGAGTATATGGTACGGATGCCAGTGGCAAAATTTTTTCCGAATTGAAACCCATTGGAACTCTGAAAACTACCATAAGCCAGATCATGAAAGTGAAAAAGGGAGAATCGATAGGTTATGGAAGAAAAGGTATTGTAAAACGCAACAGCATCATCGCCACTATTGCCATAGGATATGCCGATGGATATTCCAGGTCTTTCAGTAATGGTGCAGGAAAAGTTTTTGTCAATGGCAAACTGGCACCCACTGTCGGAAATGTATGCATGGATATGACCATGATCGATATTACGGATATCCCTGCAGAAGAAGGAGATGAAGTGATCATTTTCGGTAAAGAGCTTCCACTTCATCACCTGGCCGAAGCGATCCATACCATTCCCTATGAAATATTAACCAGTGTGAGCGACCGGGTTAAAAGAATTTATGTGAGTGAATAGGTTATGTGTTGATCAACTCGAAGTATTGGTCAAACACTTTCTTGGTGATCACCTTGGTAGGAGTATCGCTACCCCAAGTCGGAGAGATCTCATAAAGATCGTTATACATTCTACCAGCATACCTGGTGCCAATTTCAAATGTCCCCGGAAAATTTCTGTTGTCTGGCTTTCGGTTGCAGACATAATTGATGCGATGTTTATCCATGATCGTCAACATTTATTTTCCTTGGGATAATAAACGATGTTTCCTGATTTATGTTTGGTAGAATTTGGTTTATCAAAGTGATAATTTCTTGGGCTTGTGGCATTATATGCAAACCCCGGTTTAGAATAATGCAATTTTTATATATTAATTTGGTCAGGGATGACCTCCGATTATATAAATTATACTATTTTTGAAATTCATCTTTATGGCTTAAAAAATATTGAAAGGAAAGAGGGTTAAATAATGAGATTTTTTTTAAGTATCTGTCTGCTATTACTATTTTTTCATGATTCGAAAGCTAATGATTATAACATAATAGAAGATAATAACCGTAAAGGACTGGTCGACAACAAGGGTAAAATCATAATTCCTGCTGAATACGATGATCTGGGTTGGAGTTCGGGTTCCTCTGAAGTAATTGATGATATAATCGGTTATAAAAAGGGCGACCTATGGGGTCTGATCAATTTAAAAAACATCCCGGTGACTTCCCCGGATTATATTGAGATCTATCCTTTCAATCGGGAATACCTGATCGCTGCCAGGTGGGATAATTATAAATTAAATCGTCGATACGGGCTGATCAACAGTTCCGGTAAACCCATTATTCCATTTGAATATGCCATGCTTAAAAAATCAGGCGATCAATTGATCGCAGGAAGAAAATTAAATAATCAGTTGTTTTTCGGCGTTCTTAATCTCAAGGGTAAACCGGTTATCCCGCTGGATTATAAAGAGGTAAAAAAAATAAACCCAAACATATATAAACTGACCGGTTTCGATGGAAAAGGTTATCTTACCAACAATGAAGGCAGCCCCCTGATCAATTTTTGGATTGATGAAATAAAAGCATTAAAGAATAAACATTTTATCGTTGAGGTTAAGGGAAAACAAGGATTACTTTCCGCCACTGGAAAATTACTGTCGATACCTCTTTATAGAAAGATCAATATAAATGACGATGGTCGCATATCTGCATTACCTTCTGCAGAATGGAAAATTCTCTCGTTTGAAAACGAACCCATTCAAACCCTTACCTATGATTCCATCAATCCTATCGATAGTAATCTATACTATGGAAAAAGAAAAGATTATTCTTTTATCATCGATCGAGAAGGAAAGGAATTATTTACCATTAAGGATTCAAAAATTTTCATTCTGAATGATTCCTTTGCAGCCATTAAGCCTGATACCCGGTATGGGATGGTCAATTACCGGGGCGATACGGTATACAAACCGGAATTTGATTCAATACGAGTTGCAGGTAAACGGTGTTTCCTTTATGTAGAAAATGGACGGGAAAAAGGCTGGCAAATGGGTGATTTGTCCGGGAAATTATTCCCTGATACCTTCTTCGATCAGATCCTTGAAATGAAAAACTCCTACATGGCTGTTCGTAAAGGGCAATTCTGGGGGATAATGAATAACCTGGGTAATATATTAATTCAGCCAAAATACGATACCGTCTATCAATTCAAATATGACCGGTTTCTGGTTGGATTTCATAAGGAGCCTGGTGTAGTGGATACGATGGAAAACTGGCAGTCGTTACCCAGAAAAGGCGATCTCTACCTGCTTGATGATAACCGATACCTGGTAAGTTCCTATAATGGAAGTTATATCCTTAATTATTTTGGTGACAGGTTATTCTATTCGGAAAATTATCTCCGGCCTATGGCAAAAAGCTTTATAGAAGAAGATTATAAGCACAGAAAAGGTATCGTGAATTCAGATTATAAATCCATACTTCCCGTCCGTTATGATCAAATAAAAGAAATTGAAAGCGACTCTGTTTATCTGTTTAAAAATGAGTATGGCTGGGGGTCAGTAAATAGAAATGGTGCGATATTGTTTCAGAATGATCAGCGTTTTGAAGACGTCAGGGATGTAAGCGAAGAATATATAGGTGTAAAAATAAACGGCAAATATGGTTTTGTGGATTATCTGGGTCGTTTGCGTATTGCTTACCGGTATGAGGACATCGGTTTTTTTCATAATAATATTGCAAATATTAAGATCCTGGGAAAATGGGGCTGTATAAATAAAAAGGAAGAACTAATCGTACAACCTTATTATCAGGAAATTGGATTATTCAACAATGGACTCTCCATCGCCAGGAAGGATAATAAATATGGTATTATTAATTCATCGGGAAAGGTTAAGTTACCATTTGAATATGATTCCATCAATAGTTTGAAGCAGGGTGGATTCATATGTTATCTTGAGGGTAAAGCTGGATTAGCTGATAAAAACGGTATCCAGCAGTTTTATCCCAAATTTGATGAAATCAGGGATCTGGACAATGGGTATATTCTTGTGAAAAGAAAAGGGAAATATGGCTTATTTACCGATAGTGGTGTCATAAATATTCCGATTATATATGACAAATTAATTTATGATCACTATAACAAAGTCATGCTTGCCTATAGAAAACCGAAATGGAAAAGATTGTTTTTCGATCTGTAACAGGATTGGGCGACAGGTCTGGCAAAAAATTTGTAGCCTGTATTAAACGATGAAAAAGACTGCATTTTATATTTTAACCGGTTTACTTCTGATCACCGCCTCTTGTAAAAGGCCGGAAGCTCCTGTTTTTGAAAAGGTCAGAGAGATCAAAGTCATTGAAGAAAGCAACGATTTGTTGCTGTTGACCGCCTATGCTGATTTCTACAATCCCAATAATTACCGGATCATCCTGAAGCGGGCTGATATTGATGTATTTCTGAACGAAAAGATGATCACCACTCTCGAAAAGGAATACAATCTCGAAATTGATAAAAAATCGAGCTTTTCCATTCCCCTTCAGGTGGCCCTGTCAAGGGAGGAGATCAGCAATAATATACTGAGCCATGCACTGAATATCCTTTTAGGCAGAAAACTCACCGTAAATTATACCGGGCATATAAGGGTAAAAGCCTGGGGCATGGGAATAAAGGTTCCGGTAGACGGTGAAACAAGCCTGGATATCAGGGAGTTTTGACCTTTTTCTTTAATATATCCTTTACGATATCTATTCCATGTAACCGGCCATTTTCAATAAAAACTTTCTCCGTATGAATACCCGCCGTCACTGTTCCCGCCACGTATAGCCCGGGCACATTGGTCTCAAAGGTTTCCGTATCATGATAAGGCTCGAGGGTTTCTTCTTTTACGGTGATCCCTGAATTTTTCATTAATTCAACATCCGGAAGGTACCCTGTAAGGATAAATATGAATTTTGCGGGGATCTCAATCTCTTTTTTATTTATTTCGTCAAATACGATCAGTTTATCCCCGGTAATCCTTCTGGTAGAATGATTATAGTAGGCTTTGATACTCCCTTCCTTTATGCGGTTCAGCAAATCCGGTAATAACCAGTATTTGGCGGTTTTTTTCATCTCCTTGTTACGCACGACCATAGATACCCTCACCCCGTGCCGGTACAGATTTAAAGCCGCTTCAACCGCCGAATTCCCCCCGCCAATTATGGCCACTTCCTGGTGTGCATACGTGTACGGTTCATCATAATAATGTTTCACATGAGGAAGGTCTTCGCCCGGTACATTCAACCGGCGGGGAAAATCAAAATAACCCGTTGCAAGTATGACATAATCTGCATGGTATTGTTCCCCCGTATCCGTTCTCAGTTCAAAACGGCCTTCCTTTTTCCCGAGGGTTTCAACTTTGGTAAAAAGTTTCACCGGCAGGTCGTAATATTCCACCACTTTTCTGTAATAGTTAAGTGCCTCTTCCCGTGTAGCCTTTGGGCTGTTGATCGTAAAAGGCACTTCCCCGATCGCAATATTATCGGCCGTGGAAAAAAAGGTCATTTGATAGGGATATCTTCGGATGGATTCAGCAATGGCCCCTTTTTCGATAACCAATGCTTTCAGCCCTTTTTTCATGGCTTCTATTCCGCATGCCAAGCCGTTGGGGCCACCGCCGATGATAATAATTTCATATACATTATGATCCATTTTTAAATTAAATTTCGGATTATTAGTAATTAATTATAACTTTAAATCAATATAAGCATACCCTTACCCATTGGATTTAAACGTCTGTCATAACAACAGGAATCGGTTTCCAGGTTTGGCGTATTTGTCGGCTAACAAAAATATATTGATTAAACCTTTTTAAACAGTTCTACCAAGTAAAATCTATGGATCATTTATATGATGAAAAGATCAGCCACCTGAATGACCTGATCAAATTGTCAAGGATCGATGGTAACGAATCACTGAATGAAGTGAATTTTATAAATTCCGTGGCAGACCGCCTGGGTGTGAGCAGGGATGATCTTCAGCAAATTCGAAAGCACAATGAGGAGGTTACATTTACACCTCCGAAAGACATGTACCAGATCATGATGCAATATCATAGATTGATGGTACTTATGGGTATCGACAGGATCATTACCCGGGAAGAGAAGGATTTCTGCCTGGAACTGGGCCTGAAGATGAACCTGAAAAAGAAAGCTATTCTTGAAATTATTGAAAAGGCCATAGATGCTCCCCGTCATGTCATATCCGTAGATGATATTGAAAATATTTTCTACCGCCACTACAGGGATGCTTAGTCTACCGGATCGCTGCCGGTGTCAAATTCGGTGAAAATTGCCTTACCGGTAACCGGTTCAGAAAATCTCCTGATTTCATCATTATCCATGTTTATCAATACAATGCGAAACGAACCGGGATCAATCTGATAATAATTCCTTAACGTGTCGGCCTCCTTTTCTGAAAGCGGGCTTCCGTCCGGCATAATTCCTCCACTTCTGAAGATCTCAAATATTAGAATATCCCGCTTGTCAAGACCCAGGGGATCCCTGGATAAATTCAACAAGGCTTTTTCGAAATGTGAAGAACGGTTATCCGGTGCAAATAACAGGATCAACCGGTTATTATTCCTGTAGGAGGCGATAATACCGGGAGTTTCGTCCCGGCTGACAGGCAGAACGAACAGAAAACCTATAAACAACCAATGCATGTTTTTATAGAATGAATACGAGCCATACGAACAGGAATATCCAGGAAATATTTATAAAATTCCAGAAGGATATGAATATTTCCAGTTTTATCCTTTCATAAGGTGAAGTAAAATAAATCAAATTGCTCACCGGATCTATAAAAATGTCCTTGGTTCTGTATAAAAAATAAGCTATGGTCACCAATCCAATCAGCACATGAAGCATATGATACCCTGTAATCAGGAACAGATAGGTGCCTATTACATTTTCTGAAAATGTCAGGCCCTGAAATATATATTCAAGCCACCCAACAAATTGGAATATCAGGAATACGGAACCTACAATAAAAACCCCGAAAAGTTTTTTCCGGATCCCTTCAATATCATCCTTGTTGTAGGATTGGATCACATTCCTGTTAAGATAACCCGAAGCCATGATCACCAATGTACCTATGATGAAAAATTTTGGCAACACAATTCCCTGCATAGCGGGTTGCTGTGAAACAAATTCCACCGTAAATGATACCAGCAAAAAAACAAGTGTAAGAAAGCTACCGAATAAAAACAGATAGGTCAGCATCTTATGTGGATGCATTTTTTCAATTTCCCTGAATCTGTTGAATATTCGGTTCGATGTATAAACTCTATCTTCCCGTCTTGCCATTAATAATTTCCTCCTTATTCTATATTTAACCCGGTTTAATTCATTATGGTTATATAATACGCAATAAAAATTATATAATTCATTATTTCGTCAATTTGATGATACTTTTGCAGGATAATTTACACTTTGATTGGTGTCGCATAAAGAATTTATATCATTATATACCAACGACAGCTTTGTTCAGACTATTGCGGAAGCCATAAAATCCAATGAAAAGCAACGGGTCCGGATACAGGGTCTTCATGGAAGCCTGGATTCAGTGATCGCTGCCGCTGTCTATTATCTGAACCATCAGAACTATCTGTTTGTATTACATGACAAGGAGGAAGCGGCCTATTTCCAGAACGACCTGAAGAATTTAATTCCGGACAGGGAGATTTTCTTATATCCCGGTTCTTATAAAAAGCCTTATGATATCCAGGAAACGGAAAACGCCAATGTACTCATGCGGGCTGAAATACTGAACCGGATTAGTCATAAGGGCAGTAAAGGAGAACTGATCGTAACCTATCCTGATGCACTTGCCGAAAAAGTGATCAATAAACGCTCCCTGGAGGATCATACCATTTCGTTAAAAAAAGGATCAAACCTCAAAATCAATGAGTTTACGGAATTAATGATCTCCTACGATTTTGAAAAATCTGATTTTGTATTTGAGGCCGGGCAGTTTTCAGTGCGGGGTGGGATCATTGATATCTTTTCTTATGGTAATGAACTGCCGTATCGTCTGGAGCTTTTTGGCAATGAGATAGAAAGCATCCGTACTTTTGATCCGGACTCGCAGTTATCTGTCAATACGCTGAACGAGATCCATATCATACCCAATATTCAAACCAAGCTGAATCAGGAGACCAGGGATTCTTTTCTTTCTTTTTTTCCAAGGAACACAAAAATATTCGTTAAGGATCATGAATTAACACAGGATATTATTCAAAAATATTTCGATAAAGCAAAGGATGTTTTCGAGAGCCTGATGCAGAAGAGCGACAAGACTCAGATCGTACTGAATCCTCAGGAGCTGTTTGAAACTTCTTCTTCCTTTTCGGAGGAATTAAAAAAATTCACATCGATAGAATTCGGGAACCGGTTTTATTATCCGGATGCCAGAATCTTTGAAATCGTTTCCCAGAGTCAGCCTTCCTTCAATAAAAATTTCGGGTTGCTGAGTACCAACCTGGAAAGGAATCAGGATAAGGATATTCGTAATATCATTTCAGCCGAATCGGAATACCAGATAGAACGGTTAAAAACAATATTCGATGAAATAAATCCTCATGTCGGGTTTGAAACTATTCATATTGAACTGAGAAGCGGATATATTGATCATATCACCAAAACAGCCGTCTATACAGACCATCAGTTGTTTGAAAGGTATCACCGGTATAGCTCAAGGAAAAAATATACCAAGTCAAAAGCCCTTACCCTACGGGAACTCCAAACCCTGCAGCCAGGAGATTATGTTACACATATTGATTATGGTATAGGCCGGTTTGTGGGAATGGACAAGGTAGAGGTAAATGGCAGGGAACAGGAGGCATTAAGACTGATCTATAAAGATGATGACCTGCTTTATGTGGGAGTCCAATCCTTGCATAAGATCACGAAATATTCAGGGAAAGAAGGCAGTCCTCCTGTTATGAGTAAACTGGGGACCCAGGAATGGGAAACAAAAAAGAAACGGGTTAAAAAGAAGGTAAAAGATATAGCAGAGGATCTGATCCGTCTTTATGCCAAACGAAAGGCGGCACCCGGTATTTCTTTCGGCAGGGATAGCTACCTTCAGGCTGAACTGGAATCCTCCTTCATATATGAAGATACACCTGACCAGGCCCAATCTACCCGGGATGTTAAAAATGATATGGAAAAGGGCCATCCCATGGACAGGCTGGTATGTGGCGATGTAGGTTTCGGTAAAACGGAGGTCGCGATAAGGGCTGCTTTCAAAACGGTTGCCGATGATAAACAGGTGGCTGTGCTGGTACCAACCACCCTGCTCGCCTTTCAGCATTTCCGTACATTTTCAGAACGGCTGGCCGATTTTCCTGTCAATATAGATTATATAAGCCGCTTTAAATCAACAAAAATCATTAAACAATCCCTTAAGAATTTAACGGAAGGTAAAACCGATATTATTATCGGTACGCATCGACTGGTGAATAAAGATGTGATTTTTAAAGATCTAGGATTGTTAATCATTGATGAAGAACAGAAATTTGGTGTGAGTGTGAAGGAAAAACTGAAGGAATTAAGGGTTAATGTAGATACGCTAACCCTCACAGCCACGCCTATTCCCAGAACCCTGCACTTTTCACTGATGGGAGCCCGCGATTTGAGTATCATTACTACTCCCCCTCCCAACCGACAGCCGGTGTCCACGGAAATCCATACGTTCAATGAAGAAATAATAAGGGATGCGATCAGTTTTGAATTACGCCGGGGGGGCCAGGTATTTTTTGTTCATAACCGGATCAATGACATAGAATCAATTGCCAACATAATACTTCGACTTGTTCCGGATGCCAACATCGCGGTTGCACATGGCCGCATGAAGGGAGATAAACTTGAAGAGGTCATGATCAGATTCATTGAAGGCGAATGTGATATACTTGTATCCACCAATATTATTGAATCGGGTCTCGACATTCCCAATGCCAATACCATTATCATTAACCAGGCCCATATGTTTGGGCTTTCCGACCTCCATCAGATGCGGGGCCGGGTAGGCAGATCCAATAAAAAAGCCTTTTGTTATCTTTTATCCCCTCCCACTTCGGTACTCACCATCGAAGCCAGAAAGCGATTGAGAACCCTGGAAGAATTTTCTGAACTTGGAGATGGTTTCAAGGTGGCTATGCGTGACCTGGATATCCGGGGTGCGGGAAATCTCCTGGGTAGTGAACAAAGCGGGTTTATCAATGACCTGGGCTTCGATACCTATCATAAGATCCTGGATGAAACCATTACCGAATTGAAAGAAGGTGAGTTTAGAGATCTTTTCGAGCAGGACCTGAAGAAAAAAACTGACATAATCTCAGAAGATTGTATCATCGAAACTGATTTTGAAATGCTGATCCCTGAAGATTATGTAACCAATATCAGTGAACGTCTCAGCTTATATTCAAGACTTGATAATTTTTCTTCGGAAGAAGAACTCCAATCATTCATCAAAGAATTACAGGACCGCTTCGGAAATATTCCGGGATCGGTATTTACATTAATCGAAATGGTTCGGGTGCGCTGGCTGGCCGAAAAACTTGGCATGGAAAAGCTGACCATCAAAAACGGTATCCTCAAAGGTCAGTTTATGGACCCTGATAACGAAGCCTTTTATAAATCGGATACCTTCGGGAAAATATTAAGTTATATCAAGGATAATCCTGGTAAATGTCAGCTTAAAGATGCCGGTAAAAGACCCCTCCTTTTTATCAGGGGTGTGGCTGAAGTAAAAGAATCCAAAAAAATATTAGAGGATATCCTTCAAATTTCCCGGCATATCACACAATAAAACGTTTATTTTTGAGTATATATCTTAGACAATTGCTACAGGCAGATCTTGGAAAATTGTAATATTTAATTAAAAATTTTACATTTAGTTTGTTTTTCTTGTAATATTGTCACAAATTTTGGCCTATTTTAGGCTTCATTATGCATTTTAACAGTTGAAACTGAGTTTCAGCAACATTTTTCAGGTAAGAAGTAAAACAGGTGTTAACACGTTTGGATAAAATTTAAAGATGAAAAATTTATTTCAATCCCTTAAAAATCTAGTCTTATTTGCGGTGGTTTCATCTTTTTTGTACGCATGTGGCGGAAAAGGCCATCCCACTGCATCCAGTCCCGGAAGTTACAGTACGGCTACCGGTCTGGAATATAATTCGGAAGAAGGTTTTCAGGTTGCTGAATATCGCGGACAGCCTGAAGGACCCAATCTGGTATTCATAGAAGGTGGAAGAACTGTACTGGGCTCCTTCGAAGAAGACATTATTCATGCGAGGGATAATATTGAAAGAACAGTAACGGTTGCTTCTTTTTACATGGATGAAACCGAAGTGGCCAATATTCACTGGCTTGAGTATCTGAACTATGTCCGGCTGGACTCTCCACGAACCGCCTATGAAACTGCGCTTCCCGATACCACGGTATGGGCAAGAGATCTGGCTTTCAACGATCCCTACACGAATCATTATTTCCGTTATCCGGGATTCAGGTTTTATCCTGTCGTGGGTGTGAGCTGGAGGCAGGCTGTCGATTATGCCAACTGGAGAACAGCAGTAGTTAATGCAAAACTGGCAGCCGAGGCAGGTTTGGAGGATCTTCCGGCTGAAACCGGAGGAAGGATACCTCTTGAAACCGGAGTGGTATTACCCGATTACCGATTACCTACGGAAGCAGAATGGGAATATGCCGCTCAGGCATTGATCGGAACACAATGGCTGGATGAAAACCAGACCCATCAACGGATCTATCCCTGGGATGGACACGCCCTGAGAAATCCGTATGGAAAAGAAATGGGTTATTTTCTTGCCAATTTTAAAAGAGGACGAGGTGATTATGCGGGTATTGCCGGAAAACTGAATGACGGTGCCATGATCACAGCCTATATTTATGAATATCCTCCGAATGATTTTGGCTTATATAATATGGCAGGTAATGTGAATGAATGGGTATTGGATGTATATCGCCCATTATCTTTTCAGGATGTGGAAGACCTGAACCCCGTCAGAAGAAGCCCTGCTGATAAAAATGCAACGGAGAATGCCAACATCGATGATCCCCAGGATTGGTATGAATGGGATACCCGTCAATCACTTATCAGCGACCGGGTAAGGGTTTATAAGGGTGGAGCCTGGAATGATATTGCTTACTGGCTATCCCCTGGCACCAGGCGGTTTCTGGCTGAGGATTCTGCCACAGCCACCATTGGTTTCCGCTGTGCGATGATACGTGCCGGTTCCAATTATTAAGACTCCGAAATATCAAAATCCGACCCGGTCCCGTGACCGGGTTTTTTATTTTAGCTGCCCGGAAAACCGTTCAACGTCATTTCTTTTTATTTTGGCTATTCCTCCGCTATAGCCAGAGAGGCAAGACTCAAACCGGCTGCCCCTGCCTCAATCAGTTCACCGGCACAAGACTCCATGGTGGCCCCCGTAGTAATTACATCATCCACCAGTAAGATATGACAATCCCTGATGGCCTGATGATCGACTACACTGAAGATTCCTTCCACATTTTTTAATCGGTCCATTCTGCTCTTGTTGGTTTGAGTAACATTATTCACTTTCCGCATTACGTATTTATCAGTCCAGGTTATATTCAATGCACCGGACAAACCTTTTGCAATATAATCCGACTGGTTAAAGCCTCTTTTCCGTCTTTTAACCGGATGGAGAGGTAGCGGGATGATCAAATCAAAATAAACATTCTTTTCCAGGGATCTAATTTCCAATCCCAGCCAGTATCCCAGTATTTCTCCAAGCACAGGCCGGTGCCTGTATTTTATTTTATGCAGTATCTGCTGTGTAATTCCCTTCTTATAATACTTTAGATAGGAATAAAAACCTTTATAACGTTCCGGATATATAAAATAGCGGTTAACCACCTGCTCCAGGAATGTATTATCTACCAATGGCAGATCACTTATGCACCCCGCACAGAGCATTTGCTCCCCTTTAGCTAAACTCCTATGGCAGATTTCACAGGTATGTGGAAATAAGAGCGATAAAAAATCGTTGAACATAGCTGGCTGGATTTTTTATTAAATTAATAAAATTATATTTGTTTTAACAAGATAAAAGCCGGATTGGATCAGGAAAAAATTTTCCGGGTTAGATTTATGGCAAATCGGAATGATCTCAGGATTTGCAGAACAACAGGAATCCTGAATAAAACCAATACGGGGAGATAAAATACGAAGAATGTATCAGAAGGATCTTGATTTATACAGGAAATGGAAAGAGGTATTAAAGAAGATTGAATCATCCATTGGTAAAAAACCTCAGGACATTAAGTCTGTACTTTTTCTAATTGGAGTTCAGGAGCTTGGACAGGGTAAAAGACGGTTTTCAAAGGAAGAAAAACAGGACCTGCTGCATATAGCGATATGCCGGTTGCTCAGTCAGTCGGGTTATTATGAACTTGAAGGAATAGATAAGGAGGGCTGGCCGCACTGGAAACTGATTAAAAAACTGCCTCATTTTGACCTGCTTGAACAGGAAAAATTATTGAAAATGCATATAATCGATTATTTCGAAAATGAAACAGGTATCTGAATGAAGATATATTCCTATAATTTGAATGGGATTCGCTCCGCTATAAATAAAGGATTAATAGAGTGGCTCCGGCAGGAATCACCGGATGTGATATGCTTCCAGGAATTAAAAGCCCATCAGGATCAGATAGATAATACATTATTGGAAGAGCTCGGATACAGGATTTTCTGGCATTCGGCAGTTAAAAAAGGGTACAGCGGAGTGGCCATATTAGCGAAACAGGAACCGGATCATGTGGAATATGGTTGCGGTATGGAAATCTATGACCGGGAAGGAAGAATTTTGCGGATCGATTATCCAGATCATTCTATAATGAACCTGTATGTACCATCCGGCTCGAGTGGTGACGAACGACAGGAATTTAAAATGCAGTTCCTTTCAGATTTTATTGATTATATAGAAAAGATAAAAATCAACTATCCTAACCTGATTATCTCCGGCGATTATAATATTTGTCATCATCCTATTGATATACATAATCCCGTATCCAATAAAAATTCCTCCGGGTTTCTTCCCGAAGAGCGGGCATGGGTGACCAATTTCCTGGATAACGGATTTATTGATACATTCAGATATTTCAATAAAGAACCTCATCAATATTCCTGGTGGAGTTTTCGGTTTAATGCCAGAAAAAGAAACCTGGGCTGGCGCATTGATTATCATATGGCATCCGGCACCATGAAATCCCGGTTGAAAAGTGCAACCATGTTTCAGGAGATCGTTCATTCTGATCATTGCCCGATCATGCTGGAAATAGATTGAAAGAGCTAAATTTGTTATAAACCAATAAATTTTTATATAAAATTTTATGAAAAATCTCAGCTGGTATTTTTTACTTATACTCTTCCTGGTATTTTCCTGTGAATCAGGGAAAAATGGCAGAGAAAATGAAGTCGGCCTCAGGGAAGCGGAGGGGGGCAGATATTACGGCGGCATTTTCCGTCTTAATGAGTCGGAATATATTAAAAATCTGTTTCCTCATAACATTACAGATGCCTATTCTTATCGTGTGGCATCTCAGATATATGAAGGACTTTTTAAGCTGAACGATGAAGATCTGACCGTAATCAATGGACTCGCCGAGGATTATTCAATTGATGAATCGCGCACTGTTTATACCATTAAGTTGAAGGAAAATGTTTTTTTCCATGATGATCCCTGTTTTCCTGGTGGCACCGGGCGGGAAGTAACCGCCGATGATGTAAAATATTGTTTTACACGCCTCTGCACACAGAATATGAATAATCAGTTGTTTTCATCCCTTTTCAAGGATGTACTGCTTGGAGCTGATGAATATTACAGGGCGACGGCAAACGGAAATGTGCCGGATTTTGATGTGGAAGGAATTAAAGTGATCGATAAATATACTGTACAATTACAACTGGTAGAACCCAACTCCATATTCCTGATCAATCTTGCCATGCCCGGATGCTATATTTATCCAAGGGAAGCTGAAGAAATGTACGGGCTGGATATGCGGATTAAAGCAGTGGGCACCGGCTCCTTTACCTTATCCAGTGTGGATGAGGATATTTCTATCATATTGAAGAAAAATCCGAAATATCACGGGGTGGATGAATACGGTAATCAATTACCCTTCCTGGATGCCATAAGCATACAGTTCATAAAAGATAAAAAAACTGAGCTCTTTGAATTCAGAAAAGGAAATCTTGAAATGATCTACAGGCTTCCGACAGATTATATCATTGAAATCCTGGAAGAAACCCTCTCATCCAGCTCATCCAGGGAAGGAGAATACAGTCAGTATGAACTGCAGCGCGTACCCGAAATGATGACCCAGTTTCTCACTTTTAATATGCAGGACGAAATTTTCAGCAACATTAATATCCGGAAAGCCTTTAATTATGCTATTGACCGGGAAAAAATACTTGATTTCGTCTTGAATGGTGAAGGTTATGCGCCCGGAAATCAGGGTATTACTCCCCCTGTATTTTCAAATTATGATATTGACGATATTTACGGTTACCGGCTGAATGTCGATTCTGCCCGGTATTTTCTTGCCCGGGCCGGATACCCGGATGGTGAAAATTTTCCTGAAATTGAACTTTTCCTTAATCCGGGAGGTGAACGCAATACCAATGTAGCAGTTGAAATCCAGAAACAACTCAAGGATAACCTTAATATCAATGTGGAATTGACTATATTGCCTTTTGCCCAGCTTATAGAAAAAAGTTATCAGGGCAACTTCCGGTTAATGCGTGCGGGGTGGGTTGCTGATTTTCCAAGTCCCGAAAACTTTCTCTGGTTGTTTTATGGTGAAAATGTGCCAACAAAAGCGGGCCAGATATCGTATCCTAATATTACGAGATATAGAAATTCAGAATTTGACGCCTGGTATAGAAGAGCTCTGAATGCAAATTCCATTGAAGAGGCAAACGAACTTTTCAAGCGGGCAGAAAAAGTATTGATGGAAGATGCTCCAATTATCGTCTTATGGTATGACGAGGGTTACAGATTAATACGCTCCTATATCAGAAATTTTCCTAATAATCCAATGCAATACCGGGATTTTAGCGAAGTATATTTTGAGAAGGCAAGACAACTTAATTAATTATTTTATGTTGGTAACCATTGGCCGGGCTAGAAAATAAAAACAGGGGTGAAATCCTGATATAAAAGCGGTGGGATGATTGGGTGTTTTATGGCTTGGCGATCAAAGGGACCTGGTGATGTGGGGGGCTTGGTGACGTGGGAGACCTGGTGATGTGGGGGCTTGTTAATCTTAATGATTTGGTGACCTTTGTGATTTGGTGACTTAGTGGTTTGCTGATCTTTGTGAATTGGTGATCTTTGTGAATTGGTGATCTTTGTGAATTGGTGACCTTAGTGAATTGGTGACCTTAGTGGCAAAATACCTTTATTTAATATCTTACAGGTCCGAAGCCACCAGGAAAGAAAAATGGTTAATCATAGAAAACAAAAAACATCGTTAGAAATGATTGTAATGATGTGTAATAATTAATAAAAAAAGTGTGACGTGAGTGATAATCCAATTGAACGGAATTTAACAGCTTATAAACGGAAGTATTATTTTAATTTCCTGCTTAAGGGAATAATAATAACCCTTTCCCTGCTGTTATTGGCTTTTTTATTTTATAACCTGCTGGAATATTTTGCCCACTTCAATTCAGTAGTCCGTTCTGTAATGTTTTATTCCTACATTGCCCTTGCTGTTATTGCCCTGGGTAGATGGATCCTTATTCCCGGAATACGGATCCTTTTTGATTCTTTACAATTATCCAATGAAGAAGCTGCAAAACAGATCGGTGAGTACTTTCCGGCCATCAGTGATAAATTGATCAATATACTGCAGTTGAAAAAACAGAATCCTGATAATGTACTTGCGAGTGCCAGTATTGATCAGAAATCAAAGGAAATAGGTCATATCAAATTTGATAAAGCCATCAATTACCGAGCCAACAGGAAATATATTGTTTATCTGATCATCCCTTTTATCGTCGTATTGTTCCTGGGTCTGTCCTTTCCAAAAGTAATCAATGAAAGTACCACCAGGATCATTAATTATAATAAGGAATTCAAACCCGTAGCCCCTTTCCGGTTTGTTCTCCGCAACAACGAGCTTCTTGCCTTCAAGAATGAGGACTATCAGGTAGATCTGGCTATAATCGGCGACCTTATTCCTGAAAATGTGTATTTACACCTGGGTGAAAGAAAAGTTAAACTTCAGTCTAAGGATCCTGCTTCCTATACCTATACATTCAATAAGCTTTCTAAAGATGTTTCGTTTTATTTTGAGGCCGCCGGTTTTAATTCTGAAAAATATTCCATTAATGTAGTTAACCGGCCTAATATTAAAAATTTCAATGTGACCCTGGACTATCCTTCATACCTCGGCCGCGACCAGGAAAGGTTCAGCAATATCGGAAATTTACAGGTTCCTGAAGGTACCCGGGTAGATTGGAATTACCAGACTATTTTTACTGACAGCATGTATATGCAATTTGAGGCCGAATCCAGTGCATATGCTTTACATCCATCTGATAATCAGATATTTGAATTCCAAAAACGGGTCGAACAATCACAGGATTATGAAATTTCCCTGGTTAACGAATACACATCCAATAAAGACAGAATACGATATCATCTGGAAGTCATTCCGGATGAATATCCGCGGATATCAGTCAATCAATATGCCGACACGGTATTATATGAATTCCTTATTCTTGGAGGAAATATATCCGATGATTATGGTTTCCGTGATCTTCGTTTATTTTATTCAATTACCGATCGATCGGGGATTGACCAGGAAGATAAGTATGAGTCCATAGCGCTCAATATCGAACCGAATAAAAACAGTCAGAATTATTATTTCAACTGGGATCTGCAAAGTTTTAATCTTAAACAGTCGAATAAAATTTCCTATTACCTGGAAGTCAGGGACAATGACGGGATAAACGGGAGCAAAGCATCCCGAACGGGCATTTACCATTTTATGATCCCGGGAGAGGAAGAGCTGGAAAAAGAACTGGAAAGATCATCACAAGCCGCTGAAAATCAGATGGATAAGAGTTTACAGAAGGCCAAAGAGCTGAATGAAAAACTCGATGAGATTGAAAATCGCCTGAAAGGCAAGAAACAAATGAGCTGGCAGGATCAAAAGATGATGGAAGGGTTGATAAAGGATAAGCAGGATCTTTCAGAAGATATCGAACAGATTCAGGAGTTGAGCAAAGCCAATAATCTAAAAGAAGAGCGGTTTAAAGAATTGGATGAAAAACTTCAGGAGAAAGCCGAACAACTCCAGGAGTTATTGGATGAATTGTTAAATGAGGAAACCAAAAAGATGTATGAAGAATTGGCTAAACTGCTTGAGGAGAAAAAGGATCTGAATGAAATCAAGAATATGCTCAAAAAGCTGAACCTTAATGAGATGAATCTGGAAAGGGAGCTGGAGAGGGCGCTCGAACTATATAAAAGGTTAAAATACGAGAAAGCACTGAATGAGACTATTGACGAACTGAAAAAGATTGAAAATGAACAGAAAGATCTTTCCGACCAAACGCTTGATGAATCCAACGAACAGGAGAATACTGAAAACAGGCAGGAAGACCCTTCCGGAAAGAATCCGGGTGAACTAAATGAACAAGAAAATCTTGAAAACCAACAGAAAGAAAACTCCGGACGGCATCCCGAAGAATCAAATAAACAGGAGACTAATGAAAACCAGCAGGAAGAACCTGCCGGACAAACTCCGTATGAATCAAATGAACTGAAGGATCTTGAGGATCAACAGAAAAAGCTGAATCAGGAATTCAGGGATTTTCAGAAATCATTTGAAGAATTACTGGATATGAACCAGGAGCTTGAATTTCCAAACCGGATTGAAAACACCATCGAGGAAGAACAGACTATTCAGAGGGAGCAGCAGAATTCACTTGAAGAGTTGCAGAAGGGAAACAAAAACAAAGCCGGACAATCCCAGAAAAATGCATCGGATCAAATGCAGAAGATGAGAGAAAAGATGGAATCGATGAAAGCCAGTGGTCAGATGATGGAGATGCAGCAGAATTTCGAGGATCTGCGGGGAATTGTAGATAACCTGCTTAAATTGTCCTTCACCCAGGAAGAGATTATGGAAGGATTCCGGTCGATCAACCAGAGTGATCCCCGGTTTATCGAGTTATCCCAGAAACAGTTGAAATTACAGGACGATGCCAAGGTAATTGAAGACAGCCTTCTCGCCCTTTCAAAACGGGTAATGATGATTTCTTCCTTTATTACCCGGGAGGTGAGCGAAATGAATAAATACATGGAAGAAAGCATGGAATCATTGAAAGAAAGAAAGAAAGCTGAGGCCGCCGGCAAACAGCAGTTCGCAATGACTTCCATGAATAATCTGGCTTTATTACTGGATGATGTATTATCCATGATGCAGCAACAGTTGGCCAATATGATGATGATCCCACAGCAAGGCAACCAACAGAAAGGTAATCCACAGTTATCTGAATTACAGAAACAACTCAATGAACAGATGAGTGAGTTAAAAAAGAGTGGCAAGACGGGAAAAGAACTATCGGAAGAATTAGCCAGGCTTGCGGCCGAACAGGAAAAAATCCGCCGAAAATTGCAGGAAGAAGGCAGAAAACTGGAACAGATGAACAACAGCAAAGGTCAGGACGGATCTTTAGGAGATATTGCTGAAAAAATGGAACAAACTGAGATAGAACTCGTTAATAAGCAATTAACGGAACGTTTGATTCAGAGACAACAGGAGATCCTGACCCGGTTGCTCGATGCCGAAGATGCATTAAGAGAACAGGAACTTGATGAAGAAAGAGAGGCAAAAAGTGCAAAAAAGATTCCGAGAGAGATACCTCCTGAATTTGAAGAATATTTAAAAGCAAAAGAAAAGGAAATAGAATTGTTGAGAACATTACCACCAAAATTAAATCCTTATTATAAAAAGGAAGTAATGGAGTATTTTAATCGATTGGAAAATACAATTAAATAATAATTTTTTTACAGATGAATTCAATTAAGATTCATTTTCCTTCACTGGAAGAAAACATCAGGATAGTGGAAAGCTTCATAGATAATGCGAAGGATAAATTTAACCTGGATGATGATATTTATGGTAATATCATGGTGGCCGTTACCGAGTCTGTCAACAATGCCATACGGCATGGCAACGGGAACGATAAAAAGAAAAATGTGTTTCTTACCCTGAGCCTGAATGATCATATCATTCGTTTTAACATCCGGGATGAAGGCAATGGATTTGATTATCATAACCTTCCTGATCCAACCTCTCCGGAAAATCTGGATAAACCCAGCGGACGTGGCATTTTTCTCATGAAGCACTTATGTGATGAAGTAAACTTCCGGTCAAACGGTAGTGAAGTGGAACTTTGTTTTTATATCGACTGATGCCCAAAATTCAGTTTTTTACTGAAGAAATCAATTTTGACCTTCCCAATCAAAACGGTGTGCGGCACTGGATTAACCAGGTAATAAAAGAAGAATCTAAAAAATCTTTGGCCTCAGTCAATTATATCTTCACTTCGGATGCCCATCTTCTACAGATCAACCGGGATTATCTCGATCACGATAATCTTACCGATATCATCACTTTTGATCATGCTGAAACCGGGGGAAAAATTGAGGCTGATATTTTTATAAGCATTGAACGGATAAAGGAAAATGCATCTGAATTCGGCCAGGATTTTATGCATGAACTTTACCGGGTAATGATTCACGGGATTCTTCATTTGATTGGATATTCCGATAAATCAGAAACTGAAAAAAAAATAATGCGTAAAAAAGAAAACGAGTGCCTAAATTTGTTATAGAATTATAATGTTCCACGTGGAACATGTAAATGTACCATAAAAGAAAATCATTTTAATAATAAGTGTTCCACGTGGAACACTTTATGATTTAATATCTATGTTTACAGAATACGATGTAATTGTTGTAGGTGCGGGACATTCCGGTTGTGAGGCTGCAGCTGCCGTAGCCAACATGGGGGGACGCGTGTTGCTGGCCACCATGAATATGCAGACCATCGCACAAATGTCCTGTAATCCTGCTATGGGAGGAGTGGCAAAAGGACAGATTGTTCGGGAAATAGATGCCCTGGGAGGATATTCTGGTATTGTGGCAGATAAATCCATGATCCAGTTCAGGATGCTGAATAAATCAAAAGGACCCGCTATGTGGAGTCCCCGGACTCAAAATGACCGTATGCGATTTTCTGAAGAATGGAGATGGCAACTGGAGTCGCTTGAAAACGTGGATTTCTGGCAGGAAATGGTTACGGGGGTGGTGGTGAAAAATGGACGCGTACGTGGTGTAAAAACAGGTCTTGGACTGGAAATTCCGGCCAAAGCTGTGATCCTGACCAATGGAACCTTCCTCAATGGTATCATTCATATTGGAGAAAAACAGTTTGGTGGCGGTAGAACAGGAGAAAAAGCGGCCAAAGGGCTTACGGAACAATTGGTTGAACTGGGCTTTGAGTCCGGAAGAATGAAAACAGGCACTCCCCCAAGGGTGGATGGAAGATCCATTGATTATAACAGGATGGAAGAACAAAAAGGAGACGAAGTTCCGGGCAGGTTTTCTTTTACCGGCACTCCCGTCCTTAAAGAACAAAGAAGTTGTTATATCACCTATACCAATCCTGAGGTACATGAAATCCTTGAATCCGGTTTCGAACGGTCTCCCTTGTTCGCAGGTAGGATAAAAGGAGTAGGTCCCCGATATTGTCCTTCCATTGAAGATAAAATTAACAGGTTCGCTGAAAGAAACCGGCATCAGATCTTTGTAGAGCCTGAGGGATGGAATACAGTGGAAGTATACGTGAATGGATTTTCAACCTCCCTTCCGGAAGATGTGCAGTTCCATGCACTGAAAAAAATTCCGGGATTTGAGAAAGTTAAAATGTTCCGTCCGGGATATGCCATTGAATACGATTACTTTCCTCCCACCCAACTCGAACCAACCCTCGAAACCAAAAGGGTAAAAAACCTGTATTTTGCCGGGCAGATCAACGGCACCACAGGGTATGAGGAAGCAGCTTCCCAGGGCCTTTTAGCCGGAATAAATGCCTATAATAAAATGTATGGCAAGGAACCATTTGTCCTGAAAAGATCGGAAGCCTATATAGGCGTATTGATCGATGATCTGATCAATAAAGGAACGGAAGAACCTTACCGTATGTTTACCTCCAGAGCCGAATACAGAATACTGATGCGGCAGGATAATGCGGACCTGCGGTTAACTGAAAAAGGCTATTTATTAGGTATTGCTTCGGAAGACAGATATAATCGCATGCTTGATAAAAAAGATCAGGTGAAACGCATATTAAAAGATTTAAAAATTAAAAAACTTACCCCGGATCAGTTTAAAACTGTAGCAGATAAAAACGATACAGCCGGTATTAAAGAAACTACGGCGATAGAAAAATTATTGAAAAGACCCGAATTGACCATATCGGACCTGATCAATTCAACAAAAGAGCTAAATGAACATTTTACATTATACGATCCGGTTGCCCTCGAGCAGGCGGAAATTCAGTTGAAATACGAAACATATATCGATAAAGAAAAAAAACTGGCCGATAAAATAGAAAACCTGGATGAAAAAAAGATTCCTGTAAATTTTGATTTTAATAAATTATCCTCCCTTTCGGCAGAAGGACAGGAAAAACTTAACAAAATCAAACCGGTTACGATTGGACAAGCATCAAGAATCAGTGGCGTTTCTCCTTCCGATGTTTCTATTTTAATGGTTTATCTGGGAAAATAAAATGTACGAAAAACTGGAAAGCTGCCCACTCTGTGGAAGGCATGAATTAAAAAATAAACTGATCTGCAAGGATTACCTGGTTTCTGAAGAAAGCTTTGCAATAAATGAATGTGCTTACTGCTCTCACCGCATTACCAATCCGCGACCTGTTATTCAGGAATTGGATAAATATTATGAATCTGAAGATTATATTTCCCATACCGGTAAAACGAAAAACCTGATCAACAGCCTTTACAAGTTAGCAAGAACCATTACCCTTCGCAGTAAATTATCCTTAATAACAAAATACTCAGAACCTGCCCGCGTGCTGGATATGGGTTGCGGTACCGGAGAATTCCTTGCCCTTCTTCAAAAAAATGACTGGGAGGTATATGGTATCGAAAATAATCCGAAAGCCATGAAAAAGGCTGAATCATTATTGAATATTGAATTATATGATGATCTGAACAAACTGGATCCGAAAGAAAATTTCGAAGTCATTACGCTCTGGCATGTATTGGAACATATTCCCGATATTCATGCCACGATGAACCAACTTAAAAAACACCTTGACAGAAAAGGAACGCTCTTTATTGCCTTGCCGAATTATAATTCATTTGATGCATTAAAATACAAAGAATTCTGGGCGGGTTATGATGTGCCCAGGCATCTTCATCATTTCAGCCAGGAGAGCTTTAAATTTTTATGTAAACAACACGAACTGAAATTAAAAAAGATCATTCCTATGAAACTGGATGCATTCTATATCAGTCTTCTCAGTGAAAAATATAAGAAAAATCGGATCCTGAAATATATAAATTTTATCGTAACAGGCTTAAAATCAAATACTTATGCAAGGAAACACAATAAAAACTACTCCAGTCTTATCTACGTTCTGAAAAAATGAGGCCATTTTTAATTTTTACATTATTTTCCATTTTATCCATATATTTTTTAACGGATTGTGCCAATATTACTCCACCCACAGGCGGACCTAAAGATACCATACCTCCTGTACTGGTAAGTGCTGTTCCTGAAAATAAAAGCGTGAACTTTTCCGGCAATTCGATCAAATTAACCTTTGATGAATATCTTCAAATTGTAGATCTCAGAAAACAGTTGATCATTACACCCATTATTAATCAGGAATATGAAACGAAACTCAGAAGAAATACCATCGAGATAATATTTCCTCAACCTTTTGAAGACAGTACCACCTATAATTTCAATTTCAGAAAAGCAATCCAGGATATAACCGAAGGAAACGTGACCAATGATAATGTATTCGCTTTCAGTACCGGCAGCTTTATCGATTCTCTCACTGTATCCGGTCAGATAACCAGTTTAATGGACAGGGAACCGTTGAAAGATATTACAGTGTGTTTATACCGGGCTTCCGATACACTTGATATATTCAACAGCCAACCCATGTATCTCGCCCTAACGAATGAAGAAGGATTATATATCATAGAAAATATAAAAAATGATAATTACAGGATCTATGCCTATAATGATAAAAACTCAAATCTGATCTGTGATAACCCTAAAGAACCTTTTGGTTTTAAGGAGAATATCCTTCAACTCGACCAGGAGATAGATTCTGTAAACATTGAATTATTCAATGTCGACCTGAGCCCGCTCGCCATACAGAGGATCGGACCGGCAGGCCAATATTATGAGATCAGGATGAACAAAGAATTGCTTGAATATACTATAGATCCTGTGGATACCCTGTATACCCTGTATTATAATATGCCTGAGACACAACGTGCTATCCGCTTTTATAATACGTTTGAAAATTTAGATAGTCTTCAGTTCTATTTTACAGCTACCGATAGCATCCTAAATAAATTATCGGATACGCTTTATTTGAAATTTGAAGAATCGAAACGACCGGAGGCTGATTTTTCATGTTCGGTCAAACCGCCGGACAATGAACCAATAACTGACCACTTTACAGGTAAAATGAAATTCAATAAACCAGTAAAGGAAATCAATACCGACAGCATCTTTTTTAAATACGATAGCGTAACATTCCAACACCTGGATGATTCAATTTTTTTGTTTAATGAAAGAAGGGATGAAATTACATTTGCAGTAAAATTATTTTATACGGAATACCTTAATAAACTTGAAGAGAGTGATACCGCTACGGATAAACAAAATATAGAACGATCAGATGCACCTGCTCAAAGATCACAAAGGCCGGCAAGGTCGGTTTCTAAAAAATTGAATTTTTATTTGGGAAACGGAAGTATTATTTCGATTGAAGATGACAGCCTCTCCTCTAATACTTATTCGTATTCCAGGTTAAATCCGGAGAATTTCGGATCCATCAACGGTAAAATAAACAGTGATTATTCTTCCTATTTCATTCAGCTCCTGAATTCGAAACAGGAAATAGTGGACCAGGTGGTAAATTCTGAAACCTATTCATTTATTCATATTGAACCTGGAGATTATATTATACGTGTATTAATAGATGAGAATAATAATGGTATGTGGGATCCTGGAAATATCCTGGAGAATATTCCACCTGAACCGGTTTTTTTTCTTCCCGAAAAAATTTCGGTGAGAGCTAACTGGGAATTAACGGATGTGGATCTTGAGTTTTAACATGTGGATAATATAAGGATAATATGTATATAAAAATGTGAGGAGCATAAGGGAAAGTAATATAAACAGATATCCGTGGATAAATGTGAATTATTTAAATTTTATCACCAGCTTTTCAACACATACTATGTAAAATCAGTTATCCACAAATTTTTATAAATTCAAGAAGATAATATTAATTAATTGAAAATTAATAACTTATAAGTGAATAAGTTGTTGATAAACCTATAATAAATTAACTTTTATACACAATTTTAAATAACAAGAAAAATTTTAATACGTTTTCCACATATCCACAGAATAATAAATAACAATATATTAATAAATAAAAATTATAATATAAATTGATCATGTTGATAAACGTTTTCCATTCATTCCGGAGGGTGATCTTCTTTACATTCTCTTTCGGGTTATTGTTCACTTTATCACAGGCCCAGAAGATGGACCAGATCGATCTTGCCAATGAATATTATTCTCTTGGTGAGTTGGAGAAAGCAAAAGAAATATACCGGGATCTGGCTAAGAATCCGAAAAACATTCCTTTGATTCACAACAATTATTTTGAGCTTTTATTGAGCATGTCGGATTTTAAAACTGCCGAACGGTATATCAATATGGCCATCAGAACATATCCCGATAATATTATTTATGCCGTGGATAAAGGATTGATATATGGAAGACAGGGACAACTCACAGATGAAAAAGCGTATTATGAAGCATTGCTCAACCAGGTAAAATCCAATGAAAGAAAACTCAGGTTGATGGCCCATTATTTTATAAAAAATCAAAAAATGGAATATGCACTTGAGTTGTATGAGAAAGGAAGGAAAGACAAAAATGATCCCTATGCTTATGCGGTAGAAATGGCTACCGTATATCGCCTCATGAATGAAAAGGATAAAATGGTTCGGGAATATCTGAAATTTGTTAAGCGGAGCCCGAATAATCTCCCTTATGTAAAAAATGTTTTACAGAATTTTCTGACTGAAATAGAGGATCTTAAGAATTTTGAAAATCTTCTTTATGACCTTATTCAGAAAGAACCGGAAAATCAGATCTATTCGGAATTGTTGATCTGGGTGAATATCCAGCAACGAAATTTTTACGGAGCATTTCTACAGGCCAGAGCCTTTGATCTTAGAACGAACAAAGACGGGAATGAAGTGCTCGAAGTGGGATTGATCGCCATGGAAAATAAGGCATACGAGACCGCGTTGGAAATATTTGATTATCTCGTGAAAAATTACAAACAGGCTTATATATATCCCATTGCAAAAAGGTACAAGATTAAATCAAGAGAGGAACTGGTAAAAAACACCTTTCCCGTGGAGCGTAAAGAGATCAGGATACTGGCCAATGATTATTCCAACCTGGTTCGGGAACTGGGCGTTAATTCACGTACAGCTGAAGCCTTGTTAAGTAAAGCCAGGTTACATGCATTCTATCTCGATGAAAAGGATACGGCCATTCATATCTTAAATACGATTATAAATATTCCCAGGGTTTCACCTGAACTGCAGGCAAGATGTAAACTCGATCTCGGCGATATTTATCTCTTGTCCGAAGAACCCTGGGAGTCCGCCCTGCTGTATGCCCAGGTTGAAAAAAACCAGAAGGAAACCCCGATCGGCTATGAAGCAAAATTACGAAGTGCAAAATTATCCTATTACAAAGGAGATTTCTCACTTGCCCAGGATCACCTGGATGTATTGAAGGAAGCGACAAGCCGGCAGATCTCAAATGATGCCATTTACCTGAGCTTGCTGATAAAAGATAATACGGGCCTTGATACATCGGATTTCCTGATGAAAAAATATGCGAAAATAGAACTGATGCTTTTTCAGAATAAAAAGAAAACCGCCCTCGATTCACTCAATTCCATGTATGAAAATTATAAAGGGTCTAGGCTGACCGATGAGATATTATGGCTCCAGTCCCGGATATATATGGAAATGGGCGAATTCCGTAAATCAGTCCATCTTCTTGAGACTATTTTAAATGATTATGCGGACGATATCTATGGGGATGATGCCTTTTTCAGGATTGCTGAAATATACGATTATCATCTGAAAGACCTTAAAAAAGCACAGGATCTCTATCAGGAATTTTTAATTAAATATCCGGGAAGTATATTTGCTGCAGAAGCCAGAAAACGATTCAGATTGCTGCGCGGTGATGTGATTAACTAGATTCTCTGTTTATTCAATTTCAATTGGATTTTTTACTGAATTTTAGAACGGATTCAGAAAAATATATAAATGATGTAGTAAAATAGTGTATCATAAAATACTGTACATCAGCATTTAATGATAAGTTTTTTAATTATTTATTTAGAAATCTACCGTAAAATTGTGCTATAAAGTAACTTATAAAAAATATAAAATTTTTAAGAAAAATATCCTTGCATATCCATAATAGCTCAGTTATATTTAGCTTGAACTGCGCTTTCAATTTTAAAAAGCATCTATTAATCAAAGAGAGTAATTCTGTAATATGTATGATATATAAATAACTGATAAAAGATTATGTCCGAGCAAAAACAATCAGAAAGGGTAAAAAAGACCGGTGAGGCTAAAACGGTTTCCGCAAAAGAAAAGAGTAACGGAATAAGTTATCCGAAACAAGTGGTCAAACGGGATGGCCGTAAAGCGGATTTCGACATCAAACGGATCGAAAACGCTATTTTCAGGTGTTTTCAATCCATGGAAAAACCGAATACAAAAGCCGAAAAACTTTCAAAAGATCTTTCAAACCAGGTATTGAATATTGTCTCAGCAAAATATGAAGTTCCTACGGTAGAAAATATTCAGGATATTGTTGAGATGGTATTGCAGGCGGCCGAAGAATTTGAAGCAGCAAAACGATACATATTATACCGGGCAGAACATGCAAAAATGAGACAGGAGAGGCCTGTACCGGATGACGTAAAAAAAGCCTTTGACGATTCGGATAAATATTTTCCGACCCAGTTACAGAAGTTTCAGTTCTACGATAAATATTCCCGGTTTAACTGGGAACTCGGACGAAGGGAAACCTGGGTCGAAACGGTGGACAGGACAGTTCATTTCCTGAAGGAACTTTCTGAATACCGGTTACCCAGATCGGTATACGAACGGCTTCACAAGGGTATTCTCGAAATGAAGGTGATGCCTTCCATGAGGTTACTGGCCATGGCGGGACCTGCTGCACGAAGAAACAACATCTGTTTATATAATTGTTCATACCTGCCAGTCGACAGCATTCAGTCATTTGTAGAAGCGCTGATCATCTCAATGAGCGGATGCGGCGTAGGGTATTCCGTAGAGGGTGAATATGTAGAAAAATTTCCCAGGATCAAGCGGCAGAAAGATGAACAGCACATCAATTTTGTCATTGAAGATTCTACCGAAGGCTGGGCCGAAGCATTAAAAGTGGGCATGGAAACCTGGTTCAGTGGCCGGGATATTCATTTCAATTATTCATTGATCCGTGAGGCTGGTGCCGTATTACGTGTAAAAGGTGGACGGGCAAGCGGGCCGGAACCCTTAAAAAACATGCTTGAATTTGTCCGGTCAAGGATCCTGTCACGTCAGGGTAGTTTCCTGAGATCGATCGATGCCCATGATATCATGTGTTCCGTGGGACAGGCGGCTGTATCAGGAGGAGTCAGAAGAACTGCGATGATCGCTCTGTTCGATTACGATGATTATGATATGCGTCATTGCAAGGATGGGGATTTCTGGATTAAGAACAGCCAGCGGTGGAATGCCAATAATTCTGCGGTGTGGCCGGAAAGAAAGCTTACGCAGGCTGAAGTAGCCAGGTATGTGCTGGATATAGTTAATTCCGAAAGGGGTGAGCCGGGTATATTCAACCGGCATGCTGCGCTCGAAACACAACCGGAAAGAAGGAAGCCGGCAAAATTCGGTACCAATCCCTGTGGTGAGATCATTTTGCGCCCGTTCCAGTTTTGTAATCTTTCTGTAGCGGTAGCCAGGCAAAATGATACGTTTGAAGACCTTTCTGACAAAGTCGAACTGGCCACCATTATCGGTACCATTCAGTCGATGGCTACTTTTTTCCCGGGATTACGGCCCGAATGGAAGAAAAATTGTGTTGAAGAAAGTTTGCTTGGGGTAGACATCAATGGCCAACTTGATTGTCCCGTGGTCCAGGAAGCGGATGTCCAGAAAATGCTTCAGCAGATTGCAGTGGAGACCAATAAGAATTATGCAAAGGCACTCGGTATCAATCAATCCGCTGCGGTTACCTGTGTAAAACCATCGGGTAATTCATCCCAGTTATTGAATTGTTCACCGGGTATTCATGCACGATGGTCGGATTATTATGTAAGGAATGTACGTGTGGGTACGCATACACCCGTCTTTAAAGTGCTTCAGAATGCGGGTGTTCCCATGGATCCCGAAAACGGACAGAAAAAAGAAAATGCCAGTACTTATGTGGTCCATTTTCCGATGAAGTCACCAGAAAATGCCACGACAAGGAATAACCGGTCAGCCATGGAACAGCTGGATTACTGGCTCCAGGTAAAAACCAAATATACCGAGCATAATCCCAGTGTGACCATTACCTATAAACCCTATGAAGTGTTGGATATCATAAAATGGGTATGGGAAAATCAGGATAAGATCGGAGGCATTACTTTTCTCCCTGCTTTCGATGCCAAGTTTGACCAGATGCCTTACGAGGAAATCTCCGAGGAAACCTATAATAAGCTGGTTGAAAAATTCCCCGATATTGATTTTTCCAAGATTTATCGCTACGAAGAAGAAGATTATACCACAGCGGCCCAAGAGGTAGCCTGTATGGCTGGAAATTGTGATTCGATCTGATTTTCCGTAGCGGAAATGATAAAGAATAATGACTCATACTATGACTCGAAGTCATAGTATGAGTTTTTTATTATTGATGAGTGGTAAAAACCGGTAAAACCCCTTTTCACCGGTTTTAGTGTAAGAGTTCCATTTTATTTATTGATCCGCTAATTCCATTTAAGGCCATAGTAGGCTTCTTCGCCACCCGGATATACACCGCCAATGAGGATGCCTCCTTCACTGTTGGATAGAGCACTCATCAGGTCGTTAATGGTTTTAATATTCCGTTTGTCCACGGAAGTAATGATAAAGCCATCCATTATGCCCGCGTCATTCCATTTACCGGGGCCAATATTTTTTAACTGTACTCCACCGTTTATGTCCAGTTTTTCCTTTGTATCCTCATCGATCTCTACCAGGGTGGCTCCCTGCATTTCCATGCCTGAACTTCTGTCGACCACTTTGATTTCACCCATCACATTTTTCAGTGTGGCGGTTACTGTTTTCCTGCTTCCATTACGAATGAAAGTAACGTCAATCTTATCACCCGGGCGGTGTCTGGCCACTTGTTCCTGCAGTTCGGCTACGTTACGCACGGAGGTACCATCAATGGAGATGATCACATCTCCTTCTTCGATGCCTGCTTCTTCGGCTGAAGTTCCTTTATTCACTGCAGCAACGTATACCCCGGAGGTCTCTTTGATATCAAGTTCTTTCGCCAGATCAGCGTCAAGATCACGGATTTGAATTCCGAGCAGTGCCCGTTGTACCGCCCCGTATTCCAGAAGATCATCCATTACTTTTTTAACCAGTGCCACCGGAACGGCAAAGGAATATCCCGCATAGGATCTTGTCGGTGAGGCAATGGCGGTATTAATCCCCACCAGTTCACCTTTCAGGTTGACCAATGCTCCTCCGCTGTTTCCGGGATTGACTGCGGCATCGGTCTGAATGAACGATTCGATACCAAATTCTCTGCTTCTTAGAATGTTGATATTCCTTGCCTTGGCACTGACGATACCGGCCGTTACGGTTGAATTGAGTTCGAACGGATTACCTACAGCCAGGACCCATTCACCCACCTGGAGATTATCGGAGTCGCCATATTTAATAAAGGTAAGATCCTTTTCCTTGATCTTGACCAGCGCAAGATCCGTTGTGGGGTCCTCTCCGATAAGGCGGGCTTCATATTTCCGGTTATCGTGAAGCGTCACATCAATCCGGGTAGCCCCTTCCACTACATGGTAATTGGTAGCTATATACCCGTCATCAGATATGATCACACCGGAACCGGTGGCCTCCTGAGGCATACGCCTTGGCATATTGAAAAATTCCTCAAAGGGATTCATTGTTCTGTCTTCGCTTTCTTTCTCTGTTTTTATATGGACCACACCCGGGGTAACGAGATTTGCTGCAAAAACAAAATTAGGTCCCTCGGGTATATTTATTTCATTATCAAGAAGCACATCAGAAAATTTTATATTCTGGCGTTCTTCGAACGAATCATAGCCGGGTCCACGGTCATAAAACAGGCTGAAGGCGCCTATGGCCAGTAAGGCTCCTACAAACGATGCCACGATTATGGCCAAAATGAAATTTCTTTTACTCATCATAAATTCCTATTTAGATTTTCGATTATATAACAACGTAAATAACGGGTATTTTAACAAAATGATTTTAATATTAACAAAAATTAACAAAAAAACCCTGAAGCGAACAACTGCGGAGAGTTTTACTTCAGGGTTTTTCAGATCTTAACCCGAAAAATTCATAAATTTTTCGCCCGAAGGGCCGATTAAGCGCAATTTATTGATAATCAAAGAATTATATAGGGTTTTGAAATTCTTATACTTAATCAAATAGCCCAGAAATAGGCTACTGAATTGCGCTTATCAGGGGTTAATCCCTTTTTGTAACTACCGGATAATAAATATATTAAATAGTAAAAACGGTTTATTTTGAGAATGGTTTATGAATAATCGGGTTAATATGTACTGCGTTTACTTCACAGCGATTTTATGCTTCTGAATTTTCTTTTCATTCTTCTGGATCTCAATATAGAGAATTCCTTCCTTGTAAGAAGCATTGATCTTATTTTCATCGGCATCATCCGGTAACTGGAATACACGTTCGAACGATCCGTTCCTGATCTGATGCTGATGTACGGTAATCGTCTCATCAAGCTTGTGATTTCTTTCACCGCTGATGGTCAGTCTGCCTTCTTCAAAGTTAATGTTGAAATCTTCTTTTTTGAAGCCGGGAACCGCTAACTGCAATTCATAGGCTTTTTCAGATTCCAGTACATTGGCATTGGGTAAAAACCGGTGTACACTTGAATCCTCGAGGGTGTCATAGAAGAACTTATCGAACATATTCGAGAAGGCACCCGGCATTGTGCTTCTGTAATTAGGGTTATATTTAATAAGTGTCATAGTTTTTATGTTTTTAGTTTTCTTGATTTTCACCCGTACACAAGTAAAAATTATACCAATTGGATTTTCCATATAAAACAACTCTTTTTTGCGCCACAATGACACATTTATGTGTACAAACACCAATAAACCCGCCAATATGGCAGCATACTGAGGCTTGAGCTTTAAAAGACAAGTGGTGATAAACATTCCATTTAGTATTACTTAAAAACCCGGGAGCCTGGGTCGTGGCCATGTTCTTGCGGGGTTTTACCCGGAAGGCGTATGCGCCTGAAAAAAAATTGCGATGCAAAGCAAAAATCGGGATTAAGGCCACTTTATTTGGTGATGGATAGTCCGGTTTCAGCAAATATTTTGCTCAAAATAATTCTAAGGATTTTTTGATGAAAGGAATTGAAAAAAGGCAATTTCCTTTTCTAAGCGGAAGCCGATACCATGATCAGCCGATAAGAATGTGCTATTTGATGGCCAGGCAAAATTTCGTTTAAAAAAATCCGGTTAATCTATTGATAATTAATGGATCGCGGGCTATGTTTGCATTCCGATTTCAAAAATTCCTCAGTAGCTCAGTTGGTTAGAGCATCTGACTGTTAATCAGAGGGTCGTTGGTTCGAGTCCAACCTGGGGAGCGCAGAGACACAGGCCCCGATGATAATCGGGGCTTTTTGCATCAAGTAAAAAGTTGGACAAGAGGTATGTCCCGATGTGCTCTCCCGTAGGGACATCGGGAACTCAACCATGGCCTAAGAAAATATTCAGGCAACTTTCACCGGATTGCCTTTTTTATTTTATTCAACCATCAATCAGTCCTAACTTAATTTTTACCAGCTATGATCTTACCATATTGTGTTTATGTACTTTTTCAATCGTAAAGATCATAAAATGTATATTGGATATATCACCAATATTGAAAATCGGATTAAAAATCATAAGGAAGGAAAAGCAATTTCCACATCCAAAAGAAGACATTTGGAATTAATTTTCTGCAAATTCTATGTATCAAAAAAGGCCGCTGTGAGAAGAGAAGACTTTCTGAAAGCTACAGCAGGGGAAAAGGTATAAAAATACATCATAAGAGAAACATTTATATGGATCAAAAATTGTTAAAATTTAATTGTTTTGAGTTGAAAAACCCATAAAATGAAGGAATGCAGGGAGTTCTACTTCATAGATAATTTGCACGGAATGAATGATTCCTGTCAGTCAACTGAATTTCATTTGGGTTTAATTTAGACTGTTGAATTTTGATAAATATATCATTGTAAATAACAGATTAAAAATTAATGAATAATACCTTTGATTACCGAGGTGAATGGGGTTACAGTTGCAAGAAAAAAAGATCGAAAAAATAAGATCCTTGTTAAATGTTTTACGATAATAACTTTTTAAAAATATCTTTATGATTTAAGAATTTCGGATTTCGGGTTATAATACCTGTGCGCATTATTTATCTTTATATATTACTGCAGTAAAAGAGCAGCAAAAAAAAATAATCCCATGAAAACTATACCTATATATGGGCCGGAAGATCCCATCAAACTGAAGATCAATCTGGAGAATATGCCTCACAGTGTATTTCGCAGGATACTCGTACCGGCAGATATTAATATGTTACAGTTGCATTTTGTTGTTCAGATTGCCATGGGATGGGAATTTGCCCACCTTTTCCAGTTTCGTGACAAGAAATTCGAAGCTAACATCATCGCTACCATTCCTATGGAAGAAGATGATTTCCCTTTCTTTAATCGTCGCACAGAAGAAAGCAAGGCCGATGAAATACAATTGAAAGATCATTTTTTATTAGCTAATCAAGGCAAACCCTTCTGGTACTGGTATGATTTTGGTGATGACTGGTGGCATAAAATCACCTTTCAAAAACCAACTAAAAAAGACAGGGAGAGCTTCTCCGGAATACCTGTTTGTGTTGAAGCTTTTGGTGCCTGCCCACCGGAAGATGTTGGCGGCCCCTGGGGTTATGCCGACTTTCTAACAGTCATCCATAATAGTAAACATCCTGAGCACAAAGAAATGAGAGAATGGGCAGGTCTGTCCAGCCGGGAAAAATATGAGACTGAATTTGTGGATCTAAACCAGATTAATGAAAACCTGCGTGAATACAGGACACTTCCTGAATGGGACATAACTGCCGATCAGTATTTTAATGAATGATTTTAATTTAATCTTTTTAAATTATCCATTTAAGTTTTATTAAGAAGCCAACAAATAAAGAGGGGCTGGAGGTCGTTCCACCATTCTTTGAATTAATTTATCGAATAAAGCCGGCTTATTTGCATGCCTGTTCCTCCTAAAACAAAATTCATCCAGGTAGCCTTGTAAATATCTATCACTGACATGATGATAAATACCCCTGATCCATGATTTAAGCTGCTGCACTAATCGGTGAATTGTCTTAAAATTGGTCGTTGGATCACTCTTTACCTGCAGAATACTCCATTGGCCGTTTAATGGGAGGTATCCTCGCCATTTGTCGGTATTAATTGTAGCATCTTTACTTATATGGCAATCGAATATTTTCCTGAGTTGATCACTTGAAAAGTTTTCAATTTTCATTGCATAGACCTTTTTGATTCCACCTTTTTCTGTCTTTTCAATTACGATAGCTGCTTTTTTCTTTTTCATAGCTCCACGGCCTCTTTTCCCAGGTTGACTGCCCCCAATGAATATTTCATCAACTTCACATTCACCTTCTAATGGAAATTGACCATTGCTTGACATCGCCCTGCGTACTTTACTCATAAATAACCATGCCGTTTTCTGATTGATTTCATATTTTCGTGCCAGTACCGGACTTGAGCAACTTTTCGTTGTCATACTCATTTCAAAAAGAATATAAAACGCTTTGGGTAAACCGAATTTGACTTTATGAAACAATGTGTTGGCCGTAACCGATTCTGCATGACGGCATGCCTTACAGACTTTAGTGTAGGGATCATCCTTTTTATGCCAATAATGTGTATGACCACATTTAGGGCATACAAAGCCATTTTTCCATTTATAGTGCGCAATATATTCTTTGCATTTATCCGAGGTGTTGAACCTTTCTATAAATTTGATTAGGCTTGTATCTTGAAATTCTTCAAACATGATTCTAATATATTTAGTTATATTGCTAATATACTAAATAATTTAGTAAACACTAAATGGATAATTTAATAATCTTTTATCAATATTTTGTTTTTATAATAATTAATTAAGCCTTTTAATTATTGCAACTACGAAATATCCTTCTCCTAATATTTATTCATTTTTGTTTCTGCGTAATTTATATGGGTATGTCAGGTTTATGCTTACTTTTTCGTATCCACGAATTTTGGAGATTATGCTAACAGAAATCCAATACAACGGCTAGCTGGCCCTGGAGTCTAATTTAATTACTATAAGGGGTGTGCTGGTGGCCATCTGACTGATATTGGGCAAGGAGGTATTAACCCGAAAAATTCATAAATTTTTCGCCCGAAGGGCCGATTAAGCGCAATT
>CAZIXF010000021.1:0-6279 GCA_964543195.1 uncultured Roseivirgaceae bacterium
TTAAATAGTAAAAACGGTTTATTTTGAGAATGGTTTATGAATAATCGGGGTTAAGCTGTAATATTTTTCCCTTCATACTTATTGGAATAACTTTTTATATATATTGTATTTATTCCTTTTATAAATCTCATCGGATGATTTATAAATTATAAAAGCCACACCTATGTAAAAAGGTACCAGAATGTAAAACCAGGAATTAATCATTATCGTTGACAATAGCATTACCGCGCCCATTGAAATGAAGCCGCCCGGCAATGATGTTGAAGCCGTCACCTGAAAATTTGATTTAACCTGTTTTGGAGCTACAACCGACCAGGTAAAAGATATCAAGGTAAAAACAATCGCCAGGGTCACATAAAAGAGAATTATATTAAATTGAATACCCCAGGAAAGAAAAACCAATGGCAGGGTAATAATAGCATCCAGGAATAAAGGGTAGATAATGAGTTTGGATCCGGTTTTTGTAAATTCCTCGTATCCAGTAAAACCCAATTCGAGATTTAACCATAGCTTTTTCCAGAACCCCCAGATATTGTTGAAAATATATGTGTATACCGGAAGAGGAGATATTATTAACCAATAAATAAAATTCCCGCCTAATACGTGTTCATCCTTTTCATTCATCGAATACAAGTCCAATAATAATACCAGGATTTTAAACACCATCATCACCAAAAATGAGACCCTGATTTTTGTGTTTTTCAGAAGTAATTTCAGATATGGATTGTGCTCAGCGGTATTGGTCCACAGAGTAAATTTTTTTCTTTCATTCGAATAATTGAATAAAACATAATCCGATAAGGGCAATAGAAATAAACTGGCTAACATAATGGCGGACAGAGGATTATCAAGGTCCGCAAACTGAGAAATGCTTATTGCCAGAATGAGGATCAGCAATAGTAAGAAAAGTAAATTTCCCCTCAATTTTTTTCTGAATTCAATACTCCGCTGAATGATCCTTCTGGTAAAATGGGCACCGAACAGGGCTATGAGGCTAACACATAAAAAATATACAGACAATACGTCCAGGTAAACAACGCAGGTTATAATCATGATAAGCATAAAGGAATAAAAAGGAGAAGTCAATTCCGGTAACAGATTTAACAGATACCTTTTTAAAACGGATATAGGATAAAATCCGGATAATGACTGGCTTAAGGGAATATAGGTGGGGAAAACCATCCTCAATAAAGCCAAGGAAAAGATTCCTAAGCATATATAGTGAATAAAGGTATATATTTCAACCTTATCTGAAGTATACATCTCATGGATGACTCCCGCCAGCATATAACCATAAAACCAGGCCATGAGGATCGCAAAAAGGGCTATCAATAAATACCCGAATGATAAATGGTCCCTGAAGAAAGCTTTAAGTCTGTTTATTAATAATAAATAGATCATGTCCAGTCAAATTTATCCAATTGTCCTTCTCCACGGGGTTTCAGGATGTTAAGTAATGCGGCATCTATCTTCTGAATGCCATTTTCCGTAAAGTCCTGCAACAAGGAATCAAAAACCAGATGCCTTTCGTGCAGAACACCAATATGTGTTGTGATTTTCTCCACATAGGAAAGGTCGTGTGATGACATGAAAATAACCCGGTCATCTCTTTGATACAATTTTAAAAAACGGATCATAAGATCTGCAGACACCAGGTCCAGTCCGGAAAAAGGTTCATCCAGTATCAACAGGTCCGGCGTATGCATCACTGCCGCACAGAAAGCGATCTTTTTTTTCATGCCATGAGAGTAATTCGATGTACTTTTTTTCAGGTCACGGGGATCTTCGAAAAAATAATGGAAGAGATCATTGATCCGCCGCTCCAGTTTATCTCCTGATAGTTTATACATCTTTCCGATGAAATATAAGTAGTCATATCCATTAAATTCATCTATCAGAGGCAACTCCTCAGTAACTGCCCCGATCCTTGTTTTATCGGCCGTATTGATCTTTTTAAGGTTTTTGTTAAAAAGTTCAATTGCCCCCGAATCAGGCTCTAAAAGATCCAGCAACAGGTTAATGAGCGTGGTCTTCCCTGCCCCGTTTTTCCCAAGAAGGGAATATACCTGTCCCGGGTTGACATTTATTGTTATATTCTCAAGAACTATATTCTTATCATAGCCTTTGTTGATATTTTTTATGCAGATCATGAATGCTGGTATTTATACAGAAAATTAACCTGTTTTCTGATGGTCAATAAATTGTTAAAACAAAATAGTAAACCAATTAAACAAATGGTGAGCATACCTCACCATTTGTCATGTTTTCATGAAATTTAATCATAAATTGTAGCTATGATCATTCCCATGCATGTAGGACCAAATATCAATGCAGAAATTGGTGACACTAATGATGCAGCACAAGCAATTCCACCGATAATTGCGGTTGCCCGGTTTCCCGCGGAAATCATTTCCATTTGTTCGGTTTTTAATTTTTCCATTTTTGTTAAATTTAAATGTTAACAATAATCTTTTAGAAAACATCAAATCTTAACCATCTATAGCAACCCACTGCAGACAGTAAGCTTTTATAAGCCATTACACATGATGCCGCTCCCAGGAAATCCCTTACTTCCTGTTCAGTCAATTTTCCACCACTTAGGTGACTCATCTCGAAATCAGATAACTTTTTCATAACGATGAAATTTAATGGTTGAACATTTATTTAAATCGGGCAATTAAAATGTTAATTGCTCTCTCTTTTTCTTTATGGTACATTCACTCAGTTCATATAATTCCTCAGCAATTGAAAGCATCTTCAGATCATGCGAAATGATCAATATTCCCGCCTGTTCCTTCCTGTTCTGAATCACATCAATAATAAACCGCTGAGTATCAGAATCAATAGATGAGGTAAATTCATCAAGAATTAAAAATCGTGGATTGCGAAAAAGGCTTCTTGCCAATCCCAATATTTGTTTTTGTCCACCGGAAAGTTTGATGCCATCCTCTCCCAATATGGCATTATAACCACCGGTAAAACCCGAAAAATATGGATCAAATCCATGCTGTTTGCACCAACCATCAACTTTATTATTTATTACAGGATCATCAGTAAGGGTTAAATTAAAAAGCAATGTATTATTGAATATCTTGATGTTCTGGGGTACCACACCCAATATTTTCCTGTATTCATTCAGATCATACTGATCAATATCCACATCATCAAGATATATTTTCCCGTAATTGGGTATTAATGATTTTGTGATAAGATGAACAAGTGTGCTCTTTCCTGTACCATTTTTCCCGGTTAGCAACTTGATCTTTCCCATGGTTAAAGAAAAATTTACATCCTTCAATAGGTCAAGGGATCCTGGATAGTTAAATCCCACATCAGTTAATTTTAATTCGAATAATCTCCGGGGAACCTCTTTTTGACCGGTTGAACCTTCCGTTTCCATGGTAGTGAATTCGCTCATTCGTATAAAAGCCACCTTGGCTTCCTGGTATTGTATATAAAACGAATTCAGGTTGGTTAGAGAGGGAATAATGTAATTTGAAAGAGACAGAATTGCTACCAGTGCACCCAGCATGAGCTGATCCGTAATGACAAAGTAGGATGACAATCCAATCAGGGATACAAACAGCAATATATTCAGAGTATTGGTGATAAATAGAAAACTGATTTGAACTTTACCAAGATTATATCGGAAATCCTGATATCGGGTATAGTACATATTGGCTGTTTTTTCAAAAAAAGAGGCAGCCAGGTTAGATTTTATAGTTTCAATTCCGGATAGGGTATCTATATAATTCCCTTCATTAACAGCATATGCCCCCAAGGTAAGATGTTGAAGGGATAATATCGAATTGTTCATTTTTTTCACAATGATTAGATACAGCGGCAAAAAAAACAGTAATACAAGTCCGGCCGTGAAAGAATAATAGAATATTGCTGAAACGGAAACCAATATGACCATAAAATCAACTAGGGAATTTCCAATTAAATGACTGATTGTAGTCTGGATCTTTTTTGTGTCGTTCATCCGGGATATCATTTCTCCGCTCCGGGTTGAATGAAAAAAGCTCAGGGGTAGGTTTAACATTAAGGTGAAAAATTTATTAATCAGACGAATGTTAAAAATCTTGCTTTGTATTAATAGTAGCTGTGATCTGATGTAACCTATCAATCCCTGGGCGATCAGTAATATTCCTAACAATAAAATACTGAAAATTAAGAGCCTTATCTCCTCATTCGGTAAAAGAAAATCAATCAATTTTTGTGAAAAAATGGCTGTAGCCAGTGAAAAAACCGAGACTATAAGACCCAGAAAAAATGCTGAAAACAATATATGAAAATCAGCCTTTATGAAATTCAAAAAATAATAAAAGTTTTTGTGATGGTTTTTCCTTTTAAAATCCTGATTAGGGCTTAAAACCAACAGGGTTTTCGACCTCCAGTACTCCTTTAATTGAGTTCTGGTCCATATTTTAATCCCATACCGCGGATCTCCAATGATGGCACAACCTCCTTTAAAACCATAAAACACCACATAATGCTGCATTAACGGATCGATAATCACATGTAAAATAGCCGGAGCTTCAAGTTTAACCAGGTCATCGATTGATTTCGCTTCATAACCATCCACATCGAACCCCAATTTACTGGCTGCGTGATATAATCCAAGTAAGTTGGTGCCATGCTGGTTTGTTCCACTTAATATCCTGAGTCTATGATTGTATTCATAACTCCCGTGATACCTTAAAACAGAAGCCAGGCAGGCCACCCCACAATCTGATTGTCCCTGTTGAAGCTGAAAACTTTTCTTAATAAAAGAGATATTCAACTTTTTATTATTTATTTTCTTGTAGGGATTCATATAATTGCTTTAAAATTATATCTGCATCCACTTCTCCTTTGAAGTGTCTATAAAGCTTATTATCCTTATATATAAGTGTTTGGGGAGCAATACCCGGAAAAATATTTAAAACACTTTCGGACCGTGTACGCACAAAATATTCCTGCAATCCATATGTCTCAAGAAATTGAAGTGCCTGACCCTGGGGTTCAATGGAAATAAGATAAAGATCGTATTTTTTCAGGTCATTTTTAATATCTGAAAAACCTTGAATTTCCTTGCGGCAATAATCACATTCACTGTTAAAATAAACCAGAACTGAATACTCCCTGTTTCTCCGGGTAACTATTCCAAGGCTATCTGTAACCGCTTTTAGTGATGAAAGGACTCTTTTTTTTCTTTTTGACCTTTCCAGATTTTTATAGCTGGCTACAATTAAAAGCACTGCAATAAGGCTAACAATTCCAATAATTGAATTTAGAATTATCCTTTTTTTCATGATACAATATTGACTATTAAAAAAGTAATAAATGCTATCCATATTATATAACCAAGCCCATAAAAAACAGTGGTAAAGGAAAGTGTTGAATCGAAATCAATATTTAGTAAGTGACTGAAAATCAGAGCGATGAACACCAGATGAAAAAGTACAAAAAGATTTAATGACTTAAGAGGAAAAATCATCCATTCATCAATCTCATTGTATTCAAAAATATTCATTAGGGATAAAGGCTGGAAGTACTGGATATCCGTCAGAGTATAATTTGTTTTTATTACAGAAAAATAAAATAAAGTGATGATCATGGGAATAAACCAAATATATTCTGCGACAACAATAACCTTGAAGGTTACACTGAATGTGCCTTTATAATTATAGAGAATCAAGCCACAATACATCCACACTGCCATAGTAAAAAATTTAAGCAGATAAAATAAAGGGATTGTAAGATAATTCAACCATTCATACCTCGATCTGAATTGCAATAATTCTAATATCCTGTTTGCTGAAAGCTGGTCCCTAAAGTGTTGAAAATATAGATTCTCATTAAGGAGAAAGTGCTGGAGATAATAGTTCCCTGCAAGCACTATTCCAGTAAATGCTATAAAGAAATAAATAGTTGGTATTTTTAAAACAGATTTTTCATCTCCTATAATGGGTATTGTTTTCATTACATAGCTGTGTGTAAAAAGTTGAACAAATTGTTAAGCTGGCAATTACGATCATAATTTAAAAAAAAATTTAATTTAAAAAAACTACAACATAAAAATTAATTTCATTTCTTTGATCATTATTCAGATCCAGTCGACTCTCAGCCAACTGGTAAGAATATGATCCCCAGATCCTCTGATATCTGATAGAGGCTTGAAAGCGGTTCACCATTGGTAATAAAAAACAGGGAATTATTACTGCAATCAAAATGTTTATGCATATAAAGTATTATCTTCATTTTTCCCGAAACAGATCCTGATCGCCAATTCAA
>CAZIXF010000021.1:6379-20560 GCA_964543195.1 uncultured Roseivirgaceae bacterium
TGGCCCTGGCATCGGCCTCCCGGGCACAAACGGAAAAAGACCTGCTGAAGCAATGGTATGCGCACGAGGACCGTATCGAGGACTTCCTGGACCGGGGGGATTTTGAGGGTGGACTCGATGAAGCTTTCGGCGCACTGGACTGGGCCATGAACACCTTCCGGGAAAGCCACCAGGATTTTCTGTATCATAAGTCACTCAAATTATTCCATATCCTTTACCGTGAAATGGACACCCTCGAATCCGTGCTGTCCATCGCTGAAGACTGGAATGAACTGATCCGGAAAGAGCTCGATCCCTGGGAAGAATTATATATCACCGCGGTCAGGGACATGGTTACTCTTTACTACCGCTACGACCAACCTGAACCGGCCAGGCAGCAGTGGGAGCATATCCGTTATAAAGCCCATCCGGACAGCCTGAATTCATCCAGTATCACACAACTGCTCTTTGTGATCAGGGAATATTACCGGCATGGGGACAGGGATTTCGCCCTCAATCGGTTGAAAAACATGTTATCGGAACTGAACACACTGATACCCGCCTGGGGACCGGTGTATTTCAGCTTAGCCGGAGCCGCAGCCGGCTTTTGCCGGGAGACGGGAGAAGAGAACCTGGCCGATTCGCTGTACCATTATTTTAAAGAACCGGCAACCGGACCGGATCCTGAGTTTTCTTACTATGATTCACAGAAACTGATTGAATTTTATACGGAACGGGAGAATCACGCGGCCGTCATTTTCCTGAATGAAACGACCCTTGACATGATGAAAGCCAATCGTTCGCCGGAGGATGAGAAGCTGTTTTCTGCCTTTTATGCGGTAGCCGATAATTATGAAAAGGCCGGGATCGACAGCCTTGTGGAAAAGCATTTAATTACCCATGCAGAAATGACCCGTAAATACGATGATAATAATCCCATGCGGGGGTATCTTCACCTGGCTTCTTTTTATGCAAGAAAAGGACGGTTCGATAAATCGGAACCGCTTTATCGCGAATTCATCAAATCATCCGGGAATATAAACCTGTCCGGGGATTCATTTGCTGATTATCATCTGAAAAATACCATTAAAAGCCTTGCCCGTCAATATTTATACGCGGGACTTTATGAACCGGCCCTGCATCTTTTCGAACAGGAATACCGGCTCAGAAATGAAGAACCGGAACGTTTTTCGAAAAAGATCAGGTCCTCGGTAACCGGTGAAATGGGGCTTTGTCATTATTACCTTGGTCAAATCCACAAGGCCGATTCTTTACTGAGTAAAGCCCTTTCCCTGGACCCGGAAAATATTGCAGCCATCAATAACCTGGCCCTGGTCTATAAGAAACAGAAGGAATATGAGAAAGCCAGGGCATTGTTCCAAAAAGTTGAAAAACGGTTATTGGAAAGCACCACCCCATCCCGGTATAACCTCGCCATCGTCAGGTTCAACATTGGGGACCTGGAAAAAAGCAAGGGAAATCTCAGGGAAGCGGAAAAGCTCATGCTCGAAGCCTTTGCCGATCAGCAGGACCTTCCTCCTTTTGACCGTACCTATCTCCATTCATTGAACGATCTGGCCGAATATTATGCATTGACCCGGGACTATCCGAAAGCATATGAATATTATCAGGAGTTATTTGCGATCCGCCTGCAGCAGATCCATCATTATTTTGAGGTGCTGGCCCAGGTAGAAAAAGAACAATTCTATTCGAATATCAGGGACGAGTTCGAGATCTTCAATTTTTTTGCACTGCATTACTTTCCTCAATTCCCGGAAATAACCGGCAGCATGTATAATTACCAGCTTTCTACCAAAGCCATTCTGCTCAGAGCCTCCCAGAAACTTAGAAAAAATATACTGGAAAGCGGGGACAGCGTGCTTATCCGGAAGTTTGGACAATGGGAAAACCTGAAGCAGGATCTCGCCCGGACCTATCAGCAAAACCGTACCGGAAAGGAGGTGGATTCCCTCGAAACGTCGATCTATGAGCTGGAAAAATTTTTAACCACCTCGTACTCCCGGTTTGAACAAAAAACCAGATCAGCCTATCACTGGACCGATGTCCGGGATCAACTGCAGCCCGGGGAAGCCGCCATTGAGATGATCCGGATCCGTAATTATGATTTTCAGGAATCAACTACGGATCGTGACTCAATAATCTATGCAGCCCTGATAGTCAAAAGCACCACAATCGATCATCCGGAACTGGTAGTGCTTCCAAACGGGAAGGAGATGGAAGGAAAGTGGCTCAACTATTACCGTAATGGCATTCAATACCAGATCAGGGATACCCTGTCCTATTTTCACTTCTGGGATCCGGTAAAACGGATACTGGATGATACAAAGCGGGTTTACTTTTCTCCGGATGGAGTTTACAACCTGATTAATCTCAACACACTTTTTAATCCGGATGGGAAGAAATATTTGCTCGATGAAATAGAAATCCAACAGGTGACCAACACCCGCGATCTGCTGGCCCGTAATGCCGTAAATGAAAGGCAAAAATCCATAGTCAAGAGGCTGGCGGTACTTTTCGGGAATCCGGCGTTTCATGATGAATCGGAAGAACTATTTGCTTCTTCAGGGGAAAGTATTCCTGATTACAGGGTCAGCAGGGTACGAGGCGCGGATCTTGTCCCCCTTCCAGGCACGCTGGCCGAAGTGAACAGCATTTCCGGATTTTTAAGCGATCTGGATTGGATGTTCGAAATGTATACCGGCAAAAAAGCCTCTGAAGGCCAACTCAAACGAGTCCGGAACCCTCGAATATTGCATGTTGCCACTCATGGATTTTTCATGGGATCCGGTCCGGTGGACCAACCGGAAAAGGCGCTTCTGCAGTCCGGCCTGATGATGGCCGGTGCCGCCGTATCAACGGATGAAAATAGTGATGTATTGAAACAGGTGCAGCGGGGGGAAGACGGCATTCTTACCGCCTATGAAGCCATGCATCTCGACCTGGATAATACCGACCTGGTTGTGCTCAGTGCCTGTGAGACCGCCCTGGGGCACGTGACGAACGGGGAAGGCGTTTACGGGTTACAGCGGTCATTCCTGGTTTCGGGAGCGCATTCCGTATTGATGAGTTTATGGAAAGTAAATGATGAAACCACAAAAGAGCTCATGTCAGGATTTTATACAAACTGGTTGCAGTCGGGAAAAAAGTTGGAAGCCTTCCGCCAGGCCCAGCAATCCTTAAAAAGCAAATACAACAGTCCCTATTACTGGGGAGCGTTTGTGATGGTGGGTTTTTAAACCAAAGTTACCTTTGGGTTTAAGGAGAAGTAAATTGGATAAGTATCAAGCCAAAGTTGTTTCAATGTCACGGATTGGTTTTTCATCATTTATTGCTGCCAATAGAAGATAAAACGGATCAAACTATCGGGCAAAATTATCAGACAGGTCAGTTTTCTTCGCAGCTAAGTTTTAGCCTTCCATAACTGGATAAAAGGATCGTATATTTTGGTGGAGAATAGCAGTGTTAACACCATCTTGCCATTAATATGGATATGTTTTAACTTTACTTATATCATTTTCTACAAATTGTAACCCCCTCTTGAATTGAAAATATACATCAAAAACATGGTTTGCATTCGATGCCAGATGATCGTAAAGGCTGAACTGGAGAAATTAGGCCTCCATTATATTGATGTAAAAATCGGCGAGGCTGAAATTTATGAGGATGTAAGCAAGGAAAAATTGGATCATCTGGATACCGCCTTGAAAAAATCTGGTTTACTCATCATGGATAATAATAAAAGTATCCTGGTTGAAAAAATAAAAAACGCCATAATAGAATTGGTGCATTATACAGAGGATCAGATCAAAGTAAATCTTTCCGATTTTCTCAGTGACAAACTTGGTTATGATTATACCTATCTTGCCAATCTTTTTACAGAGGTGAAAGGAATTAACATTGAAAAATTCTATTTGACTCATAAAATTGAAAAAGTAAAGGAACTGATCGTATATGACGAGCTCAACCTTACCGAAATCGCGTATAAAATGCATTACAGCAGTGTTTCTCATCTTTCCAATCAGTTTAAAAAAATTACCGGATTGACTCCGACACATTTTAAGAAGCTCAAAGACAAGAGACGAAAATCCTTTGATGACGTGTGAATCATGTAATTATTATCAATAACCGTATAACACTTACCTGATATCATTCAAATACCTTTGTCAAACTCATGGATAAAGCTGAAATTAATAAATCGAAAACATATATTCTACTTGAATTACTTGAATATATTCCAAACTCCGTAATCAGCAGATCAATTATCCGGAAACCAACAGGGAATATAAATATTATTGCGGTTGACACAGGAGAAACCCTGGCAGAGAAGATCTCCCCCTTTGATATATTCATTCAGATTATTGATGGGATAGCAGAAATTGTAATGGATGAAAAATCGCTTACACTTCATACCGGTCAGGCCATCATTATCCCGGCCCATGTATCAAATAGGTTCATTGCAAACAAACGATTCATAATGATTTCAACCGTTATCAAAAGTGGGTATGAAGGGAATATTTTATGAAGAGTAAAAAAATTTAATCTTAGAAAACAGAAATCATGTCTAGAAATAAAAAAGGCAATGAAAAAAGCAACAATAAAGTCGCAGTTAAAACCCTGAAAGAAAAAAGGGCAGAAAAAGCAGCAAAACGGGTAGAAAAAAACAAAGAGGGAAAATTATAGAATCTTAACAGCTTTTTACCTGTAGTTTTATCAACCTGACGGATAATACTGGTTTTTTATAACCAGGGATCAGAAATTATTGCCAAATCAATAAACTCAGACTTATGAAACTAGCTTATATCGGTACCTATCCGCCACGTGAATGCGGAATTGGTACCTATACAAATAATTTATTCAATTCCATGGTTGTTAACCGGGAAAAGGATGATCCTTCAGCCGAAGGATTCGTCGTTGCATTAAATGACTTCGATACTACGTATGAATATCCTGAAGAAGTAAAACTTACCATCCGGCAGGAACATCAGGAAGATTACTTGCAGGCCGTGAAATTTATCAATCTGAATGGTGCTGACCTTTGCATCGTTGAACATGAGTTTGGTATTTTCGGAGGTCAGAACGGTGTATATATCCTTCCCTTACTGCACAGACTGGAAGTTCCATTCATTGTAACGTTGCATACCATCCTAAAAACCCCGTCGTATAATGAAAAGGCTGTTTTGAAACAAATCTGCAGTATGGCACAAAAAATAGTGGTAATGAGCCATAAGGCAATCGAATTCCTGTCGGGAATATATGATGTGCCTGAAAAAAAAATTGCCTTTATAGAACACGGGGTTCCGGATATTTATTTTAATCAGGAAAAGTCAAAAAAAGAATTTAAACTGGAAAGCAAGAAGGTACTCCTCACCTTTGGTTTTATTGGTCGCAACAAAGGAATTGAAACGGTAATAACGGCATTGCCCAAGGTAGTTGAAAAACATCCCGATGTAAAATATGTCGTCCTGGGCAAGACCCATCCCAACGTACTTAGACATTCGGGGGAAGAATACCGTATCTTTCTATTGCGATTAGTGAAAAACCTTGAGCTTGAAAACCATGTCTTGTTTTTGAACGAGTATATCGACACGAAGGACCTGCTCAAGTACTTATCTGCCTCTGACATTTACATAACCCCTTATCTCAATGAAGCACAGATCACCAGTGGCACACTTTCGTATGCTGTAGGGGCCGGTGCAGCCGTGGTTTCAACGCCCTACTGGCATGCCGAGGAACTACTGGCAGACGGAAGAGGACAGTTTTTTAATTTTAACGACCCGGATGGGCTGGCCTCTGTATTAATGGATCTTCTCGATCACCCCCAAAAATTAAATCAATATAAAAGGAACGCATTCGAATATGGCCGAAAAATCACCTGGCCTAAAACAGGAGAAAAGTATCTTGCCCTAACGGAGGATGTGCTTACTGGCAAGCATAATATAATTGAAAAAAAGGATTCCGTTCTGGATCTGCTTATTCTTCCTCCATTTTCATTGGGTCATATTAATAGATTGACTGATGATACCGGTATCATTCAGCATGCAAAATTCGGCATCCCAAATTTAAAAGAAGGTTACTGCCTCGATGATAATTCCAGGGCACTGCTCATGGTGTTAATGGTATACAAACAAATGAAGGATCCGCGGGCCCTTGAATTATCACCAATATATTTAAGTTACATCCATTATATGCAAAATGTAAACGGCACCTTCCGGAATTTTCTCAGCTTCAACCGGAATTACCTAGATGAGATTGGTTCCGAAGATTCCTTTGGAAGAACTATCTGGGCATTGGGATATCTCTTGTGCAATGCGCCCAATGATGCCTATTATCAAGCGGGAAGACAACTGTTTTTCAATTCTTCCCCCAATTTTGAAAATTTAGAATCAATAAGAGGTATCGCCAATACAATGATCGGGATAGGTTATTATTTGATCAGTAATCCATCGGATGATTCAATGACTGAAAGGTTGCGCAATATGGCTAAAAAATTAATTATGCATTATGAAGAAAATAAATCTCATGACTGGAAATGGTTTGAATCCTTACTTGCCTACGATAACGGTATCCTGCCTCTCGCCCTCCTGCATTCAGCAGAAATACTCAACGATGATAAAATCACTAAAGTAGCCCTCGATTCGATGGACTTCCTGACGAATCACACACTTAAAGATAACTATCTGTCCATTGTCGGGAATGAAGTCTGGTATAAAAGAGATGGCAAACGCTCTGTATTTGCTCAACAACCGATTGATGCCATGGCAATGGTGTTAATGTATCACCGGGCTTATCATGTAACAAAAGATAAAGAATATCTCAATAAATTATATACTTCGTTCCTTTGGTTTCTAGGGGAAAATGACTTGAGAATGAGTCTATACGATTTTGAGACAAAAGGTTGTTGTGATGGATTTGAAAGCTATGGGGTAAACCGTAACCAGGGTGCGGAAAGCTCGCTGGCGTACCTGATCTCTCATCTGACTGTACTACTGGCTTATGAGGAATTTCACGGTTCGGATTAAAAAAATCTTGGTCAAGAGGAGATTTTTACAGGTAGCTTGGTAGACCGGATAAAAAAAATCCCGCCAGTGGCGGGAATAAAATCTTAAATGGTAATGATAAAATAAACTATGCAAGTCTGACATTTACCGCATTTAATCCTTTTTTTCCGGCTTCCAAATCAAAAGTTACTTCATCATTTTCCCTGATATCTTCTTTTAAACCAGTTGAATGAACAAAATATTCCTTAGGTGAGTCCGCATCTTTAATGAATCCAAATCCTTTGGAATCATTGTAAAATTTTACTGTTCCAGTATTCATAATATTTGTTTAAATATGGGTGAATGTACACCTTTTTTGGGTGCACTGTACATTATTCTGAATTAATTTTTAATCATCCATATTGCTTCTATTTAATACGGCTTAATATACTAAGACGGTTTTATATGGCTGGTACTCTCAAGATTTGCACCCTTGTGTAACAAATATTGGAGATATCCTCATTGTTTGTTGATTACCTGCTTTTTAAGCGCTATCCAGATGAGTGCAACTAGAATGGCAATTGCAAAAACCAAATGAACTAATCCGGATGTGTTGTAATTCAAAGATACGATGATCCAGATAAGGACAAGCAATCCTATAATAGTATATAGTAAGTTTTTCATTTCTTTTAATATTAGTTTTATGTATATTGCAATGTTTGTTTCTTTAAATAAAATAAAGCTAATTCACTTTCATTCCCTGTTCATTAGATTATTCGAAACATGAATTACATCTTACATACAATCTGCTTTAGGCAGAAGTAGATCTAAGCCCATTGATTTAGGTGCTTTATATTATTACCCTTTCGGTTTCCCCCATCAGCTCCCTTTCAAAATAGACCAACTCATTACTGTTGATTCTGTTTTTTGCCACACAATAATATATTCTTTTTAAATAGCGTCTTATAGTTAATTTCAGGTCAGGGTTGGTCCTGGCATATACTGTTTCTCCTTCTTTATATTTGTTATTGGGGTTTGGGGGATTGGTTTGAACTGAATTTGGTTTTTCCATCGTGTTTCTGTTTATTTGTGCATCTGTTTCGGTAAAATTCAACTTTTCCCGGCTTTCAATGTTTTATAAAATAACTGTAAATCCGCCCGGGTCAATTTTATTTTAACTTCCACATTTATAAAGATGGTCTGTTTAATTGACTCCCACGTTACATAACTAGGGAAAAAAGTTACAATATTCACACTTGCCTGATTAGTGCCGGCAAGAATCTACATCCTGTTTACAAAAAACATCTATTCCCTGGTATTTTTAATCTCGTTCAACAGATCCCGTAAATTTAGAGAAGCGTAAGTAGAAGCATAATCAGATGTGGCGTAGGGGATGATTAAGTCCTCATTATGGATCATTGAACCACACGAATATACTACATTGGGCACATACCCTTCTCTTTCCTGAGTATTAGGGACCAATATAGGTGTTTTAAGTCTGCCTATTTCTTTTTCCGGCGTCTGCAGATCGAATAGCGATGCCCCCAATACGTATTCGCGCACAGGACCCACACCATGAGTTATCAATAACCATCCTTCGTCCGTTTCGATTGGTGATCCGCAATTCCCTATTTGAATAAACTCCCATGGATATCTGGGTTTTTGTAAAAGTTGAGCTTCTCGCCACATAGTAATTGTATCAGAATAGGCGATATAATTATTGGATCCATCGAGTCTGCACAACATAACGTATTTACCATTGATCTTTCTCGGAAAAAGGGCCATGCCTTTGTTCTGTGCAATTTCTCCATTAATGGGTAAAATCCTGAAATGATAAAAATCCCTGGTATCAAGCATCTTCGGCAATATGGTGGCACCGTCAAAGGCTGTGTAGGTAGCATAATAGTTTGCCTCCCCCTGATCGTCAATAAATTTTACAAACCGGGCATCTTCAATTCCGTTTTTTTCATTGTCCGAAACAGGGAAGATCACCCTTTCGGAAATGTTAGTGTCCAGGGAAAAGTCAAGTTCGTAATGTGATGAGGCCAACCATGTGATCTGATTTAAAAGCGTCTTTACACCGGAGGAGAGTTTCGGTGTGTTTTTTTCTTCTTCAATACATTTCAGCAATTCATCATAGGTGAATTTATTGTTCAGCTTATCCAGTACTAAACCGGGAGAGGTACTGGTATGAAGGTCCAGCATTTCTTCCAGCTTACTTTTAAATGCACTTTTATCATAGTAATGCCGCCGGATGTGTTCAGCTTCCTCCAGCATCCTGCCAACCGGCTCGGTAGATAGTTCGTTATTTTTATTCAAAACTCCTGTCCGGAAAACAATGGAGGAAATATGTCCCTCGCCGGTAGCCCTGAAACTCAGAATTACTCTTTTTTCATTTTTACCGGTTTCCGACTGGTCGGGATGTTCAACGATGGATGGATTAAAAAAGGCAGCCGATTCAATAGAGTATTCCATAGTAAAATAGGCGCCAATAAGTATTTTTCTGCTATTATCCAGGGATTGGGGATCAATGTTTAACTGCTTTAACAGATGGGAAATATTGTTAAAGTTTTTTTCAAAGATCTTTGAAATATTTCTATGCCGGGTTGAGAAGTCCCGCAGTACCTGGTGTAATACGGAGGATGCTTCGTCTTTTGGCATATTCAGTACTGATTGTATAGTATCGATGGCCCTCTCGTCATTCGAATATAAAAACCGGGCTATTACCCTGGTAGGATCAGGGAGGAATTTAACATTCTTTCTCTTAACGGAAATTTGCATGCATTGGTGGATATTACCTTTATAAAGGTAGGGCTATAGTTTAATTAGTTGAATAAATTCTCAATTTATTTATTATTTGCCCGTATACGGTTAGTTTCTGTTCTATTCCGGACAGTTTTCTCCGCCTCTTTAGAAATGTGGCAGGATTAGCAAAATCCCAACGATCATGAACCCCCAATTGTCACGTAACATACTAAACGGCGATCCATTTGAACTGGTATTGCTTTTCCGGAGTTTTCAATCGTTCGGCAATACGTTGCAGTCTTTCCGGCAGGGTCATCAGGTAATCCCTGGCTCTTTCGGCTTCATCATTGATCCGGGAGATGTGTTCAATATCCCATTCTTTCAGGAGTAACTTCAGTATTTCAATATAATCGTGGGTTGTATAAACTCTGGTGCGTTGAGCTGCATCGGAAAAATGTGAAAACAATCCGCCAATCTTCCCGCCGGATTCCCTTAAAAGATGGGCCGGCATCACTATTTTCTTTTTCATCATATCTTCCATTGCCAGCATCATCTCACCGGGATTGATGGCGAATATCCGCTTTACGAAATCTTTATAGGCATTGGCATGCCGGGCCTCATCCGAGGCAATTATGCCGCATATTTTTGCCAGGAGATTGTTTCCCGTTTTTTTGGCTAAAGTAGCCACTCTTCGATGAGATATATTGGTAGCTAATTCCTGAAAACTCGTATAAACAAAATTACGATAGGGATCCCGGCCCGTTTGAATATCGAAACCATCCCGGAGCAGGTGTTGTGTGGAGATCTCCATTTCTTTCATGTTAACCCTTCCGGATAAATAAAGATATTTATTGAGCAGATCCCCGTGCCGGTTTTCTTCCGCCGTCCATGACCGTATCCATTTTGACCAGCCATTCCTTTCTTCCTGATCAATGCCTTCAAGGTCCATTAACCATGCTTCATAGGTAGGCAAGGCCTCTTCCGTAATGGTGTCCCCGATCAATACGGCAAACAGGTCATAGTCCATTTCACGGGAAGCTTTCTGTATTTCCTTTACCTCTTCATAAAAATCCGGGTTCCGTGAGTCCGGAAGCAGATCCGACGGTTGCCAGTATTCCTCCACCGGCTTAAGGTATTTTTCAAGTATTTCATCCATTGATTTTTCAATGGTTTGCATTACTTCAAGTCGTACATTGGATAATTTCATGGTAAGCCTGATTTATTATTTTATTACTTTAATGATGGTTTTATTTTGTGATCTGTAATTGGTAATTTGTGGAGTAACAGTAAACACTTAGAAGCTTTTTTATCGGCTTTCATAGAATAAAAGCGAATTCCGGCTTATAGATACAGGATCAGTTTTATTCATCCCGCTGTTATCATCCCACCAATACCTGTATGATTTCAAGAGTTTTGATAAATTCAATTTGTCAATGTACAATTTTATCATGGTTTTTCAAAAAAATTAAGCAAGGATACGCGAAGTAATTAAGGATGAAGGAAATGAAATTATTAATAATATACTCAAACAATATAAATTATAATAAACGTAAGTGATATTTTACCTCCCAAATTTGTTGTACCTATGTTATACCCACCTAAAAATACAAAAGCCCAAAGTCTCCTTTGAGCTTAGTCTTTCCGGAGAGGAAATACCAATTCAGATGCTCCAGAAGCTATATAGACATACTTCCATTTCAACAACAATTAATTACCAGGCGAATTTCATTTATAAGGATGCGGATGAGGCTTTGGAGAAGGTGATTAAATAATGATTTATATTTCATTCAATAAGTCCCTGGCATCCGAAAGTTTTATCTTTCCTGATTCATGAAGTTTAACTTCCTTCATCGATTCCCGAATATCCTCTGTAATTGATTGAGCAGGATATTCTTTCAAAATTTCGGAAGGAATATTGAAAGGCATCACAGCCTTTAATGCATCCAGCTTCTTCTTACTATCCAGATAAACAATCAATGTTTCCATTTTACAATTCAATAACGTAAAAATTTCCTAAATTTGTAATAATCAACAAATTGTTACAGGACATGGATACAATTGTCATTCAATTGATAAATAATAAGGCTTACAAACTCATTCAGGATATGGAAGAATTAAAACTCATAAAGGTTTTAAAAAAGCCGGTTAAAATGTCTTCTTTGCCTGGTAAAATCCGTAAACCTATGAGTAATGAAGCGATCGACGAACAATTGAAAACAATTCGCAACGAATGGCAAAGAGATACCTGATCGATACTTCTGGCGTAATAAAGTATCTGAACAGATCCTTTCCCAAGCCCGGAATTACATTTTTAAATAAGACACTTGATAGGGAAAGCATTATCTCTTTCATAACTGAAATTGAATTGCTTTCCTGGAATCCCCCAGATGAATCTGATCTGAAAATATATCAAACATTTGTTACCAATAGTCTACGAATTGGTATAAATGATGAAATAATCAGTGAAGCCATCCGGATCCGAAAAGAATTTAAATTAAAGTTGCCTGATGCCATAATAGCAGCTACTGCACTAACTAATGATCTTACCTTGATTGCTGATAATGACAAAGATTTTTCTCATATACAGGAATTAAATTATTTGAATCCGAATCAGATTAAAAAATAATGTTTTCACTATCAATCCAACCCGCATTTTCGGCCTATGTTTCCCGCACAGGCCGGAACACATTTGCTCTTTCATTTAAGGAGAAAATTTTAATTTAAAAGATAGAGATAATTCGATTCATCTTTAATCAAAAGGATCTATTAAAATCAGATTAAAAAACTATTTCCAACTTTCAGGATAAATTCACCAAATACTAACAAAAAATTCACACCCGGATTAACAAAAAAGTGAAGGCACCGGAGCGCCTTTTTTCCTGCCCTTTACCCACGAATGTCCCGGAAATTCTGATCCAAATTTTATTCATTTCTGGCGTTTGGAATTTGGCATGAACCAGGCTCCTGGAAACTGCCATTACGCGGGAGGAGCAAGATGTGTTTTGAACGGTTCAAAACTCCGCTTCAGCTTCGTTTTTCCGCCGCCCAAAACAGCGTCTTGGCCCCGCTTTCATCGGGGCAGGTTTTGCTTAACGTTCCGCGACGCTTCACTGCAAAACTTTTTAAAATGAAACGGTCGATTAAACCAATATACCGACAGGGGAAAGCTTATGCTTTACTATTCCAAAATAGAGTATAAAATGACCGATCATTAGGGTTTGTCAAAGGCAGAATTTGCCCGGATGAAAAATCTCAACCAAGGGCTAAATCACGAACCTTGATTGTGCTTTCCAAATTAAAATGTTCATCATAGCATAGCAGATTTAAATTCCTTTTATCAAATAAAATGATGGCCTGGTTATTTTGTTCATAACCCTTTATAGCATATCCTTTTTTGATCTGGTTCAGATTGATGATTTTAAGCAGAGAAGAAGATTGTATGTCTTTCTCAAATATTAGGTTTTGAGAAAAAGAAGAGTAATAAAAAAAATGCACAAAAAAATAAAAAAAGGATTTTTCATTGTCTAATTATAGTAATGTCTATAAACAGTTAGTATTCAAATTTACAGTCAGTTGTTGATCCATACCAGCATAAAAGTTTCCATCATAAACAATAATCTCTCCTCCAACACCTTCACTATCATAGCCCCTAAACTTACCATCAGAGCCATGAATAGGATTTAACCCTCCAGATGGATCAACATTTATAATAGGATTATTCCCGTTACCATTATAAGGATTGAAGTATTGACTTTCAGGGTCGACAGATAACCATCTTCCAATAACAGCATAATAATTTCTCAATTCAAAACTATTCCATCCCGTCTCCTCATCTTTTTCGGCAAACTGACCCTGGTATCCGAAACGATAACTTTCACGGTTAAAACTCCTGTCCGCAATCTCCAGGCCAAATGGATAATAATCAGCCGATTGAGCCAAGGGGCTTTCATTTATCCGGATCTCCATATCGTCAAAATATACATTCACGTCCGCCATACTTTCGTTAGCTACATAAATATACAAAAATCCCGGTTCATCAATAATTTTATCCAATGCCAATTTTTCCCATTCATTTAAAGCAGAAGCACTGACAAGCGAATATCCAAATTCATTATTGAATACCAGGTTTTTATCGAAAAACAGATAATTCAAATATGCTTTGGGCAGATTGGCATCGTCCACGGTAAAGAGTTCCTCCGCACCCAATGCACCGTTGAACATATCAAAAATGGTTTGTGTTTCCGAAGTGCCATTATAACCAAAGGCACCGGCTACAAGATCCACTAGCCCGCTTACCAGTGTAGTATTATTATTGGTATTGGAGGTAAATTATTTAAAAAAGGAAAAACAATTGACTTAAAATGTTGTACCTATGTTGTACCCGTCAAAAAATACAAAAGCTCAAAGTTGCCTTTGAGCTTTATTGTATGTTCTCATTCACCAAATCTCTCAATCACCA
>CAZIXF010000021.1:20660-83021 GCA_964543195.1 uncultured Roseivirgaceae bacterium
TCACCAAATCACCAAATCACTAAATAATATTGTACCCGGGGCGGGACTTGAACCCGCACGGCCTGTGAGGGCCACAGGATTTTAAGTCCTGCGTGTCTACCAATTCCACCACCCGGGCCGGGATATTTTGTGATTTGGTGATGTTTTGATGTTTTGATGTTTTGATGTTCTGGCACCCTTGAGTAATGATTTATATTCTATTAACACCTAATTTCTTTTCAAATTTTTTCTTGTAGTTGAAAAAATTTTAACAAACTCAAAAGCTTCCCTTTCCAATTTTCGGGTTTCAGGCAAATCAGTAATTCCTGATTCAGATACTATTTCCAGCCAAAATAAAGTTTCATCGGCTTCCTCCAGTACAATGCATATTTTAGCAAAAAATTCTGCTTTCGATCTGCTTCTTCCGGCTGCCCGGTAATTGGCTGCCATTGAAGAGGCCGATCTTAATAACTGCCTGATTATTATTCTATCCTCATATGTGAGAGATAAGCCTTTAATGAACTTTACTATTTCAATTGTGAAATACTTAGTCCTGTCCCTAAGAACTTTTTGATCAATCATAAAAAAGAACGTTAGCTGATTAAACAATAATTATATTCAAATTACCACATCACCACATCACTAAATCACCAAATCACCAAATCACCAAATCACCAAATAAAAAAGAGCGAAAGACGGGATTCGAACCCGCGACCCCGACCTTGGCAAGGTCGTGCTCTACCAGCTGAGCTACTTTCGCTTTTTTGTATTCATCCACAAAAATGGAATGCAAAGTTAACCTACAGGATTTAATTTTCAACCCTATGCACTAAATTTTTTGCATCCCTTCCTTTCTGTTTCTTCTTTGTCGCACCGCCGCATCCTATTATACTCCGCTTTTAAGTCAAAACCGTCAAACTTGATTATCTTTATGCACCATTTTTAATCAGAAAAACACGCATTGTCATGACTGAGAACAACAAACAATTTATGGAATACATCGAAAACAATAAACAACGGTTCCTCGACGAGCTTTTTGAACTGATCCGCATACCCTCCATCAGCGCCGACCGCAACTTTAAGGATGAAGTGATCAAAGCCGCTACCTATATAAGGGACCGCCTCCTGGAAGCCGGGGCCGACACGGCCAAAGTGGAAAAAACAGACGGCCATCCAATCGTGTTCGGTGAAAAGAAAGTCGATCCCTCCCTGCCCACCCTGCTGGTGTACGGTCATTACGATGTGCAGCCTGCCGACCCGGTCGAGCTCTGGGATACACCACCCTTCGAACCTACCATACGGAACAACAAGATATACGCCCGCGGAGCCTGCGACGATAAAGGGCAGCTTTATATGCATATCAAAGCATTCGAAACGATGATGAAAACCGACACACTCAAATGCAATGTCAAATTCATCATCGAAGGGGAAGAGGAAGTAGGTTCGAGTAACCTCGAGGTGTATATCCGCGAGAACAAGGACAAGCTTGAGGCCGACGTGGTGCTCATCTCGGATACGGATATACTATCCAACGATACACCCTCCATCACCTCGGGATTGCGTGGCCTGAGCTATATGGAGGTGAAAGTCACAGGCCCGAACCGTGACCTGCATTCCGGTATGTACGGAGGGGCGGTGGCCAATCCCATCAACGTGCTTTGCGAAATGATCGCTTACCTCAAAGATGGGGAGAACCGGATCACCATTCCCGGGTTCTATGATAAAGTAGTTGAATATTCCAAGGAAAAAAGAGAAGAATTCAATAAAGCGCCATTCAACCTGGAAGAATATAAAAAAGCATTGGACATCCGGGAAGTGGACGGGGAAAAAGGCTACACCACCGTCGAACGTGTAGGCATCCGGCCCACCCTCGACGTAAACGGCATCTGGGGAGGCTATATGGGTGAAGGCGCCAAGACGGTGCTTCCTTCCACTGCCCAGGCCAAAATATCGATGCGCCTCGTACCCGACCAGGAAAGCAAGGAGATCACCGAATTATTTACCAGGCATATTAAATCGATCGCACCGGACGCGGTTAAGGTAGAGGTTACCCCCCATCACGGAGGGGAGCCGGCCGTTACGCCCATCGATTCCGATGCCTTCAAGGCTGCCAGCGAGGCGTTCAAAGAAGGTTGGGGCAAAGATCCCATCCCTACCATGGAAGGAGGCAGTATTCCGATCGTGAACTATTTCGATAAGTTCCTGGGCGTGAATACCATCCTGTTGGGTTTCGGTTTGAAAGAGGACGCCATCCATTCACCCAATGAATCGTACGGCCTCTTCAATTTCTATAAAGGCATCGAAACCATTATCCTTTTCTATAAACATTTTGCAAAGATCAGGGGATAACGCGCCGGGACGACAAAACCTATGAACAGATCATTCGTATGGCATAATAGTCAGATTGATGTATCTTTATTTTATATTAAGTCCGTTAATACTATTTGCTTCACAGGAATATGAAAAATTCGGCATCCGATTTATATAAAACAGGTCTTCTGCTCCTATTGATGGCCATCCTTCAGGTCACGGCTCTTAGGGCACAGATCCTGAAACCCGCTGTCTGGTCCACTACCACATCGAAAGAAGAGGTAAAGCTAGGCGAAACCCTCGACCTGGTGTTCAATGTAACGATCGACGATAACTGGTACCTGTATTCTACGGATTTCGATCCCGACCTTGGCCCGATGGTAACAGAATTCACCTTTGAACCGAACGATTCCTACGAGCTGCTGGGGATCATCAAACCCATCAACCCGAAGAAAAATTACGATGAAATCTTTGAGGGAGAATATACCTATTTCAAGGGCACGGCCCAGTTCCGCCAGACCGTTAGGGTGCTGGACGAAAACTTCCATGTCTCGGGAAGCTATTCCTACCAGGTCTGTTCCGATATCGACGGAAAGTGCATTCCTTTTGAGGACGATTTCACCTTTGACGGGGTTGAAGTGATATCGGCGGGCACAGCCGTGAAGCCGGAAGCCGATGAAGCCGCCGAATTAAAGGATGGGGACAAAATAAAAGTCGAACAATTCGAAACGGAGGTCCAGGAAGACACCAGTCCCATTATCAAGACCAACGAGGTGAAGCTGAAACCGGATACGGTAGCTGAAGAAGAGCAAATGGGCGCAGCGGAAGGTGAACAACCAACCTCCGGAGAAAAATCTAAAAAGGGCAAGTCACTCCTGACGCAGCGGGCCAACAATGACCCCTACACGCTGCTGTCGTTCATGATCTTCGCCTTCCTCGGAGGACTGGCGGCGCTGCTTACCCCCTGCGTGTTTCCGATGATCCCCATGACCGTGACCTTTTTTACCGGAAGGTCACCCACACGGGCTGCCGGGATAAAAAATGCCCTGATCTACGGTTTTTCGATCATTCTGATCTTTGCCGTAGTGGGATCGATCCTTGCTCCTTTTATGGGTCCCGAAGTGGCCAATGTGCTGGCTACCCACTGGCTTCCGAATATCATCTTTTTCCTGGTTTTCCTGATCTTCGCCTTGTCGTTTTTCGGGCTTTTCGAAATCCAGCTTCCGACTTCCCTGGTCAATAAGATGGATCAGAAAGCCGATAAAGGTGGCCTGGTCGGGATCTTTTTCATGGCCCTCACCCTGGTACTGGTTTCTTTCTCCTGTACTGGACCCATCGTGGGAAGTATCCTTGTCGAATCGGCAGGTGGCATGGCCATTAAGCCCATCATCGGTATGCTGGGGTTTTCACTGGCCTTTGCCATTCCCTTTACGATATTTGCCATTTTCCCCGACTGGCTCAGCAGCCTGCCCAAATCCGGCGGTTGGCTGAACTCGGTAAAAGTGGTTTTGGGCTTTATCGAACTGGCTTTTGCATTGAAATTCCTCAGTGTGGCCGACCAGGCTTATCACTGGGGACTGCTCGACCGGGAGATCTACCTGGCGCTCTGGATCGTGATCTTCACCCTGATGGGATTTTATATCCTGGGCAAGATCAGGCTGCCGCACGATAGCAAGCTGCAAAATATCAGTGTTACCCGTTTAATCCTGGCGATTATAACCTTCTCTTTCGTGGTATACCTTATACCCGGTATGTTCGGTGCGCCACTCAAACAGTTGGCCGGTTACCTGCCTCCCATGGCTACCCACGATTTCAAAATTCTCGATGAGATCAGGCATGCCAGGGTAAATTATGTGATGGAAGAGAACGAAGCCTTGTGCGAGCCGCCGAAATATGCCGAATTCCTGCATTTCCCGCATGGTCTAGAAGGCTATTTCGACTACGAACAGGCCATCAGTTGTGCACGCGAGCTAAACAAACCCGTGTTTATCGACTTTACCGGTCACGGATGTGTGAACTGCCGGGAGATGGAAGCCCGGGTATGGTCAGATCCGAAGGTATTGAAACGGTTGAAAAATGATTATATCGTAGTGGCCCTTTACGTGGATGACAAGACCGAGCTGCCCGAAGAAGATTGGTATGTCTCAGAATATGATGGCAAAGTGAAAAGAACCATCGGTAAACAGAATGCCGATTTCCAGATCACCCGGTTCAACAACAATGCCCAGCCTTTTTATGTGTTGCTGGATTATAATGAGAATATACTGGTCGAACCCAAAGCATACGACCTGAATGTGGGAAATTTCGTGGAATTCCTGGACAGTGGAACCGTCGCATTCAATAAAAAAATGGCCGACAAAACACGGTGATAAAAACCAGGCGATTTGATGCCGGGCAAATTTCTGTGATTCCGGGCACCATTCCAGATATCAAAGGATCATCCGGCCGCCAGATCACCTTCAACCGGCCCCTATATAATACGGTAGCTAATTATAATGCAACAAGATGCGAGGTTACGGGGTAAGACGGAAAGTCAGTTCCGGGATAACCGGCACACCCGGGCCTGAGATAATCGCATAACCTGACCGGGAATAAGGCAACCATACAGTAATGAGATTGCCGGTGAAGTCAACCCGGAATAAAACAGAAACCTCGACCGGACGTTCAGGGCATGAATACCGCATTCAGCAACATCAGCTTCCCGTTTTCCCAGAAAGCCCTGAACACAGGATTATCCACAAAATAGACCACCTCACCCTTCCCCAGCTCCTCCATACCGGTCACCAGCGATTTGAAGGTTTTCGACCCGGTATTGCTGCCGGCAAACCCGGAAACCAGATCTCCACTGCTTTCGATCACCCCCACATTCCATCCTTTTTCGAGCATGGCATACCGTTCCTCCAGGTTCTTTAAGGTAAAATAATACCCGGGATATCCGAACCCGAGAGGATGTGAGTTATCGAGTTTTACCTTGAAGATACCGCCGCTGATCATATCTTTTAAATTCAGGCGTTCTCTTTCCTCATAACGTTTCAGGTAATTCTCCTCTTCCTCCATTTCCTCCAGTTCCTTTTTCTCTTCTTCATCGAGATATTTTTTCAGGCCGTACCCTTCTTTTCCCGAAAAATAACTCAGGGCATGACCGATCAGGATCAGCCTTCCTCCTTCCCTGACCCATTTGTTGATATCCCTGATCGTTTCTTCGTCAAAAACTTTGCTGTAGTAGCCATGGGGGATGATCAATACGTCAGTTTCAGAAAGACCGTCGCCGGAAAAATTACGGCTTTCCAGACGGATCAGGGGATATCCGGTTTCCTGCTCGAACATATGCCAGATCTCTCCTGCATTATAGGGTGAAACACCTCCACCGAACAACATGGCCACTTTTGGCGGGGATATTATTTCAAGTTTGGGCGATCCCAGGTCGGGTCCCGATTCCGACATGCCGGATCCCAGTTGATACACGGGAATTTCAAAACTGCCGGCCAGAGAGGTGATTTTTTCATCCAGATCACCTTTATACTGCCTATTGTCCCCGGAGAGAACAAACAGGCTTCCGGGATCGAACTCCACCGAATCGTTGACCAGCTTTTCCAGATTGGTACGTACCCTGATCTTTCTTTCAAGCAATCCGGACAAAAACGACATATCCGGAACGGCCTCCCTCCCAAAAGCCCAGGCATACGCCGAATCCAGGTCCTTAACAGAAACGGGATCCGGGGAATACCCTTTTGTAATGATGGGCACGTCCCGGTCAACCGCCATGGTTTTGATCCCGAAAGCATAGGGTACTGACCAGGCGGTTATATCATAGGTGAGTGAATCCTCAGGAACCGAATAGGGTTCGAACAAAACCCTGGTCAACACCGATTTGGGTTGCCGTGAAGGGATAAGTATATCCTTTTCACCCAGTGTATAGGTCACGTTCTTCTTCTGGTGATAATCAAAACCGGTCACAGTGAGGGTATTAGATGTGGTCCCGTAACTGACCTTATGGCGGTCGAGCAGCTCAAGCAGCTTCCTGATCTTTTGTGAGCTGTTATCGGACCGGATAATGAAAGTTTTCTGCGTTTTGTCCGGATCAGGCCTGCCCGGGTCGGGCTTGTCCACATTAAAATATTCAATAAAATTTTTATCCAGCTCCTCCGCATGGACCGAAGCCGTTTCAATGGTAGCCATTCCCGTGGTGAAATGATGCCTGACCCGCTCCTTCAGGGTAAGGGTATCCCGTACTTCGGTAATTACGCCTACTCCAGCAGCACCTCCGCCTGCCTGTTCATAGGTCATGCCGATTGCCCCGTTAAAGATCGGATAGGTATCCCCGTAACCCGGATAAAAAAGGTCGAACCGTTCGCCGGTAAAATACAGCCATTGATTCCTGTCGAAATAACGTGCATTATTCTTTCCGATCTCAACCTGAAATTTTTCCTGCCATTCGGTGATCAGATCATGATAAGGTTTTGCCGCAGGGGCAAAATAATAAGGATTGTTGATCCCCTGTTCATGAAAATCTACATGGATATGAGGCATCCATTCATTATATAATTTCAACCGGTCGCGGGTTTCTTTCTGTGTGGCCCAGGCCCAGTCACGATTCAGATCGAAAAGATAATGGTTCATCCGGCCACCAGGCCAGGGCTCGTGATGCTGGATATCTTCCGGATCGGGGATCAGCATGGTCGAACGGTACTGCCGGTACCACTGGATATATCTTTCCCTTCCGTCGGGATTGATACAGGGATCGATGATCACAACCACCTTATCGAGCCACTGCTTTACTTTCAGGTCATTTTCGCTAAGCAATTCATGCAAAGTAAGCAGGGCCGCTTCGGTGGAACTGGATTCATTACCATGTACGCCATAGCTTAACCAGACAATCACCCGGTCGTTTTTATCAAATTCGCCTTCAACCAACCCGGTTTTCCTCAAATTATTTATCCGGATGGAATCGATCCTGTTTATATTCTTTTCTGAGGATACCACCATCACCATGAGGGGCCTTCCTTCATAAGATGAGCCATAACGGATAAGTTTTGCTTTACCCGTTTCTTTACTGACCTGTTCGAAGTATTCTTTGATCCGGTGGTGTGGTGTGAAATGCTCCCCGATTTCATAGCCGAAAAATTCACCGGGAGCGGTAACCTGTTCCTGAGCAATCACAATTGCAGTGGAAAAAAAGAGTGGAAAAAAAAGAAAAAACCTTAAGTAATTCATGGGTTCATGATTAATTCAGGTTGCAATATTAATTGTATGTTTCGATAAAAGAAAATCCTGCCGCAACGACCATGGATTATGGCCGCAACATGGCTTTATGTGAAATAATTTTCCGGAGCCGCCCGCCAAATATATAGACTTATTTAATAGCAATAGAAGGGGTTTCATATTATATTTGTGATGAGTTGATTTTAAGATCAAGGGGAATTTTCCTTTGTATCCCGTATTGACAACTTCCTATGAAAAGGATATTTATCGTAGAAGACGACAAGGTGTATGCCGATTTTTTAAAAAAATCGCTGGAAAAAGAAGGTAAATTTCAGATAGAGATTTTCCATACAGCCGAAGACTGTCTTTTTGAGCTGGAAAGCAAGATCAATCCCCAGATCCTGATCATCGATTATTACCTGCCCGGGATGAACGGCATCGAACTCTATGAAAAGATCAAAAGGTCATATAAAAAGATCCAGCTTATCATGCTGAGTTCAAACACAGAGGTTGACCTCGTAGTAGACCTGGTAAAAAAAGGGATACGGAATTATGTAATGAAGGATGAAAACGTGATCCAGTCATTGCTGGCGATCATCCAGGAAAATGACGATCTGTTCATCGATCTTCATTCAGAATGATCTATCTTATCAGGTAATCTCAAAATAACCTCCAACCCTTTCTTATCGGCATTTTTCACAAGGAGAGATCCATTGATCAATTCTGCAAATTTTTCAGCCAGGTACATGCCAAGTCCTGTTGTACCTTCGCCCTGGGTCGGTTTGGGGCCTAGTTTTCTGAATTTTTCCGTTATATAGGAGATTTCCTCTTCCTTCAGACCGGGACCCTGGTCGGTTATTGAGATCACCGGGCCGCCGTCTTCAGCCCGTGCAGTTATCCTGACACTTGACCCGTTTTCAGAATATTTGATGGCATTAGAAAGTATGTTCTCGATGATCTTTTTTACCAGTATCCCGTCTGTATGAACTGACAGGTTATCGAGCCTGTCATCAAGATCAATCTCTGTTGCTTTCAGCCTTGCCTGAATAGAAAAATTCCTGATGGCTTGCTTTAACAGCATGGATATATTGACCGGTTCTATCCGTACGGATATCTTATCCTGGTCGATGGCCCTGGAATCATGCAGGTTTTTTACCATCTCCATCCCCCCGATCACGGAATGGTACATTTTATCAAGGTAATTCTTCTGCTCAAGCGTGACATTCTCCACTTCCAGTTCCATCAGTTGCAGCAGCGCGAACATCTGGTTAAAAGGTGCCCGTATATCATGCGAAATGATTTTCAGCAGACTGTTTTTCTCCTCTGTAAGCTGATCGATCACTCTCTGTTTTTCCGCCAGGATCAACGAAATATCCTTGTAGGCCTGTTCATTATCCATAATTGCTGTTTTGAATTATTCATTGATAAATAAATTTATAAAATTTAACCTTTAAATTACAGGCCGATGATCATTCTTTATCATCTTTGACCGGCATACCGGATTGGCGAACGATTTTTTATTGATATGAAAAAAGAAATTAAGAAGGTGATGGTGATAACTTCCGGGGAAAAGGGCGCCGAGATCGCCTGTCATTTTGCAAATGCCGGTTCGGAAGTATTTCTGCTGACCCTGACCTCCGCTGAAAATAAAACGGGACCAGGGAACAAAACCCGCCCTGGAAACAGCCTAATCCCCCTTAATGCCGAACAATTACTGGAATCGATGATTAACAGGGAACCCTCTCCTCTCTATAAAAAATTATTGGTCCATCGCATCAAGACCGGGAATTTTCATGATCATATCGATAAGATCAGAGAATATGACTGGCTCATCGAAGCGTTGAATAATGAGGATATGGAAGTCCGGAGGGAGGTTTTTTCAAAAATAGAGAAACAGATACTTCCGGAAATGCCGATTACCGCCTCGGTCAGCCTGACACCGGTTTCTTTAATATTGAAAGGCCGCTCCGAAACGTTTAAAAAGAATTTCTGTGGAATTCACTTCCCCGGATCTACCCGTTTTAACCGTTTGCTGGAAATCATCCCTTCCGGGCATACCGGCCGGGAGGTCATAGACCTGCTGTTATACGCCGGCCGGGAAATGCTGGGCAAAACCACCCTGCTGTGCAAGGATGCACCGGGCTTCATCGCCAACAGAATGGGCACCTTCATACTGATGAGAACGATAGACCTCATGAAAAAGCATGGTTTGACCATTGGGGAAGCAGATCAGTTGACCGGAAGATTGATCGGTAGGGAAAAATCGGCCACTTTCCGGGGGCTGGATGCGACCGGTATCGATGTACTGGTTCACCTGGGCGAAAACCTATTCGACCAGCTCGAAACTGATGAACAACGCGCCCTTTTTATGCCTCCTGACTGGATCCGGAAAATGATGAAGCGAGGGTGGACAGGCAGTAAATCCGGACAGGGGTTCTATAAAAAAATTAAAATGAAAAATGGAAGGGACCCGGTGCTGATCCTGGATCCCGGAACGATGGAGTACAAGCCTCTTAAAAAGACGAAATTTTCATCAATCAAATCAGCAAGATCAAAAGAAAATGTAAAGAAGAGGATAAAAGTACTGCTGGGTGCTCCTGACCAGGCCGGTAAATTTTACAGGGATTATTTTTATGCACTTTTCGAATATATGACCCGGCGTATCCCGGAGATCACCGATGAACTTTATAAAATTGACGAGGCCTTATGTGCGGGTTATGGCTGGGAGGCAGGTCCTTTTGAGATATGGGACTTTCTTGGTGTTAAAACCACAACAGAACACATGGAGAAAACGGGGTACCGGCCGGCAGAATGGGTTTATGAACTGATCGGAGCCGGTAAAGATCGGTTTTACCATGTCAAAAATGCAGAGCGGTACTATTACGATATCTTCACGGGAGATTACGGAAAAATCCCGGGCAGGGAGGATATTTTGATCCTGGATGATTTACGGAAGGAACGTGTAGTATGGCAACGTGACGGGGCTTCCATAATTGACCTGGGTGAAGGAATTATCAATGTGGAATTTCATTCAAAGATGAATACCATGGGCAGGGATGTGATCGAGGCAATCAATACGGGATTGGATATGGCAGAAAAGGATTTCCGGGGCGTGGTGATCGGGAATCAGGGTGCCAATTTTACTGTGGGTGCCAACCTGGGAATCCTTTTTATGTATGCCATTGAACAGGAATATGAAGATATCGATAATCTGATCAGACAGTTTCAGAATACGATCATGCGGGCAAGATATTCCAAAATTCCGGTGGTGGTAGCTACCCATGGGCTGACCCTGGGAGGGGGATGCGAACTAGCACTGCATGCCGATGTGGTACAGGCTTTCAGTGAAAGTTATACAGGTCTGGTGGAAGTGAAGGGTGGTTTGCTTCCCGGTGGCGGAGGTACCAAGGAACTTACCCGCAGACTGGCCCTTATTCTGAATAACCATCCTGATCAGGTAAGGCAAGTTCAAAAGGTATTCCGGAATATAGTGACAGCAAAGGTTTCCTCCTCAGCCCATGATGCTTTTGAGATGGGATTCCTTTCATCAAAAGACAACATCTCCATGAACCGTGATAAACTCATAGCCGATGCCCGGTCGACGGCCCTCGATCTGGCAGAAAAAGGTTATACGATGCCCTCGCGGGGAGAAAAAATACTACTTAAGGCACCTCAGATCCATGCCCTGCTGGAGGAGGAGATCCATGCGATGACCGGGGAAGGATTAATCACACCCTTCGAGAAAAAAATCGCTGAAAAGATCGCATTGATCATGTGTGGCGGTTCAGCATGGCATAACCGTGAGGTGACGGAAGAAAACCTTCTCGAGCTGGAAAGGGAAGCCTTTCTGTCGTTGATGAGCGAAAGAAAAACCCTTGAGCGGATGCAGACTATCTTACAGGGAAAAAACCCGCCGGGAAATTAACCCGAAAAATTCATAAATTTTTCGCCCGAAGGGCCGATTAAGCGCAATTTCTTGATAATCAAAGAATTATATAGGGTTTTGAAATTCTTATACTTAATCAAATAGCCCAGAAATAGGCTACTGAATTGCGCTTATCAGGGGTTAATCCCTTTTTGTAACTACCTGATAATAAATATTTTAAATAGTAAAAACGGTTTATTTTGAGAATGGTTTATGAATAATCGGGGTTAATAATGTGTATGCGTTGAAAACTTCCGGGTACATTGCTGGCGGTTTACCGAGCTTGTTTCGTATTATTCGTATTATTAGATATTGAATAAAAGGATAAAACCGGTCAGCTTATGCCGTCCGGTCAATTATGGCGTAACCAATGCTGATAAAAGGGGCTGTCTGATTTACTGACTTCCTGTTTTTCCGGCCTGAATCAAGATAATTTACGGCCTGCTTCCAGTAATAATTCCCTGGTGGCCATTATACCTTCATCCTCGGGCATATTGCCCTCGAATTCAATACCTACATGTCCGGTATACCCCGCATCCTTCACGATCTCCAGGAGTTTAAAATAATCCATGGTCTTTTCATGACCTTTTTCATCGAAGGCATAGGATTTTGCACTCACCCCTTTGGCATAGGGCATCAGAAGGCGTGTGCCGCGGTACCGGTCGAATTCTTCAAGGCATTTCCGCTGACCATCCTCCCAGGTTGCCCTTATACAGAAATTACCGAAATCCGGGAGGGTACCACAATACGGATTATCCACTTTTTTCATGACCGTGCTCAACCATTCACCGTTGGAAGAATAACCTCCATGATTTTCTACGATTATATTGATGCCTGCTTTTTCACCATACTCCGAAAGCCGGCCCAGTCCATCCACAGCAGCGTCCTGCACTTCCTCATAAGACCCTCTTCCAGCGGCATTCACCCGTATGGAGTGACAACCAAGGAATTTGGCTGCATCCACCCACTTATAGTGATTTTCAACCGCTTGTTTTCTTTCTATATCGTTCAGTTCGGCAAGCGGACCTTCTCCGTCGATCATGATCAGAACACTTGTAACACCCAGGTCATTGCAACGCTTTTTCAATTCAGTCAGGTAACCGGTATCTTCCGCCTTATCCTTAAAAAACTGGTTTACATATTCCACGGCCTCTATCCCGAAATCATTTTTGGCTTTGGCCGGGAAATCAAGGTTGTCGAGCTCACCGGCAAAAAGGGTTTTATGCAGTGACCATTCGGCGAGGGAGATCCTGAAGAATATATCTTTTTCAGGATTACCCGATAATGCCAATCCCGGAAACGAGGCGAACAGACCAGCCCCAATTACGGAAGACATTCCTTTTTTGATAAAATCTCTTCTGTTGTTATTTATCATGTGTTCCATATTATAAAGTTCTGTTTTATAATCAAAAGGCCACATAAAAATAAATGAATATTGTTCAAGTTCCTTGGAAAACTCTTAATTTCGTTCCGGCAATTAGGATTTATTATGAAAACCGTTGAAGTCAGGAATAAAAGCCAGGCAAGGGAGTTTATTGAGGTTCCCCTTGCCTTATATAAAGATTATCCTCATTGGATAAGGCCTCTTGATAAAGATATTGAATCCATTTTTCATCCAGAAACCAATAAGTATTTCAGACACGGGGAATGCACCCGCTGGATCCTTAAAGATGACAAAGGCAAGTCCATTGGAAGGGTAGCGGCCTTTATCAATCATAAAATCACCACAAAGCATAATGATCAGCCGACCGGTGGAATGGGATTTTTCGAGTGCATAAATGACCGGGAGGCAGCTTTTATGTTATTCGATCAATGTAAGGCCTGGCTTTCCGGAAGAGGCATGGAAGCCATGGATGGCCCTGTTAATTTCGGCGACCGGAATGAATGGTGGGGGCTGCTGGTGGACGGTTTCGAAAAAGATCCCAATTATAAATGCAATTATAATCCTCCTTATTACCGGGATTTTTTTGAGGCCTATGGTTTCAAAAACTATTTCGAACAATATACCTATGGGAGAAAGGTGCTCGGACCGCTATCGCCCCGCCTGCATGAGAAGGGGGAAAGAATAGCCAGAAATCCCAAATACAACTTCAGGACCCTCGATCCCAACCAGATCGAAAAATATACCGAATATTTCCAGGTCATTTATAATAAGGCCTGGTCAGGGCATAAGGGTGTGCCCAGCTTAAGTATGCAGCAAGCCAGGCTGGTTATGAAACAACTCAAACCCATCATCGATCCGAACGCGATGTATTTTGGTTTCTATGAAGATGATCCGATAGCGATGTTCATTTCCATTCCTGATGTAAACCAGATCTTCAAGCATGTAAACGGGAAACTTGACCTGGTGGGGAAACTGAAGTTTTTATACCATAAATGGCGTAAGACCAATAAAAAATTATTGGGAATTGTGTTTGGAATTGTACCCGAACATCAGGGAAAAGGAGTGGAGGGAGCCCTGATCATGTTCAGCCGGGAGATCCTCCAGGATAAGTATAACCGGTATGGGGATTTTGAGATGAACTGGATCGGTGACTTTAATCCCAAGATGATCCATATGGTAGAACAGGTGGAAGTAAGCAAATACAAAACCAATATCACCTACCGTAAATTATTTGATGAGACCAAACCGTTTAAACGGCACCCGGTGATCGGATAAATTAATCTTTTTGAAATAAGGCTAAAGTCCATTTGCATCCATGATCATGGAATGAATCACTCGTATAAGCAATATTCAAATCTCAATGCATCAATATTTAAATAATTTCTGAATGTCCAATTTCTGAAATCACATACCCTTCAGGAAGGTTTTAGAAATTAAGAGATTAAAAAATTGAATATTAATTGAATATTGAACCAGTGTTTATTGATTATTAGTGATCATTGAAACGTTGATCATGTTAATTCTGCCTGTCAGGCCATCTTTACATAACTGCCAAGCCACTGGATGTTCTTTCTGTATTTTTCCATTACTTTCCTGACGTTATCATCATCCACATGTCCGTCAAAATCGATGTAAAATACATATTTGAATTTTTTCCCTTCCTTGGCAGGCCGGCTTTCGATCTTTGTAAGGTTGATACCGGCATGATAAAAATCCTGCAGAAATTTTACCAGGCTACCCGGTTCATCGGGGGTTTTGGCCAGAATACTGGTTTTATCGTGATCACTTTTCTGGTTCTTGATATCCTTACCAATGATCAGAAACCGGGTGAAATTATCCTGTGAATCTTCAATATTATGAAAAAGTATGGGCAGACCGTAGATTTTGGCTGCAATACTGGAAGAGATAGCCGCACCATGCGGATCATCAAGGGCAAGCTTTACCGCCTTGGAAGTGGAGTTGGAAGACACCAGTTCCACTTTATGTTCGCTGAAAGTATTATCAATAAATTTTCTGCACTGCCTGAAGGCAATATCCCTGGAATAGATCCGGTTAATTTGTCCCACTCTATCAAGTGTTGTAGCAAAAGAAAAGGTAATCGAAAGGGGTATTTCAGCTACGATATTGAGATTATAGGCCCCCAGGTTATCGATCGTTTCATTGACCACGCCTTCCTGGTTATTTTCCAGCGGTACAATCCCGAATTTGGCTCGTTCCGCTTCAACTGCTTCGAAGACTGAATGTATCGTAGCCAGGGGCAGGTATTCACTCATCGCCCCGAACCGGCTTTCGGCAGCCTGATGGGTAAAACTCCCCTCCGGCCCAAGAAAAGCAATTTTTTCCGGCAATTCAATATTCCGGCTGATGGCAAATATCTCCAGGAATATGGCCTCAATGGCCGACCGGTTGAGAAGCCCTTCCTGTTCTTTGCTCAGTTTAACCAGACGGTCAATGATCGATTTCTCTCTTTCGGGCCTGTATATGGTAGATCCGCTTACGTTTTTTACTTTCCCGATATCCCTGACAAGCTCCATGCGTTGATTCAGGAGATCAAGGATCTTTTCATCCAGGCCATCAATTTTTTTCCTGTATTTATCCAGTTTCAAAGGCTGTCTTTTTTAATTAATATTTTTCCGATTCTTCAATTTTTCCTATCCCGTTAACTTCAGTACGGACGTCCGAAGGATTGCCGGTATATTCTATCCCGCCAAGACCTTCGATCCGCGCATTCAATTCGCGGGTCACATTAATTTTGGCCCCGCCAAGCCCGCTCACCGTAACGCTGCATACTTCGCTTTTCAGGTCAAAAGCACGCAGACTTCCTGCACCGGTCAACTCAAGCTCCTGAGTTTGAACCTCTCCCGATAACTTCACCACACCCGCACCACTCAAGAGGACTTCCAGGAAGTTGACCTCCAGGTTCAATTCAATCATACCGGCTCCGTCCATCCGGATATCAAATTTATCCTGTTCCATGATCCCCTCATTATGGATATAGGCTGTTCCGGTAAGTCTCAGCTCCGTCAGTTTTTTATAAGGAATGATAATCCGGATCTTCTCTTTGCTGATCAGTTTTTTTTCCTGTTGCACAATAAGGGTATTATTTCTCACTTCGGCAGAGATGTAGGGCATTAAGTTTTCATCGGTTATTACTCTTACTTCCTGCTTATCCGCCGGGGTTAAAAGCACATCAAAGTGACCGCCCACCCTGACTTTTGTAAATTCATCCACTGTTCTTTCGGAAGTAATGATCTGGCCATTCCCCTTTTCGAAGTCCTCAAGAAAATCACACGATGAAATGATTAAGCTGAACAGGACAATAATTATAAAAAAATCAGCTTTCATACTGCTAATTTGTTAAATCATATCATTATTTGAAATAATTGGCTTAATAGAAATTACCGGATTCTGCGAAATTGCAAATTTAATTGTGAATATAGAACACTTAACTTAATTTTGAGACTTTTCAAGTCAACTTTCAATTATGCAAAAAGACCAAACCTTATTTGAGCTCATCCGGAAAGAAAGACAGAGACAGCTTTCGGGATTGGAATTAATTGCCTCTGAAAATTTCGCTTCCCAGCAGGTAATGGATGCCATGGGAACCGTATTGACCAATAAATATGCCGAAGGACTTCCCGGAAAACGATATTATGGAGGCTGTGAGGTGGTCGATGAGGTGGAAACACTGGCTATTGAAAGAGCAAAGAAACTTTTCAGGGCTGAATGGGTTAACGTACAACCTCATTCAGGGGCACAGGCCAATGCAGCTGTAATGCTTGCCCTCCTGCAGCCGGGTGATAAAATACTCGGATTCGACCTCTCGCATGGGGGACACCTGACCCATGGATCCCAGGTAAATTTTTCCGGCAAACTTTACAAGCCCTCCTTTTACGGCGTTAACCGGGATACCGGCCGGATCGATTGGGAGGAAGTGGCTGAGACTGCTGCTAAAGAAAAACCAAAATTGATAATCTGTGGTGCCTCGGCGTATTCCCGTGACTGGGATTATAAAGCACTTCGTGAAATTGCGGACCGGCATAATGCCTTTCTTCTGGCCGATATCGCCCATCCCGCAGGTTTGATCGCACGGGGTTTACTTGAAGATCCTTTAAAACATTGCCATGTGATTACCACCACCACCCATAAAACCCTGCGCGGTCCGCGGGGAGGAATGATCATGATGGGCAGGGATTTTGAGAATCCACTGGGTCTGAAAACGTCGAAAGGGAAAACCAGGATGATGTCGTCCGTACTGGATTCCGGCGTATTCCCGGGTACACAGGGTGGCCCGCTCGAACACGTAATCGCCGCCAAAGCCGTATCATTCCAAGAAGCGTTGACGGATGAATACCTCAGCTATATCAAACAGGTAAAGAAAAACGCCGCAGCCATGGCGGACGAATTCCTGAGCCGCGATTACCATATTATATCGGCCGGCACCGACAACCATCTTATGCTGATCGATCTTCGATCAAAAGGATTAACCGGCAAGCAGGCAGAGAATGCATTGATCAGGGCGGATATTACCATCAATAAAAACATGGTGCCCTTTGACGACCGGTCTCCCTTTGTCACTTCGGGTATGCGAATAGGCACGGCCGCTGTCACCACCAGGGGCCTCATGGAAGATGATATGAAAAGAATTGTTGAATTGATTGACGAAGTTTTATCAAATATTGAAAATGAAGAATTAATTTTGGACGTTAAAACTGAGGTGAACAACTGGATGTCTGAATATCCTTTATTCAAGTAGAATGGCGGAAGAACGTGATACAACGGTAGAAGAATCTGAAGAAAGAGAAATGTCATTTTTAGACCATCTCGAAGAACTGAGATGGCATATTATCCGGTCACTCATTTCCATTATGGTATTTGCGGTGGCGGCATTTCTATCGAAAAAGATAATTTTTCATGGTGTGATCCTGGCCCCTTCACGTACGGATTTCTGGACTTACAGGATGTTCTGTAAGTTGAGTGAGCTTATCAATTCCAAGGCCCTCTGTATCGAGGAATTACCTTTTATTATACAAAGCAGGCAGATGACCGGCCAGTTCACAATGCACCTGACCTCCTCCTTTGTAATAGGGCTCATACTGGCTTTCCCATATGCCTTCTGGGAGATATGGCGGTTTGTAAGTCCCGGATTATACAGCAAGGAGAAAAATATTGCCCACGGAGCTGTTTTTTTTGTATCGCTGTTATTCGGAATTGGCATACTGTTCGGTTATTATATCGTTTCCCCTGTTTCGATCAACTTTTTGTCCAATTATCAGCTTGACCCCAGCATCAGCAACGAATTTGACATCATTTCCTATGTGTCCACCCTGACCATGCTGGTGCTGGCCTGCGGACTGATGTTCCAGTTGCCCGTTATCGTATACTTTTTTACCAAGGCCGGAATCGTTACACCTGCATTTTTAAGAAGCTACCGAAAACATGCGATTATAGTCATTCTGGCGATCTCGGCCATTATCACGCCACCGGATATGGTAAGCCAGGTATTAATCGGATTACCATTGATTGTGCTATATGAAATTAGTATTTTTATATCTAAAACCGTAATTAAAAACGACCCTGATTTATTACTTCTAGAAGATTAAACAAAATGAATTTTCGGATTGCAATGGGTGGTGACCACGCCGGATATGAACTTAAAGAAAAAATCAAGCAACTTCTGGAAGACCGAGGTCATCTGGTAGAGGACTTCGGCCCCCATAACGACAGGGCTTCGGATTATCCGGATTATGTTCATCCTGCCTCAAAAGCAATTGCAAATAAGGAATACGATTTTGGCATATTCATTTGCGGAAGCGGAAACGGTGCCGCCATGACCGCCAACAAGCACCGGGACATAAGGGCAGCGTTGTGCTGGAATGAAATGCTGGCAAAATTAGCCAGGGCACATAACGATGCCAATGTACTCTGCCTGGCCGGCAGGTTTATTGATTTTGAACTGGCCAAAGAAATTGTCAATATTTTCCTTTCTACTGGTTTTGACGGCGGAAGACATACCAAACGGATAAGCAAGATCAACCCGGATTAGCCGGTATCAGACTGTATATGTTTTCTCCCGTTTTTTCATATTTGTTCTTCAGGATCGGAATTTTTTCAAATAACTCCGGAATTCTCTCTTCTTTATCGATTATTATTCCGGGGAGGTCATTGTTTATGTTGGTATAGACTTTGGTAATAATCTTAAATTCATCCAGGCGATTAAAATGTTCCTTGCTTATACTCCATGAAAAATAAGGTGACCCCAGGGTATTCTGATAATATTCACCGGTATGGGGACCAATGACCAGGATCTTTTCATCCCTGATTTCAAAAGAAAGATCCTCTTCGGCAAACACCTGGGGATGTAGATCCACGGCGGCGGCTACCGGCAATTTTCCAAAAGAAATGGAATAATTCTGAAAGAGGAGCAACGAAACAAACAACAAAAAGGCCCCTTCAGCCAGCCATCGCTTACGTAACAGAGTAAAATAATGGGTCAGGAAAAAGGAAAGAGCAGGAACAAAAAGTACCAGGGCATGAGAAGCTTTATAATAATCCAGAATGACGATCACAATGACGATCACAAGCTGAAAAAACATAAAATTCTGTAACCTTACCTGATAGTTTATAAAAGCCCTTGTCCGGATTATTTTAAAGAACGAGATCAGAAGGAATAAACCTGAAATAATCATTAAAGAGACCAATGTCTGCCATGGTAATAAATAATGATCATTGCCGGGTATAAATAAATGAGGCAGTACAAGATAAAAATCATTCAGCTGATCGAACCAGAAATATTTTAACCAGATCAAAAGATAGGGAAGTAAGAATCCGGCAAAAAGCAATATATATCTTCTGAGCATTGTATTGGTATAAAACAGAAAAGCGAATACTGTGGAAATCAGAAGCAGATAATTCAATGAATAGAACAGGGAGGATATTCCCAGATAAAATCCAAGGCGGAGTATGATCCAGTCTCTTTTTCTCCGGCCTTCAATATGCCTGAATGTAAGGTCGAAGGCAAGTAAAACAAAAATAAGTGACATCAGCTGGGGTGTAAGAACGGCAAAGTCAGGAATGCTCATCATCAGGACCGCATATAGGATGGCCGGCACATAACTGTTCTGATTATAGGCTTTATGCCTGATCAGATAAACATTGAACATGACTGCCTGTAAAAATATTAAGATCAAAGCCAACAGCCTGTAAATGAAATAGTTGTCGGGAAAGACCTCTGCAAGGATCCAGTAAACCATGGAGGACAACATACCGGTAGGATGGTATACATCGACATATAAAGTGGCTTCATTACCGAGCTTCTGTCCAAGGGTCTGCCATTCAATCTCAGGAAGAGTAAGGATCGGATCCGACAGATAAAACGGAAGTTGTGCCAGTATGAGAAAAAGCAGAACAATGATGAGCCGGTAAGGGTCGTTGATTTTAAAAAGCGCTAACAATTATTCCAGTTTTTATTGTGCAAATGTAGTAAAAACTGCTACTATAGTTACCTATTAATTTATTATATACAGATTAAATTTGGATATTTGCAAACATATGGAAAACAAGAGACAACAGAAGTTTTCCCGGATGATCCAGCGGGAGTTGGGTGATATTTTTCAGAAAGATATCAAGGAACATTTCGGGAATGCTTTTATTACCGTGACCCGGGTACGGATTTCACCTGATCTGAGCATTGCAAAAGTATACCTCAGTCTGATGATGGTAAAAGATAAAGAATCTTTTATTGAAGAGCTGAATGAAAAAAAAGGACTGGTCAGAAAAATACTGGGAAACAGGATTGGTAAGAAGATCAGGATCATCCCCGACCTTCAGTTCTACCTTGATGACAGTGCGGAATACGCCGATAACATAAACAGAATCCTCAGGGACCTGGACATCCCTCCGGATGAAGATCGTCAGTAACTTGAAACTTTCTTATTTCATAGCCAAAAAATATTTCTTCTCGAAAAAAAAGAAGAATTTCATCAATGTTATTTCCTTAATATCCATGGCAGGAGTAGCCGTGGGAACCATGGCACTGGTGATCGTATTATCGGTATTTAACGGACTTGAAGATTTCATACGGTCCCTTTATCTTTCATTTGATCCGGATATAAAGATCGTTCCCGTGGAAGGTAAATCATTCATTCCCGATGAACAATTATTGGATCAGGTCAGATCGATCGAAGGGGTGGATTTTATTTCAGAAGTGATCGAGGATAATACCTATGTGAGATACCGGGATGCCGAAATGATCGTTACACTGAAAGGTGTCGATGACCAGTTCCTTGAAAATGACCGTTTGAAGAAGAATATTGTAGAAGGCGATCTTTATTTGAAAAAAGATGATGGATATTTTGCTGTGCTGGGGCGAGGGGTACAATATACCCTGAATATCAACCAGTTGAATGATCTTTACCCCCTCCAGTTCTTTTACCCCAGAAGATCAGGCCCTTCCCCTCTGAATCCGGCACAGGCGCTTAACCGGTCCAATATAATGATAGCCGGGGTTTTTGCCATTGAAAAACAGTTTGATCTTAATTATATACTGGTCCCATTGGATTTTGCCGAAAATCTTATGGATTACCGGCAACGGCGTACTTCACTCGAGGTCATGCTCAATGATCGGGCTGATACGGAATCAGTAAAAAAACAGATAAAATCGGTGGTTGGGCCGGGTTTTGATGTCCTGGACAGTGATGAACAGCATTCCTCATTGATCAGAGCCATTAAGATAGAAAAGCTGTTTGTGTTTATAACCTTTTCATTCATCATAGCGGTAGCAGCCATTAATATTTTCTTTTCGCTCACCATGCTGGCTATCGATAAAAGAAAGGACATTTCCATCCTGCTGGCCATGGGTTCCGGCAAAAAACTGATCCGGTCCATATTTATCAATGAAGGTGCGATCATCTCTTTTTCCGGAGCCATGCTAGGGATGATTCTGGGTATTATATTCTGCCTGGCACAGCAGCAGTTTGGCCTGATATCATTGGGGATAGAAACCTCCGTGATCGATGCATACCCGGTAAAAATGCAGGTTGGTGATTTTCTTTTTACAGCCATCAGCATAATTGTGATTACACTTTTTTTCAGCTCCCGGCCTGCTATACTGGCTGCCCGTACCAAAGTAATCGATGATCTGTAAAATAAGTGGATTTTACCGAATGAGAAAACTATTTTTTATGGCATGTATTCTTCTCCTGGCTGAAATTTCGACAGCCCAGGTGAACATCGGGATGAAGGCGGGGATGAATATCAGCAGTATTAATTATGATACAAAACCAACACAGCGAAACATTGAAAAAGACCTCTTCATCGGGTATCTCGGCGGAATTACCTTCCAGTATTTTGCCCAGAAAAATATGGGAATACAAATGGAGGCCTTATATATCCGGAATGGGTTTAAAACAAAATTTAATCCGGATCTGAACACACAATATGAACGTTCCATCGATTATGTTTCCATCCCCTTTATGATGCATGCTCTTTTTGGCAATAAGAATTTGAGCATCAGCCTGATACTCGGGCCATTCGGAAGCTATGCGATCCGGTCTGAAGAGATCCTTACCGAAGGTGAAGCGATAACAAAAAGGCCTTATACCTTTGACCCGGAAATTGACAATCGATTGGAATTCGGCCTGAAGGGGGGCGTGGGCATCCGCAACCAGTTCAGCTTCGGTATTCTTGGAGTGGAAGGGAAGTACTCCTATTCATTTATCAGCCTTTTCAAATGGCAGGCCACTTATCCGGATCCTGAAATGAGAGACTTTTTTCAGATTCCCGAAACGGCCCAGAACCAGGGATATCAGATCACATTCTCCTATTATTACCCGTTTTGACAGAAAATCTTACATGTCCTGATATTATAAAAGATTAAAGGATGATACCCCCGTTTATTATTGAAAATGTGATCCTCAGCACTTCAAGTAATACATTAACTCGTGTAATGTAATGGCGTTATGATCGATATTTTATATCCGCGGATTAAGAGGTCATGTATTTCTTACATAAGGCCGTTTACCTATTTGAAATTTATAGTATATATTTAAACCCTGTACAAAAATCCGGGAGGTACTTATGCATTTTTTGGAACAATTGATTCTGATTCACAAGCCTTTTTTACCTGCTATTATTCTCGTGATCATTCTGGCAGTGCTTCTGTGATTAAACGGCATGGAATAACCAAGATATTAATTGTATTCTTTCAGTACATTTAGCAGGTACTGTCCATATCCGCTTTTCTTAAGTGGTTCAGCCAGTTTAATTAACTGATCCCCATCGATGAAGCCCATTTGAAGTGCTGCCTCCTCAATGCAACCGATCTTCAGTCCCTGCCGCTCTTCTATGGTGCGTACAAAATTGGAAGCCTGTATCAGTGATTCAAATGTTCCCGTATCCAGCCACGCCGTACCCCGGTCCAATACACCCACCCTGAGCTTATTCTCGCGCAGGTAAGTCTTGTTCACATCGGTGATCTCCAGTTCACCCCGTTTTGAAGGTTTCAAGCCTTTGGCAATCTCTATTACCTGGTTATCGTAAAAATAAAGTCCGGGAACTACGTAATTTGATTTAGGTTCCGATGGTTTTTCCTCAATTGATATTACATTTTTGTTCTTATCGAATTCAACAACACCATACCTTTCGGGATCAGTTACATGATAGGCAAAGATGACGCCTCCATCCGGTTCCACATGATCCTGTAACAATTCGCTCATCCTGGTCCCGTAGAAAATGTTATCTCCAAGAATAAGCGCACATTTATCATTTTTAATAAAATCCTCTCCAATGATGAATGCCTGGGCCAGTCCTTCCGGGCGTTCCTGCACTTTATACTGAAAGTCACATCCGTAAGCACTTCCATCTCCCAGAAGATGCTCAAACTGTGGCAGATCATGCGGAGTAGAAATGATGAGTATCTCGCGAATACCCGCCAACATCAGTACGGAAAGCGGATAATAGATCATGGGTTTGTCATAAATCGGCATCAGTTGTTTGCTGATGGCCATGGTAATGGGATATAATCTCGTGCCGGATCCGCCGGCAAGTATAATACCTTTCATAATGCAAGGTTTTTAGTTTTTATATACGGAATCGTAATATTCTTGATATGCCCCGGAAGTAACATGTTCAAGCCATTCTTCATTAGTCAGATACCAATCCACTGTTTTTTCCAACCCCTCGGCAAAGGACAGCGATGGTTCCCATCCCAGCTCATTTTTTATTTTACTGGCGTCTATGGCGTATCTCAGATCATGGCCGGCCCGATCCTTCACAAAGCTGATCAACTGTTCGGACGTTCCCTCGGGTCGCCCAAGTTTTTCATCCATGATCCTGCAAAGCAACCGGATCAGATCAATATTTTTCCATTCATTCATGCCCCCCACATTATAGGTGGATCCGTTTTTCCCTTTATGAAATATCAGATCGATGGCATGGGCATGATCTTCCACATAAATCCAGTCACGCACATTCTCTCCTTTACCATAAACAGGCAGGGTTTTTTTGTTTTTTATATTATTGATACAAAGCGGGATCAGTTTTTCCGGGAACTGATTGGGCCCGTAATTATTGGAGCAGTTTGATATCACTACAGGGATTTCAAATGTGTTATGATAAGCTCTCACAAAATGATCCGAGCTTGCTTTGGAGGCCGAATAGGGTGATTTGGGATCATAGGGGGTAGTTTCTGTAAAATATCCATCCTCTCCCAGGGAGCCGTATACCTCATCGGTCGATACGTGATAGAATAATTTTCCCGAAAAATCTTCCCAGGTTTTTTTGGCTGCATTCAATAGATTAACCGTACCATTCACATTCGTGTAGATAAAAGATAATGGGTCCCTTATGGAACGGTCAACATGCGATTCGGCAGCCAGGTGGACCACACTATCAAATCTTTCTTCTTCAAATAATTTAATAACGAATTTTTCATCATTGATATCCCCTTTGACGAATCTATAATTGGATGCATTTTCTATATCTTTCAGATTTTCGAGATTCCCTGCATAAGTAAGTTTATCAAGATTTACAATTTCATATGCCGGATAATTATCGACAAATCTTCTCACCAAATGGGATCCGATAAATCCTGCACCGCCCGTCATTAAAACTTTTCGCTTCATAGTTCCGGATTATTTTTTTATATATTCTTTGAAATCATAGTGTTCCCGGGCATACAGCGCTTCCTTTGGAAGGGATTTAAAATATTCATATGTGATCTTTAAACCTTCTTTCCGGTCTGTTTTGGGAGACCAGTCTAGCATCTTCCGTGCCAGGGTAATATCAGGTTTTCTTTGTGTCGGATCATCCTTGGGAAGGGGTTTGTAGGTGATCTTCTGCCTGGCCCCCGTAAGATTCAGTATTTCTTCAGCAAATTCCTTTATGGTGATCTCGGAGGGATTCCCGATATTCACTGGATATACATAATCACTCATTAATAACCTGTAAATTCCTTCCACCAGGTCATCGACATAGCAGAATGACCGTGTTTGTGAACCATCACCAAAGACGGTCAGATCTTCGCCCCTGAGGGCCTGACCGATAAAGGCCGGCAATACCCTTCCGTCGTTCAGGCGCATTCGCGGTCCGTAGGTATTGAATATTCGTGCGATCCGGGTATCCAGTCCATGAAAGGTATGATAGGCCATCGTCATTGCCTCCTGAAATCGTTTCGCTTCATCATAAACTCCCCTGGGTCCTACCGGATTAACATTGCCCCAATAATCCTCTTTCTGAGGATGTACGAGTGGATCTCCATACACTTCCGATGTGGATGCCACCAGCAGTGTCGCTTTTTTTGCCTTGGCCAGCCCAAGAAGGTTGTGTGTTCCCAGTGAACCCACTTTTAATGTCTGGATGGGTATTTTCAGGTAATCTATCGGAGAAGCGGGCGATGCAAAATGAAGCACATAATGAATCTCGCCGGGAACATGAACAAAGGAAGATACATCGTGTTCATAAAATATGAAATCCTTCAGTTTGAATAAATGTTCGATATTCCTCAGATCCCCCGTGATCATATTATCCATTCCGATCACCTCAAAACCTTCGTTAATGAACCGGTCGCATAAATGTGACCCCAGGAAACCGGCAGCACCGGTTATAAGCACTCTTTTTTTAGCCATAAATTTCTTTTCTTCCAATACTAAAGTAGGCAAAACCCTGTTCTTTCATGGTATCCGGATCGTATAAATTCCGCCCGTCAAATATCACATTGTTATTCAGTTTCGATTTAATTACATCGAATTGAGGAGTTCTGAAAACCGGCCACTCGGTCATGATCATCAGGGCATCCGCATTCTCAAGCACCTCGTATTCATCCCTTACGAGTTCTATTTTCTCACCAAAAACATTTTTTACATTGTCCATAGCTTCCGGATCGTAAGCTTTTACTATCGCCCCTTCCCCTAACAGTTCTTTAATGTTTTCGATGGCCGGAGCTTCACGGATATCATCGGTATAGGGCTTGAAGGCAAGACCCCATATGGCAATCGTTTTACCCTTCAGGTCATTATTGAAATACCGCTTTGCCTTCTGTATCAATTTTAATTTCTGAAGGGCATTGATCTCCATTACGGAATTCAATATTCTGAAATTATAATTGATATCTTTGGAAGATTTCACCAGGGCCTGGACATCTTTGGGAAAACAGCTTCCACCATATCCGATTCCGGCAAACAAAAACCTTTTGCCGATCCTTGAATCCGTGCCGATTCCTTTTCTTACCATATCCACATCGGCTCCCAGTAATTCACAAATGTTGGCTACCTCGTTCATAAACGTGATCTTGGTAGCCAAAAAAGCGTTAGCCGCATACTTGGTTAATTCAGCGGATTTCACATCCATGAAAATTACCGGATTACCCTGCCTGACCATCGGGGAATACAGGTCTGCCATGATCTTCCGGGCTCTTTCGGAAGAGGTTCCGATCACGACCCTTTCCGGTTTCATAAAATCCTCCACTGCTGCCCCTTCCCTCAGAAACTCCGGATTGGAAACCACATCAAACTCTACATCCGTTTTCGAAGCGATCTTTTCTTTTACCAGATCGGCAGTACCCACCGGAACGGTGGACTTATCCACAATAATTGTATAATCCGTTAACAATCCCGCTATATCGTCTGCCACTTTCAATACATATTTAAGGTCGGCTGAGCCGTCTTCATCCGGTGGGGTTGGCAATGCAAGGTATATCACCCTGGCATCCTTGATACCCCGGGCAAGATCAGTTGTGAATTCCAATCTCTTTTCCCTTATATTCCTTTCGAACATCACCTCCAGACCGGGTTCATAAATTGTGATAATGCCGTTTTTGAGCTTTTCAATTTTTTCTTCATCAATATCCACACAGGTTACATGTATCCCTGTTTCGGCTAAACAGGTACCTGTTACCAATCCCACATAGCCGGTACCGATTACTGCTATTTTCATTTGCGTTAGTTAATTTTAAATTTGGTATCTGCGAAAATAATCACTTACTTAAAACTTAGGTTGTTAATATTATTATATATTAATAAAGGGTAAAAAAGTAAATAGTTTTAGGAAGGATTTTGCCAGAAATTTTTCATTTTGATCATTTTCATTATCTTTGCACTCCATTTTGCAAAAAAAAATTATATATGATTATAGTCAATGTTAAAGAAAAAGAGTCGATAGATAAAGCCTTAAAACGATTCAAGAAAAAATTTGAACGAACCGGTGTACTGAAAGAGATCAGGCACCGTTCCTATTACGAGAAACCATCTGTAAAAAGAAGGAACACCAGGCTTCGCGCTGAGTACAGGCAGAAAATGCAGAATAAAGAAAATCAATAAAGTTTCTTTTCTTCTAAAAAATCATTAAGTTACCTATCCTGTATGAGTGGGGATTAATAACTGATGATTGATTCATTTCTGAAATACATCCAATACGAAAAAAGGTATAGCAAACATACCATTACCTCCTATCAGACAGACCTTCTACAGTTTGAAAAATTCATTTCCTTCACTCATAAAGATCTGCCTGTGGAAAAAGCCGATCACAGGATAATCCGGTCCTGGATGGTATCCCTTGTAGAGGAAAACCAAAGCCCGGGATCTATCAATCGTAAAATAGCTACCTTACGGTCGTTTTATAAATTTTTACTAAAGGAAGGCTCGATTACCACTAATCCGACACAGAAGATCAGGGTGCTTAAATCAGGTAAAAAAATACCCGAGTTCATCAATGAAACCGATATTCTAAAAATGCTCAATGATCATGAATTCGGAGAAGATTTTGAAAGTAAACGGGATAAACTGGTGCTTGAACTTTTATACGGTACCGGTATACGTCTTAATGAACTGATCCATATAAGGGAGTCTGATATCAATTATCAGGAACAAACCCTGAAGGTTCTGGGAAAAAGAAATAAGGAGAGGATCATCCCAATGAATACCGAACTGATCAATCTGATCCACGATTATATTTCAGTAAGAAATCGCGATATCGGAACAAACGAAAGAGGTTATTTGATCGTTACAAATAATAAGGGTAAATGTTATCCCATGATGATATACAGAATAGTGCGAAAGTATCTGGATTTTTTTACTTCAATAGATAAAAGAAGTCCCCATGTTATACGACATACATTTGCCACGCACCTCCTTAACAAAGGGGCGGATTTAAATGCAGTAAAAGATCTGTTGGGACATGCCAGTCTGGCGGCTACTCAGGTATATACGCATAATTCGCTTGAGAAACTGAAAAAGGTTTTCGATCAGGCGCATCCGAAAGCTTAGTGTTAAACTTTAAAATTGGACGAACTATGAAGTTACAAATGCAATCAATCCATTTCGATGCAGACAAAAAACTTACCGATTACATTCAGGAAAAAGTGGATAAGCTCGAAACTTTTTATGACAGAATAGTCGATGGTGAAGTGATTATGAAGGTAGAAAAGGATGATCAGAACCAGAACAAGACAATAGAATTTAAAATAAATATACCCGGTGAACAGCTATTTGTAAAACAGAAAGACCGGACTTTTGAGGCTGCGACCGACCAGGCTATTGAAGCGTTAAAAAGACAGATAAAACGCTATAAACAAAAACAAAGGACAAGATAAAAATACAGAAAAAGGAGTGTGTCGGTAAAACCGGCACGCTAAATAACCGGCTCAAACGACACCCTCCTGTTTTATTTCAGATTAAAGGCCTTTTTCACTTGATCCACGTAATCCAGCTTCTCCCAGGTAAAAAGTTCCACTTCCATTTCTTTCACTTCAGTTTTCCCGTTGGCAGGACGGCGGAAAATCTTTTTTATCGTACGATTCTCTCTGCCCATATGACCGTAGGCAGATGTTTCAGTATAGATTGGATTCCTGAGCTTAAGGTTCTTTTCTATCATTCCTGGCCTGAGATCAAAAATTGTTCTGATCTTTTCAGCTATCTCACTATCGGTTTCGGAAACATGCCGGGTGCCGAAAGTATCGACAAGAACACTGGTAGGTTCCACCACCCCGATCGCATATGAGATCTGCACCATACACTGACCGGCTACACCGGCTGCTACAAGATTTTTGGCTATATGTCTGGCTGCATATGCTCCTGAGCGGTCAACCTTACTGGGATCTTTACCGGAAAATGCACCGCCTCCGTGTGCACCCTTTCCACCATACGTGTCAACTATGATCTTCCTTCCGGTTAATCCGCTGTCTCCATGCGGTCCGCCAATCACAAATTTACCGGTGGGGTTTATATGATACTGTATCTTATCATCGAAAAGCGCCTGAATATCCTTAGGAAGTTTTTCTTTAACCCGTGGTATGAGGATATTAACTATGTCATGCCGGATCTGATTGCCCATTTCCTGATCGGCTTTGTTCTGGGCAGCCGTTGATTCATCATTCGGCCTGATGAATTCATCGTGCTGGGTGCTTACCACGATCGAATCTATCCGGATTGGTTTGTGATCATCAGTATACTCTATGGCCACCTGGGATTTAGCATCCGGACGCAGATATTTAATTTCATTGTTTTCCCTTCTGAGCTGTGCCAATTCAATCAGTAAATGGTGAGCGAGTGCTATGGGCAAAGGCATATAGTTCGCCGATTCAGCGGTTGCAAATCCAAACATCATACCCTGATCTCCTGCGCCCTGTTCCTCTTCCTTTCCCCTGTCAACGCCCCGGCTGATGTCGGGCGATTGCTCATGAATGGCGGAGAGTATGCCACATGAATCACCCTCGAACATATATTCACTCCTGGTATATCCAATATTATTGATTACCTCACGGGCGATGGCCTGTACATCGAGATAAGTATTGGATTTAACCTCACCGGCCAATACAACCTGGCCTGTGGTTACCAGTGTTTCACAGGCAACTTTTGAATGAGGATCGAAGGCAATAAAATGATCTACCAGTGCATCCGAAATTTGATCGGCGATCTTGTCGGGGTGCCCTTCTGAAACGGATTCCGAAGTGAAAATATATGGCATTTTTGATATTGATTTTAAATAAATTGATCGCAAATCTAATCTTAAACTGGAAGAATTAAAACTTTTCTTGAATTCAAAAATGCTGAGAAATGTTTTTTTGTTAGAAAGAATTCGGTTTTATTCGAATTAAAATATACAGACATGTCATCATTCAAAAATATATTTTTCGACATTGACGAAGGTGTTTGTACTGTTACCATCAACAGGCCGGAAAAACTGAATGTGCTAAATAATGCTACCCTAAATGATATCAGGGAGGCCATTCAGGAGGTATATGACAACAAGGAGATCCGGGCTTTAATCATAACCGGTAATGGAAGTAAAGCCTTTGTTGCGGGAGCTGATATCAATGAAATAGCCGGGTTAAACGAGCTGAAGGGAAGAAAATTTTCGGAAAATGGGCAGGAGATATTCAATATGATCGAGAATTGCCCAAAACCCGTGCTTGCTGCCATTAATGGTTATGCCCTTGGAGGGGGATGTGAACTGGCTTTAGCCTGCCATATCCGGGTAGCCTCAAAATCCATAAAACTTGGGCTCCCGGAAGTATCTCTTGGTATTCTTCCCGGGTATGGCGGAACACAAAGGCTTCCTCACCTCATAGGCAAAGGCAGAGCGATTGAACTTATGATAACCGGAGAGATGATAAGCGCGGAAAGAGCCTGGGAAATGGGAATGATCAATCATATTGTGGACTCCCCTGATCAATTGATACCCTTTTCAAAAGAGCTGGTGAAAAAAATCATGAAAAATGCTCCCCTCGCGATAGGGATGGTCATCGAGTCGGTAAATGCCTCCTGGAAAAATGATGTAAATGGCTATCAGACTGAATCGAATTGTTTTTCAAATGCGCTGAAAACAAAAGATTTCACAGAAGGTACCCGCGCTTTTCTTGATAAACGACAACCTGAATTCAAAGGTGAATGACCTGATCTGTTTTCATGAACCGACTCAAGGTATTAGCCACTGAAACGGCAATATATGGTGTTTCCAGCATCCTTGGAAGAATGCTTAACTGGCTGCTGGTTCCGTTATATACCCAATTCCTTATTCCATCTGAATATGGCATAGTCACAGAATTATATGCTTATGTAGCTTTCCTTGTCATTCTTTACACATTCGGCCTGGAAACAGCCTATTTCAGATTTTCATCGAAAGAGGCCCAGGATGAAAAAACCGTGTTCAATCAGGCTCAGTCGATGCTTGTGATCTCGTCTGTTGTCATATCGTCGCTGCTGATCCTTTTTTCCACTCCCATTGTTAACTACCTGGAATACCCCGGAAGGGAACGATACATTGTCTGGTTCGCCATAATACTGGCCATCGATGCGATCTCTGCCATCCCTTTTGCCAAATTGCGACTTCAGCGTAAAGCAAAACGGTTTGCCTTTGTCAAACTGACCAATATTTTTGTCAATATAATTCTAAACCTGTTTTTTCTCGTATTCTGCACCCAAATGGTCAAGGGAGAAACAGATTCTCAACTGAAAGACCTGATCCTCACCTTTTATAACGAGCGCTACCTGGTCGATTATGTATTTATATCAAACCTGATTGCCAATGCGCTCCTGCTTCTCTTATTGGGCGATATCATTTTCAGAACGAAAGTCATCTTCACTAAAACACTCCTGAGGAAGATGTATTATTATTCGATCCCAATTATGATCATGGGACTGGCCGGTGTTACCAATGAAATGTTATCCCGGGCGGTTTTGAAAAAATGGTTGCCGGATGGATTTTATGAAGGCTATTCGAATCAAGCCGCTCTGGGGATCTTTGGGGCCGTTTACAAGCTGTCCGTATTTATGACCCTGGCCATACAAGCTTTCCGCTACGCTGCTGAACCCTTCTTTTTCAGCCGGTCGGGAGACCTGGACTCAAAGGAGTTGTTCAGCAAAGTGATGCATTGGTTTATCATCTTCTCCTCGTTGATACTGATCTTGATAAGTCTTAACCTGGATATTATCGGAAAAGTTTTCCTGCGAAGCCCGGCCTACCGGGAAGGCCTGTACGTGGTACCTGTCTTATTACTTGCCAACTTGTTCCTTGGTGTGTATTATAACCTTTCAGTCTGGTTTAAACTTACAGATAAAACCTATTACGGCACGTTTATTTCCATTTCGGGTGCAGTAATCACCATATTACTGAATTATCTGCTGATCCCGGTCATAGGATATTTAGGCAGCGCCCTTGCAACCTTGATATGTTATTTTTTCATGTCATCCGTATCTTACCTGCTGGGACGTCAGCACTACAGGGTCCCGTATCAGGTCAGGGATGGTTTCATCTATATACTGTTTGCATCGGGGTTAACATACCTTGGATATTACAGGAACCCCATTCTGCCTGCAGATAACAAATTAACGGATATTCTTTTAATCCTTTTCTTTTTAATAATAGTTACTATAATTGAACGTAAACATATAAAACGGTTACTTCGAAAAAAGGAGTATAATGAAAATAAAGATCATAAATAATTCAAGGCATACCCTTCCCGATTATCAATCGGAAGAGGCGGCAGGGATGGATATCCGGGCCTATCTTGATGATGAATTAACATTGAAACCCTGGGGACGTGCTCTTGTCCCGACCGGACTGTATATTGAGCTTCCCGGGGGATTCGAGGCCCAGATCAGACCGAGGAGCGGACTGGCAGTCAAACACGGCATCACGCTATTAAATACACCGGGCACCATCGATTCCGATTATCGTGGCGAAATTAAAATCATAATCATAAATCTTTCTGATGATCCTTTCGTAATAAAGGACGGAGACCGGATTGCACAGATGGTGATCAGTCGGCATGAGCAAATAGAATGGGAGGAAGTAACCGAATTGAATGACTCCACGAGAAAATCAGGCGGATTCGGAAGTACAGGGAATTGATTGATTCACAGCCAAAAACAATTCTTTAAATTTAAAATATCAAAAACTATCAGTTAATTTTGTTGAATGAATAGTACCAAACAAATATACAGGAGCAGTCAAGGAGGGGTGCTTCCAGCTAAATATCAGCTTGTGGCGATAGGCAAAATGATATGCATATTCACGATTGCCTTCATATTTTTTAGCGCCGAATCAGTGGCACAGAAATCAAAAAAACGGGACAGAAAGAAAACAGAGGAAAAAGTTGAGATCACTGATAAGGATAGGCGACTGGCTGAACAATATTTCACTGAAGGAGAAAAATATTTCATCCTTGAGGACTATACCAAAGCCCTGGCCTTTTTTCAAAAGGCAATGGAAATCGATCCGTTAAACGCTGCCATCAATTATAAAATTGCCGATGTATATGCGGAAACGGAAGAATATGAAAATGCGTTGAACTATGCCATAAAGGCGGTTCAGTACGGCCCGGATAATAAATATTATTATGTGCTGCTGGCGGATATATATACCAGCTTGTCCGATTTCGCCAATGCGACCGAAGTGTATGAGAACCTTATTGAAAATATACCGGGAACGGAGGAATATCTTTTCCAGACCGCCGCGCTTTATATCTATCAGGAAAAATACGATGAGGCCCTCGAATGTTATAATGAGATTGAAAAAAAATTCGGAGTAAATGAACAGATCACATTCCAGAAGCAGAATATACTGCTCAAGCAGGGAAAACTTGATCAGGTGATCGAGGAGGGCATGAAACTGATTGAGGCTTATCCCGGTGAACCGGAATATGTGTCCGATCTGGCCAATAAACTGATCGCCAATGAAAAATATGAAAGAGCTACAGAGCTTGTCACGAAGGCATTAAATGATTTCCCGAATAATCCGGTGCTCAAATATCAGTTGGCTGAAATTTACCGGAAAACCGACAGGGCTGCCCAGGCACGGCAAATGATTAAGGAAGTGTTCGAAAGCCCGGACTTCAGTCTTAAACGGAAAATGCAGATCATAGCGGGCTATTTTGGCAGGGAGCTCAATAAAAACGAAAAAGAATTTGCTATTGATCTTACCGAAAAACTCATCTCTATTCATCCGGAAGAAGCGGACAGCTATGCCATGTATGGAGACTTGCTCCAGAGCATGGACTCCCTGCAAGCTGCCCGTACAATGTATCTGAAGGCACTCGAAATCAATCCGTCCAATCTGCAGGCATGGCAGAATGTACTGGACTATGAGTTGAGAAATGACCTGATGGATGATGTAATCGAACATTTTGAAGAGGCAGTCAATTATTTCCCGAATCAGGCTTTATTATATTATTTTGGCGGCACAGCGCAGATGATCAAGGATAATCCCGGTAAAGCTGCTCAAATCCTGGAACAGGGCAAACGGTTATCCTCATCAAACCTCCAGCTTCTGGCTGTTTTCAACGGGCAACTCGGGGATGTGTATTATGAATTGGGAGATTATCAGAAATCAGACGAGGCCTATGAAGCTGCTCTGGATTTCAATCCCGACAATGATCATGTATTGAATAATTACAGTTATTTCCTCTCCCTGAGGAATGAGAAGCTGGACCTAGCCCTTGAAATGTCTTCCAGAGTAGTGGAACGCCATCCCGACAATCCGACCTATCTGGATACGCATGCCTGGGTCCTGTATAACCGCGGTGAATACCAGGAAGCGAAAAAATACATCGAACGGGCTATAAAACAGGATGAAAATGTAAGCGGTACGATTATCGAACATTATGGAGATATTTTATTTAAACTCGGCAATGTGAACAAAGCCGTCGAACAATGGGAGAAGGCTAAAAAAATGGAAGTGGATTCAGAATTTATCGATAAGAAGATCGCTGATAAAATGTTGTATGAATAGAATTCTGATTTTTATATTATTTTTTTTAACGCTGGTATCCTGTAAAAAAGAAGCATTTAAGTTTAAATTCACGGAAAAAAAGAAACTGAATGTTTCAGAACTGGATTTCGAATATTTCCATGGGAAATCCAGGTTCAGCTACGATGATGGATTTCAAAGTGTGAATGCAAGTGCCAATATCCGGATCAAGAAGGACAGTGTGATCTGGGTCTCCGTATCACCGGCCATTGGCATCGAGGCCTTCCGTGCTATGGTTCGAAAAGATTCGGCCTTTATAATTGACAGGATAAACAAAACCTATGAGACCTATAGTATTGATTCACTTCAAAACAAGCTGAATGTACCGATCAGCTTTGATGTGCTGCAGGCTGTCCTGATCGGGAACCTCATCGAAGAAAGAAAAAGTGAAGACAGGGTGATTAAAAGCGATGATTTTTTTATATTAAAGCAGAATTCCGAGGACCTGGTTATTCATAATTATGTGAATAACAAAACAATGAAGATTGAAAAAGTCGCAATTGAAAAGAATGCAGGAATAAATAGCCTGGAGATTGCCTATAATGATTTCCAATTTGTGGATAACTGGCTGTTCCCTTATGAAAACAAACTCCGGGTTTACAGCAACAGGGAAAAGACCAGTGTTTCCAAGGAAATGATAATTGCATTTAATAGAATTTCCGTTGATGATAAAAATATGAGATTTCCCTTCAGTGTTCCAAATAAATATTTGGCTAATGAATAAGGTTATTTCAATCATCGTATGTTTTTTCATATTCTTATCCTTTCAGGCCTTATCTCAACAAAGCAGGGAGGAACTCGAACAGGAAAAAAGAAATGCCCTCCTTAAACTTCAGGAAACGGAGAAAATTCTTCAGCAAACCGAAAAAAAACGGGAAGTCAGCCTGGGTCAGTTGAATGCGATCAATAACCAGATCAAAGCCAATGAAATCATTATCCAATCCATCAAAGGTGAAATCAATCTGATCAATGAAGATCTTTCGGAACTTGACCAGGTGATCGAATCGTTGGAAGATGATCTTGAAAACCTTAAAAAAGAATATGCTGTGATGGCCTATACATCTTACAAGGCAAATTTCGGTCTCAGAAGTCTGGTGTTTATTTTTTCAGCACCCACATTTAACCAGTTATTAATGCGGGCTAATTATATGAACCAGTATTCGGAAACCAGAAAAAAACAGTTTAATCTTATCGAAGAGGTTAAATTATCATTGGTTGCACAAAAATCAAAACTTGAAGCCCTCAAACAGGAACAGGATGAACTGCTTAACCAGGAGATCAGCCAGAAAAGAAACCTTGTGATTCTCAAAAAAAAGCAGGACAGTATCGTTAAATCATTGAGTGAAAAGGAAGATGAGATAAAACAGGAACTGGATGACCGTAAAAAGGCCATCGCGCATCTCGATAAACTTATTGCAGATATAGTAGCTGCCGAGATCAAAGCCACCTCCGAAGGAAGATCAACCAACAGGATCTCCATGACCGAAAGCCAGTCGGCCGTTTCAAAAGCATTTGAAAATAGTTTCGGAAAGCTACAATGGCCTGTATCCTCTGGTTTTATTTCCTCCCGTTTCGGATCAAATCCGCATCCCGTATACAAAAGACTCACCGTACCCAACGACGGCATCGACATACAAACCAGTGAAAACGCCGACGTTCATGTGGTTTTTCAGGGTATTGTTAAAGCAATCGCCTATGTGCCGGGTGATATGAGATACGTAGTGCTGGTACAGCATGGGGATTATTTCAGTGTTTATGCCAAATTAAAGGATGTTTCTGTGGTAAAAGGCCAGATATTGAATGCAAATGAAAGAATAGGTGTGGTGAACACAGATAATTACGGCAGATCTGAGATACAATTCCAGGTGTGGAAAAACAACGAAAAGCTGAATCCTGAAAACTGGATAGCCAAAAAATAATTTTTTTGTCAGCCTTTTCAATTTGAGAGATTATATATATTGTCTATATTTACATTTCTAATTTTTAGGTAAAACGATGGATATGTTAGGACACATTTTATTATTTGGAATGCCAGGCGGACCGGAATGGTTGATCATCATTCTGTTTGTCATCATCTTTTTCGGTGCGAAAAAGATACCTGAACTGGCCAGAGGCCTTGGAAAAGGCATCCGTGAATTCAAAGATGCTACTAAGGGAGTGAAGGATGAAATTGAAGAAGGCATCAACACTGAAGATGAGGGTAAAAAAACTACCAAGGGTTGAGAAAATATGATTCCTTAAAGGACATCCGAAAGGATATCCGGGAAGGAAATACAAGTTGCTCTCAGCTGGTTGACTATTATATATCCAATATAAAGCAAAAAGCTTACCTTAACGCCTTCCTTGAAATATTCGAAGAAGAAGCCAAAGTACAGGCAAAGTCTGTGGATGAGAAGATTGCATCCGGAAAGGCTGGTAAACTGGCCGGTATGGTCATAGGCATTAAAGACATTCTATGTTATCAGGATCATGCACTCGAATGCTCCAGCAGGATTTTGAAAGGATTCAGATCGCAGTACTCCGCCACCGCTGTTGAAAGGTTGATCAAAGAAGACGCCATCATTATCGGACGCATCAATTGTGATGAATTCGGGATGGGCTCCAGCAATGAAAATTCTGTCTATGGTCCGGTAAAAAATGAACTGGATCCCGAAAGGGTACCCGGAGGATCATCCGGAGGAAGCGCAGTTGCTGTACAGGCTGACCTCTGCCTTGCCTCCCTGGGAACCGATACAGGAGGGTCAGTGCGTCAGCCCGCCGCCTTCTGTGGGGTGATAGGCCTGAAACCCAGTTATTCAAGAATATCCCGGTACGGACTTACCGCCTATGCTTCTTCCTTCGATACGATCGGTATTCTTACAAGCAGTATCGAAGATAATGCCCTCATCCTCGAAGTGATTGCCGGGAAAGACGAATACGACAGTACGGTATCGAAAGTAGCAGTACCCCGGTATACAGAAAACCTGACCTTTAACTCCACAGCCAGAATAGCCTATATAAAAGAAACGCTTGAAGATAACCGGATTCAGGATGAGATAAAATCCACCACCAAAGAAGTGATAGAAAGACTCGATAAAGCAGGTCATGAAATTGAACCGGTAGATTTCCCATTACTCGATTATATTCTTCCCACCTATTATATTCTCACCACAGCGGAAGCCAGTTCAAATCTCTCGAGATACGATGGGGTAAAATACGGTTACAGAAGTCCTCAGGCTGCAGATCCGGAAACCATGTATAAAAAATCCCGATTTGAAGGGTTCGGGGAGGAAGTAAGACGCAGAATCCTGTTGGGTACTTTTGTTCTCAGTGCAAGTTATTATGACGCGTACTATACCAAAGCACAGAAAGTTAGGCGCCTGATCAGGGACCGCACCCTGGAGATCCTCGGGCATTATGATTTTATCCTCCTTCCTACCACACCGAGCACCGCGTTTAAAATAGGGGAAGTTAAAAATCCGATAGATATGTATATGGGGGACCTGCTCACCGTCCAGGCTTCAGTAGCGGGCATACCGGCTATTTCAATACCGGCAGGAACGGATAAAAAAGGATTGCCGGTGGGATTACAGATTATGGGCGGAACATTAAAAGAAGAGAAATTGCTTGCATTTTCGGCCTATATTCTTAAAAGTTGTTTAAATTAAAGGTAATTGATGCGTATCGGGATGAAATTCATATTACTTCTTTTGTTATCAGCCTTGTTTTCCGGCTTTGCCAGTTTTGGTTCGGATGAAATAAGACCGGATTCTCTTAATGAATATTCGGATGAATTCTATTATTACCCCCAGTATTCATATGAATATATTCCGGATGCAACCTATTACGAAGTGGAAGAAAGGGTTTCCAAAATCGAAACTTCATTTCCTTTCAGTTATAACACCACGGTAAAGGCATTCATCGATTATTTCACCATCCGGAACCGGGAATATACCCGAATGGTATTGGGTAGAATGCATCTCTATTTCCCGCTTTTTGAAGAAAAATTCCGGAAATATGGAATCCCGGATGAAATAAAATATTTATCCATCATTGAGTCGGGTCTTAATCCTACAGCCCGCTCGAGGGTTGGTGCGGTTGGATTATGGCAGTTCATGCCGTCAACGGCAAGGCATTTCGGCCTATCGACCGGGTGGTACCTTGACGAACGCATGGATCCTGAAAAGTCTACCGAAGCGGCCTGTAAATACCTGAAAGAACTGTATCATTATTTTAATGACTGGGAACTGGCCCTTGCTGCGTATAATGCCGGTCCCGGTAATGTCAGAAAAGCCATCAGGAGATCGGGATATAAACGTAATTTCTGGGAGATCTACCAGTATCTGCCAAGAGAAACAAGGTCTTATGTACCTCAATTTTTGGCCATCATGTATGTAGCCTATTATGCCGAAGAACATAATTTCTATATCGATGAGTATAAAGATTATTTCCCGGAAACCGATACAATAATCGTGTCCGACTTCTTATATTTCAAGACTTTTGCAGATCTGACCGGGATGTGCCCGGAAGACCTGGAACGGCTTAACCCGATGGTACGGCGAAGAGCCATACCGGAAACCGCAAAGAATTTTGTGCTCAGAATCCCAGCCCATATCAAAGAAGATTTCGATAAAAACAGACTGGCCATTCTCGATTCGGCTAAGAATACGGGTAAACAAGAAATAGAATACCTTGCCCGGCATTCAGTGGGAAGCACCTGGGGAAGAGATAAAATAATTCATATTGTCAGGTCAGGTGAAGTACTCGGCCTGATTGCCCAAAAATATAATGTGAGAATTTCCGATATCAGAACCTGGAATAACCTCCGTGGAGATATAATCCGAATCAATCAGCGACTGGCTATCTGGGTAAATGAGAGTTATTACAACAGGGTGAATAATTATTCAAAAAAAATTTCATCATCAACCGTTCCTGTCCCGGGATCAAAAATTCACCGGGTGCAGCCCGGCGATAGCTTATGGAAGATCTCCCGCCAGTATGAGGGACTTACCATTGAAAAGATTATCGAACTCAATGATCTGAAAAGCAATAAGATCATGCCGGGTCAGCATCTCATCATAGGCTCCTGAAGACCATAACCAGCATACGGTCTCTTACCGCTTACCGTATACCGTATACCGCATTCTGCCTGAGACATCGCATAACCATCCTCTTCCCTTATTTCTAAAAACCGTCCTTATAATCCCGTGACAGCAGGATCACTCAGGACTAAAAAATTTGCTAAAATCGGACTATCCGCCACCAAAGGAAGTGGCATTAACCCCGATTTTTGCCTTGCACCGCAAATTTTTTCAAGCGCACATACCTTTCGGGCAAACCCCCGCAAGAACATGGCCACGCCCTAAGGACGTGGGTTTTTAAGTAGGACTAAATTCAATCCGAAGTCGACAGGCACCCCTGCAGCGTATGTGCGGAACAAAACAACCTATCGCCAACTCCTCAATCTTCACTCCACAGCTCCAACCAATTCACATTTCCCCACTCCCCAACTCCACAAGCAACTGGCGCAAGTATTGCTTGTGCCATTTATTTCAGCTCCCCACATCTCCGCGAATCCACAAATAATCAAATAAACAACCCTCCATCCTCAACCTTTACCCCCCAATCCTCCAAACCTTATCCGTGGCCCTCTCCCGCACCCCCATAATTCCCGCCCAAATCAATTCTTCTATTGAATATTAAGTATATTAGCCGTTAATAAGACTTGTTGACATGAAAAAATATATCAGCCTGATTTTTGCATTTGCAGTCCTGATATCCTGTGAAGAAGGATGGATGGGAGAACAATCCAAACCCAAAGGAAGGGGTGAACCCGGTGAAATTGTTCTTGTCCTCGATTCGGCAAAATGGGCGGGGGAGATCGGCAGTGAATTCCGGCAGATCTTCAGGGAAAGTGTAGATGGCCTTCCCCGTGATGAACCCATGTTCGATCTGCGGCAAGTAACCCCTTTTGAATTCAAAGGAATACTTAAACAGGCAAAAAATCTGATCCTGGTCGTTCCCCTGAATGACGGTGCCGGGGAAAGCCGGCGAATGAGAAACTTTTTTACCCGGGATGCACTGGATTCTATCCGGAACAATCAGAATATATTCATGATCAGCAAGAAAAACCTGTTTGCAACTGACCAGCATGTACTCTTTCTGGTCAGTCAAGGTAATCAATACCTGGAAAACCAACTGGAAGAAAACAGCGATTATTTGCAGGCCTACTTTAACCGGATTGAAGAACGAAGAGCCTACAGGCGCATTTACGACGCACCCGGTGCTAACATGATAATAAACAAACTCGAAGACAAATATAATTTCACGATCAAAGTGCCTTATAACTGGAAAATCGCAGAAGAAGCCGATAATTTCGTATGGCTCAGGCTTCCGGGTCAGCAGATTGATAAAAACATTTTTGTGGCTTTCAAACCCTATGAAAGTGAAGCCCAGTTCGAAGATGAAAATATAATTGAATGGAGAAATGAGATCACTGAAGAATATATTCATGGGGATCCTGACCGGGCAGGTACCTATGTAATCACGGAACCTCTCATACCTCCAACGATCAGGGAGGTAAACCTGAACGGGAAATATGCCAAAAAAATTATCGGAAGGTGGAAAACCAAAAATGTAACCATGGGTGGGCCTTTCGTAGCCTATGTTTTTGTTGATGAATCAGTGAACAGGCTCTATTATATCGATGGCTTTGTTTTCAGCCCGGGAGTTAAACAGCGCGAGATCGTAAGGGAACTCAATGTGATTCTCAAAACATTTGATTCAAAAGGAGAAGGTTCATCAAGTTAATTTTACCCGGATTTTTTTTACTCTGTGATATATAATCGTTTATCTTCGGCAAACTATTTGTCAATTACGTCCTTTTTATAATTTTACAGAAAATCAGAGATATTTTTCAATATCTGGACAGATGGTTTCGTTGTTTGAATACATAAAAAATTTTGAATGATCGGGTATCTCAATGGAGAGCTTTCATTTAAAGACCCCACCTATTTTATCATTGATGTGGCCGGAGTGGGTTATGAAGTGAAGATCTCTTTAAATACTTACGCCAAATTAAAGGATTCATCCAGATGTAAATTATATACTTATCTTCATATTAAAGAGGATGCGCATACCCTATACGGGTTTTATGATCTGGATGAAAAATGGCTGTTTACTCAATTAATCACCGTTTCGGGAGTGGGACCGAATTCGGCCATAATGATGTTATCATCCATGAATGTAAACGAACTGCAGGAAGCTATTGCAAGGGAAGACGCCGGAATGATCAAAAGTGTGAAAGGCATCGGTTCAAAAACAGCGGAACGAATCATTCTGGAATTAAAGGATAAGATCAGGAAAGGTATCCCGGAAGATAAAACGGCTGAAATATTCTCCGATCACTTTAATATGATCAGGAAAGAAGCCTTAGCCGCTCTGTTAACCCTGGGATTTCAGAAAAGCTTTGCCGAAAAGAATGTAAATGGCATTCTCCAAAAAGCAAATAACGATATAACGCTGGAAGAAGTGATAAAACTTGTTCTCAAATCGTCATAAAACTACTTTTTTAGCTTTGTCAGGATTAAACAGCATATTGATCTGGATCTGTGGCGGTATTTTAACCCTGGCAACCTGTTTGTCCGCTGCCCGGTCAGAACCCGATATCTCCTTTTCTGCCTTTACATTATTCCAGGATACCCTGAACCAGGATACGGTCCGTCAGGATTCCGTGGAAGCCGATACCGTCGATCAGCCCTATGAACCTTCCCTGTTACCCACTTTCGAACCAAAGGACCGGTATGGCAATCCCTTCGTCTATGAACAGAGCCCTTCCCCCCTCTTACTGAAGGATCCTTCCACACTGAAACTGGATCTCGAAATCGACACATCCAATACCTACACGATCTATGAAAAAATGGGCGATATTAATTACCGTCCTACCTCCACACTGAGTTTCGAGGAATTTCAACAGATCCAGGAAGAAAAAATGATCCGTCAATACTGGAAAAACCGGTCGGCCGGCCTCGATGGGGAAAGTGCGGTTTCAGGCAGACGGCTGATCCCTCCGATATATGTCAGTCCCGTATTTGACCGGATCTTTGGAGGCAGTTACGTGGATATCAGACCCAATGGATATGTCAATCTCGATTTTGGAGGCAGGTGGCAGCGCATCGACAATCCTGCCATCCCAATCCGTCAGCAACGGAACGGCGGATTTGAATTCGATCAGCAGATCAGCATGAATGTGGTGGGGCAAATAGGGGATAAAATGGCGGTTACGGCCAATTTTGACAATAACAATTCGTTCGATTTTGAAAACAACCTGAAAGTTGAATACACCGGCTACGAGGAGGATATCATTAAAAAAATAGAGGTTGGCAATGTAAGTCTTCCATTGAATAACAGCCTGCTTGCCGGTGCTCAGAATCTTTTCGGATTGAAAACCCAATTGCAGTTCGGTAAACTTTTCGTTACGGGTGTAGCGTCCACTCAACGGGGAAAGAGTGACGTGATCACGATCGAAGGAGGCGAGCAGGGCCAGGGCAGGGAATTTCAAATCCCGGCCTCGGATTATGATGAGAACAGGCATTTTTTTCTCGGCCACTTTTTCAGGAATAATTATGAACGATGGCTAAGCAGTCTCCCACAGGTATTGTCGGGTGTAAACATTACCCGGGTTGAAGTCTATGTGATCAACAGGAACAACAATACACAGACCCTCAGGAATTTTCTGGGTATGATGGATCTGGGCGAAGGAAACAGGATCTACCGGGAGGATAATTCCTTCATTGGACCGGGACAAGGTAATGTGCCCAGCAGCAATGGGGCCAATAATTTATTCGAATCCCTTCAGAATGACGATAACATCCGCATTGTGGATAATACGAGTAATATTCTTGAAAATCAGTGGGGGCTGGTTAAATCTACCGATTTCGAGGTAGTGACCGCTGCCCGGAAACTCGATGAAAAAGAATATACCTTTCACCGGCAGCTAGGTTATATTTCGCTGTACAGGAAACTTCAGAATGACGAAGCCCTGGCCGTATCGTATGAATATACTTATAACGGCAGAAGATACAAGGTAGGCGAACTGACAGAAGACTACCAGGGCGTACCCGAGGACCAGGTGATCTTTTTGAAACTCTTACGGCCCACCAAGATCAACTCCCGGGTGCCCAGTTGGGACCTGATGATCAAGCATATTTATAATTTGAATGCAAGCCAGATAAACAGTGAAGGCTTCGATATGCGGGTTATTTACCGTGACGACCGTACGGGCATCGACAATCCCAGCCTTCATGAAGGCAGAAACACCAAGGATATCCCTCTTGTTGAGCTGTTCAATCTCGACCGCCTTAACAGAAATAATGATCCCCAGAAAGATGGGGTTTTTGACTATGTGGAAGGCATTACTGTGAATCCCGAATACGGCACGATCATTTTCCCCGTACTCGAACCTTTCGGAAGTCATCTGGCAAGCAAATTTGAAGAAGATGAAAGGGCACTGGTGGAGAAATATGTGTACGATACACTCTACCATACCACCAAGGCCGATGCAGAGCTGGCCGTGGGAAAAAATAAGTTTGTTATTATTGGACGGGTGGTGGGCGGATCGTCAACCGAAATTGTACTCCCGGGCATCAATATCGCGGAGGGATCCGTACGTGTGATCGCCGGGAGCATTCCCCTGAGTGAAGGCATTGATTACCGGGTGGATTATAACCTCGGGAAGGTGAGTATAATCAATCAGTCAGTGCTAAACTCGGGAAAACAGATCCAGATACAATACGAAAAAGCCGATCTGTTCAACTTTCAATCCCGGTCACTGCTGGGTACCCGGATGGATTATATCCTGAATGATAATTTCAGTATTGGCGGCACCATGTTGTATCTGAACGAGCGGCCCCTGGTGAGCAGGATCAGCATCGGTTCCGAGACCACAAGAAATTTGAAATACGGATTGGACATGAATTACCGGGGTGAGTCCACATTCCTTACCAAAATGGTCGATGCCCTGCCCCTCATCTCTACAAAGGAACCTTCAGTGATCTCGTTTAATGCTGAGATTGCCCAGCTTCAACCCGGCACCTCAAACATCGTTAAAGGTGAAGGCACCTCATACATCGATGATTTCGAAGCAGCAATCACCCCTTATAACCTGGGTAATAATACACTGGCCTGGAAACTGGCTTCCACACCAAAAAGCGATGATAATTATTATTCCGACGGGCTGAACATTAATGACATTTCCATAAACTTTAAAAGGGCAAAACTGGCCTGGTATATCATTGATAATGTGTTTTACAGAAGCATCGGCACGGCCAAACCGGACAATCTTACGGAGGACGATCTTGATAACCATTATGTAAGGGCGGTGATCCCGCAGGAAATATTCAAAGGCCGGGATCTCGAGGTGATCAATACCAATGAACCCATTTTCGACCTGGCCTATTATCCTGAAGAAAGAGGTCAATATAATTATAATCCCTCACTTACCAGTGAAGGTTTCCTTCCATCGCCCCGGTCCAATTGGGGAGGCATTACACGAGCCATTAGCGGGGATGTGGATTTCGACAAGACCAATATCGAATATATTGAATTCTGGTTGATGGACCCTTTTATCAATGAAACCAACAATACACCCAATAATCCCAGGGGATTGATCGCTGACGGCATCAACCCTCCAAAAGCCAACACCACCGGTGGTAAACTGATCTTTCATCTGGGCAGTATATCAGAAGATTTGATGAAGGATGGAAGGCATGCATTTGAAAACGGCCTGCCTCCTGCCGGAGGCCAGGGAAGCACGACCATTAACGAATGGGGCCGGGTTACCACCCAGCAATACCTGACCAATGCCTTCGATAATTCAGCCAGTGCCCGGCCCAATCAGGATGTAGGTCTTGACGGCCTCCGGGATGAAGCAGAAGCTGATTTTTTCAGTGATTTCCTCAATTCGGTCAATGTGACCCCTGCAGTACGGGAAAGGATCGAAAACGACCCCTCAGCCGATAATTTCCAATATTTTCTGGGTTCCTCCCTGGATGAACAGGATGCCAAGATCCTCGAAAGGTATAAAAATTTCAATGGTATGGATGGCAATTCGCCATTAACACCGGCAACAGGCGAATATACGCCGGTGGGGACAACTCTTCCGGATAATGAAGACCTGAATGGCGACAATACCATCAGCGATCTCGAAGAATATTATGAATATGAAATTGACCTCAGACCCGGTGAACTGGAAATCGGAGAAAATTTTATTGTAGACCGGGTAACCACTGAAAAACATGGGGACCAGGTTAACTGGTACCTGTTCCGGATACCCGTGAAACAGCCCACCCGTGTGCAGGGTGATATAAGCGGATTCAAATCCATCCGGTTTATCCGTACCGTCATGACCGGTTTTTCTGAACCTGCTGTGCTTCGAATGGCAAAATTTCAGTTGGTTGGGGCTCAATGGCGAAGATATACCGGAAGTCTTCGTGAAAAGCAGCTTAACGAACCTCCTGAATATTATGATTCCAATTTTTTCGTCTCGGTAGTCAACATCGAGGAAAACGGATCTCCGTCCGAAGGTAAAACACCGTATGTTTTACCACCCGGTATAGAACGGGATATCGATAATACCTCACCCATATACCGCGAAAACAATGAACAATCGCTAGTATTATGCGCCGATGATCTTCAGGATGGGGATGCCCGGGCAGCATTTAAGAACATATCACTCGACCTGGTCAATTACGGGCGGCTTAAAATGTTCCTCCACGCAGAATCCCCCGATACCTTCAACGATACGCTCACCGCTTTCATTCGCATGGGTACTGATTTTGAAGAAAACTATTATGAAATCGAAGTACCGCTGGTGATCACCCCCAACGGCAGCCAGGATCCCAATGTGATCTGGCCCCGGGAAAACGAGATCGATCTGGAGTTCAATGAACTCTATGCGTTGAAATCCCTCAGAGACCGAGTCGGTTTTAATATTGATCTGCCCTTTTATCAGCCATTGAGGCAATACAGAATATCCGTTTTGGGCCGGCCCGATCTGAGTGCCGTACAGACCATGATGATCGGTATCCGTAACCCAAGAACTCCGGACAAAAGCCCAAGGAATATCTGTATCTGGGCCAATGAACTCAGGGTCACGGATTTTGACAAGAATGCCGGTTGGGCCACCAATGCGCGACTCAATGCCAAGCTGGCGGACCTCATGACGGTAAACGGTGCCGTACGGTATACTTCAATAGGGTTTGGCGGGATCCAGCAGCGGATCTCAGAACGTACACGGGAGGAAACCTTCCAGTATGATGTATCCGCTAATGTCTCCTTGGATAAATTCTTGCCTGAAAATGCCGGATTAAGGATCCCCGTGTTCGTAAGCTGGGAAGAAAGAACGATCACGCCACAATTCGACCCCCTCGATCCGGATATTCCCCTGGAAGCCTCCTTATTGAGCTTCAGGAATGAAGAGAACAGACAGGAATACCGTTCACTGGTGGAGGATCGTATCACCAGGAGGAGCATCAATTTTACCAATGTTCGAAAAGTGAAAACAAAAGAAGATGCGAAGAAACATATATATGATATCGAGAATTTTGCCTTCACCTTTGCCTATTCCGAGGCTGAACAGTCCAATGTTTACCGGGCCCAATATGTAAATAAAAACATAAGGGGAGGCATATCCTACAATTATAACCCGGATCCGGTCAATGTGGAACCCTTCGCCAATTCCGATGCCTTTCAATCACCGTATCTTCAGTTGATCAGGGATTTTAATTTTTCTCCCATGTTCTCTAATCTGGGAGTCCGGTGGGACCTGGACCGGCGATTTGTAAAAACCCAGCTACGCAATTCGAACCTGACCACGGAAGGCATACTGCCTACCTTCGAAAAGTATTTTACTTTCAACCGGATGTATAATTTCAGATGGAACCTGTTCAAGAGCCTTTCTATCGATTATAATGCCCGGGGCAATGCAATTATTGACGAACCCAGGGGCGATATTAATACCCAGGCCAAGAAAGATTCCATCATTACCAACCTGAAAAGTTTAGGAAGGATGAAAACCTTCGACCAGAATATCGGCCTTACATATCGTATACCCATCGATAAGATCCCCATTACGGACTGGATCAATTCCGATGTCCGGTATGGGATGGGCTATACCTGGACAGCCGGTGCTGTTGACCAGGCCGATACGCTGGGTAATACCGTGCAAAACAGGCGGGATGTCGGTTTGAATGGAAAACTGGATTTTGTAAGGTTATACAACAAGATCAATTTCCTGAAAGAGATCAATTCTCCCGCGAGAAGTTCCAGGAGGCCCCCTCCCAGGAACCAGACCGATACCACGGCACAAAAACCCGACCTGAAAGCCGTAAAGGGTGTTCTCAGGTTTCTGATGATGTTGCGTTCCATTAACGTGAGCTATAATGAAAGACGGGGAACAGTCCTTCCCGGATATACGCCCAATGTGTTTCTTTTTGGACTCGATTCCTCCTTTACCGCGCCGGGATATGATTTTATTCTCGGAAGTCAGGATGTGGGAATAAGAAACAGAATGGTTGAAAATAACTGGCTTGCAGGAAGTGAATTCCTCACCTTTCCTCTTACCCAGTATAAAAATATAGACCTGAAAATTTCCGGCAATATTGAGCCTTTCCGCGATCTTCGTATCCAGTTTGCCGCCAATAAATCCAAAATGGGTAATTACAACGAGATCTTTCGTTATGCCGATGACACTTTATCCGATGGCTCTGTTGTTCAGGCTCCCCGGTCCTTTGCACCCACACGAACCGGATCTTATAATATTTCCGTGATCTCAATTGGTACCGCATTCATGAAGGACGATCTGGATAATAATTCTCCTGTCTTCAAGGACTTTGAATCATACCGTGAAACGATAAGGGACCGGTTAAATGCCATGAACCCAGTGGGCGAGTATAATCTCAACGCTCAGGACGTGCTTATCCCGGCCTTCATGGCAGCCTACCTGGGAAAAAATCCTTCAACAATGAATCTGACTTCCTTCCCGGAATGGCCCCTGCCTAACTGGCGGGTTGATTTTGCAGGCCTGGGAAGAATTCCGGCATTTCAGGAGATCTTCTCTTCGATCAATATTACCCATAGCTACAGTTCCAATTTTTCAGTCAGCAATTATACCAATTCATTATTCTATGAAGAATTTATCGATCTTTCTCATCCGATAGAGAATACACGACCGGCCATCCGGAAAAATAAAAATGGAGACCTGGTCCCGGTATATGTGATCAGTCAGGCTCTGATCTCCGAACGGTTTGCACCATTAATCGGTGTGAATTTAAGGACTAAAAACAGGATGACAGCCCGTGTGGAATATAAAAAGGAAAGAAACCTGGCACTGAATATGTCGAATGCCCAGGTAACCGAACTGACTAGCAATGATTTTTCCATTGATGTCGGCTATACAAAGAATAAATTCAAACTTCCATTCACATGGCAGGGGGAGACCATCATCCTGGATAACGACATCCAGTTCAGGATCAATTTTACAATCCGGGACACAAAAACCATTCAACGGAAAATTGATGAACTGAATACAGTTACCCAGGGTAACATTAACTTTCAGTTGCGACCCACAGTCCAGTATATGGTGAGTCAGCGATTGAACGTGACCCTTTATTTTGAAAGGAATATCAATGAACCCCGGATCTCGAGTTCATTTAAACGGTCAACTACTTCCTTCGGTACACAAATTAGATTTAGTTTAGCACAATAAAATATTTAAGGATTATATTTAGGCTTTATTTTTTTAAGATCAATAACATAAAATATTATGAATATTCCAGAAGATCTAAAGTACACCAAAGACCATGAATGGATCAGGATCGAAAATAATATCGGGACAGTAGGTATTACGGACTTCGCCCAGAAAGAATTGGGGGATATTGTGTACGTTGAGATCGAGACAGAGGGCGAAACTAAAGAAAAAGGTGACGTGTTTGGGACAATTGAGGCCGTAAAAACAGTCTCAGATCTCTTTATGCCCGTTTCCGGAAAGATCAGTGAATTTAATGAGGAACTTGAAGATGAACCGGAACTGATCAATTCCGATCCTTATACCGATGGTTGGATGATCCGTATCGAATTTTCTGATAGCGCTCAGACAGATGATTTACTATCAGCGGAGGAATACAGGAAACTAATTGAGTAAATATAAAATAAGATATCGACAGGTATTCTGGATCTGGACGATAATCATGTTAGTGGGCACCTTGATACCGGGAGACCCGTTTCAGGCAAAAAACTGGATCGATATCCCCCATCTTGATAAGATCATGCATGGAATTATGTTCGCCCTCTTTTCCTTTGTCCTGGCCGGTTATCTGAAAGAACGGAAAAAAGGCAATTATAACTTTATCCGGAGCCTGGCAATCGTTTTAATCCTGGCAACAGTTTATGGCTTTATTATTGAAATCCTTCAACTTATGATACCAGAAAGAAATTTTGAGATCCCTGACCTGATTGCCAATTTTATCGGTTCTCTGTTCGGATTGTTGCTTTTTAAATTGAAATTTAATTTTTTTACCCTATAAACAAATTAATATATATTTCGTATCTTTACTAGAAGGCGACTCTTAGTACAGAAAAACTAAAAGAATTAATTATGGAAGAAAAAAAGAATCCAAAGGTTGATGTAACCAGAAAAACAGGATTGTTTCTGAATATCGGCCTGGTCATCAGTCTTCTGCTCGTGATTACGGCCTTTGAATGGAAGTTTTACGATGAAGGCGATTTGATGAATCTGGGTGAGGTAAATGATGAATTCGAAGATGTAATGGAAATACCGCCTACAGAACAGCCACCACCTCCTCCTCCAAAGGTACAGCAGCCTGAAATTATCGAGGTGCCTGATGAAGAGGAAATTGAAGAAGACATTGAAGTCGACCTGGACGTTGAGATCACAGAAGAAACGGTAGTCGAGGAGATCGTTTTTGAAGAACCGGTAGAAGAAGAAGTAGCTGATGAGATCTTTACCATCGTGGAAGAGCAGCCGCAACCCCAGGGTGGCATGGCAGCGTTTTATGAATACGTACAGAAAAACCTTAAATATCCGGCCCAGGCCAGAAGAATGGGTATCGAAGGAAAGGTATTCGTAGAATTCGTCGTTAATACAGATGGTTCGATTGTCGATGTGAAAGCCATTAAGGGAATCGGAGCTGGATGTGACGAGGAAGCCGTACGGGTAATCCGGCAAGCCCCCCACTGGAAACCCGGAAAGCAGAGAGGACGTGCCGTGAGAGTAAGGATGATTCTTCCAATCACGTTCAAACTTGGATAAAAAAATAAATAAACACTTATAAAAAGAAGGCTGTCTCAAAAAAGGCAGCCTTTTTTTGTGCACTTTCATCTTCCGGAGGCAGGTATTATCCCTCAATCATCAATGGATAATATGTTCAGATTTAAATATTGCGGTCAGATCTGTATGCCTGCATAGAAGAACGTGTATAATGATTTCACAGTGAAGAAAAACGGCTCTCTCAAGGATGTGTTAAAGCAATAAAGTATAGATCCCTGTTATAAAGATTTAAAACCTGATCGGGATCGGAGATATTACAGGATATTGAGCATCTGTTCTTTTATCTTTTCCAGGTTTTCCTTCATAAGCACCACATATTTGGTGATTGGGGCATAATTGGCTTTCGATCCAATGGTGTTGATCTCGCGTCCGATTTCCTGGGAAATGAAATTCAGTTTTTTACCGTTTGACCCTTCATTGTCAAGTTCTGCTATGAAATAATCAAGATGAGTCTTTAACCGGACTTTTTCTTCGCTGATATCGAGTTTTTCAATATAATAAAGCAATTCCTGTTCAAATCGGTTCTGATCATAATCCCCTTCCGGGATTAGATTTTGAATATTGGATTCGATCCTTGACCGGATCAGCTCGATCCGTTCGGGATCAAGGTTATCAATCATTTCAAGATAATCAACGATGTTGTTGATATAAGTCTTGAATTCCCTGCCCAGTTTCGCTCCTTCCTCCAGGCGAAACTGGTCACATTTTTCAATAGCTTCGTTGATCTTTTTTTCAATAATATCCCAGTTGGCCATATCTTTTTCATTATCCAGGCCGGATGCAATCACTTCAGGCAGAAAAAGTGTGATCCTGAATATATCCGCTTTATCATCATTCAGTTCGTCGGCGATCTTTTTCAGGTTGGCGTAATATCCTTTAAACAAAGATTCATTCACGATCTGGGGAACCTGTTCCTGGCTTTTATTCTGATAATCGATATTCAGGCTAATTTTCCCCCTTTCCAGTTTTTTTTCAAGCAGGTTTTTCAGTGGGATCTCCTTTTCGGAAAAAACCTTCGGGATTTTTATTGAAGTGTCCAGGTATTTCGAATTAAGCGATTTGATTTCCACAATCAGAGCCAGGTCATCGGTAGAATGTTCTGCTCGGCCAAAGCCGGTCATCGATTTGATCATGATAAAATTTATTATCTCAATTGGTTCAAATATAATTGAATGGCATTTTCAAAACCGTAATATAGTGCATCGCAGATCAGTGCGTGTCCGATAGAGACTTCATCAAGATAGGGAATACGATCCGAAAGGTACTTCAGGTTCTCCAGGTCGAGATCATGCCCTGCATTGAGGCCAAGTCCCAGGTTACGGCCAAGTTCGGCACATTTAACATAGGGATCAATTGCTTTTTCCCGGTCAGTATGAAAAGCTGCAGCATATGGCTCGGTATATAATTCAATACGGTCTGCTTCAACGGTTGCCGCACCCTCAACCATTTTCTCCTCCGGGTCCACAAATACAGAAACCCTGATATCCTGACTTTTTATCTCCCTGATTATTTCATACAGAAAAGCCTTGTGCTTAACCGTATCCCATCCGGCATTGGAAGTAATTGCATCAGGAGCATCGGGAACAAGCGTAGCCTGGTCCGGCTTAACCTTTTTTATCAGGCCAAGATACCGTTCATCAGGATAACCCTCAATATTGAATTCTGTAGTGATCACGTCTTTGAGATCGAGCACGTCCTGGTATTTTATATGTCGTTCATCAGGTCTGGGATGAACCGTGATGCCTTGTGCACCGAATCGTTGGGCGTCAATGGCCGCCTTTAACACATCCGGATTATTCCCACCCCTTGCATTTCTGAGCGTAGCTATCTTGTTTATATTTACACTGAGTTTAGTCATTGCAATAAATATTCGTAAATTTGATTGCAATTTAATCAATAAATCATCATTTAAATTATCAATGAGCCTAAAAGAACAGATCGATGGTGATATTAAAAAGGCCATGCTTTCAAAGAATAAGGATGAACTGAGGGCATTGAGGGCCATCAAATCGTTGATTTTACTTGCTGAGACAGAAAAGGGGAAAGAGGAAAAGCTGGGTGAAGCCGCCGAAATGCAACTGCTTAACAAAGCAGCCAAGCAACGAAAAGATTCCATCCGGATCTATGAAGAACAGGGAAGGGAGGACCTGGTGGGCAAGGAAAAGACGGAATTGGAAATTATAGAAAGATATCTTCCGCAGCAACTCAGTGAGGAAGAACTTGAAAAAGAGATCAGGTCCATCATTAAAGAAACGGGAGCGCAGGGAATGCAGGATATGGGTAAGGTAATGGGTATGGCTACCGGAAAACTGGCTGGAAAGGCCGATAACAGGATGATCGCGGATATGGCAAAAAAACTGTTAACGGATTAAATCCACGTGCATACCCTCGACCTGATATTACTCATCCCCCTTTTACTCGGTGCCTATCTGGGATTTAAAAGGGGATTATTACTTGAATTATTCGGCATCATTGCCCTTGTCCTGGCCATATTGGGTGCTTTTAAATTATTACATGAAGGTATTGAATTTCTCAACCAGCACATACCGGAATACAGCAATTTTGTACCATTCATCGCCTTTATCGGCATTTTTGTCGGCATTTTGATCATTGTAAATCTTTTGGGTCTTTTGTTAAAAAGGCTTATCGACTTTACCATACTGGGTGCATTCGATAATCTGTCAGGGGCTATCCTCGGTATTTTCAAGTGGGCTTTTCTCATCAGCATCATATTATGGCTTACTGAAAGGATCCATATCACCATCCCGGATAATCTGACAGAAAATTCATACTTATATCCCTATATCATCGATTTTGCACCTATGGTGGGCCAATATGTAGCCTCGGTTTTTCCTTTTGCTGAAAATCTTTTTGAATCCATCCAGAAATTATTCAATTAACTCAATTTTGTTGCTCCTTATCGATAATTATGATTCATTCACCTATAATCTGGTCGATTATCTCTGCCAGCTGCAGGTTGAGGTGAAAGTATTCAGGAACAGTGAAACACTTGAAGAGGTCTCCCGATTTAATTACAAAGGGGTAATTTTATCTCCCGGTCCCGGCGTTCCCGAATCTTCGGGGAATCTTTTAAAAATCTTACGTTATTTTGCCGGTTCACATCCCATCCTGGGGATCTGTCTGGGACATCAGGCAATTGGAAGTATGTACGGGGCCCGGATTGTCAGAGCAGGCAAACCCATGCATGGAAAAATTTCGAAGATCAGGGTGGAGGATGATTACCTCTTCAATAATATGCCCGACCAGTTAGAGATAGTCCGTTACCATTCTCTTATTCTGGATAATTTACCTGCCTGCCTGAAGATAATCGCACGAACTAGTGAGGGTGAAATTATGGCCATCCGGCATGAAAACCTGAACATCAGAGGCCTTCAATTCCATCCCGAAGCCTTTCTGACTCAATATGGGTTTGATATGATAAGAAACTGGATAAATGTGAATTTTTTATCCTGAATCAAGTTACCTTTTCGACAATACTATTATTAATATTTGGGAGTGAAAAAAAAATTCAGCTTTTTTATTGTGTAAAATAAATAAAGAAGTGTATAATTATCATAGGAAAGCAATGATAATGCTGCAATGATAGCTGAAGAATTAATAAATGATATGATACCGGCCTTAACCATGAAGGACGATGCCGAGAAAGCCATTCTCTGGATGGGGGAATTACGGGCCAATTTTCTTCCGGTTATCGAACAAAGCATGTTCAGGGGTTTTGTCTCGGAAAACATTATTTTCGAAAACAATGAACTGGAAAAGCCGATTTCAGAAATTAACCTGATAGGGAACGATTGTTTTTTAAATAAAAATCAGCATTTCTATGATTTAATCAGGCTTATAAAGGATTTCAATATAGATATGGTAGCTATCCTGAACGACGATGATACTTATCTGGGTGTGGTTACCATCGATGATATCTTGAATGCCTTTTCGCAAACAAGCGCTATTCAGAGTCCGGGTGGCATTATTGTTATTTCAATTAAATATATTGATTATTCACTGGCTGAAATATCCCGTCTAATAGAGGAAAATTCAGCTAAAGTATTAAGCAGTTATATCAAAAATGATCCCATGGATAGTGAGAATCTGATATTAACATTGAAGATCAATACAACGGAAATAGCCAGGATCATTGCTACACTCGAAAGATTCGGTTATAATATAATAGCGCAATTTAAAGATACACCTCAGAATATAGACCAGAAAGACCGACTGGATCTGTTAATGAGATATATTAATATCTGATATTAAAAGATATATTCATATTTACCTTCTTCAACCTTTCCTGACCTAACCTAACTGTTTGATTAACTTTTAATAAAGTATATATTTGTTTTAAAAATAAAATAGAGGATATAATCAGGATGAGGAGTTTAATAAAAATAGCACTACTGGCTTTTCTGGTCATCATTGCGCATGATGGCTTTTCACAAAGAGTTAAAAGAAAAAACAATCTCCGGGTATCGAGATACAAGGGAAACATAAAAACCTTTGCCAATAAACGATACCTGGCTATCGGGGGCGGTATTAACACCCTCAACTATTTTGGCGACCTGGCACCCAAATCAAACATCGGAAGTACTGATATCTCATTCACAAGACCCGGGCTTAGCCTTTTCGCCGAGTATAAATATGCACCAAGGATCAGTTTCCGGACCACATTGGAGTTTGGGATACTCAGCGGCAGTGATTTCGAATCGGCCGATCCTGATGATGAACTGGCCAAATACCGTTATATCCGGAATTTGCAATTCAGAAATACCCTTATTGAATTATCTTTAATTGGCAAAGTAGACCTTTTCACTAACCGGGGAACTTACCTGAGCCGACCTATCCTGAATCCTTATATGTTTGGAGGTGTAGGAGTTTTTTATCATAACCCCCAGGCCCTCGCTCCCGAAACGGACCAGCTTGGTAATTCAATCGATAAAGCGGGACAATGGGTAGCATTGCAACCCCTGGGCACTGAGGGGCAATATAGCGATGCCTATGACGTTAAGCCTTACAGCAGAATTCAGTTATCGCTACCGGTCGGACTGGGTGTAAACTACAGGCTGATTGATAATTTTGACATTGCTTTTGAAGTGGGTTACCGGGTATTGTTTTTCGATTATATCGATGATGTAAGCGGGAAATATGTGGATCTCGGCATCTTTGATGACCCCCTGGCAAGGGCATTGTCTGACCGGTCACAGGAACAGACTGCAGTCAATACAGGCGAGTCAAGGGATTTTGAAAATGCCATATTGCCTAATACATCCTATTACACTTATGTTTCACCTTATGATGGCAATACTTACACGGTATTTGCCGGTTACGGAAGTGAACATGAAACAAATATAAGGGGGAATAATAGCGATAATGACATTTTTTTCGTTACTAGTATAAAATTAACCTATATCCTTGGTGGAACCTTTAGGAATGCGAAATTCAGATGATGACAAACAAGGTCAGGTTGTTGTTGTAATTTCTGCATTACGTTCCATTTCAATCTATAAAATCATTTTATTTTTTTCCCTGTTCCATATAACTGATCACACTCATGCTCAGTTGTCGGAAATCGGATTCCAGTTGGGAGCCTATAATTATACAGGAGATCTGAATCAAAATTATGTGATCAGGAACCACAGGCCCGCGGGAGCTGTTTTTTTCAGATCGAATATATCTTCCTCAATAGCCTTGCGTTACGGATTAGGCGGTGGAATTATTTCAGGGAATGACCGGTTTGCCAATGATCCCTTTAACCGTGTAAGAAATGAATCATTTAATATTTATCTTTTTGAGGGATTTACTTTGCTGGAGTTTTATTTTCTTGATTATAAAAGTAAGCATTCCCGGGTACACTGGACACCCTACCTGAATGCCGGCATCTCATTGATCAGTTTTTTTGGTGAGAGGCCCGGACAGGATAATAAAAACCCGCTAACGCCTGCTTTCCCACTGGGTATAGGGATCAAATATCAATTGAGCAGAAAATTTGATATCAGCATTGAAACCAGCGCCAGGCCCACCCTCACGGACCATATGGATGGTATCGCAGGAGTAGACGATCGTTTTAAGGATTACGATTACGGGAATAAGTATAATTTCGATACGTATTATTTTGTTGGTTTTACGATAAATTATACCATCTATTTCATACCCTGTCCTTATGGATTTTACTGATTCTGTCATTAAATCGTTTTATATTCTTAAAAAAATAGGCCAATTTTGCACTCTTAAGCTCCGCAAAGAATGAAAAGTATGAAAGAAAAGATAGAGAAGGGCAGGTTACCTTCCCATGTGGCCGTTATTATGGATGGTAATGGCAGATGGGCAAAAAAAAAGGGGGCCATGCGGATATTTGGTCATCAAAATGCCGTGGAAGCGGTTAGAGCCACATCGGAAGGCTGTGCCGAACTGGGCATCAACTATCTCACTTTGTATGCTTTTTCCACTGAAAACTGGGGCAGGCCAAAAGATGAGATCGAGGGTTTAATGGAATTACTGGTTAAGACCATTCACGGAGAAACCGAAACATTAATTAAAAACAACATAAAGCTTAACGTGATAGGAGAATTAAGGTCCCTGCCAGAAAAATGCCAGAGGGAGCTGGCAGAAGCCATTGAGATGACCAGAAAAAATAATGGCCTTACACTTACTCTCGCTTTGAGTTACAGTGGGCGCTGGGATATCGTTGAAGGGGTTAAAAAAGTGTTAAAAGATGTTAAAAATAATAGGATTTCGGAAGAAGAAATTACTCCCGAAACATTTTCAGGTTATCTTAGCACAAAAGAAATGCCTGATCCCGAGCTACTTATAAGAACGAGCGGGGAAATGCGGATCAGCAATTTTTTATTGTGGCAAATGGCATATACTGAAATATATATTACAGAGGTTCTATGGCCCGATTTTCGCAAGAAAGATCTATATGAAGCGCTCTTATCCTATCAGCAGCGGGAACGACGGTTTGGAAAAATAAGTGAACAGGTAAATTTGAAGGGATGAAAAAGAATCTATTATTTTTCTTATCAATCTTGTTATCAGTCTATACCTATGCACAGGTCGGGATCCCGGGTCCGTCAGGTGACGATCAGATCGAGCTCGATTACAGGAATCCCAAAGTATATGAAATTGCGGAGATCACAGTCAGGGGCGCCGAATTCCACGATAATAATGCCATCATATCCATTTCAGGATTGAAGGTGGGAGATGAGGTTAAGATCCCGGGAGACGACATTTCGGGAGCAATCGAGAAAATATGGGAGCTTGGTATCATAGGAGATATTTCTATTTTTGTCAATAAGATTGAAGATAACCGGGTCTGGCTCACCATTGACCTGAAGGAAAGGCCCAGATTAACCAGGATCACTTATTCAGGCGTAAGCAAAACCCAGCAATCAGAATTAAACGATCAGATAAAATTGATCCGGGGACGTGTCCTCACCGATGTGGTAATTAAAAACACGGAACTTAGTGTCAGGAAATATTTCGTGGAAAAGGGTTTTCTCAATACGGAAGTCAATATCATCCAACGGGAAGATACCCTGGTATCAAACAGCGTCCAGATCATCATTGAAGTAGACAAAAAACAGAAGGTCAAGATCAACGATCTGATTTTTTACGGTAATGAACAATTCATGGATGCCAAACTCGGCAATAAGATGAAAAATACCAATGAGCATCTCCGCTTTCATTTGGTCCGTGACCTGGCCGACAAGATCACCAGTACCACTCCTGAAAAACTGGGTAATTTCCTTTTCAAAACCCATCAGGTTTCCTGGCAGGATGTAAAAGCCTATTTTAATGATAAGGTGAAACTCAACTTTTTCAGAACATCCAAGTTTATCCAAAATGATTACAGGGAGGACCAAAAAAGCCTGATAAACTTTTATAACTCCAGGGGCTACCGTGATGCCAGGATTATTGATGACACCATTTATAATGTCAGCCCGAATAAGATAAATATTGAAATCACCGTGGATGAGGGTATAAAATATTATTTCAGGGACGTTGAATGGACCGGGAATTTTGTTTACGAAGAGGATGTGCTTAACCGGGTACTGGGTATAACGAAGGGGGATGTTTACAACATGGAGCTGATCAATAAAAAGCTCAGCTTTAATCCCAGCGGCACGGATATCAACGGCTTATATATGGACAATGGTTATCTTGCATTCACCTGCGTGCCGGTTGAAACGGAAATCGACGGGGATTCAATAGATGTTGAAATGCGGATTAACGAAGGTCGGCAATTCGATATCAATAAAGTGATCGTCAGAGGAAATGACCGTACCAGTGACCATGTGATCCGCCGGGAGATCAGAACACTGCCGGGAGAAAAATTCAGCCGGTCTGACCTGATCCGTACCCAGCGCGAACTCTCCCAGTTAGGTTATTTTGATCCGGAACAGATCGGGATCAATCCATTACCCAATTTCCAGAATGGTACCGTAGATATCGAGTACACCCTTGTCGAAAAACCGAGCGATCAGATCGAATTATCCGGGGGATGGGGTGGATTTTATGGCTTTGTAGGGACCTTAGGCCTGGTATTCAACAATTTCTCCATTAAAAATATTACTAATCTAAGTAAATGGAGACCCCTTCCCGTGGGTGATGGTCAGAGACTTCAGTTACGGGCTCAGGCAAACGGAAGAGCATTTCAGAGCTATTCATTTTCTTTTACCGAACCGTGGCTGGGAGGTAAAAAGCCCAATGCATTTACCGTAGCCCTGCAGCGCTCAGTACAACGGACCAATATTTTCGGATCCGAAGAATTTCAGGGTTCTTTAAAAGTAAGCGGTGGTTCAGTGAGCCTGACACGAAGGGTCCGGTGGCCGGATGATTATTTTACGATCAGCAATTCATTAAGCTATTATTTATATGAATTGAACGATTACGGATACCGGCGACTTGGTTTTTCAGATGGTATAGCCAATAATTTTACCTTTAATACGACTATAGCCAGAAACAGTATCGACGCACCCATGTATCCCCGGTATGGATCGAACATATCCCTCAGCGTAAGTTTAACGCCTCCCTATTCCAATTGGAGGAATATTGATTACAATTCAGTCGATAATGCCACCAAATGGAAATGGGTTGAATATCATAAATGGATGTTCGATGCCACCTTCCATCAGAAACTGGCAGGAAATTTGGTAGCTACTACAAAGGCACACATTGGTTATATCGGTAACTACGGTGTGCCGGTGGGCCCGTTTGAACGGTTTGTTATGGGTGGAAGCGGACTTGCAGGTGGTTTTAATACCTTTCTGCTGGGAACCGACATCATAGCATTGAGGGGATATGACGATCTTTCCCTGAATCCGGTAGATCGGAATCAGGGTGTAGAAGGCGGCATAGCGTATAATAAATTTGTGTTTGAATTGAGATATCCTGTATCATTGAACCCTTCGGCGACTATTTACGTTCTTGGATTTGGTGAAGCGGGCGGTAACTGGAACAATTATGCGGAATTTAATCCGTTTGACTTACAAAGATCAGCCGGAGTCGGGGCTAGGATATTCATGCCTGCTTTTGGATTGCTTGGGATTGACTGGGGGTATGGATTCGATCCTATTCCCGGTCAGACCAAAGATAAATGGGGTTCGCAGTTCCATTTTACCATTGGACAACAGTTTAGGTAAAAAATGAGTGCTCATGCGTAGTATTTTAACAATCGGTTTAATTTTCATGCTGGGGCCGGGCCAGGTGCTGGCTCAGAAATGGGGCTATGTCGATACCGAATACATCCTCAGCAAAATTCCTGAATACAAAGAAGCCCAGGATGAAATTAATGCATTATCTTTGAGCTGGCAGCAGGAAATAGCCAATATGTATAAGGAAATCGAATCCATGTACAATAAATTACAGGCTGAAGAAGTCCTTTTGACAAAAGAAATGCGTGAGGAAAGACTGGCAGAGATCCAGGAGAAAGAAGAAGAGGTCAAGGAATATCATAAAAAGGTGTTTGGTTTTGAAGGGCTTTTCTTTCTAAAGAAAAAAGAACTGATAAAACCCGTTCAGGATAAGGTATTTGAAGCCGTCGAAAAAGTAGCAAAAGAAAACAGGCTTCAGATGATCTTCGATAAATCCGGCGAACTGGTTTTGATTTATACCGATCCTATTCACGACTATACTGACTATGTACTGGAAGAATTAGGGTTGGGTGATGAAAATGATATAATCAAGTAATTAATTTGTTTCTAACTGTAATAAAATGAAAAAGACATTAATAGTTATAACCCTGATTATTGCCGGGATGATGAATCTCCAGGCACAATCGGCCTTAAAAGTAGGATATACGAATCCTGATTATGTACTTACTCTGCTTCCGGAATACAAGCAAATTGAGTCGGAGTTATCGGCCTATTCCAAACAACTGGAATCCCAGCTTCAATCCAAAATGCAGGAGTTCCAGACCAAATTATCGGATTACCAGCAGAAGATGAGCCAGGGCCAGATGATACCGGAAGTTGCCAGGGATAAGGAAGCCGAATTAACGGCCTTAAGGGAATCCATTGAAAAATTTCAGCGTGATGCGGATGCATCCCTGCAGAAAAAGCAGGCACAGCTTTTACAGCCCGCTTATGATAAGATCCAGAATGCCATTAACGCAGTGGCCGAAGAAAACGGTTATTCTCATATATTCAGTTCAGACGCCGGTACTTTCCCGGTGCTTTTATATGCCACGGAAGATTCCAATGTAACTGATCTGATATTAAATAAGCTTGGCGTTGAGCCACCCCCTCCCGGAGAGGAAGTTCAGCAACAACCCGGCATTAATCAGAATGAATAACAGGTAAATACGGGTTTCAGGTATTGGGAATTGGGAATCCCTTTTTTGATTGGCATATATACATAATCAGACTGGGATACCTCCATCTGGACGCCGGGATCCGGCTGCAGGCTAAATTTTAACCCGAAAAATTCATAAATTTTCGCCCGAAGGGCCGATTAAGCGCAATTTCTTGATAATCACAGAATTATATA
>CAZIXF010000022.1:0-78927 GCA_964543195.1 uncultured Roseivirgaceae bacterium
AATTGCGCTTAATCGGCCCTTCGGGCGAAAAATTTATGAATTTTTCGGGTTAACTCATCGTCTAAGTTTGTTTTTTACCCATTGTATGACCTCAAGTATCACTCAGCCGTATCGCTCATTGGATGACTTGGAGTCATCCGATGAGTAACCTCCGAAAAGTATAAACAAGAGTCATCCGATGAGTAAAAAACAATAAAAATCAATTGATTATTAATTTTTCCGTTACAGTATATTCACTGTTCGTGATCCGGATTATATACACATTATTAATCAATTGATTAACAGGGATTTCATATTTATTTACCCCCTCCCAGGCATCAAATTCCTGTTCAAAGACCCTGTTCCCCGAAACGGAAAAAACAGAAACAGATATTTCTTCATCTTTTTTACTCAGATAATCTATTGAAACACTGTTCGATTGGTTTGCCGGATTCGGAAATATCTTGACGGTGTTTCTGGTGCCGGAATATTCAACAGAGACGATGTTAAAAAACTCCGTGGTCCCATCAAAATCGGTCTGCCGGAGCCTGTAATAATTAATCCCGTTTTGAGCAAAATAATCCCGGTAAGAATAGTCCTTCCTTTCATAGGAATCACCGGCCCCTGAGATGATGGCAATGGTTTTAAAATCAAACCCATCTTCGGATCTTTCAAGGGTAAAATAATCGTTATTAAGCTCGGTAGCGGTGGCCCATTCAAGCTCGACATAATTATCCGAAGGCGAAGCATTGAATGATATAAGCTCTACAGGCAAAGGACTGTTGGAACCGGAAGCATGCAACCAGAACTCAGAAAAGAAAGTGGTATTCACCTGGATAAAATTCGAACTGAATTCTGTTCCATTTCCTGACTGGGTCAGAAATACAAGTGAAGTAGCATCTGTCTCATCGAAATTACAGTCTTCAGTCGGGCCCTCATACCGTGTAGTGCCCAGATCTCCGATTCCGGATACATCATCGTCGGGATTGGGTGTGCCTGCTGCGGCACTCTGCAGGTCCGTCAATTCACTATCTGTAAAATAAAAACGGACCTCTGCCCCTGCCAGGGCGGGATCGTTATCGGCATTGATTATAAAATGTCGGGCCATATGGGCGTCATCGTTAACGATACCCGGACCGGGATCAAGGCATACTTCCGCAGTAATATTGCCCAGGGCATTACCATTATCCTTTACCGCAGCAATGATCTCATTGGTCCCGTTCGTGATCAGATACCACACATCATCACCCTGGGAGATACAACCTCCGGAACTTGAACTGGACGCAATGGTTGATGGAGAGGGACCGATAACCACATTATTGAGGATGTAGGTACAATTATTTTCATCTTTTACCTCAAAATCATATATCTGATTATTGGTCATAGTAAAGGATTGACGCGTATTGGTAAATGTACCCGAATAGTCGAAAGCCCCACCGATCTCCCTGTAATCATAATTCCCGGTTCCCCCGATACCCAGCATTGAAATGGCGGTCTGACTGGCTCCGGGGCAGGATTCTATCAGATCGATATTGGTTGGTGAAGGGTGGATTATAGCCTGGACTTCCGTTCGTGAACTTTCACAAGTACCGCATCCATAAATCGTATTTGAGTCGAAAGTCCATACGGATGCAGGATCCATGTTCTTCAATATCCCCCCGTTTCCATTACCCGATTTATCGGTCAACGTACTGCTTCCCGCACCATCGTCCATCTGGAAATACACTTCCAGCCCTGTCTCGTCGCCCTGCAGGCATTTATTCATGTCATTTTGAATTTCCGCCTCCGACCTGGCCACGCTCCAGATACGGAATTCGTCCATCATGCCGTTGAAATAATCATCGGGACCCGTAGAGCCGTCCTCTGTACTGGCTTCGGACCCCGTACCCAAAAATCCGTACCGGGTGGGATTCGACGGATTCCCGAAAGTATTGCCAAAATTAGTGAGGTTATCCACAAGGCCGTCAATATACAGAAAGATATCACCATGGTCGAACACAACCGCGATATGATGCCAGTTGCCATCATCGATACGTGCATTACTCCCAAAATCAAGCTGGCCAGCATCGGTGTAAATGTCAAATCCTATCTGACCCGTTCCACCTCCATTTCCGTTCACCTCCACCCGCCAGTATTCGGACCGGTCGTAGGATGCTATGATCTGGTCTCCTCCGTCGGAGGTCTTGATCCAGGTTTCCACGGTGAGTTCCTCCTGTCCTGAACTTGCATAGTTAAAATTCCTTATGGCGATATAATCATTATTCCCGTCAAATTCGATCACATCATTGGTGAACATGGTATCATATTCGGCCACATAATAACTGGTAGTACTTGAAAGTTCCGGAGTATCGAAAACAGAGCCTGAGCCAACCAGGTTTCCACCGGTTTCGGCATCATACCAGTAAAAAAATTCTTTACCCGAGCCTGAGGCGGTCAAAGTCGCTGATCCGGGATCACAGGCTTCACCATCCGTTCCGGTTGGCGTATTGACAATCACCAGGTATACCGAATCCCGGTTAATGCACCCTTCCACATTTTCCACTTCAGCCCAATACCAACCGGTTTCTGAGGCAGTTAGGGTCTGATTGGTCGAATTGTCCTGCCAGAGATAACTGACGTACCCGGCACCGGCGTCAAGTTCTTTGCTTCCCTGCACACAGTCATTGCCTCCAAGGTCTACGGCCGGCACCGGATGTATGGTGGCTGTGGCAGTTACCCGCTGGCTCTGACAGGTGGTTTTAAATACTTTCAGGTCGCTGGTGATCCAGTCGCTTGCAGGATCCATATTTTTTAATGTGCCATGATTTGTATTCCCCGTATGGTCGGTAACCTGGGAACTGCCCGTTCCATCCGACATCTTATAATATACTTCCAATCCTGTCTCCGTGCCGGTCAGTTCCTTATCTTTAAAAATATTGATCTCTTCTTCGGTGCGGGCGATATTCCAGACACGGAATTCATCCAGCTCTCCCTCGAAATAATCATTCGGACCGGTTGAACCGTCTTCCGTACCGGCTTCCGATCCAACCCCAATAAAACCATACCGGGTAACCCCATTACCATAAGTGGATCCCAGCGAGGTGGAATTGTCCGGGATTCCATCGATGTATATCGTTATATTACCGTTATCGAATACTGCCGCCACATGATGCCATGCACCATCGTCTACCCTTCCCGTACTTCCGAAGTCAGCAATGCCTGCATCCGTATTGATGTCAAAACCGATCTGGCCGGTTCCAGCCCCGGTACCGTTTATCTCCAGTCGCCAGTATTCCGACCGGTCGAAAGAAGCAATGACCTGGTCACCTCCGTTCGAGGTTTTTATCCATGCTTCCACGGTAAGCTCAGCTATACCTGAAGAATTGTAATTTATGTTCTGTATGGCCACATGATCGTCCGAGCCATCAAAGCTCAATGCATCTCGGGTGCTGATCGTATCGTACTCGGCTACATAATAGTCGGTAGTAGAGGAGATCTCCGGTGTAATATAGGTGTCCCCTTCATCGACCGGGTTTCCACCCGTTTCTACATCATACCAGTAATAAAACTCATTGGTACTGCCGGAGGCGGTAAGCGTCACATTTCCGGGACCGCAATTGGAACCATCGGTAACCGAAGGCTGGCTTACAATACTGACGTAAACCGAATCCCTGTTCGTACAGGTACCGTCACTCACTTCAACCCAGTATTCACCTGATTCGGATACTGTGAATGTCTGATCCGTGGAACCGTCCTGCCATAAATAGGACGTAAAACCGGCTCCCGGATCGAGGATCTTCTGATCTTCCGCACAATCGTCCCCGCCAAGGTCGACCACTGGCAAAGGATTTACCGTGGCAGTTGCTACCACCTGATTGCTTTCACAGCATCCCAGGATTGCAGGACCGGAAGACACCCAGTCGGTATCCGGGTCCATATTGCGCAAGGTTCCATCAAACCCATTGCCCGACCAGTCGGTAAGCGTACTGCTTCCGGTACCGTCATCCATACGATAATACACTTCAAGATTCGAAGCGCCGGAAACACATTTTTCTATATCATTATTGATCTCAGTTTCTGATCTTGCCACATTCCATACCCGTACTTCACTGATCTGACCCTGGAAATACAGGTTGTTTCGGCTGCCGTTGCCGGTATCTGCTTCCGATCCGTCTCCTATAAATCCATAACGCGTAAGTCCGGTCCCCAGGCGAAGTCCACCATGGGCATTGGTGGCCCGGGCTACTTCCACACCATCGATATAGATGATCTTATCCGTTCCATCATATACTCCTGCTACATGATGCCAGGTGCCGTCGTTAACTGCATTTCCGGATGGGCTGTAAAGATCATGGATAGTTCCGCCTTCATCGGTTGTGCTGAATCCCACCCTGCCGTCATCGCCGGTCACATATAAATTAAAATACTCACTCCGGTCAAAATCGATGATGGCCCAGTTATCAAAGGTACTTTGACCGCTTACAGAAGTATTCACATATCCTTCGACCGTTAATACGGTAAATTGGCCTAAAGTATTGTAGAATTTCGACAAGGAAACATAATCATCGGAGCCGTCGAAATCCAATGCATTTTGGGTGGTGGCATCGAATGCCGTGGCATAAAAATCAGTGGTCGAGCTGATAACCGGAGTAGTAAAACTGGACCCGGTCGCTAAAAAATTACCGGCATCATCGTACCAGGCATAAATACCCGTTGACCCTGAAGCAGAAAGCTCAACGGTTCCTGTGCCGCAACGACTATTCCCGGTTGTAGTAGGATCAGGACATTGTCCGGATAAACTATGGCTGATTATTACTAATGAAAGAATTATACCTGTCCTGACCATCAATAATTTATATGAAAAAAACACAAATTGTAACCCTTGAGCCTGCAATTTAACATTTTCATAATATATTTGCCCGGAAATTATATAATTAGCTCAAATTTCCATATAATATTTTATTTCCTACCTTTGCAGTTCGAAACCAATCAATTCAAATGGCTCATAATCTTCTTGCCGGAAAAAGAGGGATTATATTCGGTGCCCTCGATGAAAAATCAATAGCCTGGAAAACAGCGGTCAAAGCGTATGAGGAAGGAGCACAGTTGGTATTGAGCAATGCTCCTATTGCACTCAGAATGGGCAATATCCATGACCTGGCAAAACAGATCGGAGACGCTCCCGTGATCGGGGCTGATGCCACTTCCACCGAAGACATAGAAAACCTTTACAAGGCTACACGCGATCATTTCAATTCCAGCGTGGATTTCATCCTCCACAGTGTCGGCATGAGCCCCAATGTGAGGAAAGGAAAGCCCTATGGCGATCTCAACTATGAGTGGTTTCAGAAAACCCTCGATGTGTCGGGTCTGTCCTTTCATAAGATCATGCAGGTAGCTGAAAAAATGGACTTTATTAATGAATGGGGATCCGTGCTGGCCTTGTCCTATATCGCTGCCCAGCGTACCTTCCCTGATTACTCGGATATGGCCCAGGCAAAAGCCCTGCTCGAATCGATCGCCAGAAGTTATGGTTACCGGCTGGGCGTAAAGAAAAAAATAAGGGTCAATACCATCTCCCAGTCCCCCACGGTCACCACTGCCGGAAAGGGTGTCGGAGGATTCGATATATTCATGGATTACGCCGAAAAAATGTCGCCACTGGGCAATGCCACTGCCGATGACTGCGCCAATTATTGCGTGATGATGTTCTCGGATTTTACCCGTAAGGTTACCATGCAGAACCTGATGCATGACGGTGGTTTCTCCACATCCGGCATTACAGAAGCCTTGATTGAAGACCTGAAGAAAAAATAAGATTCTCCCAATGATCGTTTTCCCCAATGCCAAGATCAACCTTGGACTTGATATCATTGAAAAACGAAAGGACGGTTACCATAATATATCCTCCTGTTTCTATCCGGTGCCTCTTTCAGATGCCCTCGAACTCATCGAAACCCGTGAATTTTCATTTTCAGGCACCGGACTGAGCATTTCCGGGAAAACCGGTGAAAACCTGGTGGTAAAAGCCTGGCAACAATTTTCCAAAGATTTTAACCTGCCTCCCGTATCGATCCACCTTCATAAAGTGATCCCGTTGGAAGGAGGCCTGGGCGGTGGCTCTTCCGATGCAGCATTTACACTGAAAGCGTTGAGCCGGATGTTTGAATTATATCTCGACGAGGCCATTCTTACCGATTACGCGCTATCCGTAGGAAGTGACTGTCCTTTCTTTATTTATAACAGGCCGATGGTTGCCGGAGAGCGAGGTGATAAACTTGAGGCAATCGAACCTTTACTTGAAGGGTATCACGTGGTTATTGTAAAACCGTGTCTATCTATATCCACCAGCGAAGCGTATAAAAAGGTCATACCCTTGATACCGGAAATATCCATCCGGGAAATCTTAACCCAGCATCCGGTAGATGAATGGAGGCATTTTTTAAAAAATGATTTTGAAGGATCTCTTTTTTCTCAATATCCCGAACTGGCAGAAATAAAAAAAACCCTTTACCGGCAAGGTGCTCTCTATGCTTCCATGACAGGCTCGGGTTCCGCCTTTTATGGGATATTTGATGAAAAGCCGGAAAAATCTGATTTCCCTGACCATTATTTCAGGTGGACGGGGAAATTATAAACGTATCCAGTGAAATTTCCGTTTTCGCTTGTCAATGGTTTTTCTCAGTATGGGATAAAGAATGACAGAAAATAAAATGACCAGTGTGCCAAAATAAAATCCGGGATCCATTTTTTCTTTTTCACCGAATATAAGGAAGGCCAAAATGATACCATATACGGGTTCCATATTCACACTGAGGTTCACCATGAAAGCCGAGATCCGTTTCATGAGTTCAATGGACATGGCAAAGGGAAACACCGTACATACAAAAGCCAGAATGCTCAGATATACCCAGTCCATGGGTGGCGGTGAAAGCATTAGGCTGTTATTTTCAGCAAAAGTATACCCATACAGTGGCAGGAAAACAGCTGTGGCCACACAGGCACCCAGCATTTCATAAAAAGAGATCACATATTGGTTCTGGGTCAGGGTCAGGTGGGAGTTGATCACCGTAAAAAGTGCTGCCAGAAAAGCAGAACCAAGGGCAAGGACCAGTCCCAGCGCATGGTTGAACTCAAAATGAAAGATCAGGTAAAGCCCAATAATCACCACAAAACCGAAAAAGACCTCAAGAAGCCTTATTTTCTGCCCCTTGGTAACCGGCTCGATTATACTCGTCCAGAAAGATGTAGTGGCCATGCCGGCAAGACATACCGATGCAGTGGATACCCTGGCCGAACCGAAAAACAGGATCCAGTGGGCCGATATAAGCACCCCTGTGCCCAGTAACCGGATGGTCTGCCTAACATCGATCATCATGGTGATCTTCCTAAACAACAGGATGGCCGCAAGACCGAATGCGGCAAGCAGGGTACGGAAGAACACCAATTCCACAGGAGGCGTATGGATGAGCAGGCCCAGTATGGCGGTAAACCCCCAGAGCAGGATAATAAAATGGAGTTGCAGATAATCCTTAATTGAACTGCTCATCGGGGCACGGTTCTGTATAATAAAAATCCAACACCTGTAAATACAATATTAGGTACCCAAATGGCAATAAGCGGAGGCATACCCCCCGTTTCCGCCAGCGTTTTGGAAAACCAGAAAAACAATATATAGATAAATGAAATCAAAAACCCTAAAGCAATCTGAAACCCGGTACCTCCCCTCGCCTTTCTGGCAGATACAAACAGGCCGATAAAGGTTAAAAGCAGTACAGTGAGCGGTGAAGTATAACGCACGTATTTCTCCACCTCATAAACAATCACATCATCGGCCCCCCTTGATTTCAACAGCTCGATATGCTGATTCAGCTCGTTAATGGTCAGCGTTTCAAAAAGACGCCAGTCATTATCGAAATCTTTGGGAGAAATATTGAGTGTGGTATCCAGGTAATCGCCATTATCGTAATACTCCTCCATTCCATCGAATTTTCTTAGCTCCCAGCGACGAAGCTCCCAATGCTGAGAATCGGCATTCCATTCGATGCGCTGAGAAGATAGTTTGGCCAGTAACTCATGATCCTCAATGGTCTCCAGGGTGAACTTATATCCCACCTGAGACTGGTTATTATATTGCTGAAGATAAAAATAAGAATTGGGTGCTACCTTGATATGGATATCCCTGTCAGAAAAATGATAGGGTTTTTCGAAATACTGGATCTCAAAGGCAATACGGTCTTTGTTGGAATTCGGTATGATCCATCCGGTAAACACGAAATTCACGGCTGCAATGATCAAGGCTCCGATAAGATAAGACCGCATGAGCCGGTGAAAACTGATACCATTGCTCAGCAAGGCAATTATTTCGGAATGACCGGCCATTTTAGCCGTAACATATACCACGGCAATAAATGTGGTGATCGGTGTGATCATATTGCCGATGTAGGGGAAAAAATCAAGCATATATAGGGCTACCTCGCCAAACGAAAGGTTATTTTCAAGTATCTGCTGATTCTTTTCAGTGATCTGGATCACTCCGATCACGGTAAGAAGGATAGCCATAACAAAGAAATAGGCACTCAAGAATTTTGTTATGATAAACTTATCTACTATCCTGAATTTCATTTATTTATCTCCTTACAATCTTTCTGTTAAAATGGACACCATCCTATTTTTCCACGATAAAAATGATCCGTTTGTTATTTTTTTTCTCGATTCTTTTACGAGCCACATGTACAGGGAAAGATTCTGAAGGCTGGCTATCTGTGCACCCAGGATCTCGTTGCTTAAAATCAGGTGACGGAGATAAGCCTTACTGTAATGCCGGCTTACGTATCCATCCAGGCCGGGATCGACCGGGGAAAGATCGTTTTTCCATCTCTTATTCCGGATATTGATTATGCCCTCCGAAGTGAAGATCATGCCATTCCGTGCATTTCTGGTAGGCATTACGCAATCAAACATATCTACACCCAACGCTATGGCTTCCAGAATATTGGCCGGTGTACCCACCCCCATCAGATACCTTGGCTTATCTTTTGGCAGTATGCCACAGACCAGCTCGGTCATTTCATACATCATCTCCACAGGTTCCCCCACCGACAAACCTCCTATAGCATTGCCTGCCCTTTCAAAACCGGCTATCGTCCCGGCGGAGATCTTTCTTAATTCCGGGTATACGCTGCCCTGTACTATGGGGAAAAGATACTGGTCGAATCCATACCCTGGAGAAGTCTGGTCGAAATGATCACAGCTTCGCTTCAGCCACCGGTGGGTCAGGTCCATCGAACTTTTTGCATAATCATATTCACAGGGATAAGGTGTACATTCATCAAAAGCCATCACAATATCCGATCCGATAGCCCGCTGTATGTCGATAACCAGCTCAGGACTGAAAAAATGGCTGGAACCGTCAATATGAGACTGAAAAGACACCCCTTCCTCACTGATCCTTCTTGAATCGGCAAGAGAATATACCTGGTACCCACCACTATCGGTGAGTATGGGCTGCTTCCATCCCATGAATTCATGGAGGCCTCCGGCCATTCGGATAATCTCCAGGCCGGGTCTCATATAAAGATGATACGCATTACCCAGAATGATCTCTGCTGAAATATCTTCCGCAAGTTCCTTTTGATGAACACCCTTTACGGTACCTGCCGTTCCCACAGGCATGAATATCGGCGTATTGATCACCCCGTGGCCGGTATGCATCTCTCCAACCCTCGCCCCGGATCCTGTGTCTTCCTTATGGATTTTAAATTGCATGAAGGCCTTTTTTCACTGGCACAAAAATAAACCATATCGCTCAGTATATTCTAAAATATAAGATTATCTTTGGCGCTCAAAATCATGTGGCCGGTCATCATTATTATTGGAAATGTTGGTTTTATTTATTGCTTTTTCTGTGTTTTCCGCCATTCAGTTTTTCTTTCACCTGGTGGCAATTATCAAAATAAAATCATTCACACTGAGAAAGCATGTGCTGGACATTGAAGACAAACCGGTTTCCGTGATCATATGTGCCCACAACGAATTGAAGAACCTGAAAAACCTGATCGATAAACTGACCGGTCAGGCCTATGGCAATTACGAGATCGTTGTGGTGGACGATCGCTCGGAAGATGAGACCTTTGATTTTCTTAAAGAAGCCGGAAAAAAAATTAAAAACCTGAAAATGGTTCGGATAGATTGGACTCCTGCCCATGTTAACGAAAAAAAATATGCATTGACGCTTGGCATAAAAAAAGCCAGTAACGACCTGTTGCTTTTTACCGATGCCGACTGTGAACCTGTCTCCATACACTGGATAAAGACCATGGTCAATCAGTTTGACCACAAGACAGATTTTGTGCTTGGATTTTCCTATTATAAAAAATACCCCGGTTTGCTCAATCTGTTCATCCGGCATGAGACCCTGCAAACCGCCCTGACTTATTTTACACTGGCCTTGTTGGGTATACCCTATATGGGAGTGGGACGTAATCTGGCGTACAAAAAATCATTTTTTCTAAAGAAAAACGGATTTGATAAGATACTGAATATAGTGGGGGGTGATGATGATCTTTTTGTCAACCGTCATGCTAACGGCAAGAACACTCAGGTGGCGATACACCCGGATGCGGTAATGATTTCTGAACCCGAGAGGAGCCTGGGTAATTACAGAACACAGAAGATCAGGCATTTGTCGGCAGGAAAGAAGTATAAGAAAAAACATATCGGCATCCTGGGACTTCTGGCAGGAAGCAAATTAATGTGCTGGTTACTGGGATTGTCATTAATCATACTTTCTTACCGGCTATACTGGACACTTGGCATCTTTTTCGCTGTGTTGTTCTTAATTATGATATCATTTATTGTAATTTCCAGAAAATTTGGAGTAAAATATAAGTATGGTTGGGTGTGGATCATTGATTTTGTGTATATTTCTTATTTGGTAGTTTTCAGCCTGGCTGCATCGTTTAGAAAAAGAATCAAATGGATTTAGGCAAGGAATTTTCATCGAAGGCCATAGAGGATTTCAAACTGATCGACAGAGCCACCAAACAGAAGGATCAGACAGCCTATGCCGAACTCATGAAGCGGTATAAAAAGCCTGTTTATCACATGATCCTCAAAATGGTGAGAAATGTCGATGATGCAGAGGATCTGACCATTGAAGCCTTTGCCAAGGCATTTAAGAACCTTCACCGGTTTAAAAAGGACTATACGTTCAGCACATGGCTTTTCAGGATCGCCACAAATAATGCTATCGATTTTATAAGGAAAAAGAAGCTTGACACCATGAGTCTCGATTCGGCTTATAAGGATGACGAGGGAGAGTCGGTGGGTATCGATGTTCAGGATGATAAGCTGAATCCGCAGGAAGAAGCCATTAAGAAACAGAAGATCGGCCTGATACGGAATTTTGTTACCAAGCTTCCACCCAAATATCAACGGCTTGTTAAACTCCGTTATTTCGATGAATTGTCTTATGAAGAGATTGCCCAGGAACTGGAAGCTCCCCTGGGAACCGTTAAAGCACAGTTGCACAGGGCAAGGGAGCTCCTGTCGGATATTGTAAAAGGTAAAGAACGACATATTTAGCTTTTCAGTGACCGGTATAGCTGTTATCAATAAGTATTTCCCCGGATTAACCGACCATCAGCAGGAGCAATTCATCCGGTTACACCTCCAGCTTACGAAATGGAATAGTAAGCTAAACCTTATCTCCCGGAAAGATACCGGATCCCTTTATCTAAAACATGTGCTGCATTCCCTTGCCATAGCCCGTTTCATCGAATTCGTACCTCGGACCACCATTATGGATGCAGGAACGGGGGGAGGCTTCCCCGGATTACCCCTGGCCATTTATTTCCCGGAATCAGAATTTCTGCTGGTCGATTCAACGGGGAAAAAGATAAATGCAGTAACGCGTATGGCCGGCGAACTTGAACTGAAAAATGTAACCACAAGGAAGGCCAGAATAGAAGATATTCCGGATAAATTTGATTATATTGTGGCCCGGGCTGTAACGCGCCTGAAGGCTTTGTATCACTGGACGGGTGATAAGATAAAAAACCAACACAGGAACAGCATAAAAAATGGGATTATATGCCTGAAGGGCGGTGATCTGACCGATGAAATTGAGGAAATCGAACAGACAGTGGAAGTGATCGGGATTAAGCATTATTTCACCGAATCCTTTTTTGAGACAAAAAAGATCGTATTTATACCGAAAGAATAAGAGAGGAGTAGTAACCGGATCAAAATATGCCTGCATTTAATCATTTACATTGCCATACACAATATTCATTACTCGATGGAGCGGCATCCGTGAGAGATATGATGCATAAAGCCCATGCCGACGGGATGAAGGCCGTAGCATTGACCGATCATGGGAATATGTTCGGTGCTTTCAAATTTGTCGCAGAGGCCAGTAAATATAATATCAAGCCGATAATCGGCTGTGAATTTTATCTTGTGGAAGACAGGCATAAAAAAACCTTCACCAAGGAAAACAAGGATATCCGGTATCACCAGTTATTGCTGGCAAAGGATGAAGAAGGTTACAGGAACCTGATGAAGTTATGTTCACTGGGTTATACCGAAGGGCTATACAGTAAATGGCCCAGGATAGACAAGGAACTGGTCGGAAAATACCACAAGGGCCTGATCGCCACCACCTGTTGTATTGGTGCTATTGTCCCACAATATATCCTCCATAAAACAGAACAGGAAGCCGAAAAGGAATTCAAATGGTGGCTCGATATATTCGGCGACGATTATTATATCGAACTTCAGCGACATAATCTTACCAATGTAGATGACACCGGGAAGAGCCAGGAAGATGTGAACCAGACCCTTTTAAAATGGTCAAAAAAATACCGCGTCAATGCCATTGCCACAAACGATTCTCATTACGTGGAAAAAGATGACGCCGATGCGCATGATATACTGCTCTGCGTTAACACCGGCGATCTTAAAAATACCCCTATCGGTGAGGGTAAAGGTAATCGTTTCGGCTTTCCGAATAATGAATTTTATTTCAAAACCCAGGGGGAGATGGAGCAATTGTTTTCCGATGTACCCGGGGCCCTCGACTACACCGGAGAAATAGCCGACAAATGCTTTCAACCCAATCTGCAACGCGATATTCTTTTACCCAATTTTCCCATTCCTGACGGTTTTGTGAACGCCGACGATTATCTGCGGTATTTGACCCTGGAAGGGGCAAAACGGCGGTATCATGAGGTGAATGACCAGGTTGCCGAGCGGATCGACCATGAACTGCATATCATCAAGACCATGGGCTTTGCCGGTTATTTCCTGATCACCCAGGACATGATCAATACGGGTCGTGATCTGGGTGTGATGATCGGCCCGGGACGAGGCTCCGCTGCCGGTTCGGTAGTAGCCTACTGTACCGGTATCACCAATATAGATCCGATCAAATACAATCTGCTCTTTGAGCGGTTTCTCAATCCGGAAAGGGTATCCATGCCTGATATCGATACTGATTTTGATGATGAAGGCCGGCAGCGGGTGATCGATTATGTGGTAGATAAATACGGACGTAACCAGGTGGCACAGATCATCACATATGGTACGATGGCCGCTAAAATGGCAATTCGTGATGTGGCCAGGGTGCTTGACCTGTCCTTGTCCGAGGCCGATGCCCTGGCCAAACTGGTACCGGAACGTCCCGGGATCTCACTTTCACAGGCTTTTAAAGAAGTGAAGGAGCTTGATGAGATCAGGAAAGGAAATGATGATAAGGCCAAGGTACTGATCGAAGCGGAAAAACTGGAGGGCTCAGTCAGAAATACGGGGATCCATGCTGCCGGTGTGATCATTGCTCCCGATGATATAACCAATTACATCCCCGTTTCCACCTCTAAAGATTCGGATCTGCTGGTGACCCAGTTCGATGGTAAGGTGATCGAGGATGCGGGGATGCTGAAAATGGACTTTCTTGGCCTGAAAACGCTCTCTATCATAAAAGATGCCCTGGTCAACATAGAAAAAAGCAAGGGCAAAACGATCGACATCGATAAGGTCTCATTTGAAGATGAAAAAACCTTTTCATTATATCAGCGGGGTGATACGATCGGTACCTTTCAGTTTGAATCCAACGGAATGCGTAAATACCTTCAGGAATTGAAACCCACCAGCCTGGAGGATCTGATCGCCATGAATGCCCTCTTCAGACCAGGCCCCATGGATTTCATTCCTAATTTCATAAAACGGAAACATGGCCGTGAAAGGGTGGAGTTCGCCCATCCTCTTCTTGAACCCATCCTGAAAAATACCCATGGCATCATGGTATATCAGGAGCAGATCATGCAGGCAGCCCAGGTTATTGCCGGATTCAGTCTTGGTAAAGCGGATATTTTGCGGCGTGCCATGGGTAAAAAGAAGATGGATGTCATGCGCAGTATGCAGAAGGATTTTATCAAGGGCGCAGAAGAACTTCATGGCATTAAAAAAGACAATGCCATCGAGATCTTTTCCATCATGGAAAAATTTGCCGCTTATGGTTTTAACCGGTCCCATTCGGCTGCATATTCCGTGGTAGCTTATCAAACCGCCTATTTGAAAGCTCACTATCCGGCCGAATACATGGCTTCGGTACTTTCCCATAACCAGAACAATATCGATAAGATCACCTTTTTCATGGATGAGTGCAGGAGAATGGGAATAAAAGTACTTGGGCCCGACATCAATCAAAGTGAGGTGCTGTTTACCGTAAATCCTGAAGGGGAGATCGTGTTCGGACTGGGAGCCATTAAAGGCACGGGTGAGGCGGCCGTGCAGGCGATCATTCACGAGCGTAATGAGAATGGACCCTTCAAGAACATATTCGATTTTGCCGGCAGGGTTAACCTGCGCACAGTGAATAAAAAGACCTTTGAAAGCCTGGCCTTATCAGGAGCTTTTGATGCTTTCGGCAATTATCATCGTCGTCAGTATGTTTTTATCGATGATTCAGGTACATCCCTGATTGAAAAAGCCATAAAATTCGGCAGCCGGACACAGTCGGAGAAAGATGCCGCCCAGCAGAATCTATTCGGCGGTTCAAAACAGACTGGCGTGCCTCTTCCCCAGGTGGATAACTGTGAGCCCTACTCAAATATTGAAAAGCTGAAAATTGAAAAGGATATTGTTGGATTTTATATCAGCGGTCACCCGCTCGATCAATTCAGATTTGAGCTGAAGCATTTTACCAATGCCAATCTGGGACAATTCGGAGATCTGGCCGCCCTGAAAGGAAGGGAGATCAGGTTTGGAGGCATTGTGTCTAACTATGCACACCGCATAACAAAAACCGGAAAACCCTTTGGAATTCTCACCATGGAGGATTTCTCAGGAACGTACACCTTCTATCTGTTTTCCGACGATTATCTGAAGTTCAAGCAATATTTCGAACTCGATTGGCAATTGTATGTAAAAGGAAGTGTCGTAGTACAGACCTGGCGCAATAATGAACTCGAATTCAAGATCTCCGGGATTGATCTATTGAATGAGGTGAAGGATAAATATTATGATGGAATCGAATTGAGCATCAATATTGATGATGTGACCGAATCCCTGATCAATACCCTATATAACATTTCTGAAGAAAATCCAGGCAAAGGATCACTGTTAATAAACGTAATGGACGATCAGGAAAACCTTAAATTAGACCTGTTTTCACGAAAGATCCGCGTAGGCATGACAGACCGGCTCATATCAGGACTTGAATCCCTGCCCGGCATGGAATACCGCATCCTGCGTCATTGAAATGTCCTTTACGGAACAATAATTTAAATTAGGAGCAAAAACACATCTCCCGGCTTTTCAATTCATCGTATATTTGCAGATAATATTAATGTATCATAACTAAAAAATATAACCATAGGATATTATGAGTAAACCAATTGAGATCACCGACAATAATTACAGCGAAGTTCTTGGATCAGAAAAACCCATACTCGTCGATTTCTGGGCTGAATGGTGTGGCCCCTGTAAACTGGTCGGCCCCGTCGTGGAAGAACTGGCCAAAGATTATGATGGGAAGGCTGTGATTGGTAAAGTAGATGTAGATAATAATCCTTCGGTATCTGCCAAATACGGGATCCGGAGCATTCCCACGTTACTGATCTTTAAGAATGGTGAGATCGTTGATAAACAGATCGGTGCCGTGCCGAAAAGCATTCTGGCCAAAAAACTGGAAGCACAACTGGTATAAAAAATCATAAATCATTTTCACCTCGGAAGGGTTGAGGTGAAATATGATTCCGAGCCCTTTTTGTTAGCTTCCGGATTTTCAAATATTAGTTAAAACTGAAGTTGCCAGCCGGTCCTGGCAGATAGTAAAGAAACCACTTACCTATCTGAATGTAAATCCGAAGCCGAAATTAAGGATGTTATATCCATTGAATGTATACTGCCCGTGAAGCGTAAACACGGCAAATTGCAGTCTCAAACCTCCTGTAGCCCGTACGCTTCCTTCATTGGTATCGAGATGGATAGGATCCTCATAGGTAATTGTATATGCCTGGGGTAAACCGGGGTTACTGTATGTAACATTATAAGTGCCCAGAAGATCGAAATTGGTTTTGGCGCTGTTATAACCCAATCCACCATACAGGGTCAATAATGATATTTTTTTCGAGATCAGGGCTTCGACCGTATATCCTTTTATGCTGGTGGATATACTTTGGTCGGCACCGGGAAAATTAGGCTGGGGCTCAAAAAATATATCGGCACTCATACTGGAGTAAGCCCCGAAAACAGAAAGATCAAGGGGAGCCTGGTTGATCACCGGTATCCATTGCCCCACATCATGGAGAATTCCTATTCCCCAGATGGAATAGTCTACATCCTTGCTGACAACATCAGGAACATAACGTATCTTCAGATCGGTGTTTTTTACAATGCCTATTCCCAACTGAATAATGGGGGAAGGCACTGCACTGAATCCCAGCTCTTCTTCCAGATCGGCACCCTTAGGGCTTAAAAATTCGGCAACCACGAGGTCCTGTCCTGTCTGACTACCGGGAGGAAGTATCTGATCTTCGGTGACCTGAAAAAGATGAAGATCTGATTCGTTATCGGATCCAAAGGCCGTAGGTACATCTGCCTGGGTTCCCGAAGCCAACTGGAATACCTCATAATCGGAATTCTCAAAAGAAAAGGTGAGATCCTCTTCCGGTACATAAGCCAGATTGATTGAGAAACTCAGATCGATACCAAGGGTCTGATGAGGCTTGGCTGTTTGATACCATCCATTATTGAATCCATATCCCAGGCCCTTGAAGATCGGGGAAAAATAACCGTCCGCATATCTGGACGCATCTTCCGGGGCGGCATACAGAATGTCGAGAAAATCTCCGGTTTGGGAATAACCCATATTATAATTAATAAACAAGGTGATTACTATTACAAGGGGGAATACTTTTCTGTTTTTTCTCATCGTCTTTTAATTTTCATTTTCGGGCGTCAATATAGTAAAATTAAGTTAAATTTCGATATGGGGGCGACTATATTCTTATGGCCTGCAAATGGTTTAGTTTCTGATATACATACTCCTTTTGAACGAAAAGTAAATTGTCATTTTGCTATTATGGGAAATATATACTTATATCAGCCACTTTCACAGGTAAAGTGATAACCTATCCGGCCCGGCCGGTGATCCGGATAAATCAGGGAGGTATTGTACACGGCGATTGGCTGCCTGAGGCCGGACACCAGTCTGCTCAATCCAATCTGCTCAATATAGGCATCCCTCAATAAACAAATGAAAAAAGCCCCTAAACACCGGAGGGTTTTTATATTTTTGCACTATGGGGAAAATTCTCTATAATCTGGTCACAACGTCGTATAATTTCCTTATCCTTCTTTACTCTATATTCAATAGCAAAGCCGAAAAACTGGTAAAAGGAAGAAAAGAAACTATCAAAAAGGCAATGTCCATGTCATTTGCCGGCAAATCTGTCATATGGATACATTGCGCTTCCCTTGGCGAATTTGAACAGGGCCGCCCCGTGATAGAATCCATAAGGAAAGAATATCCGCGATATCATATAGTGCTTTCATTCTTTTCGCCATCCGGTTATGAGATTCGGAAAAATTATGATAAAGCCGATCTGGTCATTTATCTGCCTGCCGATACACGGTCTAACGGTGAAAAATTGATCGGACATATCCAGCCTAAGCTGGCTGTTTTTATCAAATATGAATTCTGGTATCACTATATTAAGGCCTGTTATGACTGGAATATCCCGGTGATATCCGTATCCACCATCCTTAGGCCCCAACAGGTTTTCTTCAAACCGTATGGGAAGTTCTACAGGAAAATATTGAGCATGTTCCGTTATTTTTATGTTCAGAATGAGCATACCCTGGATCTCCTGAAAAGTATCGGGATCACCCGGGTGATGGTATCGGGCGATACCCGGTTCGACAGGGTATTTGATATATTCAGGCATAGCCGTTCCCTTCCATTAGTGGAAGGATTTTGTGGTCCGAATAAGATCATAGTTCTCGGAAGCACCTGGAAACCGGACATCGATCTTTGGAAGGAATATATTAATTCCACACCCGTGGACATAAGCTTCATTATTGCTCCTCATCATATTGAAGAAACGGAGCTGCAATATATTGAAAGGCAGATACAGATCAGCTCCATCAGGTATTCCAGGCTGGCAGAAAACAGCCGGGAGAAGCACCAGCTCCTCATTATGGATAATATCGGTATGCTTTCGTCACTTTATCAGTTTGCTTTTATCGCCTATGTAGGCGGCTCCATGAGTGAAGGACTGCATAATATACTCGAGCCGGCGACCTATGGTGTTCCTATACTGATCGGGAAGGATAAGTCCAATGTAAAATATCAGGAAGCAATAGATCTGATAAAGCAAGGAGGGGCTTTTGAAATGGATGAAAAAGAAAAAATACCCCTGATGATCAATCGTTTTATGAAGGACAGGACCTATTACGAAGAAACCTGCAGGCTCACAAAAAAATATATCGACATAAACAGGGGAGCCACCGGAAAAATAATGAATTCCTTAAAACCATTATTAAATTAAAAGAAAGTATGGAAGGTCTGGTATTACGGTCAACAGGTTCATGGTATGATGTAAAAACAGAAGAAGGCAAAATTCTCAATTGCAGGTTACGGGGTAAGCTGAAACTGAAAGGGACCAAGATAACCAACCCGGTTGCCGTGGGTGATTATGTGCATATCGAATCGGCAGATAACAACACCGGTATCATTGATGAGGTAAAACCCAGGGAAAATTATATTATTCGTAAATCGACACGCAAAACAGCTCATGGCCATATCCTGGCGGCCAATATCGACCAGGCCATACTTATAGCAAGTCTCACTTTCCCCAGAACTTCCATAGGCTTCATCGACAGGTACCTTGTGGCAGCCGAGTCGTTCCGGATACCTGCCCGGATAATCTTCAATAAAGCAGACCTGATGGATGATGACCTGATGGAACTTCATGCTTATCTTTCAGGCTTATATCATGAACTCGGATATAAGAATATGCTGATTTCCGCTACCGGAGACCGTGACCTTATAAAAGTGATGAACTGGCTGGAGGGGAAAAAAACCCTGTTTTCCGGTCATTCGGGGGTGGGGAAATCCACCATACTGAACCGCCTGGACCCATCGTTAGATCTTGCCGTAAACGAGGTATCTACCTTTGCCAATAAAGGTATTCATACCACAACCTTCGCCACCATGCATGAAATCAAGCCGGATGCCTATGTGATCGACACGCCGGGGATAAAAGAACTGGGACTGATCGATATGGAAGATTGGGAAATATCCCATTATTTCCCGGAAATGAGGGAAAGGCTGGGAGAATGCAGGTTTCACAACTGCCTCCACATCAACGAGCCCGGTTGCAGTGTGATCGAAGCCCTCGAAAGGGGCGAGATCGCAGAAACCCGGTATGACAGCTATCTCAGCATGGTGATCGACGAGGATAACCGGCGATGAAAAATCCGTCAAATTATTTAAGCGTTTATAATTATTCCACCGGCATTTTTTTTCAAAGCATATTTTTTACCAATTTTGCTGACTAATTCACAGTACCATGAAAGTTTTAAAATTTGGCGGTTCGTCGGTAGGCTCGCCGGGCCATATCAAACAGGTCGCGCAGATCATCGGGGATAAGATCGAAAAAGGAGAAAATCCGGTAGTGGTCACCTCAGCCATGATGGGAGTTACCAATGATCTGGTAGCGGTAGGCAAAATGGCGGCCGAAGATGATGAAAATTATAAGGAACTGGCCAACAAGATCATCAACCGGCATGTGGAAACCATCAAATCGCTTATTGACATCAAATCGCAGAGCAGCACCATAGCCCAGCTCAAATTCCTGACCAATAACCTGGAGGACCTGTTGCATGGGGTGTTCCTTCTCAAGGAATTGAGCCCCCGGACACTCGACCTGATGCTCAGTTTTGGAGAACGGTTTTCCAGCCTGATCATCTCAGCCTATCTGAATCAGACCGGCATACCGGCAGAATGGCTGGATACCCGGCAGCTGATCAAAACCAATACGAATTTTGGCAATGCCAAAGTGATAGAAAATCTCACAGCTGAAAACATAAAAAGATACTTCGAAACCCATACGAAACTGCAGGTAGCCACGGGATTTATCGGATCCACCCTGAGGGGTGAAACCACTACCCTCGGAAGGGGGGGCTCTGATTATACAGCCGCCTTGCTTGGAGCGGCCCTGGAAGTAGAGGCGATCGAGATTTGGACCGATGTGGACGGTGTGATGACCACCGATCCAAAAAAAGTGAAAAATGCCTTTCCCCAGCCCTCACTTTCCTACCTGGAGGCTATGGAGATGTCGCATTTCGGAGCAAAAGTGATCTATCCGCCTACACTCCAACCTGCTTTTACAAAAAAGATACCCCTGCAAATAAAAAACACCTTCAATCCTGAGTTCGAAGGCACACTGATCAGTGAAAAAGCCGAGGTTAAGGATTTTCCGGTCAAAGGGATCTCCTCCATAGAAAAAATCGCGCTGATCAATCTGACCGGAAGCGGCATGGTCGGGGTCCCTGGAATCTCATCCCGGCTTTTTGGTGCCCTCGCGGCCAGGGAGATTAATGTGATATTGATCACCCAGGCCTCCTCGGAACATTCAATCTGTTTTGCCATCGCACCCGAACAGGCCGAACTGGCCAGGATGGCGATCAATGATGAATTTGCACTGGAAATGCAGAGTAATAAGATCGATGAGGTAACCATACAGACCGAGCTTTCCATCGTGGCCATTATCGGTGAGAACATGCGTAATACACCCGGCATTTCCGGAAAGATGTTCGATGCGATGGGTAAGAACGGCATTAATGTGGTGGCTATCGCACAGGGTTCATCCGAACTTAATCTTTCGGTTGTGATCTCTCATTTCGATCTGACCAAAACACTGAACACGCTGCATGAAGCGTTCTTCCTCTCAGACGTAAAAACAGTTCATCTTTTTATGGTGGGCACCGGCCTTATCGGAGGAACCCTGCTGGATCAGATCAAAAAACAAGAGGAATATCTCTTGAATGAGCATATGATCCAGTTTAAACTGGCCGGTATCACCAACAGCAAAAAGATGCATTTCAACCGGGAAGGAATCGAGCTGGAAGCCTGGAAGGAATATCTGGATCACTCGACCGAAATATCCGATATAAAGGAATTTGTGGAGAAGATGAATCATATGAATCTCGCCAACAGCATTTTTGTGGATTGTACGGCAAGCCAGCAGGTAGTCGACATTTACGAAAAAGTGCTTGACAGCAATATTTCCATTACCACTCCCAACAAGCTGGCCAGCTCAGGCCCGCTGGAAAAATATAATGTGCTGTATCGTCTCTCTAGAAGAAAATCGGTCAAATTCCTTTATGAGACCAATGTCGGGGCAGGTCTGCCGGTGATCACCACCCTCAATGACCTGAAGATCAGCGGCGACTGGATACTTAAGATCGAAGGGGTGCTTTCCGGCACACTGTCCTATATTTTCAACAGTTTCAACGGGTCCAAAAAATTCAGCGAGGTGGTGCGGGAAGCAAAAGAAAAGGGATATACCGAACCGGATCCCCGGGACGATCTCAATGGAATGGATGTGGTTAGAAAAATCCTGATCCTTTCCAGGGAAGTGGGTTATGAAATGGAAATAGATGAGGTTAAGAATGATCTGATCCTTCCCGAATCCTGCTTTAAGGTGAAATCGGTCGATGAATTTTTCAAGGAGCTTGAAACGCATGATGATTATTTTTCAGAATTGCTTGAAAAAGCCAAAAAAGAAAATAAAAAATTGCGGTTTATCGCTTCCATGGAAGACGGTAAAGCCTGGGTTGGGCTTCAGTCTGTAGGCCCCGATCATCCCTTATATCCGCTGTCAGGCAGTGATAATATGTTATCGTTCACTACTACACGGTACAAAGACCGGCCTCTGGTCATTAAAGGTCCGGGAGCAGGTGCAGAAGTTACCGCTGCCGGTGTATTTGCCGAAATTATTAGTCTGGCCAATTATCTGCCCTGATCATGATAAAGGATAGGATAAAAGTATTTGCACCTGCTACCGTGGCAAACGTTTCCTGTGGATTCGATATTCTGGGCTTTGCACTGCATAACCCGGGCGATGAAATTATCCTTGAAAGAAATGATTCAGGTAAGCTGAAGATCCGCGAGATCACCGGCGATGAAGGCCATTTACCAATGGAGGTGGAATTGAATACCGCATCGGCCGTAATAAAAAATATACTGGAACATCTGAATGTAAAAGCCGGTATTGATATTACCCTCAACAAAAAGATGCCGTTGGGTTCCGGACTGGGATCCAGTGCAGCCAGTGCAGTAGCCGGGGCTTTTGCCATTAATGCCATGATGGATTTTCCCCTGAATAACTGGGAACTTCTGAAATTTACCATACAGGGTGAAGGCATTGCCTGCGGATCGGAACATGCTGATAATGTAGCCCCTTCTCTTTTTGGAGGATTTGTACTGATAAGAAGTTACGACCCGCTGGATATTGTAGCCCTGCCGACACCGGTAGATCTTTACGCTGCGGTAATTCATCCTCAGATCGAAATCAAGACCAAAGATGCAAGGGAAATCCTTAGAAAGGAGATCCAACTGAAAGATGCGATCAAACAATGGGGTAATGTGGGAGGACTTATTGCGGGCTTATATAATGCCGATTATAAACTGATCGGCCGGTCGATGCAGGATCACATCATCGAACCCATTCGATCCATTCTTATACCGGGTTATGAAGAAGTGAAAAAAGCAGCTCTTGAAAGCGGAGTGCTGGGGTTTGGAATCTCAGGGTCGGGACCCTCATTGTTTACGCTTTGCGAAGGTTCCCGCACCGCTAAAAGGGCCGGCAAAAAAATGTTTGATGAATTTAAAAAACTCGGTATTGAAAGCGATATTTACGTGTCGAAGATCAATAGCACCGGCCCGAAAATTTTAGATTGACCCATATGCAGTTTTACAGTACAAATCATCGTTCGCCACAAGTATCTTTCAGGGAAGCGGTTATCCGTGGCATGCCTCCCGACAATGGACTGTATATGCCTATTTCCATTCCTGAGGCTGGTGAAAACCTGATGAGCCGGCTGCCTGAAATGAAATTTCAGGATATTGCACTGGAAATCAGCAGGCTGTGGCTTAAAGATGAGGTAGAGGATGACCAACTCAGTAAAATGGTTTATGATGCCATAGATTTCGATGCACCGCTGTTTAATGTAGAAAAAAACATATATTCACTTGAGCTTTATCATGGACCCACCTATGCATTCAAGGATTTTGGGGGGCGGTTTATGGCCAGGCTCTTATCCTATTTCCAGAAGGATGAAAACAAGGAAACGGTAATACTGGCTGCCACATCGGGCGATACGGGAAGTGCGGTGGCGCATGGTTTTCTGAATGTTCCGGGAGTGTATGTGGTTTTATTATATCCCAGCGGAAAAATAAGCGGGCTCCAGGAAAAACAGATCACCACCCTGGGAGGTAATGTTACCGCACTGGAGGTGGAGGGTACTTTTGACGACTGCCAGATGCTGGTAAAACAGGCTTTCCTTGATGAAACGCTAACCGATATCATGCAGCTCACTTCAGCCAACTCAATTAATATCGGACGGTTGATGCCGCAGACATTTTATTATTTTTATGCATTTGCACAGCTTGCTCGCATAGGGAAATCCATCATATTTTCAGTACCAAGTGGGAATTTCGGCAATCTTTGCGGCGGATTACTGGCAAAAAGAATGGGATTGCCCGTAAAAAAATTCGTGGCTGCTACGAATGCTAATAATATTTTCCCGGAATACCTTGAGACGGGCAACTTCGACCCCAAACCATCCCGTAAAACCATTTCCAATGCGATGGATGTCGGCAATCCAAGCAATTTTGCACGGGTGCTTGAACTCTATGGCAATAATGTGGAATCCATACGTCGCAATATCATCAGCAATGCCTATTCCGATTTTATTACCAGAAAAACTATAACAAGGGTATACAGGGAATCGGATTATCTTCTCTGTCCTCATTCCGCAATCGGTTATCTCGGTATTCACGATGCATTGATCAGCCTGGACGATGAAGATATACTGGGCGTATTCTTATCTACTGCTCACCCTGCCAAGTTCCGGGATGTGATCGATGAATTTCTGGATGCAGATATAGCTATGCCACATGGATTGAAGAATGTGCTGAACAAGGAAAAAAGATCGATCCCCCTGTCGAGTGACTATTCGGCGTTTAAGGATTTTCTCCTGAAAGCCGAATGGAGGAAAAGTTAAGGATACCGTCTATTTGCCTTCCAATTCTGAGCCCTGCGAAGGATCTGAAAGTCTCTTCAGAAGGATTAAAGATGCTTCACAGGGCTCAGCATAAAAAGCCACTACATACATTTCTATCCTGAGGCCTCCGAAGGGTCTGAAAGCCGTTTCTGAGTGGGATTATATGGGATCAGTGGGCTGATAAGCTTATTCCTTCGCCTCATTCAGGCTCCAGTCGTAATCCATATAATCGATTTCGGCGTCGGAAGAGATCCTTTTATCCGTGAACTCGCTGATATAATGTATCAGAGATCCTTCATCCGTAAAATCCCCGCTGTACCATTTAAAGATCTTTGAAAGATCCAGCTGATCCGTGCTGATCCGGTTCTTGGAAGGATCATGGATGAATTTTTCAGCCTGATCCTGAAGCTGATGTTCCAGCCGGTCTGCCACATAGGCTTCATCCCTGAGCTCGGGACAGGACCGGGCTGCACATACCAGGACAAAATGAATACGGGGTTCATCGAACCGTTCTCTGATAATTCCATGTTCAATATTATTCAGCGAGAATTTTTCGTTCCCGATCTGAATAAACTTTTCATCAAACACGGAATTAATAAAAGGTATGGACAACCAGGGCCCGATGTCATTGATGCTTTCCACAGGATAATTTTTCAGGATCAGGTGGACGGTAAATGCATTATAAGCATTGATCCAGTAAGCAAGCCTTTGGTCCCTGTCCCAGTTTTCCTTATCCGGTGGATTGGAAGAGAGAATGTCAAGATACGCTTTCAGCTTATCATGGTCTTTCAAAAAGGCCTTGTAATCCACCATTCCATTACTGGTTACATGAGTGGCAAGTAAATTGTCCCACATAGAATGATCGATGGAGATATCTTTTTCAAGTGAATTCGGGAAACTCCATATTGAAAGTAGAAATATATATACCATTTTACACATGTACTGTTATTCTTCTATTAAATACGAAAAAATTACCACTTCGACAGGTCATACAGTAGACAAATGACTAGAAAAAAATTAACTCATGACTCTTTATTATTCTTTCTCAATACAACCGGATTGCATATAATTTACTATTTTAAAAAATAATTTATATCCTTGGCTATTATATCCCGAATATGTTGATTGAGATTATTGGTGAAAATTATAAAGTAATTCTGTTTCTGGTTGGTTTCGGGATCGTTTCGATTGCTTCGAATCAGATCTCAAAATTATTTCAGAAAATACATCTCCCCCTGATCACGGGCTTCATTTTTATCGGTATCCTATCCGGTCCCTATATACTTGATCTTATCCCGCATGAGGGAATAACAAAACTTTCCTTTATCAATGATGTAGCTCTCTCTTTTATCGCTTTTGCGGCAGGCTCCGAGCTTTACCTCAATGAACTCCGGAGCAGGGCTAACAGTATAAAATGGATGACCACCGGACAACTGATCGTGACCTTTGTACTGGGAAGCCTGGCTGTGTTTTTTCTGTCCGGTTATATACCCTATATGAAAGATCAATCCACTGTGGCCAGGGTATCCATTGCACTTTTGACCGGCGCCATATTTGTAGCCCGGTCGCCTGCTTCAGCTATTGCCATAATCAATGAAGTCAGGGCTAAAGGTCCTTTTACACAAACCACCATGGGAGTTACCGTGCTAAAGGATTTTCTGGTCATTATCCTGTTCGGGGTTACGATGTCCGTGGCCGAAACCCTCATTATTGGTAAGGAATTCGACCTTATGGCCATCATTATCATTCTTGTGGAGCTGAGTTTATCCTTCAGCCTGGGCTTCCTTTTTTATTATATTATCCGCTTTTTACTTTCCTTACACCTGGAACATAAATACAAGATTTTTCTGGTATTGCTAACCGGATTTCTTATCTATCAGCTGTCTTATCTGGCAAGAAACATTACTTCCTCTGCTTTTGAGCATGAGATCTTTCTCGAACCATTACTGATCAGTATTATCGCTTCTTTTATTATCACTAACTACACCAAATACCGGCCCGAATTTATCCGTATAATCCAGGATGCCGGACCTGTAGTATATACTGCATTCTTCACGCTCACAGGTGCAGCCATGCAACTCGATATTTTGGTCGATGCCTGGATCATTGCCATTCTGTTTTTTGCTATTCGTTTGATGACCATAATCATTGGAGCCTATTTCGGGGGAATCATGGCAAAGGACCCTCCTGAGTTCAACCGGGTAGCCTGGATGCCGTACGTGACCCAGGCGGGAGTGGCTCTGGGACTGGCCACCATTGTCTCTACAACGTTTCCTGACTGGGGACCCGGTTTTTCGGCCGTGATCATTTCAGTGATCGTGATCAACCAGTTTATCGGCCCGCCCCTGTTCAAATGGTCGCTTAAATACCTGGGTGAAGACAGGAGCCGTGGCAATTTATATGAATACGACGGGATCCGTGATGTGTTGATCTTCGGATTGGAGAGTCAATCCATTGCACTGGCCAGGCAGCTCAATCAACAGGGCTGGCTGGTTCGCATTGTAACCTGTGATCCGGGGAAAAAGGATACACGCATCGATGACATTGAGGTGATTTATTTTGATAAGATCACTATCGACCGGTTGAATGAGATCAATGCCGATAGAACGGAAGTTTTCGTTACCTTATTGACAGATGAGGAAAATTTTGAAATCTGCGACCTGGCTTACCAGCATTATGGCACTAATGTGATGGTGGTCAGGTTGAACGACAGGGCTAATTTCCAGAAATTCCATAATCTGGGGGCCCTCATAGTGGAACCATCCACCGCCATGGTGAGTCTGCTCGATCATTTTGTTCGCAGTCCAATGGCCACCTCCCTTCTTCTGGGCATGCAGAAAGATCAGGATACACGCGATGTCGAAGTACTCAACCCGAATCTGCACGGTATATTCCTTCGCGACCTCAGACTGCCTCCTGATGTGATTATTCTTTCGGTACGGCGTACAGGACAGATGATCATATCACATGGATATACCCGATTGCGTATCGGTGATGTGGTGACTTTGGTGGGATCGATCGAAAGCCTGAATAATGTAACTTTACGTCTGGGATCCTGAGATCAAGCCCCCCGGTTTTATTTCTCCGGCATATAATTCATTGATCGATCCTGTATTTATTTGAATGAATTCATTCCTCATTCACTTTTTTTTTATCTTTGCGGCTATGGCAGAAAATATTACTAAACCGGAAGAAAGCGTTCAACTGAAAAATATAATAGCCCATGCAAAGGAATATGGGTTTATCTATCCCTCAAGTGAGATCTATGACGGGCTTCAGGCTGTATATGATTACGGTCCATATGGTGTTGAACTGAAGAATAACATCAAGAATATCTGGTGGAAGGCCATGACACATCTTCACCAGAATATAGTGGGCCTGGATGCGGCCATCTTTATGCACCCATTAACCTGGAAAGCATCCGGCCATGTCGATTCCTTCAATGATCCCATGATCGACAACAGGGATTCGAAAAAAAGATACCGGGCCGATGTACTGCTTGAAGACAGGGCAGAGGAATATGAAGCGGCAGGAGAATCGGAAAAAGCTAAAAATCTGATCAGGGAAATGGTCTCATTACTTGAACGCGAGGACCTCAAGGGCCTTCATGATCTTATTGTGAAAGAGGAGATCACCTGTCCCGTTTCAGGCACATCAAACTGGACCGAAGTAAGGCAATTCAACCTCATGTTCTCTACCCAGGTGGGATCAATTTCGGAAGAAGCCAACAATATATTCCTCAGACCGGAAACGGCTCAGGGCATCTTTGTAAACTTCCTCAACGTACAGAAGACCGCCCGGATGAAAGTTCCTTTCGGGATAGCCCAGATAGGAAAAGCCTTTAGAAATGAAATTGTGGCAAGACAATTCGTTTTCCGGATGCGTGAGTTCGAACAAATGGAAATGCAGTATTTCATCCGCCCGGGCCAGGAACAGGAATGGTATGAACACTGGAAAACCATCCGTCTGAAGTGGTATAAGGCCCTTGGTATTGATGAGGGCCGGCTTCGATATCACGATCATGATAAACTTGCTCATTATGCAAAAGCTGCTGTAGATATTGAATACCGTTTCCCCTTCGGTTATAAGGAAGTGGAAGGTATCCACAGCCGTACCGATTTCGATCTGGGCAACCATCAGGAACTCTCAAAGAAAAAACTTCAGTATTATGATAATGAGATCAACGAAAGTTACGTCCCTTATGTAATTGAAACTTCAGCCGGCCTCGACCGGATATTTCTCATGATGCTTGCCAACTCCTTTACGGAAGAAGTGGTAGGCGCTGGCGATAACAGGAAGGAAAGAACCTATCTGAAAATACACCCTGCCCTTGCCCCGGTTAAAGCGGCCATCTTCCCCCTGGTAAAAAAAGACGGCTTACCTGAAATGGGACGCAAAATCTTCGATGATCTAAAATATGATTTTAATCTCGTTTATGAAGAAGCCCAGTCCATCGGTAAACGGTATACACGACAGGACCTGATCGGAACACCCTTCTGTATTGCCGTTGACCACCAGACAAAAGAAGATGAAACGGTAACTATCCGTGACCGTGATACCATGGATCAGGTGAGAGTTAAGATCAGCAACCTCAGGGAAGAGATAGGGAAACGGGTTTCTGTACAATCGATATTTAAGAATATTTAAGCAGAGCCCTGATTTTTCGGAAACCCCGGATTAGAAAGCTGAGGTAAAAACCTCAGGACAGTTAGGAATTCTGTGGCTTTCCATGCTATGTCTTGCGAAGCATCCAATATCATTCAGGCCAGAAGAATCCTCCCGGATCTTCGAAAAGCTTAGAATGAATGAGTCAAAAAATAGCCTTTTCCTCACAGTTTTGTTTAAATTAATTTATTGCTATAAATTCCGTATCTGTTATATCATTAAAATATCATGGAAGAAACGATCACGGTAACTGTCTTTCTGATCCTTTTACTGGTATTGATTATCGCTTTTTTCGGGAACATCATCGCCATATTCTATGATTTGATCAATTATTTTTTCAGAGGGGAGATCAACCGTTATTTTCTTTTCCGGCCACTGAAAAAAAAATACAGGAATATCCTGAAAAAATATTCCTCCTATTACAATTCCCTGGATAAAAATGAAAAAAAGCTGTTTGAAAAAAGAGTGCGAAAATTCATGTCCAAAAAAAGCTTCGTTCCCCGGGGAGGCATAAACAAAGCAACCGACACCATGAAGACACTGATTTCTGCTACAGCTATTCAGATCACGTTTGGCCTGCCGGGTGTTTATTTCAATCATTTTAAAAAAATCCTGATCTACCCCGATGATTATTATTCCCGTATTTATAAACGATACCATAAGGGTGAAGTAAACCCGGGTTTACAGGTCATCATCCTGTCGTGGCAGAATTTCATGAAAGCCTATGACAACAATTCCGAGGGGCAAAACCTGGGTATACATGAGATGGCCCATGCCCTGCATATCGAAAACAGCATTGTTAACAGGGAATATAATTTCCTTGACCCTGATCTGCTCGCGGAATGGGATAAAACGGCTGACCGGGAACTAAAGAAAGCTAAACAAGATGGGAAGGCCTTTTTCAGAGAATATGCCAATTCGAATAAACATGAATTTTTTGCCGTGGCTGTCGAATATTTTTTTGAAAGACCAGACGAGTTCAAAACACGAAAACCAGAAATGTACAGCCTTCTGGCAAAAATACTCAACCAGGATCCCCTGACAGGGAAAACCCGGTAGAATGATTTTTTCAATTACCTTTGCATCAGAATAATTTACGGAACAATATTATGGGCAATGTAGTGGCTATTGTTGGCAGGCCTAATGTGGGCAAATCCACACTTTTCAACAGGCTTGTGGAACGCAAACTGGCTATAATGGATGAGACCAGCGGAGTAACACGGGATCGTCATTATGGGATGGCTTTCTGGAATGGTCGCACCTTTACCGTAATTGACACCGGCGGATATATAAGAGGTTCGGAAGACACCTTTGAAAAAGCCATACGAGATCAGGTAGAGATCGCACTCAATGAAGCGGATCATATTTTATTTCTGGTCGATGTGAAATCGGGCCTCACCGGCCTGGATAAGGAAATAGCCGACCTGGTGCGTGCCAGCGATAAACCGGTCCTGATTGTAGCCAACAAAGCCGATAATAATCAGCTCCGTATGGAAGCCACCGAGTTTTATGCACTTGGATTCGATAAAATATATCCGGTTTCCTCCATTAACGGGGCCGGCACGGGAGATCTCCTTGATGATCTGGTGACTGACTTCGATCCGGAAGAGACATCCGCCGGGGAAGAAGATCTGCCTAAAGTTTCGATAATAGGTCGGCCAAATGTGGGAAAATCTTCGCTTCTGAACACACTTACAGGAGAAGAAAGATCGATCGTAACAGATATAGCGGGTACCACCAGGGACTCGGTCAACACACTTTACAACCTGTATGGAAAAAAATTCATGCTGATCGATACGGCCGGGGTCCGGAAAAAGGCAAAAGTTAAGGATAACGTGGAATTTTACAGTGTAATGCGCTCGATCAAGGCACTTGAAGACAGTGATGTATGCCTGATCATGGTGGATGCCAACACAGGCCTTGAAAGCCAGGATCTCAACCTGATCTCGCTGGCCAATAAATATAAAAAGGGGGTGATACTGCTTGTAAATAAATGGGATTTGATAGAAAAGGACTCGAATACCGCCCGTTTCTATAAAGAAGTTCTCGAAAATAAGCTGGGCGCATTTAATTATATTCCAATCCTTTTTATTTCCGCTCTCCATAAACAACGAATCCACAAGGTGGTGGATAAAGCCATGGAAGTATATGATAACCGTAAAAGAAAAATATCTACTGCCGCATTGAACAAAACCCTGCTTCCACTGATTGAAAAAAATCCCCCTCCTGCCTTTCGCGGAAAATACATAAAAATCAAATATATCACACAGTTACCCACCCAGTCTCCTACTTTTGCCTTTTTCTGCAATCATCCGGGTTATATCAAGGTGCCTTATGAGCGTTTCCTGGTGAATAAGATCCGTGAAAAATTTAACTTTGACGGAGTGCCTGTTAAGGTAGTGTTCAGAAAAAAATAAGAAAGCCTTTGATGAAAGAAAAATTTGAAACGGTTGTCTCGAAATATGTGCCGGTGCAGGCAGTATCCTATTCGGTGCACCTCTGGGAAAAATACCGCTTCAGTTTTAAGGTCACCAGGGAACGGAAGTCGAAATTGGGCGATTACCGGTTCCATAAAAGCCGCAGGCAACATATTATTACAGTGAATGGGAACCTCAACCCTTATGGATTTCTGATCACGTTTATCCATGAAATCGCTCACCTGGTACATTATGAAATGAAAGGCAACAATCAGCCTCCTCATGGCATTGAATGGAAAAAAGTATTCCGGGAGCTCATGACTCCGGTAATGAATCAGGAAATCTTTCCACCCGATCTGTTAAAACAGCTGAGCATTCATATGAAAAACCCGAAAGCTTCCAGTGCTTCGGACCACCGCCTGTCCAGGTTGATCAGGAAATATGATACGGGAAACGACAATCCCGAATTTGTTCTTGAAGACATGAGCAGGGGTGATTTTTTTATGTTTAACGGAAGGATTTTCGAAAAAGGTGAAAAGCGGAGAACACGCTCGCTTTGTGTCGAGATTAGAACAGGCAAACGGTACCTGGTCTCCGAAATGGCCCGTGTCGAAAGAGTGGATAAAAAGATCAGGTAAGGGCTATGCGACGCCGGATCAGATTATCTACTTTGTTGAAAAACTGCATCGGGCTTAATGTACGCCAGTTATCGATCTGCAATGTTCCTCCAAAAATCAAATAGGAATCCAGGTTGTATTTAGACCATTCCTCATGTATGAAATCCCTGAAGTTAACTGCACCGATCCATCCGTCCTCAACATCTTCGTACCATTCTTCATAATAACAATCGTCCGAACCATGAAAATTGAATACATTATCGCCTAGCAGGATATATTTTTTAATATCATACCGGTTAAAATGATCGATAATATTCCTTTTCAGGTGCATCACATCATTATTGATCGCATCATTCCATTCCCCGATAAATTCAAGGATACAGAATCCCATCTCATAATGGGTATACAGGATCTTTATATACAATGTCTCTGAACCCATGAAATCCCAGGCAGGATCGATATAATAATTATAAATCGCATCCGAATACAGGTCATAATTATATTCTTTGCCATAAAAAGGAGAGAGTTCATCTTCAGTGCTGTCATAGTATTTCAACCACCGGTAGTAGGGTTCAATTTCATGCATAACTTTTCCTCAGATTAACTTTCCAACAATTTTAAATCGATCAAACACACTTGAGTTATGAGGAGCTTCCTTTAATTCCCGGCTGAGATCCTGTCCGGCCCAATGTTCATAATGTTGACCGTTCATCCACAGCCTGGATCCCGTCAGATCGTATATGATCCCCTTATAAGCACACCAGATCTCTTCGCTGTCCTGTCCATTTTTCAACGCCAGTTGGCTCGTGCTGTATGTGTTTAAATTAGGCAAATACAAAAACCTTTTATTCAGTTAATAGCTTCAAAATTAATGGATTCTGATCAATCTATGTGTTATCTGAACGAATTATTAAGGAACAAGGTTATCCCTTAATTACAGCTACTGGTTTCAGTTCAGCTACCTTATTGGCTATACCGGCATTACAAACTGCAGAGACTACCTCCTCTACATCTTTATATGCCCCGGGTGCTTCTTCTGCAAGACCCGAATACGATCCGGCCTGTACATGAATTTCATTCCGGCGAAGTTCATGAAGCAGCTCTTTCCCCTGTATTGATTTTCGGGCTGCTCGCCTCGACATCCTTCTTCCCGCTCCATGGCAGGATGTGCCAAATGATTTCAGCATGCTGTTCCGGGTACCCGTAAGCACATAGGATAATGTGCCCATACTGCCGGGAATCAATACGGGTTGTCCAATGGGTTTATAGACCTTGGGTAATTCTTCGTATTCAGGCCCGAAGGCACGGGTGGCACCTTTTCGATGAACGATCAATTTCTGCCGGATACCATCGACCTCGTGGGTTTCCAGTTTGGCAATGTTGTGGGCCACATCATAAACCATGTCCACTTCAGCAGAGCCGAACACCTTCTCCCAGGCCCTCCTGATCTCCCAGGTGATCACTTGCCTGTTACACCAGGCATAATTTGCACTGGCTGCCATTGAAGTAAAGTAATCCTGTCCTACAGGTGAATTTAAAGGCAGGCAGGCCAGCTCCCGGTCCGGTAGTTTATAATCATAATTAACCATTTCAGCCATCATTGTCCGGATATAATCCGTCGCATTTTGATGACCCATTCCTCTGGAACCGGTATGGATAAGTATAACCACCTGTCCTTCCGATAACCCCATGGCCTCTGCAGCTTTTTTATCATATATGGCATTCACCCGGTCCACTTCCACAAAATGGTTTCCTGATCCTATTGTGCCCAGCTGGTCGTGACCTCTTTGTTTGGCTTTCTGGGATACTGTAGTCGCCTCGGCATCCTCCATTCGCCCTCCCGATTCGATGAATTCCAGATCCTCCGGTATGCCATAACCGTTTTCAATGGCCCATTCGGCTCCTCTTCGCAATACCTGATCCGTTTCTTTGATTTTTAATTTCAGAAATCCACCCTTTCCCATGCCTGACGGCACCTGCTTGTATAGTTCTTTTGAAAGTTTTTCCATGTGGGGTTTGGCCTCCGGATACAACAGATCCGATTTAACGAGCCTTACCCCACAGTTGATATCATAACCGATACCCCCGGGAGAAATTGCGCCATCCGGATATCTTGTGGCTGCCACACCGCCAATGGGAAAGCCATACCCTTCATGCGCATCCGGCATTAATAAGGCGGCTTTCTGTATGCCCGGAAGTGTAGTGACATTGATCAACTGATGGAGTGACTGATCGGATAGCAGCGCCCGGATTATAACTTCGGATGCAAAAATATATGCCGGGACACACATATCTTTCCTGGTATCAATGGGAATCTCCCATTCCCAGTCGCTTATCTTGTTCAATTGTTCAATATCAAGCATAGATCAGATGTCTAAAATGATCATTGTCTGATATATTCCTGCCCCTGATTGTTTGATCTCAGCTTCATGGTACGTGACGGCCTTGATATCTTTATTAAATTTTTTAACAGGAAATCCCTCCATTTTTACCGATAATACGTGGTTTTCTTCCAGATTCAGATCTACAATTTTATCATAAATGCATTTATCAATATGATTATAACTGAGCACCTCATTTAAAAAATCAATGAACAAACTGGTCAGATCAGGCGCCTCGATCCGGATCTCACGATGATAGAGATATTTTTTTTTCCGTGTTCCGGGCGACATCATTTTATTGAGTCCGAGAATACCTGCGGAAAAAAGTTCATGCCTTGAGTTTGCATTGACCAGTAACCGGATATCGGCAGTATGAGATAAGATCCTTACAGATTTCATAATTATATAATCTTACTTCTATTGTGTGGGAATGTAAAATAAATAACCGACTTTTTTTAACCCTCAGTTCTCAATATAACTTAAGCTGACATTTTTTGATTGAATTTCAGTAATGGTCTTTTTCAGTTCATTAAAAGTACTCCACAGACCACGTTCTATGATGGGATCGGTTATCCATCTCGGCATTTCGGGGTCTGTTTTTGTAAAAATGTAATAATCGATACGGATCAGATCTTCGGAAAGAGGGGTGAAATTCCACAATCCTTTGAAATGTGTCATTCGGTCAATCCCTTGCTTCCTTGGCATGTAATCAGGCCGGGCCGTAATCTCGATCCTTATTTTCTTTGAATCCTCTTCCTGGCTGAGCACGTTTTCTGCTATCAGGTCCTGGTTATTCAATGGCCATGGAATGTTGAATTCTGTATAGGAATGCCAGTAGAAAGGATCTCCGCTAGCATAATGTTCATGCTCTTTGACCCTGTTATACCATTTTTTTACCAGTTCATCATGGGCCAGGGCCATCACGGCAGCAGAAAGTGATGACCGCACGACCATATTGGCATGCAACTGGCGAGCTTTTCTGCCATTTTCTGCATGTATCCAGCGGGAATAGATCGTAATGTCCTCTTTTTCTTTTTTCAATCGCCAGTCATCATCTATTTCCGGGGGAGCATCACCTGATTGCCCCATTGTCCATAAAGAGGTGTTTGCCACGATAAAGAACATAAGAAGAAAGACATTAGGGACGTTTCGCATAATTACAAAATTGCATAATCCACTAAAATAGGATTATATAACCAGATTCCATAATCAAAGCCGGGATAACTCCTGCTCTATGACTGAAATCATATACTGTTCAATTTTTTATTATTTTATTTGGCAATAATAAAACGTGAATTGATGAAAACAATACCAGATACTGGTGACCGGGGACAGGTGATCGTGGATGCCAGGGAGATCCCTGATATTCAAAAGAAAAAATATTTTTTCCAGAAATTCGATGCGCTCGATAATGAGGAGGAGATGATTATCATTAATTCTCACGATATTCTTCCACTCAAAAACCTGTTCCTGAAAAAAAGGCCCGGGCTTTTTACATGGGATTATATTGAAAGAGGACCGGAGATCTGGCGGGTTTCCATCAAAAAAAAACAGGATGAACTCCTGACCGTGGAAGACATGATCAATATCAATCCGGGGGCAGTTTTTGTATTAAGTAACTATGGGGTCGATTTCTATACGAATCTTCAGACTCCGGTGAAAAATCTTTTTCTCAATAAACGGGAAAAATACCATGAAGTAGTGAATGACTGCATCAAATATAAATCCGAGGTGTTCAAGATTGTAAAACCGGAACAGTGGTCAACACAATTTATCATCAATTACATTATCGAAAACCACCATAAATTTTTACATGACAAGCTACCGGAGATCGGCAAACTGATCGATCACCTGGAATCGAACTTCAAAGATGTATATCCTCACCTTTCTTTTCTAAAATCAAAATTCAGTCAATTCATTGAAGAGATCAGCGATCATTTAAAAGATGAAGAAAAGATGATCTTTCCTTCTATTCTGGGTTACCTGGAGAAAAAATCCCTTTCGGAAGAGGACAGGAAAGATATCAATGACCAGATAAACTGGATTATTGAAGATCATTTCCTGACCGGAGACAACCTGAAGTCGTTAAGAAATACCTGCAACAATTACCATCTGAAAAAAGATGATATTCCGGGCCTCGGATTACTCTATTCTGAAATGACCGAGCTTGAAAATGATTTTACCCTTCATATATTTTTTGAGAACCACATTCTGGTGAAAGCAATCCGAAGAGAAGTTTTAAGCTGAATTTTATTTTTATCTTTGTGGTTTATATGTAAAGCAGAACATTATTAATGATCATTCCCGAAGATATTCTTGTGGAGCGGAAAGCCCAGGTTATCAATTATAAGCGCGATGATTACATCTTTTATGAAGATGATCGGCCCGATTTTTATTATCAGATTAAATCAGGTTCTGTTAAAATGTCTTCTTACAGCACAGATGGCCAGGAATTTATACAGGGTGTATTCAGGGAAGGCCAGTCTTTCGGCGAACCGGCTATTTTCGGCGGCTTTCCTTATCCCAATAATGCCATAGCCCTTGAAGATAGTGTACTATACCGTGTACCGGTGACTGTTTTCTTCGAAATTCTGAAAAACAATTTCGATCTTCACATGAAGTTCAACCTGATCATGTCCGAACGGCTTCGCTATAAATCCACCTTACTGAAGGAGATCTCGTCCTATAGCCCCGATCATATCGTGATGACCCTCCTCAACTATATCCGGAATGAATACGCAGAAAAGAGAGACTCCTCCTTTTTCGTTCCTTATACCCGTCAACAGATCGCGGATATGACCGGTTTACGGGTTGAAACGGTAATAAGGACCATAAAAAAACTTCAGAAGGAAGGGAAACTCGATATTAAATCGCATAAGATCCTGTTGAAATAACCAGCTTGTTATCAGGCTTTTCTAATTTCTTTTCCTCATTGATTCCCTTATGATTTCAATCATAAACACCAATAGGCCTTTCATGGTAATTTAGCAACAGGAAATTAAAAATCAGAAAGGATATGAATCAATTTAAAACAATTTATGTAACAAGTCTTATCCTGATGGTAAGCATGATGCTATCCTGTACAGGAAAAAAACAACCTTCCGATCTCCGTGAATCGCAGCCTCAGCAAAATGAAAAAATGACCTATGAGGAAGCGGTTAAAGACTGGAGGAATAATAAGGGAGTGGGACCTGTTGAAAACGTGGAATTGGGAGAGATAGATCCACAACTGGTTACCCGGGGGGAGGATGCTTTTGACAAGAACTGTACGGCATGCCATCTGCCATACAAGGAGAAGATCGGACCTGCCCTGGTGGGAATTACAGAAAGAAGAACGCCGGAATGGATCATGAACATGATCATAAACCCGGTTGAGATGGCCAAGACCGATCCCATATGTCTTGGATTACTGGCCCAGTACAATACGGTGATGGCCGATCAAAATATTAGTGAGGATGAAGCAAGGGCCATACTGGAATATTTCAGAACACTAAAATTGGAAAATAAAGACGATCCTAGTTAACACAATTAAACTTATCACTTATGAATTCTAAATTGCCATTTTTCATTATCTTGATCTCCTCCTTGTTCTTTTACACAGGGTGTAACCGAGGAGGAAACGGTAACACAGGCGCACTTGGGACACAGGATGCCGCCCAGAGAGTATATGTTCCGCCCGGAGAAAAAGATGAGTATTATGCTTTTATGTCGGGCGGATATTCCGGCCAGGTGAGTGTTTACGGATTGCCATCCGGAAGAATGTTCAAGGTGATCCCGGTATTCAGCCAGGACCCGGAGAAATCATATGGCTATAACGAAGAAACGAAACCCCTTTTGATGACTTCCTATGGATTCATACCCTGGGATGATGCGCACCATCCGAAATTATCCCAGACCAATGGGGTACATGATGGTAATTATCTGTTCATCAATGGGAACAATACACCCCGGGTAGCCCGTATCGACCTTAAAACGTTCGAAACGACAGAAATTATCGAAATACCGAACTCGGGCGGATGCCATGCTTCTCCTTATCCTACTGAAAACACAGAATATCTCGTTGCGGGCACCCGTTTCAGCGTGCCTATTCCTCAGCAGGATGTGCCCATAAGCAGTTATAAAGAAAACTTTAAAGGCACCTTTACCTTTATCAGTGGCGGCCAGGAACATGGTGAACTGGATATCGCTTTTCAGATACTGGTCCCGGGTTATGATTACGACCTGGCTCATTCGGGAAAAGGCGTATCCCATGGCTGGAGTTTCTTTACCAGCTATAATGTGGAAGAAAGCCATACCCTCCTGGAAAAAAACGCTTCTCAGTACGACAAGGACTATATAGCCGCAGTAAACTGGAAAAAAGCGGAAGAATATATAGCTGAAGGCAAATTCCATGAGATGCCGGCCACATATTATCATAATGTATATAGTGACCATACCCATTCGGCCACTTCAGAAGTAAAGGAATCGGTTAGGGTACTGATCCCTGAAGAATGCCCGGGAATGGTTTATTACCTGCCTACACCCAAATCGCCACATGGTGTGGATGTAAGTCCTACCGGGGAATATATCGTAGGATCCGGAAAACTTTCTGCCGACCTGACCGTGCATTCTTTTGAAAAAATGCTTACGGCCATTGAAAATGAAAATTTCGATGAGGTGGTCGACGGAATACCGGTGCTGAATTACGATGCCATCCTGGCCGGTGTGGTAAAACAACCCGGATTAGGCCCCCTGCACACTGAATTTGACGGCAGGGGTAATGCTTATACTACGTTCTTTATTTCTTCCGAGGTAGTCAAATGGAGCCTTGAAAATTACCAGGTGATCGACAGACAACCCGCTTATTATTCGGTAGGACATCTGATGATACCCGGTGGCGGATCGGCCGAACCCTGGGAAAACGGTAAGTATCTAGTAGCCATGAATAAAATTACCAAGGACAGATACCTGCCCACCGGTCCGGAACTGGCCCATTCCGCACAACTTTATGATATCTCAGGCGATAAAATGGAATTGTTGCTGGATTTCCCGACCATTGGCGAGCCGCATTACGCTCAGGCCATACTGGCCTCTGTGATCGAGGAAAACCAGGTAAAGACCTTCCCTCTCGAAGAAAATGAACATCCTTATGCCGCCAAGAGGGAAAGTGAAACGAAAGTGGTACGGGACGGCAATGAAGTGCATGTATACATGACGACTATAAGAACTCATTTTGCCCCCGATAATATCGAAGGGATCAAGGTGGGTGATAAAGTATATTTCCATGTAACCAATCTTGAGCAGGACTGGGATGTGCCCCATGGATTTGCCGTACTTGGAAATAAAAACGCCGAATTACTCGTAATGCCCGGCCAGACAGAAACCATTGTCTGGGAACCCCAGAAAGCAGGAGTGTTTCCATTTTATTGCACGGATTTCTGTTCCGCACTCCACCAGGAAATGCAGGGCTATGTACGTGTGTCTGAAGCCAATTCGGATATAGGTATCAAATGGGCACTTGGTGATGAAGTGTTTGAAGGACAGTAAAGGATCATAAAATTGAAACGACTGTTTTCATAACAAAATGAAGGTGCCCGGGGATAGAGCCCGGGCCCTTTTCAATAAAATCAGAATGAAGAATTTACCGAAAATATTGTTTATAACCGGCTCGCTTAGCCTACTGTTAGTGTTCACAGCTCCGATCTGGCGGATTACCCTTGAAGCACCCCAGTATCCGGATGGGGTTACTATGTATATCTGGGTTAATAAGATCGGCGGGGAGTCGAAAAGCACTTTGCAGAACATCAATATCCTGAATCATTATGTGGGAATGAAAGAAATTGATCCCGATTCGATCCCCGAGCTGAAATATTTCCCCATTATCGTTATCGTAATGGCGTTGCTGGGTGTGGGTGCGGGATTGACCGGCAATAAGAAACTTTGGTTCACGTGGATGGCCTTTCTGATCCTCCTTGGGGCCCTGGGAATCTATGATTTTTATCTATGGGAATATGAATATGGCCATAATCTTTCACCCGATGCGCCGATTAAGATCCCCGGAATGGTTTATCAGCCGCCTTTGATAGGAGAAAAACAACTGTTGAACTTTAACGCGATCTCCTATCCGCATATCGGATCCATTTTTATTGCCACTCCAATATTTCTAGGGGCGATAGCGGTTTATCTTAAATCAAGATTTACTAAAAAATAATGAAAAGAAGGATCTCCAGATTGATCTTTGGTTTTGGAGTAGCGTGCCTGGCGGGTTTGTATGTATTTCCCCTGTGGAAGATCAGCCTTGGGGTACCTCAGTATCCAAAAGAGATTGCCATACATATCCGGATCAATGAAATCCGGAATGGGACCGAAAAAGCGCTCGAAATAATGAATGTGCTGAACCATAATATCGGTATGAAAAAAATTGATCCCGGTGCGATTCCCGAACTCAGTTATTTTCCCTGGATCCTGGCCGGTATCATAGTGCTGGGGTTTCTATCACTTGTCCCGGAAAACAATATATTCCGGATCGCCTGGATAGCCCTGTTATTGCTCGCACTGGCCCTGGCCTTATATGATTTTTATCTCTGGCAATATGAATACGGTCATAATCTTGAACCGGATGCGCCGATAAAGATCGAGAACAGTTCGTTTCAACCTCCTTTGATAGGCAAAAAACGAATTGCCAATTTTATCGTAAAATCTATACCCATGGCGGGCGCTATTTTCCCGGTGTTGTCGCTGGGCCTGACCCTGGTGGCTTTAAAAATAAAAAAATGAAAATTACAATGAAAATAAACCTGACCATAGCTCTACTGGGTGTATTGATTCTGGTTAGTCAGTGTACACCAAAAAAATCGCCGATTGATTACGGACTCGATAAATGTGAATATTGCCGGATGGCTATAGTGGATAAACGTTTTGGTGCCGAGATCGTAACTTCCAAAGGCAAAGTATATAAATTCGATGCCACCGAGTGTATGGTCAACTTCATCCATTCGGAAGATATGCAAGCCGAAAATATTTCGATGCTCCTGACCAATACCTATGACAAACCCGGTGAGTTGGTGGAAGTAGAACAGTGTTATTTTCTCCGGAGCAAACAAATGCCCAGTCCCATGGGCATGTATATCAATCCCTTTGCTCAAAAAAACCTGGCGATGCAATATCAGTCCGAGCAGAACGGAGAAATTTACCAGTGGTCAGACTTGAAACAGAAAGTTCCGTCGGGTTTTAATTAAATATATACCCTGTTCTTCGGCCATATATTAAATAAGACTTATTTGAATATAACCATGATCCTGAATCGAATTTGTGGAATAGCGCTCTTCATGCTGCTGTACGGCAATGCACTGGCCGATACGCTTACCGTGGGTAAGGGTAACACGGATTCGATCAGAGAAGCCATCAGCCTGGCCACGCCTTTTGACGTGATTATGGTTGAAAAAGGAGAATACAAAGAAGGCAACATCGTAATAGATAAGCCCCTTCAGCTCATCGGGATCGACTATCCCCTGCTGGATGGCGAAAAAAAATATGAGGTGATCACGATTGAGTCCGACAGTGTTCTCATAAGCGGCTTTCACATTAAAGATGTGGGGAAAAGTTATACGAAAGACTGGGCTGGTATCCGGGTAGCGGAAAGGGGTCACTGTACCATTAAAAACAACCGGTTGGTCGATACGTTTTTCGGTATTTATCTGGAAAAAGTTGAACACTGTCATGTGGAAAACAACGAGATGATCACCGAATCGGAGGATGAGGTGAATTCGGGCAACGGGATCCATCTCTGGGACTGCAGCAATGTAACCATCGAAGGAAACCATGTGGCCGGCCACCGGGACGGGATCTATCTCGAGTTTGTGGAAAACAGCAGAATCAGTGGCAACATCAGTGAAAAAAACCTCCGGTATGGATTGCATTTTATGTTTTCCAATTACGATGAATATGATAATAACACCTTCCGCGAAAATGGTACCGGAGTGGCGGTCATGTTCTCCAATCACATTTCCATGACCAATAACCGGTTCCTCGAAAATTGGGGAAGTGCCTCCTATGGTCTTCTTTTCAAGGAAATATACGACGGCGAACTCACCGGTAACCTTTTTTTTGAAAACACCATCGCACTATACGGCGACGGTGCCAACCGGATCCATATCTCCGGAAATGAATTCGTAAGAAATGGATGGGCCATGAACATGCTGGGCAATAGCCTTGACAATATCATTACGTATAATAATTTTATTGGTAATACATTTGACATTGCCACCAACACAAAGAAAAATAATAACCTCTTTGAAAAGAATTTCTGGGATGAATATACGGGATACGACCTGGACAATGATGGCATAGGTGATGTACCGTTTAGGCCTGTAAAGTTATTTTCCTATGTGATCGGGCGCGTGCCCGAATCCATTATTTTACTGAGAAGCCTGTTTATCGACATGCTGAATTACGCAGAAAAGGTTGCCCCGGTGCTTACACCGGCAAACCTTGAGGACAAAAAGCCTTTAATGACTAAAATATCCGATGATTGATATTATTAATTTAAAAAAGGATTTTGGGAAACTGGAAGTGCTGAAAGGAGTGGATCTCAGCCTTCGTACAGGTAAGACCACCGCGATTCTGGGTCCGAACGGCTCGGGTAAGACTACTTTGATAAAATCGATACTGGGAATGGTGCGACCCACCTCCGGTGAAATTTATTTTAACGATGAACCGGTGTTCGGACGCTGGAAATACAGGCATAATATCGGTTATTTGCCCCAGATTGCCCGATTCCCTGAAAATCTTTCCATCAGGGAACTCATCGGATTTGTCGAGAACCTGAGGGGTCAGCAAAGTAACTCAAAACCATTGATCGACCTTTTCGATCTGGAAGCGGAGCTGAGAACCAAGTTGCGGTATTTGTCGGGAGGAACCCGCCAGAAAGTAAATCTGGTGTTAACGTTCATGTTCGATTGCCCGGTATACATTCTCGATGAGCCTACATCAGGTCTTGATCCCGTAGCGCTCATCAGACTGAAAGATCTGATAGAAGAAAAAAAAGGGCAGGGTAAAACATTCATAATCACCACCCATATAATGAACCTGGTAGAAGAGATCGCCGATGAACTGATCTTTATCCTTGAAGGAAAGATTTTCTATCAGGGAACCTTCGAGGGTTTAATGGAAAGCCAGCATGAAATAAACCTGGAAAGGGCCATTGCAAAAATTTTATCTGAAAAAAATGCTCAAAGTATTAAAATATAGCTTTTATGATATGATCAGGAGCCGGTGGCTGATCATTTATACCCTGTTTTTCATGGGAGCGGGATTTATTCTGCTATATCTCAGCCCGGATATTTCCAAAGCCATAGCAAGCCTGATGAACCTGACCCTGATCATTACTCCCCTGATCGGTACGCTGTTCGGTGTGATCAATTATTACAATTCCAGGGAATTCATCGAATTGCTGCTGGCTCAGCCAATAAGAAGAAATGATATATTCCTCGGTATGTTCCTGGGTTTTTCGACTTCACTGGCACTTGCTTTTCTTACAGGAATGGGCATCCCTTTCCTGTTTTACGGACTCCTGAACTCCGGTTATATAAGTGACTTTGTCTCGCTGATCAGTGGAGGCATTTTCCTTACTTTCATTTTCTCCGGATTTGCTTTCCTTATCGCGATCCATAATGAAAACCGGCTGAAAGGGTTTGGGATATCCATCCTGTTCTGGCTGTTGATGGCTTTCATCTATGACGGGATTTTTCTCATTTCCCTGCTCTTCTTCAAAGAATATCCCGTAGAAAAGCTGGCTATCTTTTTATCGGTATTGAACCCTATCGATCTTTCCCGGATACTGGTAATGCTCAAGCTCGATCTCTCCGCATTAATGGGATATACCGGTGCAGTATTCAGAAAGTTTTTCGGCACTTATCTAGGCATGACCGTATCCTACAGTGCCCTGTTATTGTGGTGCATCATTCCGGCATTCCTGGTGGTGGTCAAAGCAAGAAAAAAAGATTTCTAACAATTAAAATATATAGACTATAATGGAATTTGAAAAAGCTAAAAAATTTACACTCGAAGAAAGTATAGATTATGTAAAAGGTGGTGTGGGAAGCAGACAGATCATCAAATCAAAAGAAGGGAATATTACGGTTTTTGCCTTTGCCAAAGGGGAAGGCCTGAGTGAACATTCAGCTCCTTATGACGCACTTGTACAGATAATCGAAGGAGAGGCCGAGGTAATAATCGACAAAAAAAGTCATGACCTGAAAAAAGGCGAATTGATCATCCTTCCTGCAGATATCCCTCATGCGCTGAATGCCACGGATGATTTTAAAATGATGTTGGTCATGATCAAGTCGAAAAATCAGTGAAAAATAAAAAAATATTCCTGATCCTGCCCTTCGTTTTCTTATCTCTCCTTCTTGGAATATATACGGGATGGTTGAGGATGGGATGGAATTTTCCCATGAGCAATACCATGGCCCACCACGGCCTGATCATGGTGGGCAGTTTCCTTGGAACACTCATCATTGTGGAACGGGTAGTGGTATTAAAAAAACTGTGGCTTTACCTGTTCCCTCTGATCAATGCGCTGAGCCTTCCCTTTTTTTATTTTCAACAGGATACGGTTGCATTGGTCTGCCTGATCGTGGGCAGCGTGGGTCTACTACTGGTTTATTCCATTATTTACAGTAAATATAAAGAAAACTATATTCTGATCATGTCGATCGGTGGCCTATTCCTTCTGCTTGGAAATATCATGGTGCTGGCAGGAGAGGCATATGCCAGCGGCGTACCCTACTGGTTTGCTTTCCTGCTGTTTACCATTGTGGGAGAAAGGATCGACCTGGGAAAATTCCTGCCGAAGAGAAAATGGAAAAGACCCCTGTTATGGTTTGCATTTGCCTTATTTATAGCAGGATTGTTCATACGTTATGACACTTTCGGGTTCTATCTTTCGGGGGCCGGATTGTTATTTATGGCCATCTGGTTGTTGAATTACGATGTGGTAAACCGATCGATGAGGAGCCATGGAATACATAAATATGTCGGAATCACGTTGTTTTCAGGGTATATCTGGCTGCTGATCACCGGAGCATTGATGATACTTGACCTGGAGGCCGTCTTTTTCTATGATGCTTTACTTCATGCCTTTTTTCTTGGATTTACCTTCCTGATGATCTTTGCCCATGCTCCGATCATCTTTCCGGGCGTGATGGGCATGTCGTTCAAACCCTGGCACTGGACCTTGTATATCTGGGTGGCATTGTTAAACCTTTCTCTTATACTGAGGATATTTGCCGACATCATGTTTTATAACGAGCTTAGAAAAATTTCGGGGGTAATTAATGGAGTGATCCTGTTGGGTTTTTTTATTAATTTGATAATTTTGATCCGGTTACAGTATGCGGCAACCAACAGGCATTAGTTGAAAAAGGATAAGACTTCCACACTTTATTTTTTTCTGGGCATGGCATTTTTTTTTATAATTGCCAGCGCAGGATCGCTCATTCGTTATCACTTCATCCATACCATCGAAAATTTCAATTATAGCCACTGGGTTCACATGCATTCCCATGTTGCCTTTCTGGGATGGGTGTTCATGGGTTTGATCGGGCTTTTGAATTTTTATTTCGAGGAAGATCCCTTATTCCCCCATGATAAGTTCCGCTTTGCTGCCCGGGCATTACTGGTGATCAACCTGGGGATGATGATATCCTTTCCAATACAGGGATATGGGCCGGTATCGATCAGTTTTTCCGTTTTTCATATGCTGGCCGGATTATATGTGTTCCTGCTTTATCTTCCTTATTTCAGGAAAATGCAAAATCTGGGGGCCAAGCTTATTAAATGGGGATTTATCTGGATGCTCCTGTCCGGATTGGGACCCCTGGCTCTCGGCCCGTTGGTGATGATGAACCTCAAAGGCACTTTCTGGTATGATGCGGCCATTTATTGCTATCTCCATTTTCAGTATAACGGGTTTTTCACGCTGGTGATCCTCGGACTGATCATATTTTACCTGGAACAGAAAAGAACACTATACCTGAACCGTATACAGACGGCCATATTGCTGGGCATCAACCTGAGCGTAGTCCTTACCTATTTTTTATCCATATTAAGCATTGAACCTCCCATGGTGTTTTACCTGTTGGGTGGGCTTGGAGCTGTAATTCAGATAGTGATCATCCTGTTCATTGTGATATCTGTTTTACGCCAATTCGATATTTTTCTTTCTCCCACACGGCCCACAATCAATATTTTCCTTATTGTTGCCCTGGCAGCCCTCGAAATGAAGCTATATTTGCAATTTTTTTCCGGGATACCCACCATAGCGGAATGGGTATTCTTCAGCCGGAATACCATCATAGCCTATCTTCATCTGGTACTGCTCGGGTTTGTGAGTTCGTTTATGCTGGGATGGTGGTATAAAATTACCGGGTTGCAAGATACCCTGCTATATAAATTCGGGGCGGTCTATTATTTTATCGGTTTCCTTGGAATTGAGTCGGTATTGTTATTATATGTGTTGAAGTTATTGTCCGATTTTGAACTGGTTTATCTTCTTTTATTTATTTTTTCCGCTTGCATAAGCCTTGGGATATTACTGATCGGCTGGGATATGAGCCGCAAAAAGAAAACGCAGTACCAGATTGGTTTATAATAGTCCCACTGTGCTCAAAATTGAATCCCCTTATTGTTTTTCTACCCCGAGCTCCGCGAAGTGTCCGGTGGTAGCCCGTTCCTGCTTGTTGTCTTTACACTGAGCTCCGCGAAGTGTCCGGTAGCCTTTCAGGAACGTATGTCAGATCCTTCGGTTACCTCAGGATTAAAAGAATGTATAGTTAATTTCCCCGGTTCAGGAAGAAACTCCTTAATATGCTCAAAGGCTTTCCTCAGATTATCCTCTGCCTCCGCTGTCAACCCTTCAACCATCCGGAAATCGTAACCCTTAATATGCACCAGGTAAGCATCCGGCGACCTTCCATATAACTTCTTACATAGGTCCACAACAAAAGCCGGATTAACCGCATGCATCGTAAAATGGACCTTATCGGATGAGGTGATCCGGGTCATTTTAAAGTCCTCGATCTCCTCTACCGTGGCATCGGCAAAAATGACGATATCGTAATCCCGGATCAGAAGGGCATCCTCGATATTCAACTGATAATTGGAGTCAAAATCGATCCCGTCTAGCCCGTAATCCTTTGCCCATTTCTCAATCTGCTTCACAAGGGCAGGCCCTGCCCCATCATCCTTTCGCCCGGGATTACCATATCCGTAAATCAGTATTTTGGTCTTTTCTTTCATTTATTCCGATCTGATCTGGTCGACCAGTTCATCATTTTTATTATACAGAGAGATCTCAAGTGGCATTTTCCCCAGTGCATGAGTAGCACAACTGAGGCAGGGATCATAGGCCCGGATGGCCGTCTCCACAGCATTCAGCATGCCTTCAGAGATCTTTTCCTGACCGTTCATTCTTTCTTTGGCCACCAGTTCCACTGCTTTGTTCATCGGCTCATTATTATTGGTGGTAGACACGATCAGGTTGGCCATGTCGATCTGGTCGTTTTCATTAACCTTGTAATGATGGAACAGCGTTCCACGGGGTGCTTCAAGTACTCCAACCCCTTCCAATGTTTTCTTTCCTTTTCTGACCAGTTCACCTTCCAGAATGTCAGGATCTTCGAGCAACTCCTTTATCATCTCGGCTGCATGAAGTGTTTCGATCAACCTTGCCCAATGGGTATGCATGGTCATATTATTGGGCTTGCCACCGGTATACTTCTTATACTCCTCGAATTCTTTCTGGGCTAGCGGAGTGGGTATGAAGTCACAGGTATTCAACCTGGCCAGAGCACCCACCCTGTACCATCCTTCTTCTTTGCCTATCGATCGTAGATAAGGGAATTTCATATAGCTCCAGGGTTTCACATCTTCAGCAATGAAATCGAGATAGTCCTGGTAATCGACATCATGGAGTATCTTCTTGCCCTCAGAATCCACGGCTCTCAATACACCATGGTAGATATCCAGTGCCCCATCCTTCCTCACAAGACTCATATGACTCGAAGGGAAGGCTGCAAAATTATCGATGAAATCCTTATTATTCTTCTGATAATCCTTAAACAAAGCAATTGCAGATTGTGACCATTCAATCATCTGATCGGTATTCATCGGATCTTTACCGATAAGGAACTTCATTTTTTCTTCGATGGTCAGATGTTTATTTACACCGCCCGGAATAGATCCCGTTCCATGTATCTTCTTGCCGGCCGTAGCTTCGATGATCTCCTGTCCGAACTTCCGCATCATCACACCCTGGACTGCCAGATCCTTGAATTCCCCGGCTAAACTGATCACGTTCCGTTTTTCCGGTTCGGCATCGATACCGAAAAGCAGATCCGGAGAGGCCAGATGGAAAAAATGCAGGGCATGTGATTGAAAAAACTGCCCGTAATGCATCAATCGCCTCATTTTTTCAGCTGTAGGTGAAAGATCTTCCGGTCCGACACCCACGATAATATCCATGGCCTTGGATGAGGCCAGTAAATGACTGACCGGGCAAATGCCGCACAGCCGCTGAACGAGAACAGGCGCCTCCCAGTATGGGCGGCCCTGGATAAACCGTTCGAATCCACGAAATTCCACAATATGTAAGCGTGTCTGAACCACATTATGGTCGTCATCCAGATGAATGGTAACCTTGCCATGTCCCTCAACACGTGTAACTGGTTCTATTGTTAATTTTTGTCCCATAATTTCTTTTTTCTTTAGTCGTATTTAAAGGCTTCATAAGGAATGTCCAGGGGTTCTCCCTTTATCAGGGCTATAAGCGCGTTGTAGATCATATCGGCCCTCGGAGGACATCCCGGTAGAAAATAATCGATCTTTACTATCTCGTGACACGGATAAACCTTGTCAAGCAGGAGAGGAAGTTCCTCATCATCGGGAATGATCTTCTCCACATTATGTTCCACGCTCGGACCATTCAGGTAGGCTTCTTCCAGACATTCCCTGAGGGAAATCGTATTTCTCAGTGCCGGCAAACCTCCCATGAGGGCACATTCCCCCACCGATATCAGAATTTTGCAGTTTTCCCTGAAATCTCTTAGAACATGTACATTTTCACTGTTGCATGCCCCTCCCTCGATCAATCCGATATCACATTTTTTTGTGAATTTCTTTATGTCATTTATTGGTGATTTATTGAATTCGACTAATTCAGCCAGTTCCAGAATGCGCTCGTCAATATCCAGAAAAGACATATGACACCCGAAACATCCGGCCAGTGAAGTTGTCGCTATTATCGGTTTACTCATCTATCAATAATTTAAAGGTTCGCAGATTTACTTTTATCAAATTCATGCCCGATAGGCTTTTTATCATATTCCCTTTTTCCCATGGGGATTTTATACGCTTCTCCCTTTTTGAGGAGTGCACCCACAGGGCAGACATCCTGGGCTTTTTGAGCCAGTTCCTCATTCATATCCTTGCTGAGCCGCGGGTCCACGTTGATCACCACCTTGTCGCCGCGTCGCTTGAAGGCGAAAATGCTATGCCCATCCTCATTCTTCACAGCCCTGATACATCGCTTGCATAATATACAGCGGTCATGGTCCTTGACAAGATTCCCGTAGGAAGCTTCAATATCCCGTTTGGGGAACCGGTAAGGAAACCGGGGCGCCATTATACTAAACCGGTAAGCAAGGGCCTGTAACTCACAATTACCGCTCACTTCGCAGAATGGGCAGAAGTGATTTCCTTCAACAAACAAAAGTTCAACAATCGATTTCCTGAGTTCCTGAATTTCTTCCGTATCATTTTCAATTTCCATACCTTCAGCCACAGGAGTCGTGCAGGCAGTCATTAGCTTACCGTTGACCTTTACATTACAAACCCGGCACGATCCTCTGGGCTTAACTCCGGGCAGATTGCACAGAGTAGGTATATAAATTTTATTGGCTCTGGCCGCTTCCAGTATGTATTGACCACTTTCTGCCATGCAGGTTTCACCATCTATTTTTATTTCTATGATCTTAGCCATAAGTAATTCGTATTATTTTCTTTTAAAATGATTTTCTTCCGGTTAATTCCATCGATTCCTGAAGCGCAGTATTCAAATCAAACCCTTCATCAAAATCCTTATGTTTCTGAATCCTGGATTCATATAAATGTGGAAAATTCTTCAATGTAGTTAATATGGGATTAAGTGCGGTCTGACCCAGTCCGCACCGGTTACCCCTCATTATTGGACCCCAATTCTTCATATCTTCCAGATCCTTTTTAACACCTCTTCCCGAAAGGATCTTTTTAAGCTTGTTCCGGTACTCCACAGTCAAAGAGCGACAGGGCACGCAGGATCCGCACGATTCTTCAATAAAAAACTCAGTAAAGTTCATAACGATATCCTTGATCAGATCACGCTGATTCCCAATAATGATCAGGGAACCACCTGTGGAGAGATCCTCATATCCCAGTGTGCGGCTAAACTCGCCTGGTCCGATACAGGCTCCCGACGGGCCTCCGACCTGTACAGCCTGAACCTCTCCAATATTACCCACCAGGTCAAGGATGTCATTCACACTGAAACCCCATTCCACTTCGTACACGCCGGGATGCAGGCAGTCGCCTGAAACGCTAAGCAATTTTGTGCCGGTAGACTCTCTTGTTCCATAGGAACGATACCAGTTCCCACCTTCGATTATGATCATGGGAACAGCACACAGCGTCTCCACGTTATTTACGACCGTAGGCATATCCAGATATCCTTTTTCCACGGGGAATGGCGGACGGTCGCGGGGTTCCCCACGTTTTCCTTCCGCCGATTCTATCAATGCCGATTCCTCTCCGCAGACATATGCTCCGGCACCAAACTGGATACGGATATTAAAATCAAATCCCTTTTTGCCGGCTATATTTTCCCCCAGTATATTTTTCTCATTCATTTCGCGAATAATATCCTCAAGATATTCCTGAAGATATTTATATTCATATCTGAGGTATATGATCCCTTCTTTTGAACCAACCGCATAACCTGCTATGGCCATTCCTTCAAGCAGCCTTCTTGGCTGTTCGGTAAGGATCACACGATCCTTGAATGTACCGGGTTCGCCCTCATCTGCATTGCAGAAAATGAATTTTCTTTCTCCCGGTGCCTTACGGCAGAATTGCCATTTCAGACCCGTGGGAAATCCGGCTCCACCTCTTCCCCTGATATTCGAGGTGGTCATCTCATCGATCACTTCATCAGGAGATAACTCAATGGCCTTTTTTAGGGCATCGCCAGGTATATATTTGGGTGAAAGAATAGGACCTATCTTCCGAATATTATTGCTAACAACGCTTTTGATAAGCGGATGACTGTTGGCCCCGTCCCCGTAACTGGCCACATACATTTCATCCACCTTTCTGCCGGCTTTGATGTCTTTTACGATCTCCCGTGCCCTGTACTTGGTGAGCCGGGTAAACACCATGCCATTGATAATCGCAGCCGGTTCCTGATCGTTCATTCCAATACAGGAGGTATTGAATAACCCGATCAATCCGTCTTCTGTAATCTCCCCGAATTGACAACCGGCTTCCTCCTCGAATACCCGGGCTACTCCCTCACGTCCCATCATGTTGGCTACCGCACTGTCATTCAAATACACATTATATTTACCTAATGGTTTCTGTGAGAAAAAATGATAGAATGACAAAGTCTGTTCAACATCAGCATGGGAAATGCCCAACTCCCTGGAAATCAATGAAACTGAATCATCAGAGACAAAACCAAGTGCATCCTGCGTGTCGATCAGGATATCCATCAGCCTGGTCTTGTCCTTGTTATATTTGGCTACAATGGATGGAACATCCGTTTTCATATATTTAAAAATTTTTTAGTTAGAAATCTGTGTTTATTAAAATCATTCGCTATTCGTTACAAGAAATATCAGATTCTCGATTTCGTGTCCGATATTTACATTACTGATCGAAATCTGATTGCTGCGCAGATTCATCGGGGTAAAATTCAATACTCCCTTTATCCCCGCATCTTCCAGTTCATGCATACATTCTGTGGCTGCATTTTCCGGAACCGCTAAAATGGCAAGTTTTATTCCGTTCTTTTTAACATAATCGGTAAGCTTTTCCACCGGATAAACCGGAATTTCGGCCTCTTCATTCAACTTTACCGGATCATTGTCAAAAACAGCACTTATCTGGATCATGTCTTTCTTAAATCCGGGATAGTTCATCAATGCCTGCCCGATACGTCCCGCTCCCATTATTATGATTTTATGCTTTTTGTTTACCCCAAGTATCTCGTTTATCTTGTTGATAACAAAGTCGATCTTGTATCCTCCCTTCTGCGTACCGGTGATACCGAACTCCCTGAAATCCTTCCGCACCAGTGACGGGGAAATATCCAGTGAATCAGCCAGGTTGTCTGAGAATATTTTAATGAATCCTATACTCTTCAGCCGGATGAGCAGGTTTTTATAATTCAATAGTCGATAGATCTTATCCCCACTTGCCATGAAAATAAATTATGTTATATAAATAACATATTGCTTCAAATTAATTAACGAATAAATTAAAGTGCCGTAAAATTGTGTTATTTGGTATAAAAAAAATATGATATATATCATTAAAAAAATAAAATATAGCGAAATTATCCCTGTTTGTTTATGAATCATTCCCAGTAATTCAATCTGCAACAAATTATATCGATTCAGATCCGGGAACGGTATTTATTCTATAAAAAAAATTATTACTTTTAGGGATGTTTTCACAAAATCTGATACGGTTCATCCTGCTGACATGTTGGGTGTCAGGCATTACGGGATTAATGAATATTGCCAATTCCCAGGGAAATTCAGGGCTTGAATATTCTGAAAAAAATACGTTCTCCATCAATGATCCGCTCGAAGTAACCCTGGAATTCAACATCAGGGATTTTATCAGGAACAAGGATAAAGACGAATACAGGCCAGCCACTATTTCATACTATCTTCCTGACAGTACCTATATCGAAAGACTGGTCAATATCAGGCCGCGGGGAAATTTCCGCAGAGACAAATGTTACCTGCCTCCTATCAAGATCGATTTTGACGACAGCAACTACCATGTAAAGGAGTTTGAACGTATGGGTAAGGTAAAACTGGTCTCCCTTTGCAAACTATCGAATAATTTTGAGCAGTATCTCATCAAGGAATATCTCACCTACAAAGCCTATGAATTGATAACTGATTACAGCTTTGAAACTTATTTTATGAAAATCAATTTTGTAGACAGTGAAGGAAAAAAAAAGCCATTCTCCGGCTATGCATTTATTATCGAAGATATCGACAGGCTGGCTGAAAGGAATAATGCCATTGAAATTGAAAATACAGGTCTTCTCCCGGTCCATATGTACCGGCCTGTTATGAATAAGCTCGGAATCTTTCAGTATATGATCGGGAATACCGACTGGCATGTACCCAATCTCCATAACCTGAAACTAATAAAGATCATGGATCCCGATTATCCCTTGCCCATTCCTGTACCCTATGATTTCGATTATGCGGGAATAATCAATGCCAATTATGCCATACCGCATGAAAGTCTTCCGATTGATAAGATAACCGAACGGTACTATATGGGTAACTGTATGACAGATGCCGAATTCAAGGAATTAAAAGAGGTTTTTTTGGCGAACAAAGAAGCAATAATCAATCTTTTTAAGGATTGTGAACTGCTTCAGAATTTTAACAGGAACAGTGCTGAAGCCTATTTGAATGATTTCTTTGATATTATCTCCAGTAAAAAATTGACTGAAAATATTTTGTTTGAAAAATGTGATTAAAAAAAGATCAGGAGAGTAATCCCCTGATCTTTATTGGCAGAGTTTTGACATATAGATACTATCCGGTCTATTTCATGGTGCCATCCACCTCTTCTACTTTATCGGTGATCAGGTTATGAGCTTTTTTTGCTTCCGTTTCTTTTTCGATCTGTATTACCTTTTCATCCACGTTCTGGGAAGTTGTAGATGTAGTGATAGCAATAGAAGGTGCGATAACCAGTGCAATCACCGACATAAGCTTAAGGAGTATGTTTAGTGATGGACCAGACGTATCTTTGAATGGATCTCCGACGGTATCGCCTACAACGGCAGCTTTGTGAGGATCGGAACCCTTGTAATATTTTTCTCCGTCAATTTCAATCCCTTCTTCGAACATTTTTTTGGCATTATCCCATGCGCCACCGGCGTTGGACTGGAATATGGCCATCAACACACCTGTTGTGGTTACTCCGGCCAGCAGTCCTCCAAGCATTTCCGGGCCTCCAATATAACCGATTGCAGCCGGGGTAGCTACAGCTACCAGGCCTGGGAACACCATTTTACGGATCGAGGCTTTCGTAGAGATCTCAACACATTTATCGAACTCGGCTTTATCGTCAGCCTCATGGAAAATTTTCTGTTCCTCTTCGGTCGCCTTACTGATGTCCGAATCATATTTTCTCATCAGTTCAAGGGCAGCCTTTAAAGCAGGTATCTCAGCAAACTGTCTTCTTACTTCCTGTATCATGGACATGGCCGCCTCTCCTACTGCCGACAACGACATGGCCGAAAATATAAAGGGAAGCATAGCACCGAGAAATACACCGGCCATCACGGAGGGTTTGGAAATATTGATCGAGGTAATGTTGGCCTGCTGGGTAAATGCGGCAAATAATGCAAGGGCTGTTAATGCAGCCGAACCGATAGCGAAACCTTTACCGATGGCTGCCGTGGTATTCCCTACCGCGTCCAGCTTATCCGTTCTCTGCCTTACCTCCTTGGGGAGCTCTGCCATCTCTGCAATCCCTCCCGCATTATCTGAGATCGGGCCATAGGCATCTACAGCTAACTGAATACCCGTATTGGCCAGCATACCAACCGCAGCGATGGCAATTCCATACAAACCGGCTACAAAATACGAGATGAGAATGGCTGCTGCAATCAGAATAATCGGGATCACCGTGGAACGCATACCCACGCTGAGTCCGGCTATAATATTCGTGGCAGAACCGGTAAGGGATTGTTTGGCTATGAGCCGCACCGGAGGAGTACCGGTACCGGTATAATACTCAGTGACCAATCCGATTCCAAGTCCTGCTCCCAATCCAGCCAGTGTCGCGTAAAATACACCCATGGCGGTATATTCAATTCCGGCTATTTCCCAGCTTTCGGGAAGCATGACCCGGATGATGAAGAACATGACAATGATCATCAGTACGGAAGAGCCGTACTCACCAATATTCAGGGCTTTTTGAGGACTTCCACCCTCTTTTACCCTGACAAAAAATGTCCCAATTATAGATACAATGATACCGGCAGCGGCAAGCGCAAGCGGTAACATTACCGCTCCGAGACCATTAAAAGTCCCTGCAAATTCCGGAAGGGTAACAAAGGCGGCTCCCAGCACCATAGTACCAATAATCGAACCTACGTACGATTCGAAAAGGTCGGCACCCATACCGGCCACATCGCCTACGTTATCGCCTACGTTATCTGCTATTGTGGCGGGGTTCAGCGGATGATCTTCAGGGATACCGGCTTCTACCTTGCCTACCAGGTCGGCTCCCACATCTGCGGCTTTGGTGTAAATTCCACCACCAACCCTGGCGAAAAGGGCAATAGATGAGGCACCCAGCGAAAAACCAGCCAGCACATTTAACACCGTCATTGTACCCCATGCCGCGCCAATATAATAATTGTACAGAAGGAACAGCGAGCTTAATCCCAGTACACCAAGACCCACTACGCCAAGACCCATTACCGAACCACCGGAAAAGGCGACTTCGAGTGCCTTGCCTAGCGAGGTACGGGCTGCGTTGGTCGTACGGACGTTTGCCTTGGTGGCCACCTTCATTCCGATAAACCCGGCAAGCCCGGAACAGAGTGCGCCCACAACAAATGAAAGCGCAACCATGGCATTCGACTGGGTTTCAAATGATCCTTTGATCCCCAGAAGAACCGCCAGCGCCACCACGAATATGGCCAGCACTTTGTATTCTGCCTTCAGGAAGGCCATAGCCCCGACGGCTATGTTTTTGGAAATCCGGACCATTTTGTCGGTCCCGGCTTCCTGTTTAGAGACCCATGATGATCTCCAGTATACAAAAAGGAGTGCAAGTACTCCGAATAGTGGTAAAATAAATGCTAAGTTTCCCATATATATTCAGAATTTGTTATTGATAAAACTTGTTAATCAAAAAATATCAGATTACTGCTTTTAAATTCAAATCAATTATAAAAATCGTTTTATGAGATGGATAAAACGAGGGCAAAATTACTTATTATCGATTTACTTAACCAAAAAAATCAGATCTTTCATTAATACCAAATAAAGTCTCGCAGTTTGATCACACAAAAAAATTGATAAAATAGACAAAATCCTGAAGGCCTTTCGCGATCCGTCCGGCAAGTTCATTATCGAGGCCCCTTCCTACCACGTAAAGTGAAAAAATGCCATAGAGCCCCAGCAACATCAGTGCATGCAATAATCCGATATTTTTTGCGAAGACATAAATAAGAAAGGCAAAGACCGTAAGAAGCAGCAGCAACATTCTTAATTCAGCACTCAGGTCGATGATCTCCTGATGCATGTTAATTGGGCCATGGATCAACGTGAAAAGAAAGAGTGGAAAACCAAGAGCAAAACATATATCAAAGATATTGCTGCCAAGCGCATTGGATACGGCGTCATCATAATTTCCCTTTCTGGCATCATTCATTGATATGATGGTATCCGGAACGCTGGAAGCTGCCGAAGCCAGTATTACTGCTACAAACATGATCGGAATATCAAGACCTTCGAAAGTACCCAAATAAGGAATAGTATATTCATCGCTGCCGATCCATTCACAGGACTGTACCAGCACAAAACAGACAAAGGCTATGGCTGTGGTCGAGATGATCAACAGGGGCCATGCATTGTAATTATTAATTTTCTTTTTACCCAGGACGACTCGTCGCAGATCAAAAGTCATAAGGGCCCAGATTAAAGGGACCTGCTTATATTCTATGTCGGTAAGTTGCTTTTCACGCTGTACTTTTTCAAGCTCCCCGGTTTTTTCCATGGCATACAGCATATAGGTCAGGTATATAAAATAGATGATCATGAGCAGCAGTCCATGACCCCAACCGATCGAAGTCCCGCTGATCACCATAATAAAAATCAGTTCAGCGAGTATCAACGCATACCCATCCCTTCGTATTACTTTTTTTGAAATTTTGATCACCTTGGCAATACCCAGGATTACCACCACCAGTATTACCGAAGCAGGTATGATCATGCTGTTGAAAATAGCACTTCCTGCGGTGGTACCGATTCCCCCGGAAAACCCATCGACATCCTTAAGATAAAAAAGGAAAAAAAGAGAAGTAAATAATTCGGGTAAAGAACTTCCAATGGCATTAATAGTCGCCCCCCGTACACCATCCGATAAATTGCGGCCAATGTAGTCGGATGCAATTGCAAATCCATCGCTTGCCCGCCAAATGATCACACAGCATACTATTACCAGTATTAAAGGAATTAATATGCCCATGAATTACTGTTTTTTAAAAAAAGCCTTGTCCTGCTTTATCAAAAGTAAATTTTTTTGCATTAAAATCTTTATAAAACACAAAAAAAATTAAAAAAAATCTAATTTCAAGCGTTGTCTATATATAAGGTATTGCCGGGCGAATATAAAACAATATCTTAAATAATTAAAAACACGTAAATGTCCACGGCTATTAATTCAGCATAAATTCGAGGCTTAAATAGCCGGCAGTAACTTTGTGATTGGTACCTTTTATTGCTGTAATATTCGTGATCATATGCCGTGTGGCAAAAATCCGGGTGATTTTATAACCTTGTGGCTGAGATCCCGGTAACTTTGTGTCATGGCTATATTCTTGATAACCTGGATTGAAGGAATTATATTTTACATCACAAAAACTAAGAAACTCCTGAAAATTACCGGGAAAAGAGACAATCCGGTTTATTAATTCGCCCATTAAAAACCACTCCCTATTCCGGCCGGCCGGAAATTTCTGTTATTATATCTCAAGTTTCACAAAAAAAACTTGGCGCAGCCATCCAAACTTCTAATTTTAAGTGAAATTATGGTCAGGTATCAATCAGAAACAATTTTTTCACCAAAAAAACAATATATCATGGACAGAAGAGAAATACTGAAAAGCATGGGAATCACAACTGCATCAGGGGCTCTTGGATTATGGAGCATCCCTTCGGACGCAGGAAACATGCCGGCATCTGCAAAACAGGGAATGCCGGAAGTAAAGATCACAAAAGTCAAATCCATTGTCACCTGTCCTCACGGGATCGAACTGATCATGGTGAAGGTGGAAACGGATCAGCCGGGGCTTGTCGGATATGGCTGCGCCACCTTCCGGCAAAGGGCTCATGCCGTAGTGGCTGCGATCGATGAATATCTCGATGATTTCTGCAGGGGCCGGAATGTGGACAATATAGAAGACATCTGGCAGACCACTTATGTGAGTTCGTACTGGAGAAATGGTCCGGTACTTTATAACGCCCTGAGTGGTCTTGACCAGGCGCTATGGGATATAAAAGGCAAGATGGCCAATATGCCATTATATCAATTGCTTGGCGGTAAATCCAGATTTGCTGTCGATTGTTATTCACATGCGAATGGCAGAACTCCCGAAGAAGTGGCAGAAGATGCACAACGGATTATGGAAAACGGCTTCCGCCATGTCCGTATTCAGCAGGGTGGTTACGGTGCGTTGAACCTGGCTGATAAGGCTGATTTTAAGGAAGCGGGTTTTGGAAGGCCAGATGATAATTATATGAATCAAAATACCTACCTGAGTGCCGTACCGAAACTGTTCGAGCATGTCCGGAAGACTTGTGGTGAAGAGGTGGAACTGCTGCATGATATACATGAACGGGTACAGCCCATGGATGCCATCCGGATGATCAAACGGTTGGAAGAATTCAGGCCGTTTTTTATTGAAGATCCCTTTTCCCCTGAAAATAACGGATATTTCGAAATGCTCAGACAACACACTACGGTGCCTATTGCCATGGGTGAACTGTACAATAATCCTCATGAATGGCTGCAACCCATGGCCAAGCGCTGGTATGATTTTATCCGGATCCATATCAGCCAGATCGGAGGCATAACGCCTGCAATGAAAGTAGCCAGACTCGGTGAGTGGTTCAATGTACGGACTGCATGGCATGGTCCGGGCGATGTATCTCCGGTAGGTCATGCCGCCAATGCACATATCGATCTGGCGGTATGGAATTTTGGCATCCAGGAAGCGGTAAATTTCTCCGATAAACTTCGCGAGATCTTTCCCGGGGCTCCTTATATGAAGGATGGATACATGTATGTTAATGAAGCTCCCGGACTCGGCGTGGAAATAAATGAGAAGGAAGCGGCCAAATACCCGTTACCTGAGAAATTCAACTATAACTGGACCCAGGTACGTAAAAAAGATGGCACGGCGATAAGGCCCTGACAGGAAAACAATCTGAGAAACAATTAATTTTTAACAATCATGAGACAAATGAATAATTACCTGATGCCCCTTTCAATCATTGTGGGTATAACTTTATTTATCCTGGCCGGATGCGCTGCTCCCGAAAAGCAGGAGTCCGATGAGGAGACAACCGGTGAACCGATTTTCAAGATCTCCCTGGCCGAATGGTCGATCAACCCGATCATCTATGACCATTATATCCAGGAAAACGGGTATGGCAAATTCTGGGAACGAATGCGGAATTATCCCGAAGACGATTTTGCGGAGGTAGCTGCTCAGCGAAATCTCGAGTTTCCCCAAATTGCCAAAGATCTGGGTATCGATGCCATCGAATATGTGAATTCGTGCTTTTATTACAAAGCCAATGACATGGAGTACCTCAGAGAACTGAAAGCCCGGGGTGAAAAGCTCGGGGTGAAAAGCCTGCTGATCATGGTCGATGGGGAAGGCAGGCTCGGAGATCCCGATGAAGAAAAGAGGACTCAGGCCATTGAAAACCACTATAAATGGATAGATGCTGCTCAATTCCTGGGATGCCATTCGATACGGGTAAATGCGGCAAGTGAGGGCCCTTTTGAAGAACAACAAAGGCTGGCGGCCGACGGACTCAGCCGGCTTGGAGAATATGCAGCCGGCAAAAACATCAATGTGCTGGTGGAAAATCATGGCGGGCTTTCTAGCAATGGCGAGTGGCTTGCGGGAGTGATGGAAATGGTGAATATGGATAATGTGGGGACCCTTCCCGATTTCGGCAATTTCAGGATCAGCTACGATCCAGAAGAATGGTACGACCGTTATAAGGGTGTAAAGGAATTAATGCCCTATGCAAAAGCAGTAAGTGCCAAAGCCCAGGAATTCGATGAAAACGGGAACGAAGTCAATACGGATTATTTCAAAATAATGAAGATCGTCCTGGATGCAGGCTACCGTGGATATGTGGGTATAGAATATGAAGGGGAACAGATGAGCTCGAAAGAAGGGATCCGGGCCACCAAAGATCTCCTCCTACGTGTACGAGAGGAATATCAGGATGATTATGATTGATCTCCAATACGGTTGCTAAAGAAAAAAGTGCCGCCTTTAATACATTCAGGCGGCATTTTTTCTACATTGACCCCAGAATTCAAAAAAAACACAGAAACATGGGTGGCCAACCCGGATTTTTACCATAGGATAATCAACTATCGATAATACCTTCAGCACTTATTTTTTAGCCCGTCAGGCAATGCTCCCCCCTGAATTATCTTCATTCATCTTGCCTTCCTGAAAAAATATTGAAAGTAAAATCATAAATCAGTAAATTGGTCGATTACTGACTTTAAAATTTCACCATGAAAAAAAACAGAAGAAAGTTCATCCGTAATTCAGGATTAATGCTCGCCGGATCGCTAATCATAAATCCGGGGTTTCCCGAAGCAGGAGATATTAACAATCCTTCTTCACAGATCATGACTGTAACAGGGCCGCTCGACATAAACAACGACCACATAATACTGGCCCACGAACATATTCTTTCCCGGTTCGGGGTGGCTCCTGAAGAACCGGCTGAATATGATCATGAAAAAGTATTGAAAACGGTTGGACCATATCTGAAATATCTTAAATCGCTGGGCTGTGCGACTATCTGCTGTTGTACGACCGCCTATTTTGGCAGAAATGTAAAAGTCTTAAAAGAGCTTTCTGAATTCAGCGGTGTAAATATAATAACCAATACCGGGTATTATGGAGCAGCTGAAGATCGATACGTTCCGGAGATGGTTTACCATAATGGTCCGGAAAGGATTGCCTCCGACTGGATCTCCGAATGGAAAAACGGTATTGGAGATACGGATATCAAACCCGGATTCGTAAAGACAGCAGTCGATGCAGGCCCCTTATCTGAAGTAGATAAGAAACTGGTGGAGGCAGCCGCCCTTACTCATCTTGAAACGGGCCTTACGTTACAGGTACATACTTCTGATAATGTGAATGCAGCACAAAAGCAACTTGAGATTCTTGCTGAAAATGGTGTAAGTCCGGAGGCCTGGGTTTGGGTTCATGCCCAGAATGTAAACAACGTGGATCATTTGAAAAAAGCAGCAGATAAAGGAGCATGGATATCACTTGACCACCTTTTCACCCCTTACTATTTTAATAATAAAAAACAGGGAGAAAACACCCTGAACATTCATTTCAACCATCTGAAGGAGCTTAAAGAGGCCGGATATCTTTCACAGGTACTTATATCACACGATGGAAGCACCTATCCTCCCGAAGGGGTTGCTTTCAGGCCCATGGATATACTGGTTAACTCTTTTATACCCATGCTGAAAGCAGGTGGCTTCAGCGAACGTGAAATAAAACAATTGACAGTAACAAATCCCGGGGAAGCTTTCAAAATCAGAAAACGATTAATATGACCGGATAAGACTTATAAAAATTATTGCCTGTTACCCTTCTTTTAATGCGCTGATAATATCCTTTCGGATTTTTTCAATTTCGTTCGCTGACTTCAACGCGGACAGCTCGAATAACCGGTAATCCGATAAGGGCCTTTCCGGGAATACTATGATCCGGTCGCTTATGGCCATCGCTTCATCCGGATTATGGGTCACATAGATAAGACCTGAGGCTTTTTTTTGAGTTTCATCTCTGACAGAGCACATCACTTCATCCTTCAGTTTGATATCCAGCTTGTTGAAAGGCTCATCCATTAACAGCAGGTCGGCCGGAAAACTCAATCCGCGTGCAATGGCCACCCGTTGCTTCATGCCTTCACTCAACTGATGGGGATAATAATGATGATAACCTCCCAGCCTGACAAGCTCCAGGTAATTCATTGCTTTTTCCACGGCTTTTTGATATGGAAATATTTTTTTAATGGCAAACACCACATTCTCCAGAACGGTTTTCCATGGCAGCAGCACCGGATCCTGGAAAACAAAACCCGGAATCTCGCCCTCCGTGAATTCCACCCTTCCGGAATCCGCTTTGTCAAGCCCTGCAATGATAGTTAAAAGGGTAGTTTTCCCTGATCCAGAAGGTCCCAGGATACAGCAGATTTCTTTACTGTCGAACTCAACTGACAGATCTTTCAGTACGGAAAGTTCCCCGAACGATTTGCTGATGTTATCGACTTTTATCACTTATTTTCCATTTGAACATACGTTGTTCCGCTTTCCGGATTAGCAGGTCAAGAATATAGCTGATCACAATGGCCACCACAGTCCACGCGATCAGGTTACTGATCAATAAATAAATATGGGCTTTCTGCATTTGCGTGCCGATACCCAACTCGGGCTGGCTCAGCACCTCTCCTATTATAACAGCCCGCCACCCAAACCCAATGGCAGTAGCGATGCCACTGAAAAGAAAAGGCGATACCGCCGGCAGGATCACATCGATCAATTGTTGACTTCTCCCGATTTTATATACCCTGGACAATTCAAAATATCGTTTATCGATCTGCCTTACACCATCTATAAGATTCATGCTGATGATCGGGAACATGGTAATAAAGGAAATAAAAACAGGTACCGAAGTATTGGCAAACCAGATAAGCGCCAGTAATATGAAAGAAATTACAGGAACGGACCTGAAAATAACCAGGAGTGGTTTTATTAAAGAATACACATCCCCTGAAAGCCCGGCCCCCACACCAAAAATAAAGGAAACAAACAGCGCAATAAAAAATCCAATGATATATCGCGTGAAAGTATGTATTACAATTGAAATAAAATCGGGATTGGTCATAATCCCGATCAGATCAATCAGGACCTTCTCGGGAGCAGGCAGCAGAAAATCCGAACCGACTGCAAGTGAAATTCCTTTCCAGATAAGGAAAATCAGCAGTATGGAGATCAGGGTTAGTGCGCTATTTCGTGTAATAAAATTTTTCATCGGGTATTTTGCCACCAGTTACATTCGGATCCATCCGGTAAAACACCTCCAGGTATTTTTTTATCTCTGGAATATGTTCTGAGGCTTTTTCATAATGAATATGCAAATTATCAACACATTGTTTGGCCACTTTCTGATCCGTAAAATACTCATATTTCAAAAGAAGAGCAGCCGAACTATCCGGTTTTGCCTTCAGAAAACCTATGCTCTCCCTATATTTTTCCTGAATTTTATCTACAATTTCCGGGTGCCGGTCGGCGAAATCTTCCTTTACCATAAAGGCTGACTGGGTAAAGGGTATATCGCTGCCGGTTACCTTATTCCATTCAGCGGTAATATCCAGGATACGACGGATTCCGGGATTCCTCCCGATGATTATGCTTGCATGTGGTTCAGATACCACAGCAAGATCTACCCTGCCGGCCTGAAGAACATTGGCGAGTTCACTGGGGGTGGGAAAAGAATAATTCAGGTAAATATCATCTCCCGCCCTCAGGTCATGCTGCTCAATCAAATATCTGAAAACCATGTCCGGGGTCATGCCTCTTCCCATTAAATATACCGTTTTGCCTCTCAGATCGGTGAATTGATCGATATCATTGACTGTTCCTGCCAGCCACAACGTTCCCCAGACCGGGATACCAAGTAACTTATAGTCTATTCCCCTGTTATATAATAAGGCAGCGGAGGTTGTGGGAAGCACTGCAAATTCCAGGGTCCCTTTTATCATCTCCGTTATGATCAGGTCAGGAGAATTCTTTATCAAATAATCCATATCGATGCCATCAAGACTATCATATTCATCCATCATTTTTACCATGCTTATTTTTGACGGCCCGTTCAACACCCCGATACTAATCTTCTCAAGCGTAGCTTCATTCGTTCCCTTCCGGGCCGAACAACCCAACCACAACAACAAAATAAAACAAACTAAGTATTTCAGGATCTCTCCCATATATGAACATTTATTCCCGAACAGTGACTTTTATCATAATTATCCTGCAAACCAATGATTATTTTTACACAATAATCACATATTATTGATATTTCGTAACATAATAAGTATTAAATGTCTCTATCCAAACGGATATACCAGGGCTTAACCGGTCTCCTGCTGATTTTAGCCGGATCACCATTATTTGTATTTGCCCAGGATCAAAGCATCATCGGCAAAGTTATCAATAAAAACAATGATGACCCGGTTCAACTGGCCGAGGTATACCTGTTAAAAAATGAAGCTTATCCCAAAAACTCAACTATTATCAGTTCTACCGTCTCTGATGAAGACGGGAATTTCAGCCTGAGTGGCAAAACCGGGCCGGAGGCTGTGCTGGCCGTTTTCTGCCTGGGATACGAGCCGCAATATGTATCTCTCACTGAAGTGGATTCCAATTATATTCAAATAGAACTCACGAGTACAAGCTATCCTCTTGAAGGGATAACCATCAGGAGCCTGAAGTTCGATATTCCGTTTATCCAGTCTCCAATACCGGTATCCATTTTTTCAAAAGAATCGATAATCCGTCTGCCTTCACAGACCCTCCCCTCAATTCTGGAACAGGATCCGGCGATCACGCTCGCCCGCGATGGGATGTGGCCTGCAAGTATAAATATCCGTGGTTTTAATGAGAACAGGGTAGTCCTTATGGTGGATGGGGCCCGGGTCGAAACCGCAACCGATGTGGCCGGCGCTTTTTCCATGATCAATCCTTTGAATATAAATAAAATCGAGATCATCAAGGGAGCTTCCTCTTCGATCTATGGCAGCAAGGCCATGGGTGGAGTGGTGCATGTACTCACCGACAAACCTGCCTACCGAAAGCGCTTTGGAATAAGCGGGTCCGTTTCCGGCGAGTATCATTCGGCAAATAACCTGGCTGGTGAAAACCTGAGTATCGCCGCCGGGAATGAAAACTGGTTTCTTGGCCTGAGTGGATTTAATCGAAATGCCGGTGATGTTAAAACACCTGAAAGTGAAATCGTAAACAGTGGTTTCAATGATCAGGGACTGAAAGTGAATTTTGGATTTAAACCATTTCAGGATCATGAGGTTAATTTGGATTATCAACTTTTTCATGGATGGGATATTGGGATCCCGGGCGGACGGGTTTTTCCTGCAAATGCCACAGTAACCTATAAAAATGTCCACAGGGAGATGATCTCGTTCGATTACAGGATCAATGATATCAAGGGGTTCATAAAAACCGCCGAACTTAAGTATTACCGTCAATCTATTTTACGCGAAGTGGAAATCGATCCGAATGCACCCCCATCCAATGCGCCGAGGCAACTGGAAACTATAAATCCTACCGGCAAGCACGTAACCAACGGATTGATCCTTCAATCTCAGGCACCCATGGGCAGGCTCTCCCTCTTTTCGGGATTGGATTTATGGGAAAGAAGACTGAATTCTGAAAGAAATAAAATATTTACACTGAACCGGTATGATTCCACAACCCAGTCTACCGTCAGTTCGGATTTTTTAGTGGTTGAGAAACCTCTTCCGGATGCCCGTGCCGGCAATCTCGGTTTTTTTATCCATGCGGATTATGATCTGATCCCGGATAAACTTTCTTTGCTCATCAATACCCGGGCCGACCATATAATCAATCAGAACGAGGCCTCAATTAATCCGCTTTATACCATCACCGATGGAGAAACGGACCCTTTACCTGATAATCAGCAAGTGATCTACCAGTCTGGAAGAAATGAGTTTACCACCTGGGGAGTAAATATTGGATTGAATTACAGGATCGGGAATGGAATACATACCTACCTGAATTCCGGCAGGTCGTTCAGGGCTCCTTCCATTGAAGAATTGTATAAATACATCGACCTTGGTTCACGGATTGAATATGGTAATCCTGAATTACGGCAGGAAAACGGATACTTTTTTGACCTGGGATTAATGGCAGACAAGAATAATATCAGGATTGCCGGTAATATGTATTACAATACGCTCGACGATCTGATATCCCTGCAACTCATTGAAGACGTACCATTTGATTATCATTATGAATATTTCAACACAAGGGATGATATCCGGATATTCCAGAATAAGAATATCGACCAGGCCAGTATTTACGGGTTCGAAACCAGCGTGCAGTATATTCCCCATCATGCTGTACAGCTTTACGGTAATCTCGGATATGTGACAGGTAAAGATCGCAGCACCGGTTCCTGGTTGCCCATGATGCCGCCCCTGCATGGCAGGATTGGGTTGAAAAAAAGATGGCTCGATCTTTTATGGACCGATCTGGGCGCGACAATCTACAACCGCCAGGACAGGATTGCAGCCGGTGAGACAGCAACAGATGGATTCACCCGGTTGGATTTTAACTTCAGTACAAAGGAATTTAAAAATGGGGGTTTACGCTGGACAATATGGGGGGGAGTTGAAAATATTTTCAATAGTTTATATACCTATCATCTGTCAGCCAACCGGGGAGGCATAATGTACGAACCCGGAAGGAATATATTTTTAAGGGCAGAGGTTAAATGGTAAAAGGAATTATTTGTTTTTTGAAATTTTGTTGACATATTATTTCCGGTACTCTTTTGATTAAAGTACTGATTTGAATATAGCTGATACCGGATAAGGCAGATTTTTTTGATAAACTTCTGTGGTTGTATTCCTTTTTGGAAAGGGAAATTTTTGTTGACAATTTTCATTGAATCATTTTTTTAAAACAACATACATATGGAACCCATTGAAGAAAAAGTAACAGGGGAGGTTAAGAAAAGTGTCTCCAGGTGGAAGAATAAGGAAGGCAACCTGATCATGATCCTGCATGCCGTGCAGGAACATTATGGTTATATGCCCTGGAATATAGCCAAATTTCTGGCCAGTGAAATGGCTGTGCCCATGGCAAGGATATACGAAGTTATTTCCTTTTATAATTATTTCAATCTGGAACCCCCTGCCGAATATACATTTTCGGTCTGTACAGGTACCGCCTGTCATCTGAAGGGGGCCCCGGCCCTGATTACCGAATTAAAACGGGTACTGAAGATCCAGCCAAGAAGTGCCTATTCGGAAGACCGGCTCTATAAGCTCGAGGAAGTGAGATGTATCGGTTGTTGCGGACTGGCCCCTGCCATTACTGTAAACGGTGAGGTACAGGGCAGAATAAAACCCGAAATTGTCGAGTCTAAGGTTGAAGATCTTACCAAAGACGAAAAATCTTAATCAGAAAAGAATGGAAAAGCTCACACAACAGTCGATATACGATTACAGGATTGTAAAAAAACATCAGTTGAAAAAAAGATTTGATCCCGGCCAATTGGGCAAGGGTGAATACGAACTGATGATCTGCAGTTCTACCGGATGCGAATCGAATAAAGCAGGCGTACTGCACCGGAGATTCCAGGATTTTGTTAATGAAAAAGGTCTTGATGAAAAGATAAAGGTTTGTAAAACGGGGTGTTTCGGGTTCTGTGAAAAAGGGCCCATACTCAAAATACAACCTGATGGAGTATATTACACCAACCTTACACCGGAAGATGCAGACCGGGTCATGGATGATCATCTCACCCGGGGAAAAATAATTAAGGACCTGCTCATCGAAGAGCAAAAGAAAAGAAAGGACTATTCCCGGGAGATCAGCATATTTGACAAGCAGCAGCGCATAGTACTGGGCAATAATGGGCTGATCAACCCAGAGCGTATTGATGAATACATAGCCGTGGATGGTTATCGTGGCCTGGAAATAGCCCTGAACCGTACTCCGGAGGACATCATTAATGAACTAATGGCCTCAGGTCTCCGGGGACGTGGCGGCGCCGGTTATCCTACCTGGAAAAAATGGACCAACGGCCGTTATGCAAAAGGTGAACAGAAATATGTGATCTGTAATGGTGATGAAGGGGATCCGGGAGCTTTTATGGACCGATCCATTCTTGAGGGTGACCCCCATGCTGTGATCGAGGCCATGGGCATTGCCGGTTATACCATCGGAGCGAACAAAGGATATTTCTATATCAGGGCAGAATACGGTTTGGCGATCAAACGGGTCCAGAAAGCCATTGACCAGGCCTATGAAGCCGGGCTTCTTGGTAAAAACATCCTGGGTTCCACTTTCAGCTTCGATATAGAGATCCGCCTTGGAGCAGGGGCTTTCGTGTGTGGTGAAGAAACCGCCCTGATTGCCTCGATCGAAGGGGAAAGGGGCATGCCCAGGCCCCGGCCGCCCTACCCGTCCGTTAAGGGCCTGTTCGGCAAGCCCACGATTATCAATAATGTAGAAACACTGGCCAATATCCCCCGGATAATTACCAAAGGCGGGGCCTGGTTTTCATCGATAGGAACGAAAGAATCTACAGGAACCAAAGTATTTGCCCTTACCGGAAAAGTAAATATCTCCGGGCTGATCGAAGTGCCGATGGGCACCACCATCAATGAGATCGTTTACGATATTGGCGGCGGTATTGCCAATGGCAAAAAGGCCAAGGCAGTGCAGACAGGTGGGCCTTCCGGCGGAATTATTCCCGCAGAATATTTCGACACACCCATCGATTATGAAAGCCTTACTTCCCTTGGATCGATGATGGGTTCAGGGGGTATGATCGTAATGGATGAAGATGACAGCATGATTGAAATCGCCAAGTTTTATATACAGTTCAGTGTAGATGAATCCTGTGGCAAATGTGCACCCTGCAGGATAGGTAATTACCAGATGCTTAAAATACTCGAAAGATTTTCGCGACGCCGGGGCAACGAAAATGATATCAACGATCTGAAAGATATTGCCTTTGCCATGCAGAAGGGATCATTATGCGGGCTGGGTCAGACCTCGCCCAATCCGGTGGTATCCACATTGAATTATTTCGGGGACGAGTACACATCAAATATCAGGCCTTCAAGAAGATAGAATTATACGACTATGATTAACGCAACAATAAATAATACACCCGTAGAAGTTGAAGCCGGCACTACCATACTGGAAGCAGCCCGGAAGATACAGATCAATATACCGGTATTATGTGACCATCCGGACCTCATCCCTTCAGCCGCCTGTGGCATATGCAACGTGAGGGTTAAAAACTATAATAAGATGTTACGGGCTTGTACCACAGCCCTGGAAGAAGGGATGGATATAGTGACCCACGATCCGGAGATCACCAAACTCAGAAAAAATATACTGGAGCTAATCCTTTCTTTTCACCCCAACGACTGTCTCAAATGCGGCAGGAATGGCTCCTGTGAACTCCAGAACCTGACTGCCGATTTCGGTATCCGTGAATTCAGGTACGAGAATCATATTGAAGATAAAGAGAGGGATATGTCTACCGAAGCCATCGTAATGGATGCCGCCAAATGCATCAAATGCGGCCGGTGTATTGAAGTATGCCAGAAACTGCAGGATGTTTGGGCCCTTTCCTTCCTGGACAGGAGTTATGAAATGAGAATGCGTCCGGCCGGAGATATTTCCCTGAATGAATCCCCCTGCATTAAATGCGGTCAATGCAAGATCCATTGTCCGGTAGGAGCCATTTATGAGTATGATGACACCGCTAAAGTGTACGAGGCATTGCGTGATCCCGGTAAACATTGCGTGGTGCAGATCGCTCCTGCCGTACGGGTTTCGATAGGAGAAGCCTTTGGACTTCCTCCCGGCACCAACCTGACCAATAAGATATATGCTGCCCTGCGGCGACTTGGTTTTGAAGCGGTGTTCGATACGAATTTCGGTGCGGATGTTACGATCATGGAGGAAGCCAGTGAATTTGCCGGTCTGATAGAAAACTCTCCGGAAGAACTTCCCCTGATCACCACCTGTTGCCCATCCTGGGTCGATTTCATGGAAAAACGATATCACGACATGATCCCTCATTTTTCATCCTGCAAATCTCCCATGGAGATTATCGGTGTGCTTTCCAAAACCTATTATGCCGAACGCCTGAATAACGGAAAAGATGTTTATTCGGTGGCCGTGATGCCGTGTACCTCTAAAAAAGTGGAGATCAAAAGGAGCGATGAAATGTTCGCATCCGGAAGACAGGATGTGGATGTGGTGATCACTTCGAGGGAACTGGCAAGGATGATCAAACAGGCCGGGATAGACTTCCTTAATCTTCCCGATGAGGAATCTGATTATATACTGGGAGCCTACAGTGGCGCCGGTACTATCTTCGGTGTTACAGGTGGCGTAATGGAAGCAGCCCTGCGGACGGCCTATCACCGGGTAACCGATAAAAATTTGCCCAGGATCGATTTCCACCAGTTACGGGGCCTGAAAGGAGTCAAGACCGCCGGGATCAGCCTGAACGGAAAGGATATCCGGGTAGCGGTAGCTCACGGACTGGGTAATGTAAGTCAGATTCTCGATGAGGTCAGGGAAGCGAAACGGAAAAACCGGGAAACACCCTATCATTTCATTGAGGTGATGGCCTGCCCGGGTGGGTGTATCGGAGGCGGGGGTCAACCCTATAAAATTTCCAATGAGATCAGGGCGGCCAGGATCAATGGGTTATATGAAGATGATAAGGCCCAGCGGTCGCTCAGGGCTTCTTACAATAACCCGTATGTCAAGATCCTGTATGAGGAATTCCTCGATGAACCTTTGAGCCCCAAAGCCAGGGAGTTGTTGCATACTAATTATGTAGCGAGGCCTCAGTATGTAAAATAGAGACTGCTGCGATTTCGCATACCTTGATGTATTTCTAGGGATTTCAGATCCTCGGGGTCTTCAGGGTCTCAGGATAAAAATGCAGGCAGTGGCTTTTATACTGAACCCCGTGAAACATCTGGTATCTTTCAGGAAGGGATTGAGTGATCCGACGAAAGGAGGAAGGGTACACTCCCCACCAAACCGCTATATCACGAAATCACGAAATCACGAAATAATGTCCCCTACCTGGACTCCAGCTGGAGCCGGTTCATGGCAATCTTCACAGCCTCATAGGCATTCACTAGGCCACCCGATATGGTAAGGTCGGAAAATGGAACCATTTCGGATGTGCCGGGCAGGTAAACTTCTCCCTCGTATTTATAGGATGACTGGATCAGAATATCGCGGATCTCCTCAGCAGATAATTCCGGGAAATACGATCTGAGCAATGCAGCCACACCGGCCACTACGGGTGAAGCCATACTGGTACCATTGCTTTCCTTGTATTGGTCACCCGGTATGGCGGATAATACAGATACACCGGGAGCAAAAAGATCTACGGTAGATTTTCCATAACTGGTGAATTTCGCCGGCAGGGTTTCATCAAGATGTTTGGAATTGGCGGCTACCTCCATCATATTTAAAGCTTCCTTATTGCCCTTTATGAATTTACGCGTAGGATAATTCATCACGTTATCTTTGTTTTCGGCACTGTTTCCGGCAGCATGTACGATCAGAACGTCCTTCTTCCGGGCATAGCGTATGGCCTTTTCCACAATATCCCGGTCAGGTGAATAGGATTTTCCAAAACTCATATTGATCACTCCGGCACCATTATCCACAGCATAATATATGGCGTTGGCAATGTCCTTGTCCCGTTCGTCTCCGTTGGGAACGGCTCTAATGGGTATGATCTTCACATTATCGGCCACTCCGATAACACCTATATCATTGTCCCGTATTGCCGCAATGATACCAGCCACATGCGTTCCATGGCTACCCATCATCCCGGCAAAATCCCCCACCTGGTTATTGCCATAATGCCGTTCTTTTTTATCGGAATAGTCATCACCCACCTTCATCCTTGGATTGAACTCAAGATTGTAACCGTATTTTACCAGATAGGAATAATGTTCAACCCCGCTTTCCATAAAATCAGCCATCTCACCGGCACTCGTTCCGTCCCCGAAATATTTGAGCAGTTTACCGATTATACCGGTGGCCTGTGTGATCACGGAATCCTCACTTTCTATAGCAGATACCCGGTCGTGGGTCAGGGTATCGACATCGAGATAGTTTTTAAGCAGATCATAATACCGGGAAATATTATCCAGCAGGGTTTCATATTTGGCATATGACAGTAACGCTTCCCCGCTTTTTGATTCATATTCTTCCTTTACTTTGAGCCAGTATTCAAATTCGTTCGACTTTCCTTCCTCCTGACCTTCATATTCTTTTCTCAACCTTTTGTATTCACGGGTCAGCTCATACGTGTCGTAGACCACATTATCCTCTTGGCCTCCGATGAAATTCCATCCCCGGAGATCATCCACGTATCCGTTATTATCATCATCCCTGCCATTACCTGCAATCTCATCCACGTTAAGCCAGTAATTGTCTTTCAGATCTTCGTGATCGAGATCAAATCCACTGTCGATCACTGCCACAAGCACCCTTTTTGAAGGACGGCCCTCCAGTAATTGATAGGCTTTATTAAGACTGATGCCTGCCACACTGTCGTCTGCCGGATCCATATGTATCCAGTGAACCATTTTCAGGGAATCTTCATTATCAGGGTCTGAAAATGGAGCCGCCAGAGCCTTTGCCGGGCTGAGCAGAAGGATCATCAGCAATAAAAACACACCGTAATTAATATATCTCATTGACTGTTAAACTAATACAGAAATCAAAAGTTCTTCAAAACTAAATCTATTTTACGAAAAATATACCTTTGAGTTCGACTGTTTATTCTCAACAACAAAAAGCATTCCTTTTCTGTTCACACAGCCTGAAGCCACCATCCTTATCCTGTAATAAAAAACTTATACACCTGAAACGGGCCAATGAGCAGTAATATGCCTCCAATTGATTTATTCACCAGTGAACAGACCTTCTTGAACCTGTTTTTAAGATAAACACTCAGCATACTGAAATTGACCGGGATCATAAACTTACCTGCCGAAACACCCGCAAGAAAATAAAAAACATTACTTTCTTCCGGATCGATCAGCCGGTTCGATCGCAAAAAAACCAGTATAAATATCCAGTACAGGATCGTCCGGAGACTAGACCCGGCATAGACCGGCCCCCTTATGAAATGCGATAATCTCTCATGTTCTTTCCCGGGCGACGGTTCGTCTTTTTTCAGGATGAAATTTAATCCCGGCACCACAGAAAATACGATAACCAGTATCTTCAGGGCCAGGGTCGATTCCGGTTCCAGCCTTATGAATTACACGAAAAGAATAGCAAGCCCGGCCTGGCCCACCTCCCCGACAGCAACAACTATTGAGAATTTCATGGCTTCTCCCCTGCCATAACGCTGTGTGGCATTCACCATCGAAAGATTAATGGAGCCGAAGGAGACCCCGCCAGGACAACTTCCCGGAAACCCCAGTATGAAAAGGGAGATCGTGTTCAATCAGTTCAATAAAATGATATTTTTATTTCCGGAAAAAAGATCTATGGAAGATCTTTGCCACGAAAAAATGCAAATTCCCGATTTTTTATTTACCGGGAAAAAATTGAGCATTTTTTTTAACCCGAAAAATATGGAAACAAAACCTGATAAGGAAGATAAACCTTCTTTGCAAAATATCGGCCGGGAACTGATCCAGCCTTTTGCGGATCTGTTCAACACGTCCAGGGCCCTCTTCGGTCTCAACCTCTCCTATGTGCTCGAAGGACTGACCTATTTCGGGATGGTAGGATTGCTGGCCATTTTTTTCAATGAATACATCGGCCTCGATGACATCCGGGCCGGTCAGATGGTAGGTTTCCTCACCGCCGGGATTACCCTGGGAATGCTCCTGCTGGGAGCCACGGTCGACTGGATTGGTGTCAGAAAGGCCTTTCTGATTTCACTGCTGTTTATGTTGATCGGAAGGGTTTTGATAACCCTGTCTCCCGAGATCGGTGTTCCCGGTCTCTGGAAATCCGCCCACTGGATATCCTCATTGGGCATGCTTGGGATCATCATCGGGTACGGCATCTATCAGCCGGCTGCCTATGCCGGGGTTAAGAAATTCACCAGTCCAAAAACGGCCGCCATGGGCTATGCCATGCTGTATGCCCTGATGAACCTGGGAGGGTTTTTACCCGGACTGATCTCCCCGCCCATCCGCAGGGCCTTCGAGATCACCGGCGTATTCTGGGTATATGCAGGCCTGACCGTAGTGGGCATTCTTGTGGTTGCCTTCATCATCACGCCAAAAGCCGAAAAGCAAGCTGAAAAAGAAGCACGGGAAGAAGAAAAGAAATTATCCGGAAAGGAAAAAGAAGAACTTGTGGAAGATGAACCTGAAGATGAACAGGCAAAGCTCAGCACTAAAGAAAAAATCGCTTTTTATATAAAAAATTTTCCGTTGAAGGATACCCGTTTCCTTTTTTTCATCTTTATCCTCATACCCGTGCAAACTCTGTTTGCTCATAACTGGCTAACACTGCCCCAGTATACGAGCAGAGCCTTTGAAGGATTTGTCAGGGATAATTTCGAATTTTTCGTTAACCTGAATCCCATATTGATCTTTATCCTTACCCCGATGGTCACGGCGCTGACAGCAAGACGGAATCCCTATAAAATGATGGTCGCCGGCACCTTCGTGATGGCCCTGCCCACCTTTATCCTGACACTAGGGCCTAACATATATTCACTGATGGCCTTCCTGATACTGATGACCATAGGGGAAGCCATGTGGCAGCCCCGGTTCCTGCAGTGGGTGGCGGAGATCGCCCCAAGGAACATGACCGGTATTTACATGGGCGTCGGACAGTTTCCCTGGTTCCTGACAAAGATCATTACCGCACTGTATTCCGGCTGGTTCCTGATGAGATTCTGCCCCGAGGACACGCCGCCCCCGGAAATGAATACGGAAATGATGTGGTTTATCTATGGGCTGATCGCCGTCATATCCCCTATCGGCCTGTTACTGGCCAGAAAATGGATGATGAAAGGATTTAAAGTAAAGTATGAATCCAATTAAGATAATTTACCGTATACGAATTTCCCCTCAGGATAAGGGTTTAAAGTAAAGTATGAATCCAATTAAGGAACATGCTGCAGACTTATGATTTTTTCTGATGGGAAAGGCAGGCTGCCTGACAACAAAAAAACGGAATAATCCGGCCTGTTGCGTTTCATACGGTGTGAATGCTTTTTTTATGTAAATATTACTATATTTAGCTTGGCATTAATGATAAAAGTAAAGATGAAAAATTTTTTAAATTTCTTCCTCCTGAGCCTTTTCCCATTAAACATTCTGGCCCAGGAAAAATTAACATACCAGCTTCCACCAAAAGAAATAGCCGATCTGGTCAATGCACCGCAAACACCCGGGATTTTGGTAAATCCGGGCCAGGAATGGATGGTATTGATGGAACGACCCGGTTATCCATCGATCGGTGAGCTCGCCCAGCCGGAACTTCGTCTCGCCGGGCTCCGGATCAATCCCGGGACCAATGGTTCCAGCAGAGCCTACAGTTATAACGGGCTGATCTTTCAATCCATAAGGGATGAGAAGAAATATCGAGTACAGGGATTGCCGGCGGATCCCGGGATCCAGAACGTTAGCTGGTCACCCGATGGATCGAAGATCGCATTTACTATCGAAAAACGGCATGGAATCGAATTATGGATGGCAGATGTTCAAGACGGCATGGCTGAAAAGCTGACCGGTGCCATGATCAACGATGCCATTGGCTGGCGCCCTTATGAATGGTTTGCCGACAGTAAAACTATAATATACCGGTCGGTAATCAGAGACCGCGGAGAGCCACCCCGGGAGCTCCTGGTTCCCGAAGGCCCGGTCGTTCAGGAGACTACGGGTGAAAAAGCACCGGTACGAACCTACCAGGACCTGCTCGAGGACCGGTATGATGAAGAGCTTTTTGAATATTATACCACTTCTCAGCTTTATCTGATCGACATGGAAACCGGCGAAAGTCAACCATTCGGAGACCAGGGAATTATAAGCGGCCTGTCCATTTCTCCGGATAACAACTATATCCTTATCAACTATATTAAAAGGCCGTATTCCTATATTGTACCTTATTATCGCTTTGCCAGGTCCTACCAGATTGTGGACCGGCAGGGCCGGATGATCACCACATTGGCCGATCTGCCTCCTGCCGAAAACATACCCAAAGGTTTCGGTGCCGTAGCAAAAGGGCCCAGGTCTTTTACATGGCGAAATGATGTGCCGGCCACCGTTTTCTGGGTCGAAGCACAGGATGAGGGCGATCCTGCCATAGAAGTACCCTTCAGGGATAAGTTATTTTATCTGGAGGCACCTTTTGAAGGAGAAAAGAAGCCCGGCATTGATCTGAAATTAAGATATGGGGGTATTACCTGGGGAAATAATAATTTGGCTATTGCCAATGAATGGTGGTGGACTACCCGCGAATCGATTACCAGCCGGTTTGTGCCGGATAAGGAAAACAGCAGGACAATATTATTTGAACGCTCTTTTGAGGATCGATACAATGATCCCGGAAATTTTCAAACCACGGTCAATGAATACGGTAAGGAAGTATTGCTAACCGATCGCAGGGGAAAAAACCTTTATCTTATCGGGCAGGGAGCTTCTCCGGAAGGCAATCGCCCGTTTTTCAGAGAATACGATCTTGAAAAAGGCGATACCAACGAACTCTGGCGGTCAGAGGCTCCTTATTATGAGTATCCGGTAAAGATCATAGATCTGAGAGAATGGCTCATCCTGACAAGAAGGGAATCAAGGGAAGAACCTCCGAATTATTTTTTTCGAAACCTCAAAAAGGATGACCTGGTTCCATTGACGGATTTTCCGGATCCTTATCCTCAATTGGCCGGAATCGAGAAGGAGGTGATTTCCTATAAACGTTCTGATGATATCGACCTGAAAGGGGATCTCTATTTGCCCCGTAGTTATGAACCCGGTAATGGTCCCTTGCCTGTTATCATGTGGGCTTATCCCGACGAATTCAAGAGCGCGGATTACGCCAGCCAGGTTACCGGTTCGCCATATGAATTTATCCGGTTGGGCTGGTATTCCCCACTATATTTTCTCACCCAGGGATATGCCATCTTTGATGATCCGGGTATGCCGGTAGTGGGCGAAGGCGACCAGGAACCCAATGACACCTTTCGCAAACAACTGGTGATGAACGCCGAAGCAGCAATCGACAAACTGGTTGAAATGCGCATTGCTGACCGCGAAAAGATGGTGATCGGAGGTCATTCCTACGGCGCTTTCATGACGGCCAACCTGCTGGCACATTCCGATCTGTTCGCAGGAGGCATTGCCCGCAGTGGAGCCTACAACCGTACATTGACGCCATTCGGTTTTCAGGCGGAAGAAAGAACGTATTGGGAAGCCCCGGAGATATATTATAATATGTCACCATTCATGCATGCCGAGAAGGTAAATGAACCGATCCTGCTGATCCATGGCGATTCGGATAATAATTCAGGTACCTTTCCCATCCAGAGTGAACGTTTTTTTGCGGCCATCAAAGGCCTGGGAGGAACCGCCAGGCTGGTGATGCTTCCTCATGAAAGCCACGGCTACCGGGCCAAGGAATCGATCCTGCATATGCTGTGGGAAATAAACGAGTTTCTGGAGAAATATGTAAAGTAATTGGCACGATCGGATACGGGGCAATCCTCAATCCTCCATTCGAGTAATCCGATCTATGGAGGAAGGGCACCCTGAGTATTTCACTGCAGACGGGATATATCGTCCGTCCCGCCAAGTGGGAGATGACCTCCTCGACTAACCAACCCCCTGCCGACCGGCATCCCTGCCCTTCACTGCGGGACATATCAACAAATCAACCCCCTCTTCATCCCTTAACCCCGATTATTCATAAACCATTCTCAAAATAAACCGTTTTTACTATTTA
>CAZIXF010000023.1:0-76760 GCA_964543195.1 uncultured Roseivirgaceae bacterium
AATTGCGCTTAATCGGCCCTTCGGGCGAAAAATTTATGAATTTTTCGGGTTAAACATTCAGGTAAGATCAACTACTTATATTCTGAACCGGTTTCTCCAGTTTGAATTCATGGTAAATATATTCTACGGTTTCTTCAAATGTTTTCCTATACTTTTTATCAACTATTGATACACGAGCAGGAGATTGATCCGATCCATAGTTTGAAGAGCTCAATTTCAACCGGTTGATAAAGCGATCGAGATCCTCCTTAAATACAAACAGATCATGCCAGTCACCGATTCGATCCTCGAGCAACGTGATTTTCTCAACGGTAAAATTCAATTTTCCATATGATCTTTCCTGAATATTCATCATCTCGAGCATGTATTTAATACTTTTTATATACTTTCTTATTTTATGTAACTTGGATTCTACATGATGGTCCATTATCAAGCCCTCTGTCCGTGCTATTCTTGTTTCAATGAATTCATCCACTTTAGAAGCCAATGATTGTGCCGGCAAATCATATATTGTCTGACAGAGTGCATCATTGAAACGGATTATTTTACGGGGAATATATTTACGGAAGGATCCCAAGAATTTTTCATAAGCCCTCACTCTTGATTCCCATAAAAATTGTCTGAACAAAGGGAAATGAAATCCTGATTTTTTCTCCATAAGTCTGTAGATTTTCTGATTGACATGGGCTTCCCTGAGTTCACCACCCTGCTTGAAAAAATCTTGCAGGGAGGCTATTTTATAAATACTCCTGAGATTACGATCGGGATGAACTTTTTTCAGAAATTTAATGATCGCATCAATTCTTTTTAATGCCACCCGGTAGTCATGGACAGGATCTACATTCCTGTAATGCCTCGACCGGATATAATTGACCCGGAAGGTCCTGAGTTGTTTCCGGGCATACAGGATAAGGATATCTTTCACAGTAAATCTTAATTTTTTCGATCAGCCGTAAATGTTTTTCAATAACCCGCCGCGTAGCCGTCCTTCCTTGATTCAGAAGCTCCAAAATAGACTTTCCGTTCATCATCCCACATGATGGCCTGGTACCCTCCGTAGATACCCACTGCATATTCAATGCGGTGACCTTTTTTTTCAAGCTCACGGATACTTTTATAATCGAAACCCGATTCGAGATATAAGGTGCCGCCATCCTTCATCTCTTCTCCGGTAGGCTGTGACGAGCCGAGGTGCTGCATACGGGGTGCATCGCCGGCTTCCTGAAGGTTCATACCGAAATCTATCATATTCACGAGTACCTGCACATGACCCTGTGGCTGCATGGGCCCGCCCATTACACCGAAACTAATATAGGGCTTGCCGTTTCGGGTGACAAAGGCAGGAATTATGGTATGGAAAGGCCTTTTATGCGGTTCGTATTCATTAAAATGGCCTTCTTCCAGGGTAAACAATTCTCCCCGGTTCTGTAAAATGAATCCCAGCCCGGGAGGGGTCATCCCGGAACCCATCCCACGGAAATTACTTTGAATGAGGGATACCATGTTCCCCTCTTCATCTGCCACGGTAAGATAAATGGTATCCCCATCCTTCAATTTACCTGCCGGATAACTCCTTGCGGCCCTGCCCATATCGATCAACTCTGCTCTTTCCGCTGCATAGGACTTGGAAATGAGATGTTCTACCGGAATTTCATTGAAATCCTTATCCGCATAAAATTTTGCCCGGTCTTCGAAGGCAAGCTTTTTGGCCTCGGTAAAAAGATGCATGTACTCCTTACTTCCGAAGCCCATGGATCGGATATCGTATAGTTCGAGTATGTTAAGGATCTGTAAAGCAGCTATTCCCTGGCCGTTTGGAGGCAATTCCCATACATCGTATCCCCTGTAATTCGTGCTTACCGGTTCTACCCATTCCGATTCATGGTCAGCCAGGTCTCTCATGGATAAAAAACCACCCTGTGCCTGAACATATTCAACCATAGTTTCTGCCAACTCTCCCTCATAAAACGCTTTTCTGCCTTCCCGGGCAATCTTACTCAGCGTATTGGCCAGGTCAGGGTTTTTAAATATATCGCCTTTTTGGGGTGCCTCCCCACCAGGCATAAAGGTTTCCTTGAATCCCGGATAGTCTTTCAATACCCTTGCATTCAGTTCCCATTGGTATGCAATGAGCTGGGTTAAGGGAAATCCTTCCCTGGCATAACGGATGACTGGGGTGAGTATATCTTCCATTGATTTTGAACCGAATTTTCCATGAAGTTCAAACCAGCCATCGACACAACCGGGCACGGAAACAGGAAGCGGGCCTCTGGCAGGTATACTGGTGTAACCTTTTTCGATAAAATAGGACTTTTTGAGATCATATGGTGATCTTCCGCTGGCATTAAGGCCATGGAGCATTTCTGTTTCCGCATCCCAGACAATGGCGAACAGGTCGCCACCAATGCCGTTGCCGGTAGGTTCCATCAATCCGAGGCAGGCATTGGCTGCAATCGCCGCATCCACGGCATTTCCGCCGGATTTAAGCATATCGATAGCCACCTGGGTGGCAAGAGGATGGCTGGTAGCTGCCATCCCGTGCCGGGCGATCACTTCAGAACGTGTGGCGAAGGGTTCACCCACCGACCTGTCCTGGGCAAACAGAATAAGGGGAGTTGAAATAAGGATCGCTATACTCAGGAATTTTTTCATAGTTCTAATATTCAGTATGGAAATTATGCAAAATGTGTGATGATATAAATCTATTAAAAAATAATTGATGTTAAAAAAGGGATAATATAAACCTTTTCTAAAATTAAAATATAACGAAATGGCTCCTTGCATAACTCGTGCAAATAATAAAATATTATAATAACCCGTGGTGTGAATTAGGTAATTAAAAATTTAGTGATACCAGGACGATTTGACGATTTGGCGATTTGGTGATTTGGTGATTTGGTGTCCAAAAAAACTTTGGTTCTCCGTTACTCAGTGCCTTCGTGGTTAAAATAAAATGATTTAATACCACATAGTCTCGAAAACACCAGGATACACCAGGATACACCAGGAAATAAAATAATAAATCATTAATAATCAGTATGTTGAAAGATAATGGAATGTATAATAATTCACTCAACGAGTTATAAAATTCCTTTTTTTAATAAAAAAATAAGTGTGGGATGCCTGGGCTGTTTCCCATTTTTCCATAAACCGGGCTGTTAAACTATAATAAGTGTTCCGTTTTACGGGGGGTTTTCGACAATTAAACTTTCATTTAAACTCTTAAAAACCCCACAATGCAGGCTATCCTTAAATTACTGTCTGCTTTTCCGGCGCTGGTCCTTTTATTCGTCTGGAAATGCGACATTACTCAATTATAAAAATATTTCAATAAAAAGTGAAAATATTTATAAATATCCGGTTACCTTCGGGAACTTTATATTATAAACCAATAGTTATAAACAGTAATAGAAGAATTATATCCAAAAATTATTATGCGTGATTGAAATGTTGAAAAAAGTTGAAAATATAAAGATTTTAATATAAAATTGTAAAAAGGAAATAAACAAAATCGCGAAATGAACCTCTTTAAAACACTTGCCGGAAGCCTACCCATCCTGTTAATTCTTTTCTGGTCTTGTCAGCCCCAGGAGGAGGAAGAGATACTCCAAAAGGATACGCGGGAACAGGAAGTGGAGAATTACCTCGCCGATGCTGAAGAAAGGTATATCGATCCTGCATCAAGAAAAGGTGCCGATGTCGATCCCGCCACATTATCGCCCTGTAATGATCCCTCCGAAAACCAGTATCCACTCGTTGCCTGGTATAATAAGGAAGTCGGTCATATCCAGGTCTCTAACGATGAAGAATATCTTATAGCGGCTTTCACCCTGGACAGGGAAAACTTATATCTCAGGCATACAAAGTTTGTGGCTGTTATCAAAGAGCAGAAAATCTATAAAAAATGGGGAAAGAAGTATAAATATACCCGGTATAAAAAATACGTCTACCCCATGCGGCATGAACCGGGGACCATGAAATATACCTATGTAATTCCCCTGGAAGACCTGAACCTCGATATCGAAAAGCCGGATCAGGAACTATCGTTCATGGGAATAGCCCACCTCGCTGTAGACGGACCACGTTACAAGCATTACCGGTTTGCACTTGCGGAAAATCCTGAATCTGACCGGTTCTTCGGGAAATGGTTGATCGATTATACCCTGGCGGAATGCTTAGGCCCGCCCCCGATCAATGGATGCTCATTATCATGGGCAGAAGGTGAGCCATACACTTATGATTCCCAGACCGGATTTACAGATCTGTATACAACTAAAAGGGATGGGGCGGTAACTAAAACCGTTTATGCCAACATTGAAGGAGATGACATCGGAACGGGTATTCCGGTCGGTACTGCTGAAATTGATTATTTCTATTTTAGTGACAGATACTCTGTTTCGGTGAATGTCAATGCCTTCGATGGGTACATACTCGAAGAATTAAAAATCGAAGTTGGTTTAGGAGTACCTGATTCGGAACCAAATCAATATATTGTAAAAGCAGACGATGATAAAACAAGAATTGGCTTCAGCAAGACCATTCAAGACCCAAGAGAAGTAGACCGGTATATCACAGTGGCTGTTGTCGTATGTGATGAATAAATAAATAAGATCAATAAATCATTTCAAGATAACCCCAGGCCTGCCAGGTTTCAAAAACCTGGCAGGCCTTTTTTAAGCTGATCTTAATCCGGATTGATCGAAAATATTGAGCTTTACTTAAACACCTCCCCGCTTACGCATATTTAATTATATTTGTCATCTGAATTTGATACCTATGATCAAGCTTCTGTATGTATCTTTTGGTGGCATGGCCGGCGCCCTCCTGCGTTATACCACCTCATCCCTGGTAAACAACTGGATGGGAATTTCCTTCCCTTATGGCACTTTTACCGTTAATATGATCGGATCATTTCTCATTGGACTATTATGGGGCCTCTCCGACCTTCTTTCTTTATCTTCCAATATGAGAATGTTTCTGTTTGTTGGCTTTCTTGGAAGCTTTACTACCTTTTCTACATTTGCACTTGAAAGTTTGAACTATATCCGTGATAATCAGACTAAAACAGCCATAATTAATATATTGGTCAGCAATACAGCAGGTATTCTGCTTGCATTGGCAGGTCTTTTATTGGCCCGGATCCTGATCACGTCAAATTAATCTCGTTATGAAACTACCTGAAAACGGCATTCTGCTGAGAATATTTATCGGTGAATCGGATACCCACAAAGGACAGGCACTTTATGAAATTATCGTGTTAAAAGCCAGGGAACTGCACCTTGCGGGAGCCACAGTCCTTCGGGGGATCATGGGATTCGGAGCAAACAGCAGGATCCATTCAACAAAACTCTTAACACTTTCCGAAGACCTGCCCGTTGTGATTGAAATTGTGGATACGGAGGAAAAGATCGATGAATTGATGCCTTTCCTCGATGAGGTGGTCAAGGAGGGTCTGATCACAAAAGAACGAGTTAACGTAATCAAGTACATTCATAATAAAAAGTAGATCCAGGATGGTCAAACCCGCAATTAAAATATATCTTTACATTGCATTTTTTTCCGGTCAAAGCTTTTTAGCAAGGAGTGATTTCTCCGATAAGGCGACGATTTTCTCGACCAGGAATATATAACCTTAACGGATGTATCATCAAAGGTTCCGGATGCGGCCAATCATATTTTTAAGAAGTTCAGGGATGTCCGGCAGGAGGTATGTCCAATAAATCCAAATTCTTCTGATGTAGAAAATAAAAACCATCCTTTACATTCTTCAGGATTTTAGGTAATCTTAAATTGAACACCAACTGAGTTTAATTCTCTATATTTAAGTGCTGGAAATAAAGACATTTAACAGATGCCTAAATTCGATTTTAACCATGTGGCCAGGGAATATGATGATTTTTATCAAACCCCGGTAGGAAAAAAGATCGACCATGTGGAAAAACGGGAGATCAGCCCCTTTCTTACTAAGCTGGCCCTATCAGAACCTTGCCTGGAGATAGGATGCGGCACCGGACACTGGACCGAATTTTTCAACCAGAAGGGAATGAACATTATGGCCATCGATATTTCGGAAGAAATGCTAAAAATCGCCAGCATGAAGATAGGTGACCGGGTAAAATTCAGAAAAATGAAAGCCGAGGAACTCGAATTCAGTGATGGGTCCTTCACCAATGTGATCACCATTGCCACACTTGAGTTTGTCGATGACCGGAACAGGGTCCGGAAGGAAATTGACAGGGTGCTCAAACCCGGGGGATTTCTGCTTGCCGGTTGCCTGAACGAACTATCTTCCATAGGAAAAAGAAAGGATGAAAACGAAGTATATCGAAATGCAGATTTCTTTTCCCCGGATACACTGAAATCCTTTTTGTCGGCCTTTGGCTCACCCGAGATCAGAGGCTGTGCTGTAATCGAAGGAGAAAAGGTACTGGATTATCCGGACGATCATAATCTCGATGATCAGGCAAGGCTGGGAAATGGTGCATTTTTAATCGGACTCGTAAAAAAAACAGAATAATGCAGATCACGGCAGAAATCAGTTTATACCCCCTTCAGGATGAATATGGCAAAGAGATACTGGAATTTCTTGAGGAATTCAATAAGGCGGAATCCATAGAAATATCTACAAATGCCATGAGCACCCTTCTTACCGGTGAATATGACGCGGTAATGCACTTAATTACAGAAAAATTAAAACCTGTGTTCGATAGTCACAAAGCCGTTTTTCTGTTGAAATTATCCAATGGATGCCGGGTAGAAATGTGAATTCCGGATTGCCGTATATTCATTTGTCACGGTAAAACAACTCGAATGTATCCTGTATTTTCCCGGAGAAAAAATGTATGGTCCATGTTTTAATTCCGGCCGGTCAAATTCTCCGGCACATCACTTTTCTCCCTCTTGCAGATCAACCGCCGATCTGGTTCACATATTTTTCGGGTATTTTATCTATTGACCGGATCTCCATTTTCCTGAAAAATACTTCGGCTCCTTCCGACTGAAGTTCAATATTGCCTTTGGTCAAAGGAATTTGTCTGCCGTTCTCCTCCAGATGCGATTTCACATTGAACATATTCATCACGCCATTGATTATGTGGATACTGGTATCACCCATGCACATGATCTCTATAGTGTTCCATTCCCCGACCGGTTTTTCATTGATCACACTCATAGCACAAACCTTTCCTCCTTCTTTTCCTTCTCCGAACTCCACCAGTCCGGCATCAGGGTCAAATATGTAGCCTTCCTCGCCTTCCGGTATGCTGGCGGGAATGCTGCAATAGGTATCTCCCATCCGGTACGAAAGACCGGCATGTTTTTCCATCAGCTGGCATTCATGAGATTTTTTCCAGACGCCAAAACCGGCACCGTATTCGCCAACCCCATGATACAATAAACCCGAGTTGCGAAGTTGATCGGGATTATCATACCATTTTTTATCACCCCATTTCATCTCCATGCGGAAATGATAATTTTCATACTCATCAACGGTCGACAAGGCTCCATTCAACTGACCTGATGCCCTGACAGCAGGCTGGTCATCCTCATTGACCACGGTAAATACATTTAACGGATCATTATTCAATCCGATCGGTTCGGTATAGTTGCCTTCCTCATCCTTCGCCAGGCCGGGAAGGTCAACCGATGCAGGGGGTATTCCCATGTAGGTTTCCCAGCCGTTCAGGTCCAATTCATTGAATAAAGAGGTAAATTCAGCTTCCTGTTCCTGGCTTGCCGGCTGGCAGGCCATGGTGAAAACGAAAATAAATGTCAGATAGGTCAGATTTTTCATAAAAAACGGTTTTTCAGTAAAAATTAATATGAATTATGCCTTCAGGCAAAAATTCGATTTGAAAATAATGAAATTACCAATTGAAAAAAATCTATCCCGCAATATTTTAATAATCAAATTTAATTTGTACTCCCTTGTCCTGCAATTGTTTTAAAGCCCACTTGAATTCCTCATAAGCCATAGTCCCCGGCATCCCACATATTCCATTGTACTTCTCCTATCGAATCAATATAATGGCGTCTTTCATGTATAAGTTTGGTTTTCTGGCCTTCGGCTTTAAATACGAGCATCAGAAAAAAAATTCCCTGAATATTGAAAATAATCCGGCTTGATGGCATGCGAATCCGTATTTCACATACAACTAATGATTTAATTATAAAGCAAATTATAGGCGGAATATAAAATAACCTGTCAATATTTGATATTCGGCGGGATTGTTTTTCCGGATTTAATGTTAAAATGTATATTCGGATACTATATTTTTGAAAAAAATAGCATAATATCAATTGAAAAGGGGTGCAACGAACTCTAATATTCCGGACTTTTTTGCGTATGTTTTCTAAATACAGCTTATTTATACTTTTGTGGATAGTTCTTTTACAAGGTTGTATGCTTCATAAATACCAGGTTAAAAGAAAAATCAAACAGGAGATCAAAACCGGAAAAAATTTTGATCAGGCCCATACCGGACTAGTCGTTTACGATCCTTTCGAAAAAAAGGCTCTCCTTGATATTAATGGAGATAAATATTTCACCCCGGCCTCAAATACAAAACTTTTCACCTTTTATGCGGCAAAGAAAATAATCAGGGACTCCATACCTGCCCTTTCTTATTGTATTCATCAGGATACTTTGTATTTTACGGGAACCGGTGACCCTACTTTTTTACACCCCGATTTCAAAAATCAACCCGTATTCGATTTTCTGCTTGAACGCAACCTTCCCATGGTATATGTTCCCCAGAATTTTATGGATCAGAGGTATGGGCCCGGATGGGCCTGGGATGATTTTCAGTATTATTTCTCAGCGGAAAAATCTTCATTCCCTATATACGGGAACATGATCTGGCTAAATATGACCCTTCAGGATACTGCTATTGATATTATTCCATCCCTTTTCAAAGATCAAATGGTGATCATTGAGGATAGCACCTTTCCTAAGAATAAAATAGAACTGACCAGGGAAGAATTCTATAATCGATTTTACCTCTCTTATAATCCCTTATCGGATACGATTGAAGAAGTGATACCATTTAATTACTCGGATGAATTATTCACTTATCTTCTGAGTGATACATTAAAAAAACCGGTCCTGATGAAGGAATCCTTTCCGTTCTGCAAAAAAAGAATATTATATAATGTTCATGTAGATAGTGTACTACGACCATTTCTTCTGTATTCGGATAACTTTTTCGGAGAACAACTCCTCGTGGTGTCATCATATATTCTTAGAGATACCCTGGATTCAAAAACAGCCATTTCCTATGCAGAAAATAATTTTTTTAAATCCTTTGGAAATGAAATATACTGGGTTGACGGATCCGGATTATCGAGATACAATCAGTTTACACCCGAAGCGATGATCCATCTGCTTGAATTTATTTATAGCGATTTCCCTGTTTCGTTCATTAAAAATACATTCCCCGCAGGCGGCTCATCCGGTACCTTAAAAAACAATTTTAAGGCTACCAGCCCCTACATATATGCAAAAACCGGTTCCATGACCCATGTGTATAACCTGAGCGGGTTTCTTATTACCAAAGAAGGCCGGTGGCTGATCTTCAGCTTTATGAATAATAACCACAGTGGATCCATGACAGACCTGAAAGCTGAAATGGAACGGATCCTCGAGTTGATCCGCCATAATTTTTAAACCGCGTATTTTACAGGGAATATCAACAGGCCACTGTTTTCTCGGTTTCGAAAAGTCATTTCACGAATTCCGGCTGGTAAAAATGGTTGAAACACGTGGGACATAATGAATGACTCACCTTCTCCGGCAATTTCCTCACCCAGTCTGAGATCCAGTCCCATCGTCCTCCTGCAGCCGGATTTTCAATTCTTCTGCAATGTGCACATTGGGTTATAAAACCGTACCTGTTCCTGTAATGCCGGTCATCGGGAATTCCGCTTTGACTATGGTACTCACCAATGGGGCTTTCTATTCTCAGTGCATTTACTATCAGCAGGGATTCAGGATCTTTCACGGGATATACGGTTTGGTGAAACAAACGGTATAAAGCATCGCTTGAACACTCATAATCATGCTGCCACATATTGCCGGTTCGAAGCGCCATCAGATAGTTTTCTCTGTAAAATGATTTGATGGAATCAGGCACGGCATCCATAATATTTGAGCCATAGGACCACTTACGTGAAATCGCTGGCTGGCCGTTATTTTCTTCCGCAAACCGGTTCCATGTATCGTTAAAATAAATAATCCTGAACTCAGGGCCGATTGCGTAGACTACATTCTCATTTTCGATATGCTTTCCTTTAAAATATCTTTTTATAATGCGTTCATACCTTTCCATAAGTATTCGATCAGGTTAATTTATGCATTATATGTACCTTTTTAATTAATTTTAAATCGGTATTTTACCTAGATCGAAAAAATTTTTTCTGATAATCACTCGGAACGGATTCTTCAGAATTTTTTTAGTGTTTAATGTAAATCATTATGAAAAAACTTCAACTGGTCCTCCTCATTGCCTTACCCGCCTTATTTATGTTTGTTGCTTGTAAAAATGGGGTGCACACGGACAGCAATACCACGATCACGTCACGATCCGCGGAAATACGGATTGGCTGAAGCAACGAGAATATCCGGAATATTACCATCCGGAATTATACGGCAGGGTGACCCATGAAAACCTGCCCTTGCTGTCGAAGCAGATCCATGCCCACGAATTTCACGGCAGGAAAATCGTTGGAAATCTCAGTAACAGGGACTGAAATGGATTTTTTAAATTCAGTTCACTTTTTAATTCCAGCACGTATTTCTATATTCAAACCCATACTTGATCCCATTTTTTAACATGAATTCCACAACCAACATCCGTTATTTATTGTTGATCACCTTTGTAGCAGCCCTGGGTGGCTTATTATTCGGTTTTGATATTGCCATCATTACCGGAGCGGCTCCCTTCATCAGGGATTTTTTCGAATTGACCGATCTTACCCTGGGAGCATCCGTAAGCGCACTCCTTTGGGGTTGCATTTTCGGGGCTGCCATTGCAGGCAGAATAACCGACTTATACGGGCGCAGGAAAATCTTAATCCTGGTTGCCCTGTTATTTGCCCTGACTTCCTTTGGTACGGGTATAGCCCCTACCATCCGTTTTTTTATGATCGCACGGTTTATGGGCGGGTTTGCCGTGGGAGCTGCTTCCATTATATCACCCATGTACATCTCCGAAATAGCGCCCTCAAATATCCGCGGGAGGCTGGTAGCGGTCTATCAGCTTTCCATCGTTGTGGGGATCCTCATTTCATATTTTATAAATTACCTGCTTCACGATATAGAATCTGATAACTGGCGCTGGATGTTCTATTCAGGAGTAATACCCTCTCTTTTGTTCCTGATCCTTTTGTTTATTGTTCCCGACACACCGCGGTATCTTATTCTTAAGAATGAAAAAGATCTTGCTTTCAAGGTTTTAAAACGGATCAACGGAAAGGAAAAAGCTTCGGTCATCATGAAAGAGATCATTGAAAGCATAGATAAAAGGAAAGTCACTTTCCGCGAATTATTACAACCGGGTTATAAAAAAATGATGTTTGTCGGATTCTGGCTGGCTGTATTTGTGCAGTTTTCCGGCATCAATACCATAATTGATTATGCCCCGATTATCCTTGAATCCGCTGGATGGAAGATCAGTGCCGCCCTGTTTTCCACCTTTATCATCGGATTTGTAAATCTTCTGTTCACTCTTGTTTCCATCTGGGCTATCGACCGGATTGGCAGAAGGCCTTTATATATCATCGGCTCAGCCGGCATGACCCTGATCCTGTCCGGATTGACCCTGGCCAACTGGACAGGCCATTTTGAAGGGCCATTGGTGCTAATGCTTATCATTCTCTATATAGCCTTTTTTGCTGCCTGTATCGGCCCGGTTTTCTGGACCCTTGTAGCAGAGATATTCCCCAACCGGATCAGAGGTACGGCCATGTCAGTGCCGGTATTCACCCAATGGATCGCCAATGCAATAGTGGTGATGGTATTCCCCTGGATGCTTTCTCAGACCGGTGGAACAATAACCTTCGGAATATTGTTTTTCATGGCCTTGTTAATGCTGTTATTTACGATTAAATATGTTCCTGAAACCAAAGGCAAAACACTTGAAGAAATTGAAAAATACTGGAATGAGAACCGGTAATCCATTTTATATCATAAATTTTATTTATCCGCTCACTTTTCTGGTCTTGATCCTCATATTTTCATGCCATCCGGAGAAAGAAGGTCTGATTGTCGAAAACAATGAACCCCAGGCTAAACCCTGGACCCGCTGGTGGTGGATGGGCAGCTCGGTTACCGTGGAAGGGATAACCCGTCATATGGAGGCCTTTTCAGAAAAAGGGCTGGGAGGGGTGGAGATCGTGCCGATATATGGCGAAAAAGGTGACGAAGAAAATTTTCTTGACTATATGAGCCCTGCATGGCAGGACATGTTGATCCATACACTTGAAGAAGCTGAGCGACTGAACATGCAGGTGGACATCACGCTCGGTTCGGGATGGCCTTATGGAGGACCATGGATAACGGAAGAGTATGCAGCAAGGGAATATATTCCGGGGGATGTTACCGGGAAACCCACACGGCAGATGGTCAAAAGGGCGGCACCGGGTGCCGAAGGCCTTGTGGCCGATCATTTCAACCGGGCTGCCATGGATGTATTTCTTGCACATTTCGACAGCCTTCTGATCGAACTGAAGCAGAGGGGCCTTCCTTTGAGAGCAGTTTTTAACGATTCCTACGAAGTTTACGGGGCAAACTGGACTCCGGCATTCGGCGAAGAATTCCGGAACCGGAGGGGGTATGATCTCCTTGAAAAGTTTCCGCATCTTTTTGATACGATCAGGGAAACAACTGAAAAGGAAGCCTTGTCGGATTATCACGAAACGGTCAATGATCTGCTTTTTGAGAGTACGGCGGAAAACATTCGGGAATGGTGTGAAACCCACGGCCTCAAATACCGCTACCAGGCCCATGGGTCTCCGGGCAATCTGCTCGACCTGTATGGCCAGGCTCATATCCCGGAAACCGAATCCTTCGGAAGCAGCCATTTTGATATTCCGGGCGTCCGGTTCGATACGGATTTCCAGGAAGAACGATTTTCCAGACCTGATCCCCTGATCATGAAGTTTGCTTCATCTCCTGCCCACCTGGCTGGCAGGGAATTGGTTAGTTCCGAAACCGGTACCTGGCTAGGTAATCATTTCAAGGTGTCCTTTTCCCAGCTGAAGCCGGAAATCGATCTTCTCTTCACTGCGGGCATCAACCATATATTTTACCACGGGATTCCTTATTCACCCTTTGACAAACCTTTTCCCGGACGTTTATTTTATGCTTCCACCAATTTTGGCCCGGCCAGCAATCTATGGGATTACCTCGATGAAATGAATCAATACATCACCCGCTGCCAGTCCATTCTCCAACAAACCACCCCTGACAATGATATATTACTCTATTTTCCTGTGTTTGACCTATGGGACGAACCCGGATCAGAGAATAAGATATTGATGCAAGGCGTCCACAACCCTGACCGGTGGTTTTACGATACAACTTTCGGCCAATTAGCCTCATACCTGCTGAATGAGGGCTTCACATTCGATTATGTTTCCGACCGGCAGATCAGCCATTTCGCACAGAAAAGAGGTGAATTGAAATCATCCCATAAAGTATTGATCGTGCCGGCTGCATCACATATGCCTGTAACTACACTCAGGAACCTGATCATTCTTGAAGGAAAAGGTCTTCCCGTACTTTTTATTGATCAATTCCCAGCACAAGTTCCTGGTCATTACAGGAAAGAGGAAAGAAAAGATTCCCTCGAATTTCTGATCATCAATTCGAAAGATTATTTTGTTCCACCGGTTTCCAGGGGCAGGTTGAAAGAAGAGTTTGCCGGGTACAATGTATCTTCCAGTCCGCTGGGTCAGGACGGATTACATTTTATCAGGAAATCTCATCCCGGCGGAAAAGTATACTTTATTACAAACCTGGGTGCGGAAAAATTCGACCAATTTTTTTCTGTTACCGGAAATCCGGTCAGTGTGGAACTTTACGCTCCCCTGACCGGCCGGCGTGGACTTGCTGAAACTACATCAGAAGAAGACAAACCCGGAGTACGACTGCAGCTTGATCCGGGCCAGTCCCTGTTTTTGATCACCTATCATTACCGGGCGAGCGGTAAGGAATGGATCTATTTCGAACAGACCGGAGATCCGGTTACCATTGATTCAGGATGGGAGATCCATTTTTCGGATACGGTCCGCTATCCGATGGACAGCTTGAGAACCTGGACTAAACTACCGTTTCCGTGGGCCCCGTATTATTCGGGCAGTGCCACCTATAAAGTGCATTTCAGGCTGGATGATAAAATGCTCGAAAAGGATTATATCCGTGTCGATCCGGGCAATGTGCGGGAGATGGCTGTCTTCCGGTTAAATGGAAAGACGGTGGGAAAGACCTGGTGTGTGCCATACCGGCTCGATGTGCCCGTTCATCATTTCAAAAAGGAAAATTTACTGGAAACAGAAGTCACCAATCTCGATATAAACCGGATCATCCGGCTTGATAAAAACAAGGCGGACTGGAAGAATTTCTATGATATCAATTTCGTGGATATTACCTACGAGCCATTTAATGCCTCGGAATGGGAGCCCATGCCCTCCGGGCTGCTGGGTCCTGTGAAGCTGATCCCTTATTGAGATGTGTTTATATCTGAATTATTCCTGTGTTTCTTCGGTGATGCATTAAAAAAGGACCGGGAATAAAAAAAATGCCCTTTTACTGATAATATTGACCATCCGGGGAAAGCCTGGTATATTCCTGGTCGAATTTAACAATAATCCTGAGCAGATTCGATAAACCTGTGAAAAACTACTTGCTTTATTCCTCGGCAAATGGGCCGGATATCTGATCCTGGGGCTCCTTGCCCTGGTGATCTACCTGATTACGCTTGTTTTCTGAATCCTTTCCGGGGTTTAATTCTCATTTTCCTGCGGCGGGTTTTCCCATTTATAATTCCTCGATCCGGATATTACGCCATTTCACCCGGATACCGCCTCCCGAATGGATCTGCAGGGCAATGGAACCTTCTGCCTCACCGATCTTTTCGTCTTCGATCTCCACCATTTTCACTCCATTAAGCCATGTAGTTACATTATCACCCACAGCACGCACACGCATGGTATTCCATTCACCCATTTTCAAAACATCCTGTTTCTCATCCTCCGGTTTGATCAGCCAGCCACGACCGTAGGATTCGTAAATTCCACCTGTATTATGACCGGGAGGAGCTACTTCGGCCTGCCAGCCGGTAATTTTGGTGCCTTCTATCGAGGATCTGAAGAACACACCGCTATTCCCGTCCGCTTCCTGCTTGAATTCGAGGGTAAGATCAAAGTCTTTAAAAGTCTCATCAGTGGCCAGATAACCATATTCCTCGTCCGGCCCGCTTTCACACACAAGCATTCCGTCTTCCACAAACCATTTTTCCGTACCATATACTTCCCATCCGGACAGGTTTTTGCCGTTGAACAACGACCGTTTCTGAGCTACCATGAGAGATGGCACCAGCAGCATTAAAAAAAGAAAATGAAATGATTTCATCAGTACTGAAAATTATTTTTAGTTAAAAAAAAATTAAATTATATCAATATTTTTCTTTTCGACGGATGTAAAAATAATGAATAAAATCAAGAATGCCATTGACTTCGATGCTGGCCAAATGGTTCCGGTAACCGGACCGGAGGGGGAAACAAACGCGAACATTAACCCCATAACCACGGAGAGATGCAATAGCCATCATAATGGAATTAATGCTGACCGTATAATCGTCCACTAATGCCGCGAAGGCCGGCCCCGGCTCAAGTATATCTGTATTAAAGATTTCCGGAGATTAAATTCTCTAACTGCATGCTGCTTATGAGATTCTCAATACGGGAGGCATATTCCTGTTTGTTGTTTGTATAGAGATAATGATGCACTTCTTTCAGGTGGTCCATATTGGCCATAACACCAAGATTCAATGCATCAACGGCTTTAAAAATATCTATAGCTGTCTCAGAGCCGTCATTAATGGCTTTTTCAACCAGTACCCGGGTAAAATCCAGATCGGGAGAGACCAGTATCTTTTCGAGTCTTCGCATTATAATGCCTTTGCCACGGCAATTGGAATGATCCAGAATAATGATGGTTTTATCTTCGTCGATATTTCTGAATATGCCGGTTCTGAAGCCATTCCAGAGGCCATTATGATAAACGATCCGGCCGTCTTCAAAACTATTTTTTATCCGGAAACCGTATCCATAGGGAATATCCCTTCCGCTGTTCAGTTTACCCGGTGAAAAGGCCTCTTCCATGGTTTGGTCAGACACCAGGATATCAGAATACAAGGCCCTGTCCCATTTATACAGATCCCGGGCGGTGGAATAGACTCCCTTATCACCCACCACCCCATCGTGTTGCGTTTCGCGAATGGGATAAAAACCCCTGTGCCATCGGTATCCTTCTAATTTATCTTTGTCCCGTTTATCCGGGAAAGCCCGGCTGTAAACAAAGGAATCACCCATCTCCAGCGGCTTAAAGATATTTTCCTCAACAAAAGCGGCAAATGACTGGCCGGATACTCTCTCTACTATAAGGGCGAGGATTATATACCCTGTGTTGCAGTAACTGAACCGTGTCCCCGGCACAAAATTCAAATATCTTGTGTGTCTGGCCAATAGCTTTACTACTTCATCATTGTATGGATATGAATCCTTTTCGGTATACCTTTCCACATAATACATGTAATTGGATAATCCGGAAGTATGATTCAGCAGATGTTTGATTGTGATACTGTCATAATAAGGAATTTTCTCTTTCTCAAGCTCCGGTACATATTCGACCATCTTATCCTCATAATCCAGCTCTCCTCGCTCCTGGAGTATCATCGCGGCCATGGCCGTAAACTGCTTGCTTACTGAAGCAAGCTGGTATACCGAGTTGTGGGCCAGGGTGTCCCGGGTGGAAAAATCGGCGTATCCGATGAAATTATCAAAGATGATCTCTCCTTTGGAAGCTACCAGGAAATGACCGTTGAAATTATAATAATCATGGCTATATTCAAGCAGTCCCTGAAACTGTCTTGCCTTATCTTTTAATAAAATCCGGTTGATATCCCTCCATTCACTCCGGTTGAGGAACTCTTTCTCTTTAACGATCTTGCCGGATTCATTTTCCGGAACGGACACCAGTCCGGAAGATACGATCAGAAAAAGCCCGAATATTACCAATCCAAATCTCACACTGCGCATTTTAAGTATAGTCTTCATTTTCATCACCTGAGATATAAATTACCCTTCTAACCCTGGAATTGACCGGATTTTAGAAAGATTCTACTTTCGGAAGGTAAAAATAGCAGTATTTCCGCATTTTTAAAAATCAAACCCATTATAACCTCCGATTGTTCAGAAAACGGATAATTGATCCCGTATTTCTTTATGAAGACAACCATATGTGTTCACTTAATAGAAACACAGGTGGTTATACGGGCGTTGACCGGGTCATAAGCTTCCGGTTCATACACGTCATAATCGACCAGATAAGATCTTTTGAAATCAGCTTGCCCCTTGATATAATTCCAAGTGTTTACTATCGCGTAAGGCAATTTCCCCTGATAGTTAAAGACTGCATATCTGGAATGGGGAAACTTCCTTCCTGTCATTCCGATGGGTATCCGATCGATCGATCGCACCCTGCAACCGAGGATGATCTGAAATCGCCCTTTTACTCCGGCCTCATAATCACAATAGAGATTATATATATCATCATTTATTCTTCCGGGGATCTGCTCCATCATATTTTCTTCAAGCCATTGCTGCCATAAATTATAAATGTCGGTGGCAGCAATATTTTCCTTATTTATGGTCCAAATTGAAATTCCGATAATTTTAAAACCCGGTTTTTCCAGTACTTTGTATTCCATTATGTAAATTAATTTAATTTGGAATAAATTCTTTTGAACAGGGACGGGAGTATTTCTACTTTGTCCACATAATTGTGAAATTTTATATTTTCTTTCATATGCAACCGGTGGTAAGTTAACAAATGAACGGGTATAAATCATTATGACAAGTCTATCGTTATCCTTACCATTCAGCCTCAGGTTTGTCTTTCCAGTACCATACAATCAGGTCGGTAAAGGGTGGTTCGCCACCCAGATCCCTGAACCGGATGGCATTCTGCCCCCTGTGATAATGACTATGGGTGGCCATTTGAGTTAATGCCTGAGCCCTTGAAATCATCAAAGGGGGATTTTCAAACCAGGGTATGGATATGCCTTCTTCAAGTCTCACGGATGGAAGATTCTCAAGATATTCAAATATTATCTCATGGGTTTCTAATGCATATCGCTTAAGTTCCTTGATGGTAGAAAAATCATCTCTTTCCGGCATGTTGAAGGTATTATCCTTTACTGTATCGATAAAAGCCCGTTGTGTCGTATGAATATGAAACAATCTGTCGATAAGGATTTCATCATTCAAAGCCCCCGGGAATCTTTCAAAGGCCTTCCATGATTCGGCATCTGCCCAGGACTGATGATAAAGAAGGTCATTAAAGATAAACTCCATATAGACTAATTTTTGATCCGCTAAAAAACACTCCTTCTTTCCGGAGATCCGCGTTATTCAGGATCCGGCTGGAATCCCTCTGACAAAGTTGATATTTACTCTGCGTATCTGATAACAGTAAATATAAGGAAAACACTCCACTATCCCGGAGTAATTATACGATTAGTCTTCTGCCGGATGATTATCGATCTGTTTAATCCAGGGTGATGGCATTTCCAGTGCCCATTGAAAATCGCCGCCGTGTAGGATCCGGTCCGGGCATATGTCTGTCATCTTAATTAATCATTGAACCGGCAATTATTCTTTCATTAAAGCATTCGCAGGTTTCATCCCCGGATTTTTATTGCAAACCGGGATCGTGTTTTTCCTGATCATACCGGATCATGGTAAAAATAATGATGATCATTGCCAGCGCTGTACCGGCTCCGCCCAGAAATGCAGCATTCAGCCCCCCCAGATTATAGAGAATACCGATCACCACGGGACCCAGTGTCTGGCCTACCCTCAGCACCATGGAATTGATCGACATGAAAGCAGCCCTCTCCTTTATGGAAGCATATCCGACCACCATAGTCAGAACGTTGGGGATCACCATACCATGACCCATTCCGAAAAAAATAATAGCCACTATAATTATGCCCCATGTAGCAGCATAGGTCATGATCATCATGGCTATTAGATAAAGCAGGCTACTGACCAGCAACAGGGTCCTGGCTTTGAATATTTTCCGTAGTTTGCCCAATTGAGAGGATACCAGCGCGGTGGTTACCGACATCCCCGACATGGTAAGGCCGATGACAAGAGAACCGGCTTCGAACTGTTTTTCCAAAAGAAGAGGAAAAAAGGTCAGATAAGATCCATATAGAATGATAAACAGTAAAACAGTGATCAGAAACAATCCCCAGACATCCCGTACATTGATACTCCGCCACGTTCGTTTTAAATATTGAATGATATCAGTTGATTTTTCCGGTTCCGGGTTCTTCAATTTAAAAATTACCACTAATCCTACAGGGATAGCCAATAAAGGCAGATAAAATGGAAAATACCACGCCAGAGTGGCCAGGGCCCCGCCGATGGCCGGATAGGAAGCCGTGCCCAGGCTGAGTACGCTGGCATTATAGCCCATGGCAGTAGCTCTCCTGTTTCCCGAATACAGATCCCCGATCATGGTAATATTGATCATCCCGAGAGAAACAGCTCCCAGACCCTGGATGAAACGGTAAAACAACAGCCATTGATATGATCCGGCCAGCGTACACAGGAAACCACCCAATCCAAAAAGAAGGATGGAAGGCAACAGTATGGTCTTACGTCCGTACCGGTCGGCCAGAATTCCCATGACCGGAGCGAGAAATACCCCGGGAAGTGTAAACACCGTGATCAGCATACCTATCTGCTGCTCATTTATCCCGAACTGTCTGATAATCTTTGGAAATGCAGGGGTGATACTTGATACACCCATAATAGCCAGTAAAGTGATCGAAAAAATAATATAAAGATTCCGGTCGCTGAATAAACTTCGTTCCTGCGGGTTATTCATGAAATCATTGCCCATATTGAATGAATGTAATATTACTGAATCACTTGTTTTCATGAAGTGTTTTGAGGTAATATTTCCTCATGAAAATCCAAATTATCCTCAATCAGGATTATGAATGCCCTTCTAATAACATCTTAAACATTTGGTAAATCAGGCACATATATTGTATTATATTAAATAACATTTATATTATTTGATTATATGAATTTCTAAAACAGGTAAATCTTATGAATATTACTGACTTAAGCGGAAAAGTTTCTCTTTCAAACGGCGTCCAAATGCCCTATTTCGGACTGGGTGTCTTCAAAATAAATGAGGGCGACGAAGTGATCGATTCTGTTACCACAGCCCTGACCACCGGCTACTGGCACATCGATACTGCAGCTGCGTACAATAATGAAGCCGGTGTGGGCAAAGCCGTAAGGGATTATCCTCTCGACAGGGAGGAGATATTTGTCACCAGCAAGGTCTGGAATACCGACCAAGGATATGAAGAGACATTGGAAGCATTTGACCGTTCGTTGAAAAAAATGAAATTCGATTACCTCGATCTTTATCTCATCCACTGGCCTGTAAAGGAAAAATACAAGGATACCTGGAGAGCCCTTGAGACACTGTATAAACAGGAGCGTATCCGGGCGATCGGTGTCAGTAATTTTCTGCAGCATCATCTTGAGGACCTTATGGAAGATGCTGAGATAGATCCCATGGTAAACCAGGTTGAATTCCATCCCCAACTCGTCCAGCAGGACCTGCTAAAATACTGCAAGAAACATAATATCCTGCTGGAGGCATGGAGCCCTATCATGAAAGGGAGAGCGGACGAGATTGACGAACTCAGAAGAATAGCCGAGAAACATAATAAAACCCCCGTACAGGTGGTTTTACGATGGGATCTGCAGAAAGGAGTGGCCACGATTCCCAAATCCTCCAATCCGGAACATATTAAATCCAATACGGAGATCTTCGATTTCGAACTTTCAGAGGATGAAATGAAAAAAATCGACAGCCTTGACAGCAATACCAGGATTGGCGAACACCCCGATCATTTTAATTTTGACTGATTTGCCGGTCATGCCCCTTTCAAGGGAATAATTGGCGATCTGTACGACTTTTTCTTACGTTATATTTTGGGGAACTTATCTTTAAATATGAGGAAAATTTTCCCCAAATTGTACATTTTTTACATAGAAAAGATGCGCCTGAAAAAAGATAATCAGATCAAATTTCCTCATAAATAACCAATTAGCTGTATTCAGAAAAAATGGCACGTTTTTTCTAACTCCACCATATGCAATGAAAAATGCGTTAAATTTTTTCACCTAATAATTAATTATTATCGTTCATGACACAGGACAAACGGAAAATATTTGAACAAGAGAATAAAGAGTGGCTCGAGTCCCTGGATTTTCTGATCGAGAATGAATCACCGGACCGGGTCAAAGAGATCCTTGGATTATTACAGAACAGGGCTTCCAAAAATGGCATTCATTTCAGCTGCCCCAGCAAGACACCCTATATCAATACCATACCGGTCTCTGAAGAAAAACCCTATCCGGGCAGCCGGGAGATAGAGCGCAAGATCAAAAGCATCATCCGGTGGAATGCCATGGCCATGGTAGTGAGAGCTAACCGCGAATCAGAAGGTATTGGCGGTCATATTTCAACCTATGCTTCTGCCGCTACCTTGTTTGAAGTGGGATTCAATCATTTTTTTAAAGGCCCTGGTGAGGACGGCAATACAGACCTGGTGTATTTTCAGGGTCATGCTTCTCCTGGTGTATATGCCCGGTCGTATGTAGAAGGCCGCCTGAGCGAAAAAGACCTCACCAATTTCAGGCAGGAATTAAGAAAAGAAGGCGGGCTCTCATCCTATCCGCATCCCCGTCTCATGCCTTCTTACTGGAAATTTCCCACCGTATCGATGGGACTCTCCCCTATCCAGGCCATCTATCAGGCAAGGTTCAACCGGTATCTGGAAGATAAGGGATTGATAAAAAAATCGGATCAGAAGGTCTGGGCCCTACTGGGTGACGGAGAAATGGACGAACCTGAATCACTCGGGGCGATCACGCTGGCCTCAAGGGAAAATCTCGATAACCTGATATTCGTGATCAACTGTAACCTGCAGCGCCTGGATGGCCCTGTAAGAGGTAACAGCCAGGTGATCCAGGAGCTTGAAACCGCATTCAAGGGGGCGCGCTGGAATGTGATCAAGGTAATCTGGGGAAATGACTGGGATCCACTGATCGAAAAGGACGAAGAGGGCATTCTCGTACGCCGCCTCGGTGAACTGGTTGACGGACAATATCAGAAATATGCAGTATCTGACGGATCTTATATACGCAAGGATCTTTTCGGCGTGGATGACCGCTTGCTGAAGATGGTAGAAAATTATTCCGATGAACAGCTCGAAAAGATGCGAAGGGGTGGGCATGATCCAAAGAAAGTGTTTAATGCCTTTGCAAAGGCAGTCAATCATACCGGCTCACCAACAGTAATCCTGGCTCAGACGATCAAGGGATATGGGCTTGGCGAGGCCGGAGAGGGCCGTAACGTAACCCACCAGCAGAAAAAACTCAATGAAGAGGAATTAAAACAATTCAGAAGCCGGTTTGGCATACCCATTTCAGATAAAGATATCAAGGAAGCTCCCTTTTATAAACCCGATGAAGACAGTGAAGAGATGGAATACCTGAAAAAACAGCGTGAAAAGCTGGGAGGCTATATTCCTGTACGCGACGAAGACCGGTTCAAACCCATTGACATGCCGGATGAAAATATCTGGGATGAACTATTGAAAGGATCCGGTGACCGGGAACTGGCCACCACCATGGTGATCGTTCAGCTCATGTCGAAACTGCTCAAGGATAAAAATATCGGTGAACTGATCGTACCCATCGTGCCGGATGAATCCAGGACCTTCGGTATGGATGCGCTGTTCCGCCAGGTGGGGATCTATTCCCATGTGGGCCAGTTGTATGAACCGGTCGACAAGGAAAGTCTCCTGTATTATAAAGAAGCCAAAGATGGGGCGATACTGGAGGAAGGGATTACCGAAGCGGGCTGTATGTCGTCCTTTATGGCAGCAGGTACGGCCGGCATCACCCATGGGGTGAACACCATTCCCTTTTTCATCTTTTACTCCATGTTCGGCTTTCAGCGGGTAGGTGACCTAATATGGGCAGCCTGTGATATGAGGGCGAAAGGATTTATGATCGGTGGCACTTCCGGAAGGACTACACTTCCGGGGGAGGGCCTACAGCATGCCGATGGCCACAGTCACCTGCTGGCCTTCAAGGCGCCCAATATAAAAGCCTATGATCCGACTTTCGGCTATGAGATAAGCGTGATAATGCGTGAAGGACTGAAGCGCATGTATGTCGATAATGAGGATCTGATCTATTACGTCACCGTGATGAATGAAAAATACCAGATGCCTGAAATACCGGATGATGTGGAGGAAGGTATACTCAGAGGCATGTACCGTTACAAAAAAACAAGAAAGAGAAAAACGGAGAAAAAAGTTCATCTGCTGGGCAGCGGAACCATACTAAGAGAAGCGTTGAAAGCGGCAGAGATCCTGGAGGATTCCTACGATATTCCCGCGGATGTGTGGAGCGTGACCAGCTATAAGGAATTATACCTCGACGCGATGGATACCGAACGTACCAACATCCGTAAAACTTCCGATGACAAAAACTATATCGATCAATGCTTTAATAAAGAAGATGGAGAAGTATTCGTCAGTGCCACGGATTACCTGAAAGCTGTGCCTTTAACTGTGGGGAAATATTTCCCCGGAGATTTTTATGCACTGGGTACCGATGGGTTCGGGCGTAGCGATAACCGGGGTGCACTTCGTGACTTTTTTGAAGTGGATGCGAAGCATATTGCTTTTACCGCATTATCCGGACTTTATAAGAGAGATAAAATCGACAAAAAAACTTTTAATAAAACTTTAAAGGATCTGAACATTAAAAAAGACAAAGTCAATCCTGTATTCCAGGATATCTGATAGAAATGAGTAACCAGGTTCGGATTGATTCAAATCGAAATTTAATGAACTATAACTAATATGGCTAGAGAAGTAAAACTTCCGGAAATTTCTGAAAATATAAATGAAGCCACCGTGGTTAAGATCCTGGTTTCTGAAGGTGATGAGGTAGAGGAAGAACAGTCCCTCCTTGAAATCGAGACCGACAAGGCCGTATCCGAACTGCCTTCGCCGGTGGCGGGCACCATCAAAGAAATTAAGGTCCAGGAGGGTGATGAAGTCGAAATCGGAAGCGTGATCCTTACCATCGAAGAAGGAGAAGGCAGGGAAGAAGAGGAGGAAGAAGAAAAAGAAGAGGAAGAAGAGAAGGAGCCTGAGGAAGGGCAGGAAAAGGAACCCGAAAAGGAGAAAGAAGAACCCGAAAAGGAAAAGGAAGAGGAAACTGAAGAAGAAAAACCTGACGAAGAGGAAGAGGAGGAGCCCGAAGAAACCGAAGAAAAAAAGGAGAAGCCAGACGAAAAAGAAACGAAAAAAGCCGCCCGGAAAACTGAAAAAGAAGCTGAAGAGGAAGAAGAAAAACCGGAAGAGCAAAAGGAAAAAGAAGCTGAAAAAGCGGGGCCTGAGGAAGAACCTGAAAAAGAAGAGGCCGAAAAAAAGGAAGAGCAAAAGGAAAAAGAGAAAACTGAAGAGGAAATTAAAGAAGAAAAGGGCCCTGAAAAACCGGAAGAGAAGAAAGAAAAACCCGTCCCGGCCGCTCCATCGGTCAGGCGGTTTGCCCGTGAGATTGGTGTGGATATCCAGGAGGTGGAAGGAACCGGACCCGGCAACCGCATTCTGATCGATGATGTAAAAGCCTATGCCAAGGAACAGCTTTCCGGTAAGGAAGCCGCCGGCATGGGTGGTATGGGAGTAGAACTGCCCGACTTTTCCAAATGGGGTGAAACGGAACGTAAGCCGCTCAGTAAGGTAAGGCAGATCACTGCCGAAAATACCTGGAAATCATGGAATGCCAGTCCGCACGTCACTCAGTTCGATAAAGCCGACGTGACTGAACTGGAGAAGTTCAGGGAAAAATATTCAAAGATAGTTGAAAAGGCAGGCGGCAAGCTGACCGTTACAGCTATCCTGCTCAAAATAGTGGGATTCGCCCTGCAGCAGTTTCCCCGGTTCAACAGCAGCGTGGATATGCAGAACAAAGAGATCATATTTAAAAAATACGTCAACATCGGGGTGGCTGTAGATACCGATCGCGGGCTGCTGGTTCCTACCGTAACGGATGTGGATAAAAAATCCCTGACCGGGCTTGCCGTGGAACTGGGCAACCTGGCGGAAAAGGCGAGAAATAAAAAAATATCTCCCGATGAACTCCAGGGAGGGAATTTTGTGATCTCCAACCTGGGTGGGATCGGTGGCACCAATTTTACGCCGGTGATCTTCCCTCCGCAGGTTGCGATACTGGGAGTTTCGAGAGCAGAAACACAACCGGTATACCAGGACGGCGAATTCAAACCAAGGCTGATCCTTCCCCTGAATGTGTCCTATGATCACAAGGTGATCGATGGCGCGGATGGGGCAAGATTCCTGAGATGGGTTTGTGAAGCCCTGGAAAATCCCATGTCCATATTCCTGAATGAGAACGAAATATAAAAATGGCGGATAAAAAAAATACACATGATCTGGTGATAATCGGTGCCGGACCCGGTGGATACGGGGCTGCCTTTCATGCAGCCGATTTGGGCATGACGGCAACCCTGATCGATCCTCGTAAAAACCCCGGAGGCGTTTGCCTGTATGTGGGTTGTATTCCTACCAAGGCCCTGCTGCATACTGCCCAGGTTAAAAGAGATGCCAAAGAAGCGGAAGCCATGGGACTTGCATTTAAAGAAACCGTGGTCGACACCGACAAAGTCAGGAAGTGGAAAGACAAAGTGGTTCAAGAACTTACCGGAGGGCTGGGTCAGTTGGCCAAGCAGAGAAAGGTGAATTATATACAGGGAATGGCCCGGTTTGACAGTTCGGATACACTCGAGATCACCCGTTCAGGCAAGGATAAAAAGGAAAAAATCTCTTTTAAAAAGGCCATAATCGCTACGGGATCAAAACCTGTAAGCCTTCCTGATATCGATTTTTCAGAAGACTATGTCATGGACTCTAAACAGGCCCTGGAGCTCAAAGAGGTTCCGTCTAAACTGCTGGTGATCGGTGCCGGTTATATCGGGCTTGAAATGAGTACCATTTATCATGCGCTGGGTTCAAAAGTAAGCCTCGTAGAATTAACCCCCCACTTTCTGCCGGGAACCGACCGGGATCTGGTGAAACCTTTTGAAAAACAGAATAAGGAAATCTTCGAAGAGATCTTCCTGGAAAGCAAGGTCACAAAGATGAAAAAAAATAAAAAATCGGTGGAGGTGACGATCGAAACGCAGGATGGCAAAAAAACCCGCAAATTTGATAAGATCCTTTTGTCGGTGGGCAGAAGGCCCTTAACGGAAGATCTTGGACTTAAAAATACGGAAGTAAAAACCGACAAGAAAAATTTCATACAGGTCGATGAACAGCGGAAAACGGATGATAAAAATATCTACGCCATTGGCGATGTGACCGGGGAGCCGATGCTTGCACACAAGGCTACCCGCGAAGGTATTGTGGCTGCGGAAGCCATTCATGGCAAAAAATCCGCTTTCGATCCGAATGCGATTCCGGCAGTGGTCTATACCGATCCGGAAATTGCATGGACGGGCCTTACCGTAAAGGAAGCAGAGGAACGGGGTTATAATGTGGAAGTGGCCAAATTCCCCTGGGGGGCTTCGGGAAGAGCAAAAACACTGCAAACCAGGAACGGCATAACCAAACTGATAATTGACAAAGATACGGACCGTATTTTAGGTGTAGCCATAACCGGTAAAAATGCAGGTGAATTAATTGCCGAAGGCACGCTGGCCGTGGAAATGGCCGCCCTTGCTTCGGATCTTTCTCTTACCATTCATCCACATCCTACCCTTTCCGAAACCCTGATGGAAGCGGCTGAAGCCTATTACGGACATTCAACCCATATGTATAAACCGAAGAAAAAATAGCTTGTATAAAAAATAGATCAAGAGATTAAAGTTTAACGAAACAATGAATAATAATCATATGAGAAAATTACAGATTAATCAGTCCCCTATCAACAGGGATGATGCTGATGTTCTAAAATTATATTTCAATGACCTGAACAGAGAAAGCACAATTAACGCTGAGGAAGAAGTTTCTCTGGCAAGAAGGATTAAAGAGAATGATAACGCTGCCCTGAGGAAACTCGTCCGGGCCAATTTGAAATTTGTGATATCTGTAGCAAAACAATATAAAAACCGCAATATACCTCTGAATGATCTCATTAATGAAGGAAATATCGGGTTGATCAAAGCGGCCTATAAATTTGACGAAACCAAGGGTTTTAAGTTTATCTCGTATGCGGTCTGGTGGATAAGACAGTCGATCCTGCAGGCGATCAATAATTATTCAAAAATGGTACGCATTCCCGCCAATAAGATCGGACATCAGAATCAGATAAAAAAGGTGTATTCCAGTTTTGAACAACAAAAGGAACGCGAACCTACAGCAGAAGAAATCGCTGAAATACTGGAGCAGGATCCCTCGGATATATATAATTCACTGTATGCTGAGGTAAATGATACCTCTCTTGATACACCGGTGGATGATGAAGAGATAAATACACTGTATGATATCCTCGAAAACAAGACGATCGATGCCACGGATCATAAACTCGAATACAAGCAATCACTGAAGCAGGAAATATTACGCGCACTCAGTGTACTTGATGAAAGGGAAAGAAAAATTATCATGATGTCATTCGGGATCAATCATGATCATGCCATGAATTTCAAAGAGATCGGCGATAAAATCGGGTTAACCCGTGAACGGGTACGGCAGATCAGGCAAAAAGCCTTGAGCAAACTTAAGTCTAAACATATCCGTCAACTTTTGAAAGAATTCTGCGCCAGATAAGCGGGTTTGGGGAGAACAGGCGGGGTCAGCCTCGGTTTCGGGGACGTATTATTATCCGGAATTCTTTTCATCATAGATCCGGAGTATGCTATCGCGAAGCATTTCAACATTGCCGGTCTCTTCATAAGGCCTGTAAGGTTTCCCTTCGATAAAAATCCCGCCTGCATTCCCTAAATGCAGATGCCTGTGCCGGCAATGACATGCCGCTTCCTGATAATTTACCTTATCGCTCATGTCCTTTACGGCGGCCCTTGCTATACTCCTTTTCATGCCTCCATCACACCAGTTATTGTCGGACACGAAAACGTTTACTTTATTTTCACTGCTCTTTCCGGGAATATGGACCGGAAGAAGCCGCGGCGGAATGACATCAAACTGAAATGGCTTATAAACTACTTTTATCTTCCCCATGCTGTCCAACTCACGATACCCCATATGTTTGTAAAAAGAGACTGAATTCCATTCCATATCCATCGCCCACGCAGCTACTCCTCTGTAACCTTTTTGCCTGGCATCTTTTTCAATTTCTCTTATCATGAACCGGCCAAACCCATTTCCGCGCTGATCCCCAATATGGCGATCATACCTATGAACGTAAATACAGAGTATTACCATCAGGTCTTTCCCTATCAATGGTGAATGTTCGATGGGCAGATAATGGCATTTGCCGGCTATAGTTCCATCATCGAGGGTAAGCACCCTGGCCACATAACCCTTGGATTTATACTTTCTGTGCCATTTTCTCCTGTTTTCCGCTCTTTCCCGGTTTTCAGGACTTACCGGCGAGAGGCAATAAAAAAAATGTTCCTTATTTTCGTCCGATAATTCAGATAAATGCATTATACCCCTTTCTTATAAAAAATAGTCAATCAATTATAAAATAAAAAGCCTGTTCTAAAGCTGGCCGGAACTTTTATATCAGAAAGCGGACACAAATCCTACGGACACTTTGCCGAACGGCTCAACCGATTCAGTAAACACATAGGTGTATTCCCCTGCCAGCCTGACATTCCTTCGCAATAAATAACCTGCATGTAAGGTTCCCGAACGGTAATTTGCCGGAATATAATCCGATTCCACCAGATTGAACAATCCCAGGGCATACCATTTGCTGTCATCCCCCTCGGGGGAAAACAGAATCTCGCCCATGCCCCCATGCGTATGGATATTGTCCTGGGTATCCGGTAATTCCTTATTGATCAGTACATGACTGTCTTTGCGTAAAAGGTATTGCAGGCGTATTTGAACAAGGTCAGAAATGCTTATCGTAGCATCCGGACCGTAAATTTCGGCATCATTTATAGCAAATTGATCAAAATCATTGGTGATCCGTTCTTTTCCGATATAAGCCATCGCGCCAAGAGTAATATGATCGCCGACATTCTGAGATATCCTGCCCAGGAAATTCTTGTATTTATCTTTATCGAATAGATTGGCAGCATAATCTTCCGCAAGCCCGTTCCCGTTCACGATCTCAACTGTAATTCCCGTACCCGATTTAAATGAATAGGTTAGCATTACGCCCCGGTCATATTTCAACGTGATGTCGGAAAGTCCGATCCGGGCTGTATATAACCGGTAATCCTCAAGTTCGAGACGTAATTCGCGCTTGAATAAGGGATCCGAAACCTGGAATTGTCCGAGAAAAATATCCAATGTGCTGTTAAAAAGATTATTGTACATCAGGTAAGCATCTTCCACGCCGGCGATCTCACCATGCTCGAACATATAAAAATAAAAATAATACGCCAGGTGTTTACTGATCTCACTTCCGGACATGATCTTGATACCGAATGGCGCTGCAAAATCTTCCCGGTTTTCACCACTGAAGTTATAGGTGGCAAACCCGTCAATTCTCACGGCCAAAGGGAACTGGCGCATCAGCGAAAGTTCCTGGTCACCGGTTTCGATAAAATAACGGGGGGCTTCGTATTCATCCAGCTTTAAACCATCAACGGCAAACTGGTTCCCGAAACTTTTTAACCGGGGAGCTGCCGGCGAATGACATACCTTACAACTGATCCGGTATTTTCTGGCAAAAGCAGGAATGGCCTTCGCATTCTGCCACCAGAGTGAAATAAGAAACAATATCGGGAAAAATAATAATGTCCGTTTCATAATACATTCAAGGTAAAATTGTGGTTGTTGTTGATTGTTCGTTTACCAGTACCGCTTCGTACTCTTCAGAGGGAACCTCAAGAAATTCACCCACAGGTTTTACCAGAAGACGGTAGAATAACTTTGCATTTACCGTCAGCTCACCCGGCGTTATATCATAAGGAATGTCAAAAGTATAGGTCTCCAGCTTGGTTTCCCGGGGCCCGATCCTGTAATCAACGCCCAGCGAATCGGTATTCCACTGCATGATGGTCATCCGACCCTGGGGGTCAAAGTACGGCATCCGGAATATCCGGTCGCCTATGGGTACATCTTCCCTTCTCACCCCCTTGAAATTTTCCTTTTGAAGGGGTACGCCCATATCCTGGTAAGCTAAAGCTTCACCGGCTATGGTATATTCCTCGCCCTTAAAGCCCTTTTCATCTACCGGCAAATGAAACGTCTTTCCGTCCTCATCGATAGCCTCTACATGCAACCAGACGATCCGGTCTTCTACTGATCCGGTGGGAAATTTATGGCCGGTCTTCTGATTGAACAAGGCTACGGTAAATATTATCTTATCACCGGGCACGGTTTCCTGTATATCTGGCTGGACCTTCAGTTCTATGGTGCCGCGAAGTTTGCCTTCATCATGGGCTCCATGGAAAAGATGTAGTTTTGCATCCTCATAGCTGGCTCCCATTTTGGCGGTTTGGGTTGCCGCTTCGGTCATATGGCAATCCTGGCAAACCACACCCTCCTTGTAATAGGGTCCTTCCTTAAGCTCATTATAGGTAGATTTCACCCAGATCCCGAACGGGCTTTTCTCGTTATGACAACTGGCGCATAGTTCAGCACTGGAATGAAGTTCGGTTTTGATGATCTTGTGATCCGGAGATTCTTTTTTTCCGGTCCGTGAGCTGAACTTGGTATCCCCGGGTTCAAGGGTATATTTATAATTAAAAGGCGGGTCACCGTGAACCTCTTTTATATTGTGGCAGACTTCACAGGAGACTGATTCATTAGCCCGCGAGTCCTCGGCTGGCCTCGGTGGCGGCATATCCCCTGCAGCAAACGCCAGCGGGGAATGACATCCGTTACATCCTTCATGTACACCTTCCATTTCAGGATCATTTTCCGAATGGGCCACGGCCAGTTTGAAATATTCGATCTCATCCCATTCATGGGTGTAGGCATCCGACATCATGGCCTGGTCCCATTGCTGAAAAAATGCATTATGGCATTGCTTGCAATAAGCCGGGGTTTCAAAATCATCGTATGCATATTTTCCCTTGGGTCCTTTTTGTTCTTCAGATGACTGGCTGATAACCGGTATACTGACAACCAGAATTATTAATGTCAAAAATAATCTCATTGGTCTTATTTTCGTGAGCTTAAAAAAATTACCTGACTATAAAAAAGATATACATTTTCCAGGCCAATAACTAAGATATATGATTAAAATTCGTGTTTTTTGCGGTCATTCAAGGAGATGTCGAAGACTACGGCAAATGTCAATTCGATAAGGGGTCTGCCTTCTAGAGACGTAATGTGGAAATCTCCCTTTCAAAGTGTCATTCCTCACTCCGCCAAAAACAGGGCGAGCAAATTACAAGTTATGTCACTTTACTACCGAAAGCCTTTTCTAAGTGAAATATGACATAATAATCTTTAATTTCAAACCGTCATTACGGAGGAAACGTCTCTGAAAAAAAACAGCGAATCAGTGATCCCCAACAGAAGAACGGAACCTATTACCCGGAGACTTCAACACCTATTTCTACCTATGATTCACTTCTGAGGGATTTTCTGAGTTGCTTAGATGCTTCGCTGAACTCAGAATTAGAAAAAAGTGGAATATCTTTGCTAAACTCCACGAAACATCCGATAGCGCTCAGGAACGGTACCATGATCAATCGCAGGCCTCCGGCCTATGCGCAACAACTCCACAACTTTACACCTCCACAACTCAACCCTGAATGTCTTGCCGTAACCGGAATATATCGAAGGGCAGGTCTCCGCATCCCCAAATCACCAATTCATGAAATTAATTCCATTCACTCATTCACAAATAACCTATTCCACCACGATCTCATCAACCAGCATATTGGCAGGCCGACCGGCTCCCGGATGCCATTCGGGTGTGTACCCGATGTTATGGGCCAAAACCTTTACATACCGGGCCTGCCGAGGTTCGAACTCGGCAATAAAATCCCGCTGTTGTCCGCCATACTGGTCGATGGGGAGTGTGTTTTCAATATTCCCCACACGTTCGAAGTCCTTTCCGTCTGTCGACACGAAATACTCCACATTCACCGGGAAAAGTCTCAGCCATTGACCGTATTGAAAATAAGCTGATTCAATTCTCCGCACAGGCATCCTTTCTTCAAGGTCTATGATAAACTCCAGGTCCTTACCGGAAAATGAAAGCCAGTTGTAGGCATAATCGTGCCCTCCCCGGATGCCGTCGGTAAGCATTTTTCCTGCATCTTCCGGTAAACGGGTCGAATCGGGAGATATGAACGTCACCTTCTTGCCATAGGCGAGGTGCTCCTTCATGCCCAGGGAAAAAAGCCTGTACATCGACGCTCTATATTCGCTTGGAGAAGTACTCCATTCCTTCACCCGGGTCACGCCCTGGCGGATACAGAGATCCGTGAAATGATCGATCTTTGACCGGATCGCAGTGCGTACCTCCCATTCACCATCCACCTTCTGAAAAAGTCCCCTTTCACCGGTATATTGTTTCTTGGCCTGTTCCATGATGGCAAATTCCAGCGGCTGCCGGGCAATCCGGACCCGCTCCAGCAATTCGGCGCTGTCGGCCACGAGCCGTTCCGCTTCGTCAAAAAAATGATTATATTGATCGATCAGTTCCGGGGTAAGATAAGAGTTAGCTGCTTCGTTCGGACTTCCAAAGATACGGAGCGGAGTGCCGGATTCCAGCAGCGCTTCACGCATCACATCGATATAAGCCCTGATGGGTTCCGCAGCACTCCCGTAATAACCGGCCAGAAAATCATTCATCAACATGTCCACATCAGCATCAGGATCCCATAACAGTTTAGAGATCAGGTAAGCCCTGAGTGCTGCAAATTCACCTCCCACCTCGCGGTTGCCCTGCTCGAACATGGCGCTCACACCGTTCCTGACAAAAAATTGTATATTGGGCTGCAAGACATGCAGGTTTGGAAAAGGACTGATGAGGTTGGGAAACTGGATCACGTAATCCCACACGATGATATCATCGGCGATCTTACCCCACCCGATCACATCTTCCATAAAATCGATACTGGCGGTATCCTCGTCGATCGCTTCATCGCGCGGCACCTCGATGCTGCAAAGCATGATATTTACATTTTCCCTTGGGACCAGGGTCTTTGGAGGTTTTCTTCCGTATTCATAGGCCAGGGTCGATATCATTTTGTCGGGAAACTCTTCAGCCACCTGATTCACAAAATTGATGATCGTACCGGAAGGTGAACCCTCCCGATCATCGATAGCCCGGCATTCATCACAACGGCAATAGTCACGGTTGTCATTCTGGCTTACCGACCAGTAAGTGGCTTCTGGATTCATGGCCATCATCTTCCGGAGATTCCGGATCGTGATCTTCAGCACATCCGGTTCGGTTAGACAAAGCTGTGTGGGAATCCGTTCTCCATTGACAAGCGAATAATATTCAGGATGCTCATTGAAATAGGTTTCCGGTGGGACAAGCTCATGAAAGGTATGCACCCAGCGGCCCCAGTCCGGCCGCCCGCCGTCTCCATCATGGCTCAGCCTATGCCAGTCAATATATTCATCATCCCAGGTTATGCGGTAATGGGTATCGCGAAATTTGATCACAGGCACCTGCAGCTCATCGATTTCACCAAGAGTGATCTCTTTTTGCTCAGGGATCAGTTTCACATCCGGGCTGTACATCCTGCAACCGAGGTGATCCTCGAGAAAGGTATATACTCCATATAGCGTTCCTTTTTTGCTGCCCCCCGCAATGATCAGCCGCAGACTGTCGGTCCGGATCAGAAATCCATCCTCCTCCAGTTTGTTCAGATCAACGTCTGCATTTATTTCATCCAGCCGTTCATTCTGACCCAGCACGATCTCATGGGGACTTTCAGCGCGGTTGGCCTCTATTATGGGAAGCACGGCGCCGGAGATCTGTAACAGATAATCCTGTAGCACTTCGGCGGCTTTCTTTTCATGGGGTGTGGGAGTTGAAGGGATCACGATCCGGTACCGGCTGGTCTTATCGGTATGGGTCAGTTTGATCTTCATTTCTGCGGCCTCTGCTTTTTTTCTTTTACTTTTCTGGGCCCATGCCGGCGATCCGGGCATCAGCAGGATCATGGCAAGCAGGACCGTCAGCAACATGCCAGGGCGCTGGCGACCATTTGATCGATTCTTAAGATCCGGGCTGTTTTGTTTGGTAAAAAATGCCGGGTTCAGGTGATTTAGCGTATTCATATTCAATCCTTTTTTAAAAATATCCGGTAAAAAATTTCTGATTTCCGCTCTAATATAGTCACTGCCCCGAAAAAAGAAAAACCGGTGATGACCATCATCGGCCCTTTTTCATTCACAAATCAAAAACATCCAATCATTCACTCCTCAGACTCTCCACCGGATTCACCAGGGCTGCCCTCACCGACTGAAAACCCACCGTAATAACCGATATGACAAGCGCCAGCAGACCCGCCACCACAAATACCCATACTTGAATATCAATATGATAGGCAAAACCCTGAAGCCATTTCCGGGCAGCCAGCCATCCCAGAGGCACAGCAATCACACAGGCTACCAACACCAGCAGGATAAAGTCCTTCGACAACAGCAACACGACCTCCCTCACCGAAGCGCCCAACACTTTGCGGATACCGATCTCCCGGGTACGTTGCACGGCCATAAAGGCCGACAGGCCGAACACACCCAGACAGGCCAATATTATGGCCAGTATGGCAAATGTGCCTGTAAACCTGGCCATCTTCTGTTCCACAATATATAACCGGTCGTAATCATCATCGAGAAAATGATAATCAAAAGGCCGGGCCCCGATCCGTTCCTTCCAGATGTTCTCCAGACGGGAAATTGTGACCGGCGTATTCCTGCCATCGATCTTAACATATATCAGGTTCAAAAACTCATCATTAAGAAAGATCGCCAGAGGAGGAATTGAATTATGCAACGAGGATATATGAAAGTTTTTTACAACGGCTTTGATGGTACCCGGCATTCCACATTGTATGGACCGGCCAACCGCCTCTTCCGCAGTCCAGCCCAGCTCCTTCAGCACCGATTCATTGACGATATAATACGTCCTGTACTCGCCCTTTTCCCAGGACGCTTTCAAATCCTTAAGATCCGACTGTGTGAAATCAGCACCGGAAATGATCTCAATATTCAGGGTGGCCAGAAAATCCAGGTCCACGGGGATGGCTTTGGAGCTAAACCGCTTTTCCCCATCTTCGGTGGTCACATTTAAACTGTTAGTCCACCGGATAAAAGTGGGAAGATCATAGCCTGCGCTCACATTCAACACGCCGGGGACCTGTTTCACGGCTTCCTTCAATTCCTGGTAATGAGGTTTCACCTGGCGGTCATTGGGTAATATAAGCACATTTTCCTTATCGTAACCGAGATTTTTTTCTTGTATGTAAGCCCTTTGTTGCTGGATGATCACCGCAGCTATGATAAGAAAAATAGAAATGGCAAATTGAACCACGATCAATGTACGGCCCAGGTTTCCTGATGAAACCTTCAGGTCAGATCCTGTTCTGAATATCCTGATCAGTTGAAACCGGGATAATATGGCTGCCGGATAAGCTCCTGATAATATTCCCACTATCAGGCACAGTGCAAGCAGCAGGATCAGGGCTCCCGGACTGGTCAGTTCCGAAGGTGTAAGGGTTTTACCGGTAAGTTCATTGAAAAGCGGGATCAATACGGAAGAAATTGCAATAGCGAGTATAGTAGAAAAGACCGTCATCAAGGTGGATTCCGTTATAAAATAGGTAAAAAGATGTCTCCGTTGAGCTCCCAGAACTTTCCTCATCCCGATCTCCTTGTTTCGCTTCGCTGCCTGCGCTATTGACAGGTTGGTATAATTGATGCAGGCGATCAGAAGGATGAGCAGGCCAATAATCGCTAACAGATAAATATAGGTTATGCTTCCGTTCGGTACCATGGCATCCATCTCCGAATATAGATGGACCCGGGTGAGCGGTTCCAGACGATAGGTCAGATAATCACCACCGGAAAGCCCCACCTCTGTCGTAGAAATTTCACGCATATGTTCATCAATCTGCCTCTCCGTCGATCGGACATTTGCTTTTTCACCAAGCAGCAGATAGGTAAAATAATTGGCGGTAAACCATTCTTCCTTTTTGGACGCACCCAGATGCGAAAAGGGGATCACAAAATCAAACTTAATCTGTGAATTGGCAGGAGGATCCTCTGCGACGCCGGTTACCATAAAATCTTTTTCATCGTTCAAACGGAGTATTTCCCCGACAGGATCGTATTCTCCAAAATATTTTTTGGCCATTGAACGGGTAAGAATGATCCTGTCAGGCGCATCAAGGACCCGAGAAGGATCTCCTTTTACAAGGGGGAATGTAAATACCTCAAAAAAGGTGGAATCCGCAAACAGGATCTTTTTCTCTTCGAATACCAAGTCGTCATGACTGAATATGCCACCACCCCGGATCATGCGTGTATATTTGTCGACTGCCGGGAAATTACGCTTTAAATATGGCCCGGCTTTGGTGCCCGTAACCGGAATATTATTGACATCACTCCCACTTTTGTATTTCATGGTCAGTCGCACTATCCGGTCCGATCTATCGTGGAAACGGTCAAAGCTGAACTCATCGGCCACATACAGCCCGATTAATATACAGCTGGCAATGCCCACAGACAACCCGGTGATATTAATGAAGGAGTAGAATTTTCGTCTCCTTATATTTCTGAGTGTGATAAGGATGTAATTCCAGAGCATGGTTATATTAATTTGCTGTTAAACCAATGTCAGGTATGGTTTGTCGAAGTTGCATGATCCGGTTTGATCAATCCCCGTGCCATATTCGATAAACCAATGTTTTCCAGTGCTTTACTTTTCAATTTAAGGAGGTAACGGCAAAAATCGTACGATAATGGACACCCAACTGGCCGAAGACGGTGCATGTTTTTTTTTGAAATGAAAGAACAGATTCATATAATTACAGAAATGTAGTTAAACACGGCAAACGGGAATATTTTATTAACCGGGGAAACGCTCAAGGTATGCAAAAAGACAACAGGCGAAAAAGAAGGAGATTCGGCATGGGCATTGTTATTGGCGTGGCCATTGGAGTCGCAATTGGCGTGGCAATGGACAATCTGGCTATGGGTCTTGCCCTGGGCATTGTCATTGGGCTGGGGTATGATTTCATGCTGATGCGTAAAAGAAGATAAATATACAGGGTGCTTCTCACCCATCAACTCATCGACACATCCACCCATCAACTCATCGACACATCCACCCATCAACCATTGACTCTCCTTGACTCGTTAATCTCCTGATTCACTCACCGACGAATGTAACCCCCCCCCATACTCATTTGCCCAGCAACTGCTTCATAATATACAGATCCAGGCCTTCATAATCCCTCTCTTCGACAAGACCTTTCATCTTTTCTTCGTCAAGCCCACGGGAAATCTCAAGCAAGTGCTTAAACATTTCCAGGCTGTTCGAAAGATGGGCCGTGGCCTTCTCGTCCTTCTGGGTACGCATAGCCTTTACATCCAGGCCAACCCATTCACCGTTCTTTCCGTAATCATGCTGATCGAGGATACGCACCTGGTTGAAGGCACGCCTGAGGTCTACCGATCCGAATGACTTGTCCTGGTCGAACTTCAGGCCGTTCTGATCATTCAGGTGTACCGTCCACAGTTTACCATGGGCCAGGGCGAAACCCATCTCGTCGGAAGGGTCGAGGCCCGCAAGGATGGCATGGGCACTTTCGATATTGACCCCTACTCTTTCCGGATCACTGGTAAGCGAAGCGATAGCAAGTGCATGACCTGTAGTGGGTATATAGGCATGATCCATCGGTTCGTTGGGTTTTGGCTCGATACAAAGGCGGATATCCGGATCATAGTCAAGCATCATATTCATGGCTTCCACCAGCCTTTGAGTGGCCACCTTGCTGTCCTTCGATTCACGTATATAAGTACCTTCCCGGGCCAGCCACAGGACCAGCAGGTCCGTACCCAATGCCCGGGCTATATCGACAGACATTCTGGACCGTTCCAGGGCATATTCCCGGCTGGCCGGATCATTGGCCGTATAACCTCCGTCAATGGTCTTTGGATCTTCCCATAAACGGGGCGCCACGAATTCGGCGGTCAGGCCGAGGTTATCCAGCCTTTTCTTCAGGTTTTCCGCCTCGCTGTGTATCTTCGAGGCCTCCTTGTTATCCAGCTCCGGCACGGCATCATCATCGTGAAACTGCACTCCATCGAAGCCCAGCTTCTTGTACATTTCAAGTTTTTTGTCGAAGGCAACGGTCTTGCGGACCGGTGGTCCGAATACATCGGCACCCTCATGGATATTCCATGGTCCAAAAGTGAATCTGAAAGTTCCCGGCATAATTTTAAAAATTTAGATCGAAATGTTCATAATAATTTGACTCGGCTTAAATCTGGTCAAAAGAATCATCAATTTCAAAAATTTCATCGAATTATTAATTCACCCGCGGAAAGATCAGCCTTTTTCCCCTGGTCAGCACCTATCCCGGATCACCACCCTGATACCAATATCACCATGGCTTCTGAATAAATGCCATACGGCCCGGATTGCAGCATAACGCCAGGATAACGATCATTGCTTCAGGATCATTGTATCCATTCCCCGATTACAGGGTCCGGGTCAGGTTCACCATTGCTATGCAATGATCAATCCCATTACTCTGGAATCACCATCTCTACCCCGTAATAACTGACATTTTGCCGGGATCAATCCCTTTTCATTGGAAAAGATTTATGAGCCGGTATGATTTCAGATTGAAAATTGAATTATGTAAATTATCATCCAGAATTTTATTTCGAAAACGCTGGTGAACAAAATCGTATATATTCTCTTATTGATCCTTACCACAGTTCATGTGGTGGCCCAGCAAGATAATTCCGGCATATTTGAAATTACCTATCTGCATCCCGATCCTGTACTCGGCAGGGAATCACCGGAGGTTAAGGACAATAAATATGGTTTTGAGGGAGGAAAGGTTTTTAAATCCGATGGGAAATATATTCTGTTCATTACCGAGCTTCATGACGATCCTTTCTGGGCAGCTACCCGGCTTGCCGCCTGGATCAGCAGTGATGGATTAAACTGGACGAGGGTGGGAACGATCTCTTCCTCCGGCGGACAGCTCACCCCGGACGATCCCAAAGCCTCGATCTGGTCTCCGGTCCCTGTGTATGACAAAAAAAACGGACGATGGTCGTTAACCTACATCAGTTTTTATTCGGATGTAAGTATTCAGGGTCAGTGGAAAAGAAAATATGATGGGAGGGTATACCGGATGACTGCCATGGTACCCGGCCAGGGTGGGCTCTTCGGGCCATATGGTTATGAAGAAGTGTTGATGGAATACGGACAGCAACCCGCCTCCTGGGAAACCTGGATGGGTGTCACCTCCTTCTGCCCGTATCCGGTAGACGGAAAATGGCTGGCACTGTATGGCAGCTCGTGGGAAGTGGCAGGTCTTGCCACGGCAACGGCTATCTCCGATTTATGGGTAAGGGTGCCTTCAGCAGAGCCACTGTTTGAAAATATGGAAAATCCTGTGATCACCCGTTTGAAAAATGGTCTATATGTGGCTGTGTTTGACGGGGCTTCGAAACATCAGAAAATGGGATATATGTTTTCCGAAGATGGAGTACAGTGGAGCAGAAAATATTTTTTCGGCCTTGAGGCTAATGAAAATAAATGGTGGGAGCTGAGCCGGACTCCGCTAGGACTGATCGACGAAGGGGATCGGGGATTCACCCTGTATTTTACAGCATATAACAAAAATTTTTATGAATTTGATGAAAATGTCTGGATCGAAGAGGCTCCGGATTCCCTGAAAGGCATGTTCGGCAGTGTGGGCATGATGAAACTTAAATTAAAGGAAGATGAAGAACATAACCATTGATAAAAACCTTTGTCATCATAAGGGTAAAATTGACTTTCTTTGATGAAGTGTGTTTTGCTTGTCGAAACCGTTCCGTTCACTGAGGGTCGATGGGTGAGCGGCGCCAACGATCAAGGAAGAAACGGATTATTGTTTGCAATGACCAAACCATTTGTTGGATGGATAATTCAGGGCTTATTTCCTGATCCCAAATGAATTCGTTTATAACCCTGATCGCGCCCCGATTAAGATCCATGAGGTTCCGGTGAAATCGTTTAAATAATACAAGTCATGAAATCTTTAACCTTACTCAAAACAAATCCGGATAAAACGGTAATTATAATCAGACTGATAGCAGGTGGTGTTTTTCTTTCTGAAGGGATCCAGAAATTCCTCTTTCCCTCTTTACGGGGAGCAGGACGTTTTGAACGGATGGGATTCCCGGATCCGGATTTTTTTGCATCGTTTGTAGGCGTGTTTGAAATGGGTTGCGGCCTGTTGTTTCTTGTGGGATTTGTTACACGTTTTGCTGCCGTAGCCATGATCATCAATATGCTGGTGGCCATAATCGTAACGAAAGTGCCCATTCTCTTTGGTCAGAGCTTCGGTCCTTTTGTACTACGGGAACTCAAGTCCTACGGCTTCTGGAGTATGACCCATGAAGCCAGGACGGATTTTGCCATGCTGCTGAGCAGTCTGTTCTTACTCATAAAGGGAGCAGGAAAATATTCCGTTGATTACTGGTTAACTACTTTCAGGAGACAGCTATAATAAAAAGAAAATACGACCCCTGCCGGAGCCGTATTTCAACTGTCAGGGTAAAGAGTAAAGCTGTCTTATTTCATCCTTTTAATACACGACAAGTATGACCTGAAAAAACTGGTAAGCGATAATAGAATTGATTATATTGTTAATTAAGAGAATTACCTGTTTTTTACTATTCGGCATGAATAACATTTCAAAGATTATCGTAATCCTGATTGTACCGGTTGTGCTTTCAGGTAAACCGGCCAAAGGACAGGATTATACCGGGAACATTTTCGCGGGCATGCATTCAAGCGTGGTTTACGAGGCAGAAACAATGAAGGCGGAACGGCTTTCGGGTTTACAAACCGAATATTCAAGTATGGTTTACGAAGCAGGCGTCGATGGTTATGATTTTTTCAGAATACCGGCCCTGGTTAAAACCGGAAATCTGTTAATTGCTTTTGCAGAGGGCCGTAAGAACAGCCTCAGTGACCATGGCCAGATCGATCTCGTGTTGAAGATCAGCAAGGATCAGGGGAAAACCTGGGGCAAACCGATCAGGGCTATTCATTATGAGGGCCAGTCATGTCAGAACCCGACCCCGGTATATATTCCGGAAGACAACAAACTGCTCCTTCTTTTTACCAAACGTACCGTGGCAACGGATACTGAAACCATGATCCGGGAGGGCTCGGCCGAAGGTTATGTGGGGGCTTATGTTACGGAAAGCACCGATCTCGGGCAAACCTGGAGCTCCCCCAGGGAGATCACCTCCAATGTTAAAAAGAAAAGCTGGAGATGGTATGCTTTCGGACCGGGAGGAGCCATCATTTTAAAGCATAATGATCATAAGGGCCGGATCATAATCCCGGCCGACCACAGCATTTCAGGTGGTAAGGGCAACGAATACCTGGGTTCCCATGTGGTGTATTCCGATGACCAAGGTAGTTCATGGGAAATCGGAGCAATCGACAGTGAAGGTTATGGTAATATCAATCCCAACGAACTTGCCGTAATAGAAACCGTTTTCGGAACCCTGTACTTCAATACCCGGAGTCAGAATTTCGATGCCGGGCACAAATACAACCGGGCCATTACCTACAGCAATGACGGAGGAATAACCTTCACCCGGAAATTTTTCCCCGAAGCCTGCCTGGTCACGCCGGTTGTTCATGCCAGCATAACCCGGACGGACGATAAAGTGGTGTTTGTCGCACCGAATGATCCCGGGGCACGGATAAACCTGTCGATATGGATGAGTTTTGATGAAACCCTGACCTGGTCTTCACCACGCCTTATACAGGAAGGCCCCTCGGCTTACTCATCCTGTCTGATGCTTGATGAAAGTAATCTTGGCATTCTGTTTGAGACCGGGGAGGAGAGCCCCTATGAAAGGATCATCTTTAAAAAGATTAATACCGAATGATAAAAGCCAAGTAAGGAAACTCATATTTTAATTATCAAGTATCCTTACCTGGGAAAACATATGCATTTCTTTCTCCTGAGAAAATGGTTATGTTTCCGGTTCGGGCTCAGATGACATTGACTTTCTGCTGAACTTACCTGATCCCAGTATCCAGGCGGCAATAACGGCCAATATCGAGGCACCGAAACTGAACAGAGCTCCCATTTTGGCTGAATCCAAAATATCGCCTGGAGGAAATGCTACTGTAGCAATAAATAAAGCTACGGTGAATCCAATCGCGGCCATGAAGGACAATACCGTGAGATCTTTGAAGTTCATCCCGACAGGCAGATCCAGTTTGAAAATTTTCGCAGCAATAAAGGTAAGCAATACGATACCCAGGGGTTTCCCGATAAACAATCCACCTGTAACAAGTCCTGTAGCCAGGCCTATGGCACTGAAAGCTACGCCGGCATTGGCAAACCCGAACAGCATCAAAATGAACTCGACAGGATTTTTCCACCAGTGCTCAAACCTGTTAAGCGGATCCTGGGGGCCATCTTCCTCCGTACCTTCAAAAAATCCTATATCCGATCCTTGATGAGGCAGCGTAGGTATAATGGGCACTAAAGCCAGTGCAGGATGTATTCCTCCCTGGAAAAAACCGTACCATGATACAGGTCCGGCTATCACAATATACCACCAGAAATTGGTGACTTTCAGTCCTTTTTTCAATACAAATACATTGAATAATATCGCACCCACCACGGCAATAAAGAATGTGGTCAGATGCATCTCGCCAGTGGGGTAAAATACGGCAAGTATGATCAATCCGGCCGCATCATCTGCAATGGCCAGCAACAACAGGAAAGGAATGGCAGGATGACCCTTACCAAATATTATCCTGGCCACAAGATACGAAAAAGCAATATCGGTAGCACAGGGAATAGCCCAGCCACGGGTCAATTCAGGTGCATCGAAAGTAAGGGCACCTCCTATATACAGTAAGGCGGGGCCAGCAATACCGCCTGCTGTAGCTATCAGGGGCGTCGCCGCTGTCTTAGGAGAGGATAAAGCCCCTCCCGGGAGCATAGCCTCCCATATTTCCTTGGCTGCCAGGGCAAAAAAGAAACACATCAGCACCTCATTCACGATAAAATGAAAACTTCCATGAGGAAAAAATTCGTGCTCAATCAATTCATGATAGGTATGTGCATCTACGTTGGCAAAAATTAATGCCGCTATGGCCCCAATGATTAGAAATATACTATTGTTCAGAAGAAATCTGATCACATCTTTACCTGAATCTACATTTGCCATAATCTCAATTATTAAACATAAAAAACCTCAATTATCTCTGTTGATTAACTTAAAAAAATGTAACTTGAGTTAAGAAAAATGATATTTTGCCTCTCAAATGAGAAATCCGGCACCAAATTACTCCATGTCCGATTGACAAAAAAGTGTTTAAAGAAAAAATTAATTGGCGAGGGAGAATATCACCTGATCATATCCGGGCTTCGATAATCCAATTTAGATATGATTGATTATTTTTGTTCATATTTTTTGATCACAACCATTTAATCCATGAAAAAGATTATCAGTTTTTTTTCTGTCATAGTAATTATTTCATCCTGTACTCAGGAAATGAGCAATGTAAATATGAATAATAATCCTTTTTTAGCGTCTTATGACACGCCTTATGAGGTACCTCCCTTTGAAAAGATCAGGCTGGAGCATTACAAGCCTGCCATTGAAAAAGGGATGGAAGAACATAACAGGGAGATCGAAGCCATTGTCAACCGGGATGAGGCCCCTGCTTTTGAAAACACCATTGAAGCTATGGACAGAAGCGGGCTGCTTCTTGACAGGGTTACCAGTGTATTCTACAATCTCTTATCTGCCAATACCAGTAAGGAACTTCAACAACTGGCAAAAGATATTTCACCCGAGCTCTCCAGGCACCGGGATGAAATTTCAATGAATCCCGATCTTTTTAAAAAGGTTAAGGCCATATATGATAAAAAAGGCCAGTTGGACCTGACAACGGAACAGGAACAGCTGCTGGAAAAATACTATAAACGATTTGTCCGGAACGGTGCCAACCTGGATGATCAGCAGAAGGAAGAACTGAAAAAGATCAATGAAGAACTTTCCTTACTTTCACTCCAGTTTGATGAAAATCTGCTGGCCGGAGACAACGAATGGAAACTGGTGATCGAAAAGGAGGAAGACCTGGCCGGTTTACCGGAAATGATCATAGCCTCAGCAGCGGAAGCGGCCAAAGAGGCGGGACTCGAAAGCAATTGGGTCATCACGCTTCACAAACCCAGCTGGATACCTTTTCTCCAATATTCGGAAAACAGGGATCTTCGGGAAAAGGTTTTTACGGCCTGGCGGATGCGGGGAAACAACAATGATGAATACGATAACAAGGAAATCATCAGGAAGACGATCGCTCTGCGCGATAAAAAAGCCTCCCTCCTGGGTTATGAGAGCTGGGCCGAATATGTACTCGACAACAATATGGCCAAAACTCCCGGCAGGGTGTATGATTTAGTCTTAAGTCTCTGGGAAAAAGCTTTACCGGTAGCCAAGGCCGAAGCAGAAGCCATGCAGGAGATGATCGATGCGGAAGGTGGAGACTTTGAGTTGAAGCCCTGGGACTGGTGGTATTATGCAGAGAAGGTAAGAAAGGCCCGGTATGATCTGGATGATGAGGAATTGAGGCCCTATTTTGAATTGAACAATGTAAAAGAGGGACTGTTTTACGTAGTCAATAAATTATTCGGCCTGGAATTCAAATTGCGCTCCGATCTGCCCGTACCTCATCCGGATGCGGTAGCCTATGAGGTCCTGGAAAACGATGGATCCCACGTGGGGATCTTATATATGGATTTCCATCCCCGGGCCAGCAAAACCGGGGGCGCCTGGATGAATTCCTACCGGAAACAATTCAAAAGGGATGGTGAAGACATCACACCGGTAATAACCACTGTGTTCAATTTCACCAAGCCGGCTGGGGATGAACCCGCATTGCTCACTTTCGATGAGTCCCGGACCATGTTCCATGAGATGGGTCATGCCCTCCATGGCTTGCTTTCCGAATGCAGTTATAAAACCTTGTCGGGCACTTCCGTACCCCGTGATTTTGTGGAATTGCCTTCACAGGTTCTGGAAAACTGGGCGGGAGAACCCGAAGTGCTGAATAAATACGCCAGGCATTATAAAACGGGAGAAGTGATACCGGAAGAACTCATACAGAAACTCGAGGCATCGGGAAAATTTAACCAGGGTTTTGCTACCGTTGAATACCTGGCCGCCTCGATCCTGGATATGGATTATCACACCACGGATCAGACTGAAAATATCGATCCCCTGGAATTTGAAAAAAGATCAATGGACAGGATCGGTTTGATCGAAGAGATAATCCCCCGTTACAGAAGCACATTTTTTGCACATATATTTGCCGGAGGATATTCTGCCGGTTATTACAGCTATAAATGGGCTGAAGTGCTGGATGCCGATGCCTATGAGGCATTCAAGGAAACGGGAGACATTTTTAATCCTGATGTGGCCGGATCATTCAGAGAGAACATTCTTTCAAAGGGAGGAACCGATGAAGCCATGAACCTGTATATTAATTTCCGCGGAAAGGAACCCGGGCTTGATCCCCTGTTAAAAAGAAGCGGATTATTATGAAAATATTCTGTCGTTACCGGGAATTATGAATTATTCGGGTGTCTCATATCTTGCTATATTGATTTTGGTATTGGCCTTCTGGACCTGCACCACGGATAAAGGTCCGAAAACCACAGCAAATAAAAGAACCAATATACTATTCATTGCAGTGGATGATCTCAAGCCGGCACTGGGATGTTATGGCGACCCGAAAGTTCATTCACCTCAAATTGATAAACTGGCTGGCGAGGGAACCGTTTTCATGCTGAACTATTGCCAACAGTCTGTCTGTGCGCCTTCCAGGGCGAGTCTGCTAACGGGACGTTACCCTGACCAGTTGCGCGTATGGGACCTTCAGACCCTTATCAGAGAAAAGAATCCCGGGATAGTCACACTGCCTCAATATTTTAAAAATCAGGGATACAAAACTGCCGCCACGGGAAAGATCTTCGACCCCCGGAGCCTTGAAGGAAGCTGGGGCGGTCCGCATGATCCCCCTTCCTGGTCATTTGATTATATATCACCCGGCGAATTGGATACATATAACCCTGAAACAGGACGGCCCTCTTATTTTTATGCCGGGAGAGAGGCCAGGGAAAAAATCGCTGCTTTACAACGGGAAGCAAGGGATGCAGGGTTCAGCTCACCGGGTGATACCAGGGATTATGTAAAAGAGCGGTATTTTCCTTCCGTGGAACGGGCTGAAGTCCCTTTCGATGCTTATACGGATGGTGCCTTATGCAATCATGGCCTCGAATTGATGGACTCTTTGGCTGACATCGACGATCCTTTTTTCCTGGCCGTAGGATTTCACCGGCCCCATCTTCCTTTTGTGGCTCCCGCAGAATACTGGGATCTATACGACAGATCGGATTTTACAACTGCAGATTTTCAAAAACAGGCCACAAACAGTCCCGATCTTGCCTATCACAATTCCGGGGAATTAAGAAACGGTTATACAGGGATTCCATCGGATAGTATTTTACCGGAAGAGCTTCAGCTTGAATTAATTCACGGATATTATGCGGCTACCAATTTTATTGACGATATGGTCGGAAGATTGCTGGACAGGCTTGAAACATTGGACCTTAATGATAATACGATCGTGATAGTATGGGGCGACCATGGATGGCACCTGGGAGACCACGGAATGTGGTGCAAGCATTCAAATTTTGAACAGGCCACCCGGGCACCCCTTATCATTCGGGCACCGTTTCAGCAATATAAAGGAGGAAAACATTACGGACCAACTGAATTTACAGATATTGCAACTACACTATGCGAACTCGCCGGACTGGACATACCCCCGTATTTTGAGGGAATCAGCCTCGCCCCTGCCCTGGATGACCCGGAAGTGAAAATCAGGGAGTCGGCATTGAGCCAATATCCCCGCGAAGATATGAAATATATGGGCTATACGATCCGTACCGGCCTGTACCGGTTGACAAAATGGATTGAAAGAGAAACAGGAAAGGTGCGTGCTGTAGAACTTTATGATTACGAAACCGATCCTTTGGAAACTATTAATTTTGCTGATGATCCGGAATATGTAAAGATCAGGCAATCGCTCGACAGCATACTTTCCAAAAGAATAGAAGATCCTGCTTCTCATCATTGAAGCCGGTAAGATTTCAACCTGGCTACCCGGTCTTTTTGAATAATCACACTGCCATGAGCCGATAATTGATGATCACAGAGATCAGGAGGCAACTCCTCTCAATTCCTCCAGCAATACCTGGAAGAATTTATCTTTTGCATGCTTTTCAAGCCAGGGTTCATGACCGCAATTTTCAAGGAGAAAAAATCTGAAATCCCTTACACGGGATTCCAGGGGTTCTTTTACTCCCTGCCAGGGATGGGCATCATTCTTGCCATGGATAGCCACTACCGGGCATTCAAGCCTGGTCATCTCCTCCAAAAGTCGGCCACTGCTCCGCCAGTGACCGGCTTCCGTCCATATTTTCCGGAAAATATCGGGCTGGTATTCTATGGTCGGATCGACCAGCGTCTCAGGATCATACGCATCAGCCTTGAGCAGCAGCCGGCCTATCTCCCCGAATATCCTGGTCTTTTTTTCGCCAGTCGCATAGCGCCATTCCTGCTGCAATGCATCAAACAGTCTTCTTTCATCACCGGATAACCGCCTCAGCCTTTTCCTGGTGATATCTTTGGCGAATTCTTCCCTGAAGGGCCCGGCATTCACCAGGATCAACTTTTTCACCATATGGGGATTGTCTGCCGTCAATAACATTGAAAGCCAGGCTCCCCATGAATGGCCGATCAAAACCACGGGGGGCTCACCATAGTCGTCAATCTGGGCGGCCAGTTCCTTTTTCTGCCCTTCCAGAGAATCAGCAGACTGCAAAGCCTCCACTACACCAAAATGGCGGCTGATCCCCTCGGCAACCGGCCTGGCAGAACCAGGTGCTCCGGGGCCTCCGTGAACTACAACTGCCCTGTAAGGTAGTTTACCGTACTTTCTGACAGATTCCAACAGCATCCGGTTTATTGTGAACAGGGTATAAATTAATGAATACAAAGGAAAATAAACAGTCAATACGCTGAAAGTGCGGAATTCCTCCGTGAAGAATCAGGATGAACTGCACGAATCAGAAAAAAATCACCTTCCCCTTCTCCACCCCGGGCCATGTGGCCCTCTTCCATCCCGGAACCGGCGGGGGCCTACTGCATTTCTCAGGGTATTTAAAAGGATCTGTTCCTGCTCCTCATTACATATTTCCATTACATTTCTGAAATGTCTGAAATTCATCAGTTCGAGATCCGCCTGTTTTTCTCCTATCTCACGGACCAGCTGTTCAGCCTCATTGGTAAACTCCTGTTTTTGCATCATGTTCATCAGTTCTCTTCTTAACACCCTGATCTCATTGATCTTTTCTTCCAACTTTTGCCTGTGTTGAAACACCATAGAATCGAATTCGGCTTCTTGTTGCGGAGTAAAATTCAACTCCCTTTTCAAATACTGAGTTCCCCTGCCTGTATCGGCCATTCGGTTTCCTGGTGGTGTGAAGTCCACCGGAGCCTCCCGGCTTAACCATAAAACGGTAATCGAAACAAGGTTAAGGATAATAAGTATTATTACGATTATCCAGAGAATATTTTTATTTATTGAAATAGCCATGGATTAAGGAGTTTGGAGATCCGTCAGATTGTAAAGGGTCGGTACCGATGGATAATATTCTTCCATCAATGCCTGTTCATCTGTACTGGAGGCATTATCCATTGCACCTGAAAACAAGCGGCTGAATGTATAGATATTTGCGGCAAATATCAGGACCACCATGGCAACCAGTACACGCTGCAATACCGGTGATATAAACACTTTGCCGGGAAACATAATGCTTTGTTTGTTTTCCAGTCTGCCCTTCAGACGGGTATAAAAGAAAGGCCCCGGAGATGCCTTTTCTATATGATCTGCGGAAGAAAGCGTCTCCTCCACCTTTTTTTCAATATTATTATCGGCTTTTTCCATCTCTCTATAAATTAGATGATTTTTATAAATTAAACTTGCGGCATCATGCTGAATTATAATAATAATCATGAAGATATTTTTTCAGGTTATTTTTTGCACGATGCAGAAGCGACTCAACTGAAGACAAGGATCTGTTCATAACCTCAGAAATTTGTTCATAACTCAGATCCTCCAGTTTATGTAAAGTAAATGCGATCTTTTGATTTTCGGGTAACTTATCGATGGCCCAAAATAAAATCCTGGCTTTTTCAGAATTTTCCACTGCAATTCCCGGATGGTCAAAATCAGGGATCTGGAGATCATTACCGGTTTCGGGTGTAAAAAACCGGTTAAAGATCCCATACCTTTTTTTTCTTTTCGTTTTCCTGATATGTTCCAGTGATTTGTTTACTGCTATCCGGTATATCCAGGTTGATAGTTTCGACTTACCCTTAAAGGAATTTATGGAAGTATACACTTCAATAAACACCTCCTGGGCAATATCATCTGCATCCTGTGTATTTTTTACAAATCCCAGGCACGTATTATATATCCTGTCCTGATATTGTTCTACGAGATCCCGGAAGGCCTCTTCATCACCTTTTTTTAACCGGTCAATTAATCCAGACTCAACAGATTGCATCAGGCAGTAATTCTTTAGAATAAAGATAAGGGATATCCGGAAATCTGATTGATAAAATTGTATCTATTTCCTAATAATTCATGATCATATCATCCGTCTCCGCTTCATCCGGGTTCCGGTTCCTGTTTTGCCTTTTGAAGTTATTGATCCGGTAACTCACCGAGAGCACCACAACCTGGGACTCACGGCGGAAATCAAATTCATCATAAAACCGGCTCCCCTCATTCACAAACCTGAAAGAACCTGTTCCAAAGATATCCCGGATCCGCAAAGTAGCGGTCATCTTTTTGTCAAACAATTCCTGGCTTATGGCTGCACTGGTCATGAAAAAAGCATCACGGTGGCCCTGGGCACTTACAGAAGGTCCCTGATAAAATCCCTGGAGCTGAAACCGGGTAGTTGGCGTAAACCGAAAATTTGTATTTAACCTTGCATCAAAATTATTGCTGCTGGCCGCCACATCGGAATCAGCAATGCTGCCTTCAAGAGTATAATTATAATAATTAGAACCCAAATTAAATCCAAACCATTTTTTCACCCGATAATTAAACGTTAACTCAGCCCCGATGGAGCCCTCTTTATTGAGATTGTCCATTGTGTGGGTTCGCAAACCATCCTCATTTACATTTACAATGCGGGTAATTTTATTTTTTGCCATACGGTAATAGCCTTCAAGACTGATAAAAGATGATTTCCCGATCCCTTTCTGGTAACTGACTTCGTAGGAGTCGACATATTCAGGCTCCAGTTCCGGATTCCCGATACGCATATTGTTTTGATCCATATAATTGGGAAACGGATTGAGAACGAATCCTTTTGGGCGGTTTATCCTTCTGCTATAGCTTGCCAGCACCTGATCTTTATTACCAATCTTCCGGGAAAAATGGACTCCGGGGAAAAGATCTATCCTGTCTATCCTGGCCGGAACCTCTGATAATTGATGCTCGATAATACGGTAAGTATACTCTGTTCTGAGACCCGCCTGAAGGCTGAATTTATCCCATTCATTACCTATCACTGCATATAAAGCCTGGATGTTTCTTTTAAAATCCAGCTTATTACTGTATTCCGGGTTATCAATCCAACTGTCATTATCAAAGTCCCATTCATTGAATTCATAACCATTATGTTTTTTAGTATATCGGACCTGATAACCGGTTTCCAGTTTCCCGTTTTTAAAGAGGGGTTGGGTATAATCAACCTGGAATCTCCATTTATCGGGATTATGAGTCTCCCTCGTATAGATATGGCTGGTCACTTCATCCGTATTATTCCACCCGGCATCAGTAGTTAGCCGCTCCTGGGAATTCCCGGACTTGCCGCTCCTCGATTCATAATACAAATATGACCGGAGATTATGATTATCCTCTTTATTAAATAATCTTGTATAGCTTAATGTCAAATTATAATAATCGGCATTATGTTCATCCTGACTGTCGGATATATAATAACTGTTATTGTTGAAAGGAACTGTATATTCATGAAAATTATCGGTTATGCTTCTGGAGCGACCCTTATGACCGAAATTGCCTTCAAGTGACAGGGAATTTCTTCTGTTCAGATTGTATGTGATCCCCCCTTTCAGCGTATTGCCGTTATTTACATGAACACCTTCTCCATTGCTGGTAATGTACCGGGTGGTATCACTCAAACCGGAAATCATCATCCTGTCAAGGGTTCCTTCCCGGTTTATATCGTTAAAATCTCTGCCAAGATAAAAAGATATATCGTTAGTCTTATAATTCATTAAAAGATCACCCCGGTATTTATCATTAGTACCCACTGATGCATTTATGATCCCACTAAAACCATCCAGTGCATTTTTCTTTGTAATCACATTAATAATTCCCGCCAATCCATCGGGATCAAATTTTGCCGACGGACTGGTGATGATCTCCACATTTTTAACTGCACTGGCCGGAATTTGCCGAAGTGCATCACTTCCATCCAATGGGCTGGGTTTTCCATCAATCAGCACAGTAAAATTTGTACTGCCTCTCAATTGTACATTTCCATCGATGTCTACCGTAATCGATGGCGTATTTTCCAGTGCACGGGAAACACTTTCACCGTGAGTATGCAGATCACCATCAATATGGATCACTTTCCGGTCAATTTTATATTCTACAGGGGATCTTTCGGCGGTCACCTCTATTGCCTCCAAATGTTGCGCCGCTTCATATAAGTGGATCTCTCCCACATTTATCTCGTAATTTTCCGGCAATATTAAAATGCGGGGGATCATTTTTTTTTCATATCCAAGAAATTTGACCTCCAGATAAAACCGGCCAAAAGAAACCTTTTCGATTAAAAAATGGCCATCTTCAGACGCAATGGCTCCATCTACCCTCGTTGAATCCCGCCTCCTGTAAAGTGATATGCTGGCATATGGCAAAGGTTCCCCGTCTTTTATATCATACACAATCCCTTTTATCGATCCTATTGGTTCGGCCTGTCTCCACTGGCCCTGACCCGGTCCCGGTTGGGACAGGGCTAATCCTGTGGGGATCAATAAAAACAAAACTAAAATTAATGTTGAGCGGATCATCTGAAAAATGGATAAAATATAACTCGACTGTAATTGAACAGGACTTTTTATGTATAAAAGATGCCGGCCCTGTATGGACCGGCCATTGGTCCTTTAATTCCACCGGGGGGGCCTGTTCCCCCATCCCATTCGGCCACCACGGAATCCGGACCCCTTTCCACCAGGGAACCGGGAATCAAAAAGTACCTTTTGGTCTTTCGTAAGTACTTTCCGGATTCCAAGATGATGATCCACCCTAGCCTTGTGGATTTCAGTCCGCAAATGACCTATTTCATCGATCAATTGATTAATTTCCGATTCATCGGATGGATCGGAAGTCATAAGTGTATGTAGCCTGGCACGTTTTTCTCCGATCTCATTCCGTCTGGGAAGGATCTTTTTTTGAATATCAACCCTGAGATCCAGGATCTTTTCTTCCTGTTCATCGGTTAAATCAAGCCATGCATCCAGGCGGTTACATATTAAGGATCCGTCCCCGGGACCCATTCCTCGCCCCATTCCGGGACCCATTCCCTGTCCCTGTCCGCGGCCGAAACCCCGGCCAGGCTGGGCATTAATTCCTGCAGTGATAAACAGCAAAGCTGCCGTTAACATGGTTAATGATCTGTTTACATTTAATCTTTTCATTTTTTTATGGCTTTTATCGTGTTTTATGAATTGGATGCCGCCTGAACAAAAAACTTGCGGTTTGAATGAAAAAAATCGAAAAGAAGACGATGGCAATTTTAAAAGTATCTGATTATCATGCAGATATAATTATCCCATCGAGGATTGATCGAACCTATAAAACCTGAAAAGAAAACCACACATCCCTACCGGATCTCTCGTCAATTCCTTAAAGCAAACCAGAAACACCTGCTGATCTTTGGGGGGGGATACGACGGGAAACCTAGTTTCAGGCATAGTGAACTTTATCTTTCAATGATCACCAATCCCGTGAACCATCAGCATTGAATGATTTACCGTTTTAAAAATTTCGGTGGCATACTCTTCCACTGCTTTTCTGCTGCCTGGCAGGGCATATACCAGAGAATGACCTGATACTCCTGCCACGCTTCTGCTCAGAACGGCATTGGGTTTATCCATTCCATATTTCACCCTGATCAATTCCATGATTCCGGGAATTTCCTTATCAAGAAGTGAGCGGACCACCTCCGGTGTATTATCCCTGGGTCCGATGCCGGTACCACCTGTGGTAAATATTATATCGTTTTCTTCTTTCGCGGCCAACGATACCGCTTTTTCGATCCTGTCCGGATCATCCGGGATGATCTCTGAATCGATGTGACACCCTTTGGAGGCCGACTTAAAAAAATTGCCGCTAAGCTGAGACAGTCTTGGACCACTTTTATCCTCGTAAATACCTGCATAGGCCCGGTCACTGACAGTAATGATCTTTATTTTATAAATCTTCGGCCGGTAAACAAGCTGGTCTCCTTTTTTAAGTGTCCCTCCTTTTTTTACCCTGAGAAAGATCCCTTCCTCAGGCATCACACAATCTCCGGTCTCTTGATAAATACGGCTTCCCTTTTCAGGGCTTTTTTTACCGATCCGGGTGACTTCCAGTTCAAGCTGGTCATTCACGAACCGGTCAAAGGGTTCGGCATAAGTTAATTCCATACCTTTCACGGTAATGTTTTCGGCACAGTCGCCGGGTGAAAAGTCACATTCGGCCTCTTTTGCAAACCGTTCTATGCTTTCCTGGCTGAGCATACTCACCTGCCGGTGCCGTTTCCCAGCGTGAGCATCCTGAATGATCCCGTCACCGGTTAATTCAATATATTCCACAGGTTCTTTTGACGTCCCTTTTTTGGTGGAAATATTCACGGAAACTATTTCAACCTTTCTCACCTGGATCAGTTTTCGTTTTTTCTGTCAATTGTATGGATTCGATAATCATCGATTTATCGACCGCTTTACACATGTCGTATACCGTTAACAAGGCCACACTTACTGCGGTTAAGGCTTCCATCTCAACACCTGTCTGCCCTGTTGTTTTCACCATGGATCGCACCTCTACACCTTCTTCAGCAATTTCAGCACTTACTTCCACTTTCGATAGCATCAAAGGATGACATAAAGGGATCAGGCTGGCTGTATTTTTTGCTGCCTGTATTCCTGCCAGCTCTGCCGTGGTAAGTACGTCACCTTTATTCATCTGATCTTCTTTGATCAGACGCAGGGTTTCATTCTGAAGTTTAATATGTCCTTTAGCTTTGGCGACCCTCAATTGCATTGGCTTATGGCTCACATCCACCATGTTCGCCTTTCCGGTGTCCCCGGTATGGGTTAATTTCCTTTTACTCATGGCATGTATCGTCTTCCTGTATTATTAAAACCAATAACCGTGTTGAATATGCTTTTTTCAGGTTTGTTGTTCACAATCCTTATCCCCGCACTTCGTGCGGTATCAGATATGCTGAGGAAGGCAATCCCTCTGTTATATGGGCCGTACATAAACAAGTTCTCCTTCTGAAAGCATTTTTTTTCCTTCCGGGATCTCCAGGATCCCGTCAGCCTCTGCATAAGCGGCAAGGTGTCCCGATCCATGATATTCCAGGGGTATTACCCCTTCTGCATTTCTTATTACCGGAATAAAAAAGCGTAGGGATTCAGCATCATGCCTGTAATCTTTCATTAAAGGGGCATAAAATCCACCATCAGGGTTTTTCATACCCATCAGGGACAAAATAAAGGGATTGATCAGAACCTCACATTGGACAAATGCTGAAACAGGATTGCCCGGTACACCAAACACATAATTGCCTTCCTTTTCTGCAAATAAGAGTGGTTTGCCCGGCCGTACCTTCATCTTATGCATTTTAATCTTAAAATCCAGCTCTCTCAGCAATTCCGGAACATAATCATAATCCCCCGCAGAAACTCCACCGGAAATAATTACCACTGTATTTTCCGATACAGCCTCCGAGATCTTATTTTTCAATATTTCCTTCCTGTCAATAACGATCCCATAATCCCTGGCCTGAATACCCGTTTTAAGCAGTTGTGCATATATTTGCGGTCCGTTACTGTTTCTTATCTGCGATAAGCCCGGGGTCTGGTCTGCAGGTACCAGTTCCGAGCCGGTAGATAGAATCCCTGCCTCAGGTTTTTTATAGACCAGCGGAAAAGTTACCCCTACAGAAGCCATTATCCCCACTTGCTGACTCCTGATCATTGTACCCCGGGGTATGATCACCTCATTCTTTTTCATATCCTCTCCCTGCCTGCGGATATTCGATGATCCTCCCGGGTCTGTTACGATCATCCTTCCCTGTTCATCGATCGAAGTATCCTCTACCCTGATAACCCGGTCAGCCCCTTCAGGAACAGGAGCGCCGGTCATTATTTTCGAACAGGTCCCTTCGCTTACCGCTTTTTCCGGCATTTTGCCGGCTGGGATCTCTTCGATTATCTCAAGTGGCTGATGGGTGTCTTTTCTGCGGCAGGCGTAACCATCCATGGCCGACCTGCTGAAAGGCGGCATATCGGTATCGGCCAGTATATCCCGGGCAAGTATTCTTCCCGGGGAACCGGGAAGGGCTATTTTTTCTTTGTCAGTCTTTTTTACTGATGAAAATATGATATCATATGCCTCCTGAAATGTGATCATTGCTGTTGATTTATATGCCACTTTTCTTTATTGAAATATATCAAATCAATCGTATTTCTGAAAAAATCATTATCTCTATCAATTTGAATGAGGTTATCATCCTTGCAGCTTTTCTTTTTTTGTGTTCCATTTTTTATGAAAAATGCAAGGGCTGGCTCAATATAACGTGTTAAGCTTCCATTCTCGCAAATGATCAGGTGATCCGCCGGGACGGAATCAAGGCAGACCTGAAATGCCTCGCCGGCATATCCTTCACGGCTTTCTATGTAATATGCGGAATGGGCTCCGGAAGAAAGCATCCTGGCGCTGTCCTTGTCCTTTAAGGGATCTTCTTCGCGATAAATGCTATATTGACCGGTTTTTTTTGTTAAAAGAGGCAGATCCTTTACCTGATGATGGTGGGGAGAGATCTTTATGGCCGTAATGGGATATTCCCGGGAAATTTTTTTTATGAGTTCGCAGGAGAATGTGGTCTTTCCTACATTTCTTTCCCCACCCGAAACGCTTAATACACGGGGATAATATATTTTTTCTTTCAGCTTCATGTAAAAAATAATTTTATGCTGGCAACAAGGAGCACCCCGGCAAGAAGATACTGAAGACGAAGCGTCGAAAATTTAAAGCTCCCTGTCCACGCACCGGCCAATCCTCCCGTAAACGCAAAGGCCACCCAGATAAATATCTGGGGATCTGGCCGGAATCCGGCCTGGTAGAGGCCAAACAGACCAGCTGCTGAATTCAACAAAATAAACAGCGCAGATGCAGCGGCCGCCTCCTTGGCGTTGGCCCAGTGTAGAAGAATAACCAGCGGACTAAGGATTATCCCTCCACCGATCCCGATCATCCCTGAGAAGAACCCAAGCAACGCCCCTATGATGAGCGACAACACTACATTATTTTCCCTGGATACCTGATAGGTTTTCGGACGGTATAACATCCGCCCAACGGCAATGATCAGAAAGACGCCTAATATGATTTTATAAATTTTTGGATCGACTACGGTTTGTGCACCCAGGTATGCCATTGGAACCGAGGCTATGACAAATGGAATGATCAGTTTCCACTTTAAAAACCCTCCCCGGTAAAAAGCGATGAACGAGGTGCCTGCCACAAAGAGATTAAGGGTTAATGCGGATGAACGCATGATCAAGGGCTCCAAACCAAATAAGGCCATCAGGGCAAGATATCCACTGGCACCTCCATGCCCGACCGAACTGTACAGGAAAGCAACAATAACGAGCAGGGCTAAAAAAAGATAATCCATTATTACACTGTTAAACCGTATACTGAAATTAAAGAAGAAGAGACGGACTAGATGTTCCCACGCCCATCTCCTTTTCAATTCATCCTGATTAAACAGGAGTCGGAAGGCTGAACCGTTTCCGGTCGAACCTGTCGGCTGCAGATCATGAACCATGCGTCCTGCAGATCGTTACAGCTCGGAGACGACAAGGTAAAGGTAAAAAAAATTAAAAGGTGAAATACTGATAATAATCAGAAATAATATTTTTTGCAGCTATTCAGCAGGTGCTCAAAAGGTACGCCCGTTACCTGTTCCACGGAGGGTATTTCATCTTCAAGGATTCTGGCACTGTTGAGTACGTAAGCCACAACACTTTCTCCATTCATCTTGACCAGATATTTCCAGATGTATTTGCCCACTTCCATAGCCTCTTTTCCTTCCAGTGATTCCAGTACTTCCGGAGCAAGATATTGCTGATCCATTTGGTCCCAGGTTGAATCCGTATCACTTACATAGGCGATTATACCTTTGTAAAACCAGGGATCAAGTGCTCTCATTCCTTTTTTTCCGTACATTTCGTATAAAACAATGCCTGTAAACTCCCTGATCAATGCATTTTTGAAATTATCCGAATAATCAATGATAATTCCATATTTTATTGATTTCCTGATTTTCAGCTCTTCTGGTTTTCCCTCGGGAACCAGGTAAATATCCGATTTGCGGGAAGGCATAAATCCCAATAGCTCGGTGATCTTATCAAATTCCTCTTCCAGAATATCACCGGCCTTTTCGGCCAATGGCTGATCATCTCCTGAGTAATAGATATTAAAAGCCTGAGTTTTATGAAGCTTCCAGTCTTCGCTCCCGGTGTCTTTTTTTGGGTGAGTTTTACCAGGTATTCCTGATATAAGGATAACCAAAACAAACACACTTATGACCAGGAAAGGCCTCCTGCCTGTTAGATAATTATTCCGGTACATGATGTAATTAAGCGGCTTTAGTTTCTAAAATGTAAATAAGGTAGGAAATTTTTAATTAGTGTGCAAAATATACTTCTATATAATACCTGTTATATTGATCCGGGGAACATATACGAACGCCGCATGCCGCCCGATCAGGGCATTCATCAATAATCACTCCCCATTCACCTCTGGATGCGCAATTTCAATTTCTGAAAAGGATTGGATACACGCTGCGGCTAACCATTCAGCTTATCCAGCACACCCATCACTTCCCTTACATGGGACTCGGATGTTTTCAGCAATTCCATCTCGCTGTCATTGAGCTTGAGCTCGATCACCCTTTCAATACCGTTCCTGCCAAGTACAACCGGAGCACCCAGGTAGCAGTTATCAATACCATATTCGCCTTCCAGTTTAACACAAACGGGGAATATTCTTTTCTGATCTCTCACGATCGCTTCCGCCATCTGGGCAGCTGCCGCCCCGGGAGCATACCACGCTGAGGTGCCCATTAATTTTACCAGTTCACCTCCCCCTTTCTTGGTCCTTTCCACAATCTGATCAAGCTTTTCTTTATCCATCAGATCGGTGACCGGAATGCCCGATACCGTAGTATAACGTGGCAGAGGTACCATCGTGTCTCCATGACCTCCCATAAGCATAGCCTGGATATCCTTTGGGGAGACATCCAGTTCGTCCGCAAGAAAAGCACGATATCGGCCGGTGTCGAGAATTCCGGCCATGCCCATCACCCGGGTTCTTGATATACCGGATACCATATGGGCCTGGTAGGTCATTACATCGAGCGGATTGGAAACGACAATGATAATCGCTTCGGGTGAATTCCTGACAATGTTTTCTGTTACACTTTTTACAATGCCCGCATTAGTCTCTATCAGATCGTCACGACTCATACCCGGTTTCCGGGGCAGTCCGGAAGTGATGATCACTAACTCCGATCCGGCCGTCCTGGAATAATCATCGGTGACACCCACAGTCCGGGTATCATAAAGATTGATGGGAGATTTCTGCCATATATCCAGACTCTTCCCCTCAGCAAGGCCTTCTTTTATATCTACGACAACTACTTCATTGGCAATCTCCCGATAAGCTAATACATCTGCGCAGGTTGCACCTACATTACCGGCTCCGACTACTGTTATTTTCATGATTTAAGATGGTTTTTGGGTTAAAAAATATGATCTGTTATTAAAGTTACATATTTCAGCTTAATATGTAAAAGATAAGCAATTGAAATCCTGTTGCAAAATAATTTAATATCCGGAATACCGGACCCTTATTTCTGGAAAGCATCGGACAGATTGAAAAACCCGAGCGATGCCCGGTAGGTTTTGAAAATATTATGATTGAAATCATCATAAAGCTCGGCAAGGGAGGTCATCATCTTTGCTTTAATTTTTGATCTCCGGTCAAAGATTTCCAAAATATTCACTTTCGGCAGTACATAAAGCTCGCTCACCTCGCTGATCACTACGGCCGTATACACTCTCTGGGAATGTTCAATAAATGCATTATGGCCAAAAAATCCTCCCGATTTTAATACCTGTAACACCTCAAATTGTTTGTTAAGATCAATATTCAGGGAAACTTTACCACTCTTTACTATGTAAAATGCATTACTGGGATCATTTCTGAAAAATATGGCTTCGTCTATTTTATATTGTCTCAAATAAAGATGCGGAAGGAATAATGACATCTCTTCATAATTCAATCGCTCAAAAGGCTTCACCCTGGCCAGCATTCTAAACAGATTAAGCTCTTTTATGCTATAGGATTTTTTAAATGGATTAATCATGAAAAGGTTTAAAAATTAACTTTAAAACATGTTTTGTGGCGGAAGTTATCTTAAACCGGTCATCGATCCTGTATCCCACAATCCAGATAATGGAATCCCCGCTCAGCACAACGTGTACTCTTTTTTTCAAGTTTACTGGAATTTTCTCATCTATCATAAAATCGCTGACTTTTTTTTTGCCCCGCATTCCCAGGGGAAAAAACCAGTCACCCTCCTTCCATTTCCGGATTTTCAAAGGAAAATTGATCTTGTCCAGATCTAAAAATTCCGTATCCGGTTTCCCTTTGGAATCTATATCCCCCCTGCCTATCTCTTCTTTATATAAAATACCATTCCCGATTTTTTTCCCGGATTCTTCCCGGTAAAAATGGATTTCTGATTTTTCATCCTGTTCGCCGGGCGATAATATCAGGTCCTCCCGGTCAATATTCAGCCGGTAAGTATCCGACGTGAACAATAAGCCGGGCTCCCCGTGAATTCCCTCATAAATATTCTCAGCCTGAGTATAATTAAACCCATAATCCCTGATCAGTTCATAAAGGATAGACGCCGACCCTTCATTCCTGATGAATGATTTTGACAGATAGATATCTTTCCCTTTTTTATGTAAGATCGAATCAGAATTTCGTGCTAATGTCTTTTCAATGAAATCCTGGGCCTCGCTTAATCGCTTCAGGGTGGTGACACTCCTCCCGATAAAATTCGGGTTGATTTCCTCAAACAAAGGAATGAGTTTATTCCTGATATAATTCCGACGGTATTTTACTTCCTTATTGGATACATCTTCCCGGTAGGTGATTGAGTTTCTTTCTGCATAATCGATGATATCCTGTTTTTGTGCAAATATAAGTGGCCTGATAATGCGGTGCGTGCGGGCAGGAATACCGGTAAGTCCCTTAAGCCCGGTGCCCCTTATGAAATTGAAAATTGAAGTCTCAACAGAATCATTGAAATGATGCGCAACAGCTGTGTAATCATATTCTTTTTCTTCTCGAACCTGTTCGAACCAACCGTACCTGATTTCCCGTGCCGCCATTTGAATAGATAATCCTTTTGACTGAGCATACCCCGGGGTATCAAATCGTTTTGTATATACAGGGAAACCCCACCTGTCAGCAATTGCCTTAACCAAATTCTCATCTTCATCCGAATCAATGCCCCGTAATCCGAAGTTACAATGGATCACCCCGGCATTAAAACCGGCCCGGCGGAACAGATCCAACATCACCATCGAATCTATGCCACCACTCACAGCCATCAGAATCTTATCCTGTGGGCGGCAGAGTTCCTGCTTTTCAATGAATTCTAAAAATTCCTGAAACATAATTTAAAGATATCCTTTTTCTTTAATTTTGCGTGAATGTAGTTGTATGATTTCATCCATCAAACATATTCTGCTTGTGGGCCTGGCCATAATGATCGGCCTTTCTGCTTTCGGACAACGCAAGGTTGAACTTGAAAATGCTGACCAGTTTGAAGGAGGGAGAACAGACGGTAAACGGTATAACCGGTTCATCGGCAATGTACATTTTTTACATGGGTCAACTGAAATATGGTGCGATTCTGCACTTTTCTATAAAAAAGACAACACCCTTGAAGCTTTTGGAAATGTACGTGTTTTCGATAAGGTTGATTCCGTACACATCGCCGCAGAACGGCTTATCTACGATGGTGATTCCCAACTTGCAAACCTGAGGAATAATGTGGTATACCGCGAAGACTCGGTCGTGCTTTATACAGACATCCTCGATTATGATCTTTTTACCCGGTCTGCCATATATTACAGTGGGGGCCGGATCAATGACGGTCAAAACAGGCTTACCAGTATAAAGGGATATTATGATGCCCTGGCAAAAACCATGTCCTTTAAAAATGAAGTGGTGCTTAAAAATCCCCGGAATACATTAAAAACCGACTCTTTGTTCTATGATATGGTCACCAAAATTGCCATCGCAGTGGGGCCTACTGAGATAATCACTTCTGACGGGGAGGTGGTCAATACCGAAAAAGGAGGCCGCTTCAATATGCAGGCCAACAGGACGACCATAGTGTCCGGCCAGATTGAAACCGAATCCTATATTCTGCGGGGCGATGAATTATTCTATGACCGGGCTAACAATAATAACCGGGCCCGGGGTAATGTTTATATGTATTCGAAAGCCGATCAGATAATCATTACCGGTGATGGAGCAGATAACATCGAAAAGACCGGAATTACTAAAATCTATGGTAACCCGTTAATGAAAAAAGTATTCGAAGGGGATACCTTGTATCTCGTGGCCGATACACTTATGTCGATTGATGACACACTGGATGTAAATAAACGATTGCTGGCCTATAGTAACGTGCGGTTCTTTAGGGACGATCTTCAGGGAATTTCGGATTCACTGGCTTATTTTCTTGCCGATTCGATCCTGAACCTCTACAATGATCCGGTTCTATGGAGTGAAGGCAATCAGATTATAGCCGATTCGATTTATATTGTTTTTGAAAACAATCAGATTTCCACCCTCAACCTCATGGACAATGCCTTTATGATCCTGCAGGATACGGTGGATAACTTCAATCAGTTAAAAGGAAAAAAGATGACGGGATATTTTGAAAACAACGATATACAGCGCCTCACCGTCACAGGAAACAGTGAAAGCCTGTTTCATGCACTCGATGAAGATGACAGCACCTTACTCGGAGTGAACAGGACACTGTGCAGCAATATGGCGATCCTGTTCAAGAATAACAGGGCCAATAAGGTAAAATGGTATCAGAATGTGGAATCCACCTTTATTCCACCCCATGAATTAACAAAACCTGACCTCACACTCGAAGGTTTCAACTGGAGGAAGAGCGAGAGACCGGTTCTGATCAATCTGCTGAACAGGAAAGAACCGGAAGAAGAACCCGAAGCTGAAGTGCAGGCCAATGATAATCAGCAGGTTATCAGGCCCGACGAATAAATAAATCATTTGAATAATACTTCTTCAGGATATGCATCGTTTAAGTCTTAGCCGGAGCGTTCCGTTGATGGCCAAATAATTGTAAAATAAAAATAACTCCAGTATATTTGCACCCTTATGTTTAAGAGCAAGGCCTTATTAATAGCTTACTGGTTAGTACTGGTACTGTTAGTTTCCTCCTGCAGCAAATTCCGTAAAATTCAGAAAAGTGATGATTGGGAGGTCAAGTACCGGGCAGCACTGGAATATTATAACAATGAAGATTATTATAAGGCCAGTGTATTGTTCGAGGAGATCCTGCCCATATTAAGGGGAAGGCCCGAAGCGGAAGACGTACAGTATTATTTTGCCTACTCCTATTATTACCAGAAGCAATACATACTCAGTGCGCATTATTTCAAGACATTTATCAATATTTATTCGAGAAGTGAAAGAGCCGAAGAAGCCATGTATATGCATGCCTATTCACTTTACCTCGATTCCCCTTCGCATGAACTCGATCAGACCAATACACATGAGGCAATTAATGCCATGCAAACCTTTCTTAACAGGTATCCTCAAAGTGAATTTAATGATGAGGCCAACCGGATAATCGATGAATTACAGAAAAAACTTGAAGTAAAAGCATTTGAAAATGCCAAACATTATTATAAGCTTGAGAAATATAACGGAGGCGATGCCTTGAAAGCCGCTCTGATCGCATTCGACAATTTTCAGAAAGACTATCCGGACTCCGAGTTAAATGAAGAGATCAGTTATCTCAGTGTGGAGTGTGCTTACAAACTTGCCAGAAAAAGCGTCAGGAGCAAAATGGAAGAACGCTTGCTCAATACCATAGACCATTACCAGTATTTTATCGACAACTATCCACGCAGTAAATTCGTAAATGATGCTGAGGATATTTACATCGATACTTTAGATGAACTGGAAAAATTGAGAAACAATAACCTTTAAAATCATAATATTTATCAAATGAACGCATCACTAACTACAAGAGATACGGACAAAATCAACGAACCAACCACAAATATCTACGAATCGGTTGCCATTATTGCGAAAAGAGCTCGTCAGATTTCCGCCAAGCAAAAAGAGGAGCTGAATTCAAAATTAGCTGAATTCGCATCCACGGTAGATAATCTGGAGGAGATCTTCGAGAATCGCGAACAGATCGAGATCTCAAAATTCTATGAAAGGATGCCAAAACCCACAACGGCCGCTACTGAAGAATTCCTGAATTCAGAACTGAGTTTCAGGATCGCCGAAGTAGAAGAGGAAAGTAATGAGTTTTAACGTGCATGCTTCAGGGAAAAAAAATCCTTATAGGGGTCTGTGGCAGTATTGCCGCATATAAAACGGCTTTTTTAATACGATTATTAAAAAAAGAAGGAGCAGGGGTAAAGGTCATAATGACCGACTCTGCTTTTGATTTTATAACCCCCCTTACCCTGGCTACCCTGTCGGGAAATCCGGTTTTATCCAGATTCAGTAATAAGGAAACCGGCGAATGGCATAGTCATGTTGAATCAGGTTTGTGGGCCGATATATTCCTGATCGCTCCGGCCAGTGCAAATACCATCGCAAAAATGGCGGAAGGCATCTGTGATAATCTTCTTTTAGCTACCTATCTTTCGGCCCGATGCCCGGTATTTATCGCCCCGGCTATGGATCTCGACATGTACGAGCATCCGGCCACAAGGGAAAACCTTGACAAACTCACCGGTCGAGGAAACACTGTGATCAATGCCGAATATGGTGAGCTGGCCAGTGGGCTCGTGGGAGCAGGCCGGATGGCCGAACCTGAGCATATACTGGCTTTTCTGAAAAAATATTTTAAAAAAAAAGATGACTTCCGGGGTAAAAAGGTCCTGATCACTGCCGGCCCAACCTATGAATCCATTGATCCCGTACGTTTTATTGGAAACCATTCCAGCGGTCGAATGGGTTATGCCCTGGCTGAAGAATTGGCCGGAAGAGGTGCCGGGATCACACTCATTTCAGGCCCCTCCTCCCTGAAAACATCTAATACATCCATTAAAACCATACAGGTGACCTCGGCCGATGAAATGTACCGGGAGTGTAAATCCAACTATCCGTCAGCCCATATCGCCATATTCAGCGCTGCTGTTTCAGACTACAGGCCCGCAAAGACCGAAGCTGAAAAAATCAAAAAATCCGGAGAAAAACTGAGCCTCGATCTGGTTGAAAACCCGGATATAGCCTACGAATGCGGTAAAATGAAAAAATCCGGGCAGATTAATCTCGGATTTGCCCTTGAAACGGAAAATGAAATTGAAAATGCCACGTTAAAGTTAAAAAAGAAGGGATTCGATTTTATTGTATTGAATTCCATGAAAGATGAAGGGGCCGGATTCAGTGCGAATACCAATAAGATCATGATCATTAATGACAAAGGCGATAAAAAAGGTTACCCCTTAAAATCCAAAACGGATGTGGCAGCAGATATAATCGATTATTTACATGACTGGCTTAACAAATAATAGATCAATACTTTTAACTGCTATACTTTCCCTGGCCCATTTACTCACCTATGGCCAGGAACTGAACTGCCAGGTGATCATAAATTCCGACCGTGTGCAAACCACTGAAAAAAGAATCTTTCGGGATATGGAAGTGGCCTTTACTCAATTCATGAACAATACCCATTGGACCAACGATGTGTTTCTTCCCCAGGAAAGAATAAACTGCAACCTGAATATTACCATAGAACGCCAGCCTTCCATCGGCAGTTTCAATGCTACCGTGCAGGTCCAGTCGGTAAGACCGATCTATGACACGAATTATGAATCTCTCATTCTGAATTTTGCCGACAGGGATTGGCAGTTTGAATATACAGAAGCCATGCCGCTTGAATACAATGAAAATACCTTCAATAATAACCTGGTATCGATGCTTTCCTTTTATGCCTATATCATACTGGGAATGGATTACGATTCATTTGGAAAACTGGATGGTGACCCATTCTTCACCATTGCACAGAATATAGTTACACTTGCCCAGCCATCAAACCGGGTAGGCTGGCAGGCATTCGAGAACAACCGTAACCGTTACTGGTTAAGTGAAAACCTCAATAATCAACAAATGGAATCCATCAGGGAGGGCATATATACCTATCACCGGCAGGGCCTCGACCGGTTTATCACGGATCCCGATAAGGCAAGAAATCAGATCCTGGAGGTGTTGAAAAATATTCAGGAAATAAAAAATATTCAACCCAATGCCATATTGATCATTTCTTTTTTTGACGCCAAGACAGATGAGATCATAAAAATATTTTCGGAAGGGAACATGCAGGTCAGAAGACAGGCTTACGATATACTGGCAGAAACAGACCCTACCCAGACTGAAAAATATAAATCAATAATTGAGAATTAGAAAGACAATTCTTATCTTGTTTTCATATATTCTCAACCAGCTGTTTTCATGCATTATAAAATGATCTATCTATGGCAACTTCTTTACGGTAAACAATGTATACCGATGTATATCAATGACAATTCTTATTTATTACCTTTGCACAGGTAAGGGGGTTTAAGTGATTTAAAACAAAAAATCCAGGGAGAAAAAATGCCGCTGACAACAGATGGTTTTTTTAAAAAAACATATATTGAACCAGCTTATTATCTATGTTACGAAGTCTTCTTATAAAAAATTATGCGTTGATCAGGCAACTGGAGATCATGCCTTCTCCGGGCATGAATATCATTACCGGAGAAACGGGTGCCGGTAAATCCATTATGATCGGTGCTGTGGGTCTCTTGCTTGGTAACCGGGCCGATACCAAAGTATTGTATGACCCGGGAAAAAAATGTATTATAGAAGGCAGTTTTCAGATTTCAGCATATAATCTTAAAGAACTGTTTCTGGAAAATGACCTGGATTACAGCGAAGAGACCATAATCCGGCGCGAAATCTCACCGGCAGGAAAGTCCAGGGCCTTTATCAATGATACTCCGGTAACACTGGATATTTTAAAGGAACTGGGCACCCATTTAATGGATATCCATTCTCAGAATGACACATATAAACTTGCCTCCTTAAATTACCAGCTTTCACTCGTCGATGTATTTTCACGCAACCAGGATCTGTTAAAACATTACCAGGATGCTTTTGCGAGATACAGGATAGCCGGAAGGCAACTCGCGGAGCTGGAAGAGGAAGCAGAACGGATACGTAAAGATGCCGATTATAATCACTTCCTCTATGAAGAATTGCAAACCGCCGGGCTGGAAGCCAATGAACAGGAATCACTTGAAGAAGAATTAGCTACCCTGGAACATGCCGAAGAAATTAAAAATGGTATCCACAAATCCATAGAACTCCTGCAGAATATGGATTTCAGCATCCTTGAAAATCTATCGGCTATAAACAAGGAACTCGAATCCCTGGCTTCCTATTCCACTCAGCTGGATTCCTATAAAAAAAGAGTTGAAAGTGCTTACCTGGATCTAAAGGATTTAAGTACTGAACTGACAAGTGAATCGGACCGGATCGAATATGATCCCGTGCGACTTGAAGAGGTACAGAACCGGTTAAACCTCATTTATAAATTATTACAGAAACATGGTGCAGGATCCGTAACAGAATTACTGGAACTTCAGCATCAGCTGGAAGAAAAAGTAAACAAGAACCTGAACCTCGATAATGAGATAAATAAAGTTCGAAGCCAGGCAGAAGCGATCCGCGGGGAAGTAATGGCCAGAGGAAAAGAGCTGAGCAAAGCAAGAAAGAACAATTTCGGTAAGATTACCGGCAAAATTCAGGAAATGCTCAAATCATTAGGCATTCCGGAAGCCAGGCTGGATATTGAACACCAGGAAACAGAACCCGGAAAATATGGACTGGATGATATCACCTTAAAATTTTCTGCCAACAAGGGTGTAGAAACCAAAAATCTTAAAATGGTTGCTTCGGGCGGGGAGTTTTCCCGGTTGATGTTCTGTGTCAAATACCTCATTGCTTCTAAAACAGCCATGCCAACCCTCATCCTCGACGAGATAGATGCGGGTGTTTCAGGGGAAATCGCTTTGAAGATGGCATCCTTGATGAAGAACATGGCTCTCGAGCACCAGGTAGTGGCCATAACGCACCTTCCGCAGATCGCTTCTTCCGGTGATGCACATTATTTCGTGTATAAAGACAACCAGGCATCAAAATCGGTAAGCCTGATAAAAAAACTGGATGAAGAAGAAAGGATAGTTGAAATAGCAAAAATGATCGGCGGTGATTCGCCATCGGAGGCAGCTTATCTCAATGCAAGGGAATTATTGACAAAAACGTATATTAACTAGTCAAATCATACTTTTTTGATCCATTATTTGGTAATTTCAAGGTTTTAAAGTAGAATGACAAATAAATCGTTTTGTTAAAATTTAAATGTATAAAAAATCATGGCTAAAGTTGGAATTTTTTATGGTTCAACCGAAGGAGATACTGAAAATGTTTCTTATAAATTAAAAGATCTTCTTGGTGATGCGGATGTATTCAATGTGGATTCTTCTTCCGCGGAAGATGTTCAAAAATACGACAACCTGATCTTTGCCGCTTCCACCTGGGATATCGGTGAGCTTCAGGAAGATTGGGAAACCTTCATCGACTTGCTTGACGATGTGGATTTCAACGGCAAAACAGTAGCCTTCGTCGGAACAGGCGATGCGGATGGTTATCCCGATACGTTCATCGATGCCATTGGAATTATATATGAACGAATTAAAGACAGTGGCGCCAAATTTATTGGACAGGTCCCCACGGACGAATACGTTTTCGATGACTCGGCAGCATTAGTAGATGGAAAATTCATTGGTCTGCCGATAGACGAAGATAATGAGCCTGATAAAACGGATGAAAGACTGGCTAAGTGGGTTGAACAAATTAAATCTGATCTTCAGTAGATAAAAAAACCATATAACTTTTATGAAAAAGAGGCGTATCCTTATTAGGATGTGCCTTTTTTATTATAAAAAACACGGAAAATGATATTTTAAAACCTAATAAATATCATGTTTTTTATATGGAGGCTTCTCTATTTTAGTGCTGTTTTTAAAAATGGAACAAACCGGATATATAGAACATAAAGGAATAGTAAAAAGAGTGGTTGACGATCGAATATTGATCGATCTTATCAATATTTCGTCATGTTCCAGCTGCCATGTAAAAGGTGTTTGCAATGTTTCCGATACCGATAACAAAACGGTGGAGGTGCTTAGAGAATCCGGTGAACCGGTGAAAAAAGGTGATGAAGTAACCATAAATTATGAAAAATCATTGGGCCCGAAGGCCCTTTTTCTTGGTTATATGCTGCCCTTTCTGGTTGTGATGGCAACACTCCTCATCACCATGGAGATAACAGGCAATGAGGCTGTAGCCGGGCTGATCTCCCTCTTTGTGCTTGTTCCGTATTATCTTGGTTTATTCCTGTTTAAAGACCGATTAAAAACCAAATTTGCATTTAAAATTAAAACCATTAAGAACCAAAAAGCATGAATCCAACAATAATTGCAACGATAGTATCATTGAGTGCGCTTGGGGCTCTTGCAGCCATCGTGTTATATTTTATTGCCCAGAAATTCAAAGTGGAAACCGATCCAAAGATTGAAGATGTGGAAGAGGTGCTGCCTGCCACAAATTGCGGAGGGTGCGGTTATCCCGGTTGCCGGGCATTTGCGGAAGCCCTGGTGAAAGCGGATGATATTTCCGATATGCACTGCCCGGTCGGAGGCAACGAAGTGATGAAGCAGGTAGCCGAAATACTGGGCACCGAAGTAGAAGAAAAAGATCCTTATGTGGCGGTGGTAAAATGCTCCGGCTCGTTTGAACACAGGAAAAAGACCAATGTGTACGATGGGGCACCTAATTGTAAAATAGCATCCCAACTGTATGGCGGGGACACAGGCTGTGCCTATGGATGTGTCGGACTGGGCGATTGTGTCGAATCCTGCGATTTTGAGGCCATGTATATGGATGAAAACACAGGATTGCCTGTCGTAATTGAGGATAAATGTGTGGCTTGTAACGCCTGCGTGGTAGCCTGCCCGAAAGATATCATGGAGCTCTGGCCCAAGGGGAGAAAAAGTCGGCGCATTTATGTGGCCTGCATGAACGAAGAAAAAGGCGGAGTGGCCAAAAAGCATTGTTCAGTAGCCTGTACGGGATGTGAGAAATGTGTCGATGTATGCCGTTATGATGCAGTTACCGTGAATGATTCGCTAGCTGTGATCGACCCGGAAAAATGCAAACTATGCAAAAAATGTGTCGAAGTCTGCAAAAGTAATGTTATAGCAGCCGTTAATTTTCCACCACCCAAAAACCGCCCGCCGGTTGACCGACCCGACAAAAAAATGGCCAGGACTAAAGATGATGAAAAGCAACTTGAAGGCAGCCTTGCCGACCAGTTGAAAGAACAACAATCGCAGAACAAAAGCGAGGACAAAGAAGATAAAGCTCAGGAAAAAAGTGGATAAAGCATAGCATGTTGATGTTCATATTTAATAATTTAAAGACTTTTCCAAAGGGTGGCGTCCATCCTGAAGAACACAAGATGTCGGCTGATAAGCCAATTGAACGGTTACCTTTACCCAAAACCGTTAAAATCCCTATTTCCCAACATATTGGGGTTCCCGCAAAACCTGTAGTTGACAGAGGAGAAGCGGTGAAAACCGGACAAATCATCGCCAAGACCGGAGGCTTTGTAAGTGCCAATATTCATTCTTCGGTTACCGGGAAGGTAGCCAAGATCAGCGAGGAAATGGATTCAAGCGGTTATCGTAAAACCTCCATCATGATACGTGCCGAGGATGAAGACGATTGGGCAGAAGGGATCGATGCTTCAGACGAACTTATAAAGGAAATAAAAGACAGCCGGGATGAGATCCTGCAGAAGGTACTCAGCGCCGGAATTGTAGGTATGGGCGGAGCTACTTTCCCTTCCCATATAAAACTGAATGTGCCTAAAGGAAAAAAAGCCGACGTGTTGATCATTAACGGGGTGGAATGTGAACCCTATCTCACCTCAGACCACAGGCTGATGCTGGAAAAAACGGATGAGTTGATCGTGGGAATCCGGATCCTGATGAAAGCCGTCGATGTGGATAAAGCTATTGTCGGAATCGAAAATAACAAACCGGATGCCATCAAACTCCTGCAGGATAAACTGAAAGAAGAACCGGGAATAGAAGTGACTCCCCTGCATGTCAAATATCCACAGGGAGGAGAAAAACAACTGATAAAAGCGCTGCTTGACCGGGAAGTGCCTCCAGGCAAACTTCCTATCGATGTGGGTACGGTAGTTCATAATGTAGGCACAACGTATGCTGCGTATGAGGCTGTCCAGAAAAACAAACCCTTAATCGAAAGGATCGTCACGGTGACCGGCAAATCGGTTAAAAAGCCCGGTAATTTTTTAGCGAGGATCGGAACCCCGGTAAGTGAACTTATCGAGGCAGCAGGTGGTTTACCGGATGATACAGGCAAAATACTCAGTGGGGGCCCGATGATGGGAAAGGCCTTGAATGAACTGGACATTCCGGTTGCCAAGGGAACCTCGGGCATCCTGATCATACCTAAAAAGGAAGCCAAGAGAAAAGAAAGCAAAGTATGTATCCGTTGTTCAAAATGCGTTACCGTATGCCCGATGGCCCTCGAACCTTTTTTACTCCAGAAGCTTGTAATGAGGGGCTCATTTGAAGAAGCAGAAGCGAACCGCATACTGGACTGTATCGAATGCGGATCCTGCTCCTATATCTGTCCCTCAAACCGGCAATTACTGGATTATATCCGGCTTGGCAAAACCAACGTGTCAAATATGATCCGTGAACGACAAAAAGTTTAATCCATGGAGTCGAAATTATTAACTGTATCCCCTTCGCCTCACATACACCAGGAACAAAGTATCCGGCGGATCATGTTCGACGTGGTTATAGCACTGATACCGGCCCTGATTTTTTCTGTTTATGTATTCGGCCTCGGTGCACTGGTGGTTACACTGAATGCCATAGTCTCGGCGATGTTTTTTGAATATGTGATCTCTAAATATCTGCTTAAGCGCGAACCAGACATTCTCGATGGTTCGGCTATACTTACCGGATTATTATTGGCTTTTAACGTACCCAGCAATCTGCCCTGGTGGATTGTGTTGATCGGTAGTTTTGTGGCGATTGGTATCGGAAAGATGTCATTCGGAGGCTTGGGCAACAATCCTTTCAATCCGGCCCTGGTGGGAAGAGTATTTCTTCTGGTATCCTTTCCGGTACATATGACCACCTGGCCGGTACCTTTTGAAGGAAGAATGTCATTAACCGACACAGTAACCGGGGCAACCCCTCTTTCCATCATTAAAGAAGGACTGCAAGGAGGAGAGAGTTTGACCTCCCTGATGAAAGAGGTGCCTTCTTACCTGGAATTCCTGATTGGAACTCAATCCGGAAGCCTTGGCGAGATCTCGGCCTTCTTCCTGATCATCGGATTTTTATATATGATTTACAGAAAGGTGATTACCTGGCATATCCCGGTAACGGTAATAGGCACGATTTTTATTTTTTCAGGTATCCTGTGGCTGATCAATCCCGACCGGGTTATCGATCCGCTGTTTCAGATCCTGTCAGGAGGTGCAATGCTTGGCGCCATATACATGGCCACCGATTATGTGACATCTCCTATGACCTATAAGGGGATGATCATCTTTGCCGTGGGCATAGGGGTGATCACTGTGCTGATCCGGGTATTTGGAGCTTATCCGGAAGGCATTTCCTTTGCCATATTGATCATGAATGCCTTTGTACCCCTGATCAATAAATACATTAAACCAAAACGCTTCGGAAACACTGCTCACAATGGCTAAGAAAGAATCTACATTTACCAATATGGTGGTTACCCTTTTCCTGGTAACACTGATCGCCTCCAGTGCTCTTGCCGTGGTTTATGAAATGACCAGGGAGCCTATTGCTGAGGCCAGGCTTGCCAAAAAGCTTGCAGCCATTGATATGGTAGTTCCGGAATACCAGAATAACCCGGTGGAAGAAATGTACTACATCCCGGCAGCAAATGCAGAAGACAGCCTGGAAGCCTATCCTGCGAAGATGAACGGCGAACTGGTCGGCACTGCGGTTCGATCCTACTCACGAAACGGTTATAATGGTCTTATTTGGATAATGGTCGGTATCACGCCTGGCGGTACCATCAATGACGTGGCGGTGGTAGAACATAAAGAAACTCCGGGCCTCGGGACCAAAATGGCCGAACCCGGTTTTAAAAATCAATTTGAAAATATCGATCCGCAAAATGTTGAACTTTCGGTCAGTAAAGACGGAGGCGACATTGATGCGATAACGGCTGCGACCATCAGTTCAAGGGCATTTTGTGAGGCCGTTCAACTAGCAGTCGAATCATATGAGAAAGGAGGCAGCAAATGAACCAATGGAACAACTTCAATAAAGGTTTTATAAAGGATAACCCGGTTTTTGTTCAGTTATTGGGAATGTGCCCGGCACTGGGGGTGACCTCTACCGCCATTAATGGTGTGGGCATGGGGCTGGCTACACTATTCGTACTTATGATGTCGAACATTGTGGTTGCCCTGGTTAAGGATTTCATTCCGGATAAAGTAAGGATACCTTCCTTTATCGTGATCATAGCTACATTTGTCACCGTGGTGGATCTGGTGATGGCCGGTTACCTGCCCGATCTGCATGAGCAGTTGGGTTTATTTATACCCCTGATCGTGGTGAACTGTCTTGTTCTTGGCCGGGCGGAGGCATTTGCTTCAAAAAAACCCCTGTTATCATCACTGGTTGATGGCATGGGCATGGGCCTTGGTTTTACATTTGCCCTGACCCTTCTCGGCGGCGCACGCGAGATCTTGGGTAGTTTCTCGATTTTCGGTTATAAATTCCTGGAAGGAGACGGTGTACTTTTATTCATCCTTCCTCCGGGTGCGTTTATTGCCCTTGGTTATCTTATCATTATCATGAACAGGATCAAAAAAGCTCAAAACTAAGAGAAAATGGATTATATCATAATCATTGTTTCCGCCATTTTTGTAAACAATATACTGCTTGCCCAGTTTCTCGGAGTATGTCCTTTCCTGGGAGTATCGAACCGGCTGAGCACTTCGTTCGGAATGACCGGTGCCGTAGTGTTCGTCATGACCCTGGCTGGGATCGTTACGTATCTCATCAATCATTTTATACTTCAACCCTATGATATAGTCTTTCTTCAGACGATCAGTTACATTCTCGTTATAGCTTCCCTTGTACAAATGGTGGAGATTATCCTGAAAAAGGTAAGCCCTGCACTGTTTCAGGCACTGGGTGTATACCTTCCGCTTATTACTACTAACTGTGCCATACTCGGGGTTGCCATTCTGATCATACAGAAAGAATATAACCTGATAGAAGGAGTGGTTTTCGCTATCTCTAATGCCATCGGTTTTGGACTGGCCCTGATATTATTTGCAGGGATTAGGGAACATATGGATCTGGCGGATATGCCGGACGGTGTCCGCGGAGTGCCTGCCGCTTTGATCGTGGCCGGATTATTATCCCTTGCCTTTATGGGATTCGCAGGAATTGTGTAAATTACATAGGAATTCAAACACACTCAAAATGATCAATCTTTCCATAAATTATATGGGGTTGAATATTAAAAACCCTATAATCGTTTCCAGCAGCAGTCTCAGTCAGAGTGCCGAAGGTGTAAAAAGACTGGCCGATGCCGGTGCTGGCGCCGTGGTGCTTAAATCACTTTTTGAAGAGCAGATACTCGTAGACGCACAGAAGCTGGAAATGGAAGCTCATGCCGTAGACCACCCCGAAGAGATTGATTATCTGCGCCAGATAGGCATGACCCAGAAATCCGATGAATACCTGAAGATAATAGAAAAAGCAAAAGAGACCGTGGATATTCCGGTGATTGCCAGTATAAATTGTATTTCAGACAGTGCCTGGACCGATTATGCCAAATATATCGAAGCAGTTGGCGCTGATGGCCTGGAACTGAACATTGCCCTGATGCCAAAAAAATTCGAGGAAGACCCGGAAAAGATAGAAAAGAAGATCTTCCGGATCGTCGATATAGTGAAACATAACATCAATATACCGATAGCCGTAAAACTAGGCCCCTATTTTACTTCAATTCCAAAAGTGGCAGCCGGGGTGAGGGAAAGTGGTGCAAGTGCCCTGGTGCTTTTCAATCGTTTTTATCAGCCGGATATCGATATTGATACATTTGAATTCCAATCCAAAAACAGGTATTCTACACCCAGTGAGATGTCTGCCACACTCAGATGGATGGCTATCCTGTATAAAAAAATTAAATGCTCCCTGGTAGCCAACACCGGCATACACGATGGCGAGGGAATGGTTAAACAGCTGCTTGCCGGAGCTTCGGCAGTGCAGATCTGCTCTACCCTGTATATTAATGGACTGGGGCAGATTGAAAACATGCTTTACTTTCTGGAAGAGTGGATGAAAAGAAATGAATACAAGACACTGGATGAATTCAGGGGTTTAATCAGCCAGAAAAATGCCATGCAACCCGAGTATTACGAAAGGCAACAATATATCAGGGCGCTCGTAGGAGTAGAATAAGCATTTTGTAAATATGATAGAATACCTGAAAAATCTGTTTGGGATCGGTAAGCGAAAAGAACTCCTGATCGATGCACTGAAGCGAAAAGCCTATATTATTGATGTACGAACACCCCAGGAGTACAGGATGGGACATATCCAACAGGCTGTAAACATCCCGCTCGACCAGATCAGAAATAATGCGGAAAAGATCAAAAAGATGGACAAACCCGTGATCACATGCTGCCAGACCGGAAGCCGCAGCGGCCGCGCCGGGAGAATACTGAGAAAGAGAGGTGTGCCTGAAGTGATCAACGGAAGGGGATGGGTTTCGCTGAAAGAACTTATCAAAGAAGTATGATGTTATACTGCCCGCCAAGTATATTCCATCAACAGCTCATCAGACATAAACTAACCCTTCTTCCGGTATACCATACCGTTCAGATTCCCCTTTTTTATGCCGGTCATGGGCCAGCATGGCCCAGTGGTGCATCAATAAATATCTCTTCAGGCTTATAATTACGGATAAAATCAAGGATAAAATTTCGGCATCTTTTTTTACCGGGCTCCTTAACCCCGATTATTCATAAACCATTCTCAAAATAAACCCGTTTTACTATTTAAAATATTTATTATCAGGTAGTTACAAAAAGGGATTAACCC
>CAZIXF010000024.1:0-30757 GCA_964543195.1 uncultured Roseivirgaceae bacterium
AAATTGCGCTTAATCGGCCCTTCGGGCGAAAAATTTATGAATTTTTCGGGTTATTTCTGCAACAGGGGTATTCCTGGTTTGAATGCGTGAATTTACCTGCGGTCAGGTTCAGCCGCCGAACTCATTAATCATCTCACAGATATAATCCACCTGGTGATCTCCCAACCCGGGATATATGGGAAGGCTCAGGGTTGTTTTTGCTATGGTTTCCGTAACCGGGAAATCATTCTTTTTATATCCAAGGTCTTTCAGCCCCTGTTGTAAATGGGGAGGAAGAGGATAATGAACCTGGGTACCAATACCCTTTTCATCGAGAAAGGCCTGAAGTTGATCCCTTTTTTCAGTCCGGATAGGGAAAATATGGTAATTCGGTTTTATGTTATCTGGGTAAAATGGTAAACGTATTTTATGATCGCCGGAAATTTTATCAATATACCGGAGCGCAATCTTCTTTCTGTCTGCTATCCATTTTTCAATGTATTTCAATTTAATTGATATCAGGGAAGCCTGTATTTCATCAAGCCGTGAATTAAATCCGGCCATCTCCTGATTATATTTATCTCTGAAGCCATAATTGCGTAATTTTCTGGCTGTATCGGCAATTCTACTGTCATTGGTGGTGATAATTCCCCCGTCTCCAAGTGCGCCGATGGCTTTTGCAGGATAAAAACTGGCTGCATTTACTAAACCCAGGCTACCTGTTTTCTTACCGTGGTAATCACTTCCCACAGACTGGGCGAAATCCTCGATGATATATAATCCGTGATGCAGAGCGACTTTATTTATCCGGTCCATATTACATGGATTTCCATATATATGAACCGGTAAGATTGCCCGGGTCCTTTCATTTATATTTCCTTCCAGTTTTGCCACATCGATTGCATAGGTATCCGGATCCGCATCGATCAGCACTGGTTTCATTCCGGCATGCATAATGGCCAGAATAGTGGCCGTAAAGGTATGTGCCGGTACAAGTACTTCGTCCTGTGCTTGAAGATCCAACGCCACCAGAGAGATTTTAAGCGCATCATAACCCGAACCGACTCCGATGGCCTGTTTCACCTCAATATATTCGGAAAATTCTTTCTCAAAATTCAAAAGAGAGTCACCCAGGACGAACCAGTTATTATCGAGAACTTTTGCGAACGACCTTTCCATTTCAGAGCGGATCTGCTTATGCATGAATTCCAGAGAATAATAGGGAATAAATTGTGGGATCATTAGAAATTATAATTTATGCTTTATTGTTTGGATCACGGATATTATATATTGGTTTGTAAAATTAAAAGAAATTTTATTGTTTAATTGAGATTTTTTTTAACTTTAAAGATTCAATTATGATGTACGGGATCATCAGAGAACCATCATCTCCATGAACAAACAACTTTTGTATAAAATTCTTGGGGTTGACGAGGAACAGGCAGAACGCGTGATGCTCCTTTTGATCATGGGATTTTTTATGGGTATATTTCTGGCTACCTTCACTGTGGCCTCTGAAACCTTATTTCTTGCCCAGTTTGATGAAGAAAAGGATCTGCCCTTAGCCTTTCTTTCTTCCGGTATCTTTGGATTGGTTGCCACGTATTTTTTCAATTATTTTCAATCAAGGGTATCTTATGAAAAATTGATCCTGTTTTTTCTAAGTATTATTGCTTTTCTGGTTGTGGCCATTACAACAGGTTTTTATTTTGATGGGCATATCCGGTCAATAATATTCTTTTCGTTCATGTGTGTCGGTCCTTTTGCCGCTATCGTATTATTGATCTTCTGGGGAACTTTCGGCCGGATTTTTGATCTCAGGGAGTCGAAAAAGATCATAGGAAATATTGATACCGGTACTCTCACTGCCTCAATTATCGCTTTATTTTCAATTCCATTCCTGATCACATTACTGCCTCATACTTATGATCTCTTCATTATAAGTGCGGTTAGTGTGGTGTTTGTTCTGGTGGTCTTGCTTGTTATTGCAAGAAAATACAAAATCAGTAATGTGCGGGATAAATCAGGAGATGAAAATTCCCGGCGCCGTTATTCCTATAAAAATCTTTGGAAAAATCCATATACCAAGCTCATGATGGGGTTTGTAGTAGTATCCATGATCTGCGTCGCTTTTATTGACTTTTCCTTTTTGAATGTAACGAGTCAGCAATTTCCCGTTGAAAAGGACCTGGCCAGTTTTCTGGCTTATTTTGACGGTACTGTGGTCATTTTCAGCTTTTTGTTTCAGACCTTTGTTACGGACAGGATCATTTCGATGTATGGTCTGAAAACGGCTTTACTGATCAATCCGGTATTGTTCGGCATCCTTACGGTTGTTGCCATCCTGGTGGGTAGCATATTTGGTTTTACAGCTGCCGCCGCCAATTTTGTGCTCTTCTTCCTGATCATTTCAATGAGCAAGCTTTTCCTCGATGCATTGAAGGATGCACTGGACGGCCCGTCTTTCAAGCTGTATTTCCTGCCTATCGGCGGAGATATTCGATTTGATGTTCAAACAAAAATCGAAGGCGTGATCACTGTTTTTGCCAGTTTGGTGGCAGGCAGTATCATTCTTATTATTAGCAGGATCGAGATTTTTAATCTTCTTACCCTCATTATCTTTCTGATACCCTTGATCCTTGCCTGGTACCTGTTTACACTCCGTATGCATGCCCAATACAAGGATACATTGCAGGATACCCTGGAAACCAACCGTCAGCGAAGGGAGCAGGGCCTTCAGGTTGATTTTTCCAATGACCGGATCCTTGAAGACCAGATCAAAAAAGCTTCTCCACGAAAGACCATCTTTCTGCTTGAATTAATGGAAAAGATCGAACCCGTTTTATTTGAAGATCATATAATGAAATGTAAAGATCATGAAAATGAAAGGGTCAGATTGTTTGCCAAAAGGAAATTATCAGAACTGGAATGGGAAGCGGGCGATCAGGAAAGGAAAAGCACAGCAGAAGACGAAAAAATGACCGAGACGAAAAAGCTTGCTAACCAGGCGGTAAGAGCCTCCGGATCAACCGAATCACTATCGATTGACACAAAACAATTGTCAAGGATGGCTAAAGATCCGGATTACATGGTAAGAGAGTCTGTAGCTAAATTGCTTCGTCATAACCTGAATAATGAAAACGAGTTTATTTTACTTGAATTGCTCAGGGATGTACATCCCAGTGTAATGATCACGGCAATTAATACAGCCAGGATAACGAAACCCGTTGAATCGTGGCCTATCCTGGTGGATCTTCTGGGCACTTCTACCTATTGTCATTATGCAGCCGCAGCCCTGGTCAGCATGGGATCCGGAGTCATACCCTATCTGGACAAAGCCTTTCATAAATCAGGGCAGAAATACGTGATCATGTTAAGGATCCTTCAGATATTTGGCCGGATCGGGGGACCGAAAGCCATGAACGTATTATGGGAAAAGATCGATTACCCTGATAAAACCATGCTTGCCTATATCATGAATGCCCTGAGATATAATAATTATCAGGTAAGTGAAGAAAGGAAAACAAAGATCCGCACATTGCTTGAGAATGCATTGAGAGTTGCCCTGTGGAACCAGGCGGCATACGATGAGATTTCCGACGCAGATCATAATCAGTATATAAGGGAGGCCATACGGGAAGAGATCGATCAGAATTTTGACAGGATATACATATTACTTGGGTTATTATATGATCCCTATTCGGTGAACCTGGTGAGGAAAAATATAGAATCCGAGACTGCAGAGGGATATGCATTCGGGCTGGAATTGCTCGATATCTTTATTGATCAGGAAATCAAGCCCATGTTATTTCCCATACTGGATGATATTTCCGTGAATGATAAACTGAAAGCCCTTCAGGATTATTTCCCCCGGGATAGGTTTACTGAAATCGAAGCACTGAAACAAATTATTAACAGGAACTACAACCAGATCAACCGGTGGGTAAAAGCCTGTGCAATTTATTCACTCGGTAACCTGAAGAATATTGAAGTGACCAATACTATTCTTGCCCAGTTATTCAATCCTGATCCATTGCTTCGTGAGATCGCAGCCTGGCTGATCTATTCAAAAAATAAGCAGGCGTATGAAGGAGTGGGGGTAAGATTAAAACGGGAGATAAAAAACGAACTGGATGATATTCTGCTCAATTCCACATTTCTGGATCAGGTAACTGAAGACATGCCTCTTCGATTCGAAAAGATTTTGTATCTGAAAAAACTGGATATCTTCCACCGTATTAATGGTGAAATTCTGGCCGATCTGGTCGATCTTGTCCGGGTAGAAAAATATAAAGCAGGCGAATTTATATTTACGGATATGGATTCATGGAACAGGGATTTGATTATAATAATTGAAGGTAAAATAATAATCGAAGGAAGTAATAATTTCTATCTGGACTTGCAGAGGGATATGGTTTTCGGTGAATTCATGATTGATAAAGCTGAAAAGGGTAATTATACCGGTTTCGTCCTGGACGAGTCTAGAGTCTTTTCAATAGAGAAAGGGAAATTATATGATCTGATGGCTCGGAGCGATGAACTCACCATGCAGTTTATCAAAAATTGGGAAGTCCTTCATGAAAAAATAACTACACCTGCATAACCATTTCTTTATGGAAAAGGATAATGACATATCGATTTTCTATGATCAAGCTGATAATTCCCGGCTAACAGAAGATGGAGCCGGCTGGGTAGACCGGTTCAAACTGTTCCTTACCATGATGCTACGGCAAATTACGGGAAAAGAACCCCGTATCAGTGGTTTGCCTGAGGATCAGGTACCTTCTGCTGAAAATCTGTCTGACATTAAGATTTTAATACTGATTATCTCACCCCATTCAGTCAAATCAGGAAAGATTACCAAAGTACTGGATAACTTTTATGCTTCCCGCAAAAAAAATAAGGATAACCAGGTAAGCCATGTTTTTAAGGTCTTGAAATTTCCAGTCTCCAATACGGACCAGCCGGAGAATTTGAGATCATTACTGGCCTATGATATGTATAATTACAATCCGGCTACAGGACAATCACAGGAGATCGATAATTTTTTCAGCCCGGAGGCGGAAACGGATTTCTGGATGAAAATGGTAGACCTGGCTTATGATATCAATGAGTTACTGTTAAGATATAATGGTTCTCCGGAGGAATATGATAACGATGGTCATAGAATTGGTGTGTTTCTGGCCGAAACGGATCCTGAACTGGTAGTACAACGGAATATGATCCGCAGGGAATTGCAGCGGATTGGTTATAGTGTATATCCGAAAAAAAATCTTTCTCCGGATCCGGATGGAGTAAAAGAAGAGCTCAATGAATTATTACCACATTGTTTTGCCACTATCCACTTATTGAGTGACCGGGTAGAATTGAAGGAGGATGGTAGTTCCGGTACGTCGGTTACTGCACAGAATGATCATGTATCAACTTACATAAAAACCACCGGAGAAGAGATCCTGAAAAATTTTTCCAGGCTTATCTGGTTGTCTCCGAATTTTAAAGTCTCCGAAGAAAAGCAACACCGGTTTATTGAAAAATTACGAAGGGATGTGGAGGAATCAGGCAGGACCGAAATATTCCAGACCCCCTTTGAAGATTTTAAATTTATAGTAAGGAGAACCCTCTCCGAATTTCCGGAAAGAGTATCTGATATAAAAACAGAGGAAGCCACCGGATCCGGTAATAAGAAAATATATGTCATATATGACAAGGAAGATAAAAACAACGTACAGCCTCTGCTCGATTTGATGAATAAAAAAGGATACAAGGTTTTGTTGCCTTCTTTCGAGGGAAATCTGATGGATATCAGGCAACTTCATATTCAGAACCTGGTAGATTTTGACGGCGTGATCATTTTCAGGGATCATGTGAATGAATTCTGGGTTCGGATGAAACTACTCGATATTCTGAAATCACCCGGTTTTGGACGGTTGAAATCGCTGGATAATAAAGCGATCCTGTCAGCCGGGGCCAGAAAGTTGAATAAAGAGCATTTCAGAAATTACGAAGTCGATCTGATAGAAACTTCGAATGTCGATGAAAAAATAATTGAGCCGTTCCTATCTAAAATCCAGTAATAATGAGCCAAATAGTATCCCGTATCGCCACCCGAAAAATTGATGAGGATCATCTGCTGGATAATCCTTTCCCTGGGTTGAGACCATTCAATATTGAAGAAAGCCATTTGTTTTTCGGTCGTGAAGGACAGACAGATGAAGTATTGATGAAACTATCTGAAAACCGGTTTGTGTCCGTGATCGGCCCTAGCGGATCGGGGAAATCCTCTTTCGTTTATTGCGGGGTTCTGCCTATTTTATATGGTGGCTTTCTTGCCCATAAGGGTCCTAACTGGTCAGTAATTGTAGCCAGACCGGGCGCTTCGCCGATTGAAAATCTGGCTGATGCATTGCTGGATGAGGATGAAGAGTATAAGCAGGCAAGCGAAGAGGATAAAAGGATACAGCGGACCATCACGGTGTCGCTGTTAAAAAGCAGCTCTCTGGGTCTGGTTGAGGCGATAAAACAGTTGAAAGCATCACAGGACAGGAATTTTCTTATCCTCATCGATCAGTTCGAAGAATTATTCAGGTTCAGAAAAGTGGATGATGCCGGAAAAAACACCAACGAATCACTGGCTTTCGTGAACCTGTTAATGGAAGCGGTCCAGAATGTATCGGCCTCCATATATGTGGCTACCACCATGCGTTCCGATTTTATCGGTGATTGTGCCGAATATCCCGAGCTGACCAAAAAAATAAATGACAGTCATTATCTGATTCCCCAGATGACCAGGGATCAGAAACGGATGGCCATCATCGGCCCGGTGGCTGTGGGAGGAGGACAGATCACTCCCAGGCTGGTTCAGCAGTTATTGAACGATCTGGGAGAAAAATCGGATCAGCTTCCCATACTTCAGCACGCCCTGATGCGAACCTGGGCCTACTGGCGGATGAATCATGAAGGTCAGGAACCCATTGACATTCATCATTATGAAGCCATCGGTATGATGACCGAAGCCCTGTCGAGGCATGCCAATGAAGCCTATGAGGAGCTTTCCGAGGAACAGCAGCGGATCTGTGAGATTATGTTCAAGGCCCTGACCGAAAAAAGGGGAGAGGGCGATGGTATAAGGAGACCAACCAAGCTGCAGGAAGTAGCTGATCTGGCCGACGTGCAGGAGGAAAAGGTGTTCGATGTGGTAGAAAAGTTCAGGGAACCCGGAAGATCACTGTTAACTCCTCCTGCCCATATCAAATTAACATCTGAAACCTACCTTGATATATCGCATGAAAGCCTGATGCGGATCTGGGAGAGGCTCAAGATCTGGGCCGATGAAGAAGGTGAATCCGCCCGGCTGTATCTGAGGCTTGCGGAAGCATCGGCCATGTTCCAGGTGGGCAAGGCAGGGCTTTGGAGGCCTCCTGACCTTCAATTAGCCCTGAACTGGGAACAGAAATATAATCCCTCCCTTACCTGGGCCCAACGTTATCATCCGGCCTTTGAACGGACCATGGTGTTCCTCGAATATTCGAGAAAAGAATGGGAGACTGAGCAGAAACAAAAGGAACTGCAACAGAAACGGGCACTAAAGCGGGCCAGGATCACTGCCCTGGTCCTGGGTAGTGCTGCGGTGATCAGTATCGCTTTTCTCATATATGCTTTTTCACAGAAGGTGAGGGCTGAACGGGAAGAGGTAAGAGCCAATGAACAGAGAGACCTTGCCATACAGAATGAACAGCTTGCCAATGAAAATGCGGAAGAAGCGATGCACCAGCAAAACATTGCTGAGATCAATGCAGCCGAGGCCTTAAGACAACAGGGAATTGCCGAGGAAAATGCAGAAGAAGCGTTGCGCCAGCAAAACATCGCTGAGGCCAATGCAGCTGAGGCTTTAAGACAACAGGGAATTGCCGAGGAAAATGCAGAAGAAGCGTTGCGCCAGAAAGGAATAGCTGAAGAAAATGCAGCTGAGGCAGAACGTCAACGACGGGTTGCCGAGGCTGCCAGAATCAGAGCCGAACGCCTTCGGAAAATTGCCATCGCCAAACAGATGGCCATTAAATCAAGGCAGATCCCGGACCCCGAACTACAGGGTCTTCTGGCCCAACAGGCCTATATTTTCAATACCGATAACCAGGGTTATGCTTATGATTATGATATCTACAGTGGGTTGTATTATGCAGTAAAATCCCTTCAGGAAAATAAAGAACTATTTAACGCGCTTACCGGCCATACCGGTGAAGTAAAAGATCTTGTGGCTGATACGGAAGGGGATTATGTTTATTCTGCAAGTTCAGATGGATATGTGTATAAATGGCCTGCTAATGTGGATAACCCTGAACCGGAACAAATAGCCTATCAGGCGGGAGGATTCAACACCCTTGCCCTCAGTAAGCAGAACAGATGGCTTGCCGCCGGAGGTGATTTCAACACAATTTCAATCTTTGACCTTAATAATAATGGTAAAAAGATCAATTCCGTTAACACACCGGATCAGATTATACGGCATATTGCCTTTGCGTCGGACGGGGAACAGTTTGTGGCTACCGGCCGGAATGGTGGATTTTATCTTTACAATGGTTCCGGAATTATTTCTATCGAGGATTCCGGAGTTAAAATTAATGCATTGGCAGTAAATCCGGTGAAAATGCAGGCTACTCTGGCCTATGATAATGGGGAAGTGGCACTGTTCAATCTGGATACCAGGGAAAAAGAAATATTCATTAGGGAATCCCGGAATAAAATTTATGCCATGGCTATTAATCCTCAAGGCTCTGAACTTGCCATTGGCAATGCAGGCGGTCTGATTCAGTTATGGGACATTGACAATATGCGTGCTAAAATAACCTTAACGGGACATGAAGCTGTAGTAAGGGACCTGAGATATTCAAGAGACGGGAAACAACTGGCTTCAGGTAATACGGATGGAACAGTGAGATTGTGGAATCTTGCCAAATTGAATGAACAGCCAATCCTGCTGGATGATCATACCGACTTTGTGTGGAGTATTACCTTCAGCCAGGATAATGAATATATATACGCCGGATGCACGGATGGTATTTTACGAAAGTGGCCGACAAGGATTCTGCCCTTGTCGAATGTAATATGTAATAAAGTGACAAGAAACCTGACCCCGGAAGAGTGGAATCTCTATGTGGAAGAGGATATTGAATACGAGGAAACCTGTCCGGATTAAATAAATAATTTTAAGATTATTCCAGAGCACTAACCATGATTAAGCATTTATTAGGAACCGTTTTAATATTCCTGATCTGTTTTGATAGAAGTTACGCGCAGAGCAGTTGTTCTGAGTTATTGGAACAGGCTCAGATCTTATTCAATCAGGGAAAGATCAATCTTGTAGAGGAAATGATAAAACCCTGTCTGGAACAGGGGTTTACCAGGGATGAAAAAGTCGAGGCCTATAAGTTGTTATCCATCACCTATAATTATCTTGAAGAGGATGAAAAGGCCGAACAGGCTGTATTGAATTTATTGAGAGTGGATAAGGAATACCAGGTGAATCCCGCTGTCGATCCTACCGAATTTATAAACCTTTATAAAAAATACCGTACACGGTCCATTTTTCAGCTTGGGTTTAAAGTGGGTGGCAATACTAACCTTTTCACTATCACCAATACGTATTCATTAACCAGCAACCGGTCATCCACCACGACATTCAGGTCGAATACGGGTTTCAGCGCCGGTGTGGGGGCTCAGATCCCCGTGAAGGAGAATTTTGAGATCATTCCTGAAATGCTTTTTTCAAACAGGTCTTATGGCATCGTCATGCCGGCCGATGCTTTGCTCGATCAGAGTATACTTGGTGAGTTTGATGCAGATGAGAATCAGGTTTTTCTCGAATTGCCTCTTTTGATCAGGTATAAATATCCGGGATGGACACTAAAGCCATTTATAGAAACCGGTGGGGCCGTCAGTTATCTTTACGACGCGGACTACACCAGTCCGGCATTCACGGGAGAAAATAATTTTATTATTGAGGGGGCAAATATAGAACTGATGAATATCGGAAACCGTAATACGCTACATTTCTACTATATACTTGGTTTTGGATTTAAATATGAAAATCTTTCTATGTCTGATATTTTGGTTTCCTTCAGATATAATCATGCCTTGAACCAGTTGAACATCCGCAATAATGAATTTACCATGGATTTTTCCGAAGGTTGGGAATTGCGATATCGTGAACCGGATTTTTCGCTTAGCAATATGCTGATCTCAATAACCTATATGTATAAATTTTACAATCCTAAAAAACTCGAAGAATAGAATATGAAAAGGTGTTTGATATATATAGGTTTGGCTATGGGGTTTTTTTCCTGCGAAAAAGAATTCGGCCCCAAGCCCCTCGATACCGGTTTTTATCAGAAGGTTTACGGGAATGGACAAAGCGGTGAATTGCTGTCAGGCCTCAATATGCGGCAATTTCCGAAGGGCAGGAGTATCGAAATGCTGGATGAAGGGGGAATGATCGGCATGGGATCCCTGTATTTTGAAGAGGAAGATGAATCCTACAGCAGCATATATTTATTCAAGACGGATCAATACGGGTTTATTGATGAGGAGGTGCTCCTTCCGGTTGATGAAAATACGGTGAGCCATGCCGTGGATCTGCACATGTCACCGGATGGCTTTATCGTGGCGGGTTCGGTTACAAGGGGAGAAGCGGATTCTGTGATAAATGAAATCTACCTCGCCAGACTGAACAGGGATCTTATCGTTGAATGGGAAACATTCAATACCATTCCCGGAGTTATCGGATTCCGGCAACCCGGTGAGCCCCATGCCCTGGTCATAAACAGCCAGAATGAAATTGTGGTATTGGGAGCTTATCAGGTTCAGAATAGTGGAACTGTAGAGGAAACTGCCATGTTCCTGGGTTATTTTGATATGGAAGGAAACCTGCTGTCTGACCGGGTAAGGACGTATCCGGATGGAACAAACGATGAACTGGGCAGGAATATTCTGGATGTAGCGGAAAGGAACCGGCTTGTCTGGACGGGCAGCTATACGCAACAGGATATACCGCAGGCAAGTTTTATAGAAGCGCCCTATAATGGTGATATACCGGTTCCGGTACCTGTTGAAGATATTGATAACCGTGTCGGCGTCAGCAGTATATATAAAATTTCCCTGGGATTTATGATTGTGGGAACGGAATACAAACCGGGTGGAGACAGGGATCTCCGTGTGATCAAGGTTGACCGTAATGGAAATATCTCACCCGGAGGGATTTTCTGGGCCAGGAGTTATGAAGCCGGAGGTTTTGAAGAAGGTATTTCTGCATGTGAGGCCTTTGATGGTGGTTATATGATCCTTGGAGCCGCGTCGGTAAGCGGGAATAAAGATTTCTATCTTATAAAGATCGATGCATCCGGTGAAATTCAATGGGAAAGAAAATATGGAGGGCCCGGGGAAGAGATCCCTTCGGAGATTATATCTACTTCAAAAGGTTATGCCATGATCGGCACATCCCTGATCGCCGGGAGTAAGCTGATCACAGTGATCAATATGGACAGGCAGGGAAATATTGTACAGGATTAAAAAGTAAATGAAATGAAATTCCATATTATAAATAGTATAAAAGGACAGCAATTTACGGGTTCGAAAAGGACAATTTTAATATTGTTTTTAATTGTTTCATCTATTAAGGCACATGCGGGCAATCCTGATATAACTTCCGTATCGCCAACTACAATTTGCTCAGGTGAAACGCTGACTATAAACGGTTCCGGATTCACTGATTCCCCGGCGATGGATAAAGTGGTTCTGAATGGGGTTGAGATCACTTCTTTTGAATCAAAATCCAATACAGTCGCAACCGTCATTGTTCCTTCAGGTGCCGTAACCGATGGGTCTGAATCCATTGATATAGAAGCTTACAATGGCACTACTTTACATGACACCTATACCACCTCCATGAATATCGGACCGGTACCGGCTGATCCTACCGGAGCCACAGATAATGAGTATTGTGAAGGTGATGCCATAACCTCCATCAGTGTAAATGATCCGGGAAACGATTATTCGGTAATGTGGTACAATTCCTCTGTGGGCAGTACGCTCGCTTCAGGTACTACTTCGGGGAATAACGGTGAGATATTCACGCCTTCCACAGATGCCACGGACACCTATCACGCAGAAATAGAACATGATGCATCCGGTTGTGTCAGTGATAACCGCGTAGGAGTTACGATCACAAGAAACGATACCCCGTCAGATCCCTCGGGAGCTTCGGATGAGTCCTATTGTGAAGGCGACCCGATTCCTGCCATCAGTGTAAATGATCCCGGAGGAGGATACACTGTAATGTGGTATGCTTCTTCCGGAGGCGGTACACTGGCTTCCGGAACCACAGGGGGAAATAATGGAGAGGAATTTACCGCCGATAATCCCGGTACGGCTACGTATTATGCGGAAGTGGTCGATGATGGAACAGCCTGCGTCAGCCTGAACCGGCTGGGTGTTACCCTGACGGAAAATACGATACCTTCCACCCCGACCATCTCGACTGCCGCTTCTGCGCCGTATTGCTCGGGTACCACAATCACACTCGAAGCCGATGTGGTGGCTACCGATTATATCTGGTACCGTGATGGATCACCGATCGGAGGGGCCACCAATCAGACCTATGATGCCAGTCTGGCAGGGGATTATACGGTAAAAGCGGTAAATGGTGGTTGTGAAAGCCCTGAGTCTGCCGCATTCACGATCAGTTCTACTCCTTCCACACCAACGATCACCACGGCAGCTTCAGCTCCTTATTGTGCCGGGGTTACGATCACACTCGATGCCGGAGCGGGCGGGGATACCTATATATGGTATCAGGATGCCGTGGAGATCTCCGGTCAAACGGGACAGACCTATGATACGGATGAAGCGGGTGATTACACGGTAATTGCTGTCAGTGCGGAAAATTGTGAAAGTTCCGAATCGGCTCCTTTTACAATCGGAACCGTACCTGATCCTCCTCTAGCCGGTCAGGCTTCATATGATATATGTGGTGACGGGAATATTGATATATCGGCTACGCTTGCGGGCACCTCAACCCCTGGAACGGATTACAGAATACAATTTTCCGATGACGGGGGGACCAATGTCGATCATACTGAGAATTCTTCTCCATTTGATTGGGATAATATTCCTGTCACGGTCGGTTCACCAAAAACCATTAATATAAGAACCCAGAATAAAGATACCGATTGCGCCAGCGACTGGTCTGCAACCTCCACGGTTCTGACGGCTAACCCCGAGCCTACTATTGATACCCAGCCGACCGACCAGACCGTGTGTGAAAGTGAACAGACCACCTTTGAAGTCACAGCCAGTGGCGTAACCCTGGCTTACCAATGGCAGTATAACGATGGCTCATGGAATGATGTGCCATCTGTTGGTGGTGATCCCTATTCCGGAGAAACCACCAGCATTTTAACCGTAACCGGGCAAAGCGCCCTCGATGGATACGATTACAGGGTGGTAGTATCCGAGACAAGCGGGAATATAGTCTGTCCGGTTAACAGCAGTGCCAGAACACTCACTGTGAACACCCCGGCAGAAATTGTTTTTGATAATGTGCCTACCTCGGTGTGCATTCCGGACAATGCTACCTTTTCAATTAATCTTGAGGCCACAATTCAGAATGGTACAGTTAACGATGGAATCTGGGAGGTGATCTCAGGAACAGGAGGATTTGGCAACAGTTCACCGGGAACAGACCCTCTGACCATTTCGGACCCAACGGATCCCGACACAAAATACTGGCCTACTTATATCGATGTGGCCAATGAATCAGTAACGTTAAGGTTAAGCGCAGATAATCAGGGTGTTTGTTCATCCCAGATTGATTCGGAACAGAGAACAATCGCCTTTATACAGAAAAGCTCGCCCACTATAATTACTTCCAGCACTGAAGTCTGCCCTGAGGCAATAATCGATCTCGAAGGAGTATTAAGTGAAGGAGGTACCGGTGGAACCTGGAGTACTGTGCCCACCGACAATCCTTCAGGTTTCGGAGATGTAAATAGTTTGGTCACAACCTATACGCCAAGTGCTTCCGACTTGTCAAACGGAAGTGTGACGATTCAGTTGGAACAGACCGGAGGAGCGTGTGGCGACCCGGATCCGGCCCAGGTTACTATTGATTTTTATTCCTCACCGGTAACCGGCAATATAATTACCGATTCGGAAATAAACACGCTTGATTCAGTGTGCCAGGGCTCGAAAGGCATTATTTATATGATAGAAGGTGATCCTCCATCGACTAATACGTATTTATGGGATATACCCGCTGAAGCAGGAACCCAGGCTACAGGAGGCAACTCGAGCAGTATAACTGTTAATGTTAGCAGTGATATGGAAGATACCATCATACATACTATCTCTTCACAGGTAATGGATATAAATGGTTGTCAGGGAAATGTATCCACATTGGATGTTAAAGTAGTTCCCCTTCCAAATGTGATTATTGGAAACACTACCACAGATTATTCTTTTGAAGCTCCACCTGTAGATCTTATAGGGCTTAAGAGAACGATTATCAACGGTACACTGGAGGAAGATACGGTAAAAGGAAATGATATCCTTAACCTTCTTTTCACGGGTCCCGGTGTCACATTTAATTATTATGAAACCAAATATGAGTTTGATCCCGGGGCTGCTGGCAAAACATTCGGTGGATATCATAATTTGGTTATGAACTATACCGATCCGGGTACAGGCTGTAAATCGATAAACGATACATTACAGGTTACAGTATTTGACCCCAATAATACAATCATAAATCTTGATCCCGAGTATTGTGTTTATGACGATGTTACAGATTATCTTGAACTGAGAGGGGCCCCGGAACCCATTGTACCTCCGGATGAAATAAGAAAAATTGTTTATAATTATGGTGATTATTATGACTATACACACATTCAAAATCCATCTTTTCCGTATAAATGGGATGGAAATGTACTATATGTGGAGGATGTGGTTTGGCTCGGGTTCCAGGGTCCGGGATTGATCGATGAAACCGGCGGAGTTCGGTTCGACCCTTCCTCCGGATCGGGAAACAAAACAATACAGTGGATTTATCAACGGGTGTATTCTTACAGATTACAGGAATGCACTAACCGGACATTTTTTTATGAAGACCCATTAGATCCGGGTAAAGTAACCCGAACCGAATGTAATTCATATGAAACTGATCCGGATAGTTGGGGACTCCTGCCTGGATATGAATCCTTCCAGTATACAAATAACTATACCCTTACCCAGGAAACGCTAACGGTACATTCCACTCCTGCAGAGCCCCATATTGTTGATAATACGGATGGTATTAATGATGATTCCTTGCATTATTGTCTGACTGACGATATTAATGATGTTATAATTGCAAATGCAGATACTACCAGTACCTATAACTGGTATTCATCAGAATCCGGATCAACGCTTATTCATACTGTTGATAAAACCGATGACTTCACGTCCAGTCCTGGTGATCTTGGTATAACAAATACTCCACAGACATTCACATATTATGTGTCACAGCTAAAGCATGAAAGCACAACATTTAATGGCTGTGAAGGTCCACGGCAGGAAATTAATGTAAATATCTACGATATTCCAACTCAACCTGTTTTAGCTGATTATGCAGGAAATTATTGTGATGTAGATGATGTTGAAATACTTACAGTGCTTAATCCAATGGAAGATGATTTATATACCTGGTATGATCAGAATGGCGCAGGAGATAAAGATAATATAATTCTCTCTGATGCTAATTCATTTAAACCGGATTTTACATCCGTTCCAAAGCCAGTAGATACTACTTTTTTTATTACAAAATCAAAAAATGAGATCGGCCTGTTTGAAGGTTGTGAAAGCAATTCATTAACCATAAATATTAAAGTTAATTTGCCCCCCAATGTTTCTTTTAGTGGCCTGGCAAATAAGTATTGTATAGACTATGAGGAACTTGTTGATCTGTTGGGGCTACCCGTTGGTGAAGGGGGCGTTTTTATCGGAAATGGAATAAATGACTTAGGTCAGGGCCTGGCTGAATTCAGCGTGGCCGATGCCGCGGAATCAGCGGATACCTCGGGGGTAGTAACCTCTCATGAGATCAAATTTATTTATACCGATGAAAATGGATGTACAGACTCAAGTTCACAAGTGGTAATGATCAATCCACTGCCAGAACCGGATTTTAATATTCAGGATGGGAAAGAATTCTGTCATGAGGATCCCTTGTTTGATCTCTTCGATGATACGGAATCAGTTACCTCATTGACAAGCAAGGAATACACGACTCAAAAACTCGGGCCGATAGGTGAAGCCTATGAACCTCGCTTTGTAGGTACAGACGTAATAACTTACAGTGTGGAAGATCAGAATGGATGCACAAACAGTATATCAAAAACGGTAATAGTCAATCCGTTACCATCCCCTGAATTTGAATTAACCTCCCAGTGTAATAACGAAGAAATAGTATTTCTGAACCAGAGTACCATTGAATCGGGTTCGATAGCGAACTGGAAATGGGAGTTTGGTGATGGGGATACTTCGGTGGCAGAAAGCCCGGTCCATATATATGATCAATCGAAACAATACAATGTCAATCTAATTGCAATTTCTGATAAGGGATGTGAAGAATCCACCACACAATTGGTTTCTATTGGAAGATTGCCCGGAATTGATTTTGACTTCATAGGTGAATGTGAAGGTGGAATGACGGAATTCGACGCAAGCGTAAATGATCCCGAGGCCGATATAATATCATGGCAATGGGATTTTAATGATAATGGTTCAATAAGTACCCAGCCTATGTCCACCAATCATCTTTTCAGTGAACAGGGAGACTTTACCGTTACACTGACCGTGGAGACCCGGGAAGGATGTGTTGAAGAAGAAGAAAAGCGTGTTTTGATCCTGCCTACCCTGGATCTGACCCAGAACTATTTTGAAGATTTTGAACAGAATACGGAAAGCTGGATCCCCGAGGATATACGCCCGGGAATAATTCCTGAAAATCAAAAATGGAGTTGGGAGATTAATGATCCATCCATGGAATATATTGCTCCTGAACCAGAGAACGGGGCTAATTTCTGGGCTACCACTAATTTTGAAGGCGGTTATGATTTATCGGAAACATCAGCGCTTAATAGTCCCTGTTTTAATCTTTCAAACTTCAAAAAACCCATGATCAGTTTCGACCGGTATAAAGATCTTGAAGAAACCAGGGATGGTGTAACCTTTCAATACTCACTGGATAATGGGTCCACTTGGTATATTCTGGGTGAAGAAGCGCAGGGTGTAAACTGGTATGATACACGTGGAATTATTGGGCTTACAGAAGTTGACGAAGAAAATCGCTCAAACGGATGGACAGGTGAACAAAATGAATGGCTGACCTCCAGGTTCAACCTGGATCTGTTGGCCTATGATTCAATTGGTGTGGTAAGATTCAGGCTGGTCCTGGGTAGTGACAATGCCAAAAACAATACCGGATTTGGATTCGATAATGTATTTATAGGAGAGAGAAACAGAACAGTATTGATCGAACAATTTGCAAACCGGAATAAAGATGAATCAATTGACGAGGAAAACGAGATCGACGCTCTTGTAGCTGGAAATGAAGAATTGATCACTATCAAATATCATACAGGATATCCAGCTGCCGATGTATTCAGTGTGGCAAATAAAACGGATCCGGGAGGAAGGTCCATCTTTTACGGTGTGTCTTCGGTGCCCTATAGCATTATCGACGGAAATATCAGGAATACATTGCCATTTTCAAGTGGATGGGGTTCCCTGGAGACTTCTAAAAGGATTCTTGACAGAGCAGATTTTGACCTGTCTGTTTCAACTCCACCTTCCGGGGAGGATTTTCTGAATATTGAAGCATCCATTTTATCGTTGAATGAGTACTCCGGTACGATAAAGGCTTTTATTGCTGTTATCGAAGACTCTGCAACGGCAGATAATGGGGAATGGACCACTCATATAGTTCGAAAGCTTTTACCCGACGTATCTGGTTACAGAATGGACCGGAATTGGGGAGTGAATGATGAGGAAATCATGAGGTTTACTTATGATCTAAAGAACTTTTCAGACATTTCGAATGATAATATAACTATAGTTTTTTTCATTCAGGATGAAAATACCAGGGAAATACTCCAGGCTACTGCTTATAAGACCAATAACGCACTCGATCGGGTTTTGGGACTGGAAAATTCACTTGAACCCCATGATTTTGCCCGTGTATTTCCAAATCCGGCCGACGATCATTTTAAAGTTGAATTCTTAAATGAACTCAATAATTCTTATCAATGGTTCATAATTGACCAACGAGGTGTGAATTTAGCTGAGGGGGTTATATCACCTGGTGGTTCCATGGCAGAATTTGATGCCACTAAGTTACCATCTGGCCTTAATCATCTCATAATAAAAAATGATCAGGACGATTTTTACATTTTTAAGCTTTTAATATTACATTAATGGGATTAAACCAGGTTTTCAATAAAAAATAATAATATCTTTATCTCATGATAAAGGCAATTCTGAAGATCATAAATGTTCAGAAGAAAGAGGAAGAGCGACCGGCGTTGTTATTGTTGGGTTATGGGTTCTTCATGGGGGTCTTTCTGGCAACTTATCGTGTAGTAGTTGAAACATTATTTCTAAATACACAGGGAGCACTGCTAAAAGAAGCCTTTTTTATATCAGGTATACTGGGTGTAATATCCACCTGGTTGTATATGATCCTTCAAAAAAAGATTTCGTTCAGCAAATTAGCCCTTTCAAATCTTTTAGCAGTTTTCAGTTTTATCGTTATAACCTTCCTGAATATTACTTCCACATCCAGTCAGATCTTCATATTTATCCTGTATGTAATGCTTTTCCCTGTAACATCCGTTATGCTGCTCAGTTTCTGGGGATTGTTCGGAAGGATATTCGATATAAGACAATCAAGAAGGATCATTGGCAGTATCGATGCCGGGCAATTGCTGGCCACTATACTTGCCTTCGTCTCCGTTCCCTTTTTCATTGAATATATCAGTAACGTAACGGATCTTCTGATAGTGAGTGCCTCCAGTATTATAGCCTGTCTTGGGTTTCTGATTTTTATCAACAAACAAATAAGGTATACCCCCAAACATCGTGAACAGGATTCCTCAGAAATTTACCGGTTTTCTAAATTTTTTAAAGATAAATATATAATTCTTTTATCTCTTTTTATCGGAATTTCTATTATCTGTGTAACATTTGTCGATTACACTTTTTTAAAGATCACTGAACAGCAATACCCGGATGAAAATAGCCTGGCTAAATTTTTATCTTATATGTACCTGTCCATTATGGCATTTACACTGCTGATGCAAACTTTTGTTAACGAAAGGTTAATTGCTTCTTATGGTTTAAAAACAGCATTGACTATTCTTCCTGTAGTTCTGGGTTTGTTTACTATCGCCGCAATTATTACAGGAACCTTTTTTGGATATGCCACATCATCCCAGTATTTCATTTATTATTTTCTGTTCATAGGGCTCAGCAAGTTTTTCTCCAATTCACTTAGGGAAGCCTTGGAAAATCCAACTTTCAAGATCTTCTTCATGCCGCTCAATATCAATATCCGGTTTGATATACAGGCCAAAGTGGAAGGCGTTATTAACGAAATGGCCAGGTTGATAGCTGGTGGTTTGATCCTTGTGATCGGTTTGTTTGCAGTATTTAGCCTGATCCATTATTCGTACTTCCTTCTTTTTATGATAATTGGATACTTCTTTGTAACGGGAAAGCTATATAATGAATACAGGAACAAAGTAAAAAAGAAACTTGAAAGCCACGAGATCGATTCGGAGGAAATTGCCTCAGAGGTGATAGAGCTGGATACCGTAATGAGAAATATTACGAATATCAAGGAATCGGCCTCGAAGATTTTTTCTTTAAAAATAATTGAAAAACTGGATCGCAATAAATTTAAGGATTTGCTCCCCTCACTCGTTAACAAGGAACAGAAAATCATTAAAAAATTTGCCCTTCTTAAACTCAATGAACTTCGAAATGTTGGGGGCACTCAAAACCCGAAAAAAGTAAAGATCATTGAAGATACTGAAAAAGGGAAAGAAGACATCGGGAACTGGCTAAACCGCCTGTTGCATTCCGATGATGATCATTCGTTTTCTGAGAATTTATCGAGGCTTACAAGATCCGAAGATGTGGAGGACAGGATGGAGGCCATCAATATGATCATTAATCAACCCTCCGATGAATGTATTCCTTATCTGATGGAATTGCTGGGAGATCTGAATTTCAGTGTACAGTCAAATTCCATTATGGCTGCCGGCAGAATCAACCGCCAGGAATTATATCCCTTCATGATCGATAAACTTTCTTCCTCGACCTTTGGGGATATTGCCATAAATGCATTAATAAACATCGGCGATGAGATAATACCCCATCTCGATGTGGTATTTCAAAAAACCGATCAGGACCCCCAGACCCAATTGAGGATCATCCGGGTCTTAGAAAAATTAAATTCAGAAAGGTCCAGGGAGATACTCTGGTCTAAAGTTGACTATCCGGATAAAAAAGTAGTCTCCCAGATCCTGCTTGCCCTGGCTAATTCCGATTTCGAAGCCGAAGGATATCAGACCGTCCGGATAAAATATGTAATTGAGTCAGATGTGAATGACATAATCTGGAACCTTCATGCATTGGATAAAATACCCAATACAGAAATAGGTAAACTTCTCAGGTCATCCATAGAAGAAGAAAATCAGAATCATTTCAGGCATATCTATATGCTGCTGTCGATGATCTACGATCAGTATTCGATAAATTTGATCAAGGCCAATATCGAAAGCAAAACCAGTGAAGGGATTACCTATGCAATTGAATTGCTGGATGTATTACTGGCCGAGGATCTCAAAGATAGGCTAGTGCCCTTATTTGATGATATATCCGATCAGGAAAAAGTAAAACGACTTCAGGTGTTCTATCCTCACATTCTTGGGGATTTTAAAGATGTGATCAAGCAGATAATCAATAAGGAATTCAACCAGATTAACCGGTGGTCCAAGGCGCTTGCCTTGTATTGGGTTGGAATGAACAGGGAAGAGTCCTTATTATATGAGCTAATAGCTAACATCTTCAATCCAGATCCCCTTATTTCAGATACCGCCGCTTGGTCATTATTTCAGATTAATCCTGAATATTATCACGAAAACATTACAAGAGTCGGAAGGTCAAAAAAGCTTGAACTTGATTCGATGATATTGAAACAGCGAACACGCATTGATCAAATTGAAAAACCACTAACCATCAACAAAGCCTTTTTTCTTTCGAATCTTCCGGTTTTTAATCAGATACCGACAACGTTTATTGTTAATCTTCTGGACCTGACTGAAGAAATGTATCTAATGAAAGATCAGAAAATAAGGATTACCGAAGAAACCAATACGTATTTTTATGTAGTGTATGAGGGCTATGTGAACCTGATACAGAAAGGGGTTATTATCAATAATTTAATCCGGGGAGAATTTCTGGGAGAAGTTTTGATTGAGGATATTGCTGAGAATGAAATTACCATTCATCCGCTGTCAAATACCATAATATTAAAGATTTATAAGGAAAAACTTTATGAATTATTAAGTAATGATCATCAACTGGCTTTGTATTTCCTTAATCGTCTGGCTGGCTTGGATCAGTTGGAGAACAGGGAAATAAGTCAATCAGCCTGAATGATTGCACAATAAAATTTATATTTTTTTAATAATTAATAGCAATTATTTATTGATAATTATTAATAAATTGCATTATTTGTGGGTTAAAGTGAAAGTATTTAATAATTAGGGTGTCGAAATCTCAAATTATATTACTATTTTCCAATCTGGATGATAAAACTGAGAGTGGCTATGTCAGCGGATGGGTGAGTACATTTGTTGATAAACTTAATCATTTATTAATTAAACTGGATGGGGATCATTATGATTTCATTAAAGTGACTGAGTATGAAATTGATCCTGAAGCTTATCCTGTTGCCCCCTCCATTATTATTCCTGTAGTTTCCAAAAACTTTTTACAAGCACCGATATTCACAAGTTATCTGGAAGTTTTTGAAAAAGAAGTTCTTGATAAACAGAAAAAGAAGGATCGGGCTGAGTTTAAATTGATTAATGTTTTTAAAAACAGGGTTAATACTGATAATTTACCCGGTTACCTTATCCATCATTCAACGATTTGTTTTTATACAGTGGATTCAATTACTGATTTTGTGTCAGAAATTTCCTATGAAAATGATCCCGAAAAGGATCATAATTATTGGATGAAATTATTTGATATTGCCACTGAAATTAAACACTTCCATTACAGGAATGAGGGACATTTGGAATATGCAAAAAAACTGGTCGACGAAATGCGTCCCTCGGGACTTTATCTTGCACAATCAGGGATCGACCTGGAACTCGAGAGAGAAAATCTTGAGCGGGAACTGAGAAGGAATAATTTTCCGGTATTGCAGATCAATAATTTGGAAAATACATTCGATGAATTATCGAAAGAAATTAATAATAAACTAGGTAAAAGTTATATTTCGATCCATTTAATCGGTGAGGATGCTGGAAAACTGATCAAGGAAAGAGGATTGTCCATTGTCGAGATTGAAAACCAACTTGCATCGGAACATGCCCGCCAAATTAATGATCATCCGCGAATCAAACATGCCAACCGATTCAAACGAATCATATGGTTGGCTCCGAAGAGAGATAATTTAAGTGTTAAACAAAAATTATTTATAGAAAATATTAAAAAGGATATAATTAATATTCAGAATGCAGAAGTTCTTGAAATTCCAATAGAAGAATTAAAAAACTTTATAAATAATCTTGTAGAGGAGAGAAATCAATCCAACGAAACCAGTTCATTATTCGATACCGGTAAACGAAAAAAGATCTATTTTATATGTTCAAAAAATGAATATGACCAATGTGAACCTATTGGTGAATTGCTTGAAGAAGAGGGTTATGAAATAGTATATTCCAACTTTGAAGGTGAATTAATAAAGATTCGTGATCAACATAACAGGCATTTAAAGGAATGTGATGGCACATTGATTTATTATGGAAACAATAGCGAAAATTGGGTTAAAAGTAAATTGTTCGACAGTGTCAAAGCAATGGGGATGGGCAGGGAAAAAGATAAAAATCCTACCGCTGTTATTGTAGATTCCAATAAAAAAGTAGATTTAGATTTATATCTTGATTCAGATAAGTTAATTTTATACAAAGGAAAGCAGATAACAAAAGAGGCATTCAAGTCTTTTTTGTCTCAGCTAAATAAAAATTAATGGGAGTAAAGGAAGTTGATATCGTCCAGCGAATTAAAACCAAAGAAGGTGAACTTTTAAATCCTTTCCCTGGCCTTAGACCTTTTGGGTTCGAAGAGAGTCATTTGTTTTTCGGCAGGGAGGGTCAAAGTGATGATATTCTTCTGAAACTTTCTGAAAATCGATTTACCGCAGTCATAGGTGCTTCAGGCAGCGGGAAATCCTCATTAATGTATTGTGGATTGATCCCTGTTTTATACGGTGGATTTATGACTGACGTAGGCCAGGACTGGATTGTGATTTCTACACGACCCGGAAATGCACCGATGGCCAATCTTGCAGATTCCATTGTCAATCTTAATTCGAAAATTGAAGATCTCTCAGACGAGGAAAGGTTTTTGGAATCAACGATTACCAACGTGATTCTGAAAAGCAGTTCCATGGGATTGGTCGATGCCTTAAAACATTATATTGAAGATTTCAGGAAACCCCCCAATTTTCTGGTACTTATCGATCAATTTGAAGAATTATTCCGATTCCTGAAACGGGAGGATGATATAGAAACTGCGAATTTATCTGCCTCTTTCGTTAATCTCCTGCTGAAATCGATTAAACAGACAGAGATCCCTGTTTATGTGGCAATAACCATGCGGTCTGATTTTATTGGTGATTGTGCCCAATTCCCCGATCTTACCCACGTGATCAACAAAAGTCATTATCTCATACCCCAGATGACGCGGGAACAACAGAAAATGGCCATCGAAGGCCCCATAGCCGTAGGAGGCGGAAAAATTACAAGAAGACTCACGCAACAATTGCTCAATGACGTAGGAAACAGTCCGGACCAGCTCCCTATATTACAGCATGCTTTGATGCGTACCTGGGACTATTGGGTGCATAACCGTGAAGAGGGAGAACCCATTGACCTAAGACACTATGTAGCTATTGGAAGGATTGAAGAAGCGCTTTCACAACATGCCAATGAAACCTATTCCGAACTCGATAAAAACGAGCGGGAGATCTGTGAAGTGATTTTTAAATCCTTAACCGAAAAAGGCAGGGAAGATTATGGTATCAGGAGAGCAGCCAGAATAGGTGAACTTTCTTCCATTGCAGGAGTCAGCGAAGATGAAATTATCAATGTAGTTGAAAAATTCAGAAAACCTGGAAGGTCCATACTGATGCCTCCTGCCAATGTGCCGTTAAAATCGGATACGATTGTGGAGATATCACATGAAAGTCTGATGAGAATATGGGACCGTTTAAAAAACTGGGTGGATGAAGAATATGAATCTGCTCAGATGTATCGTAGACTTTCAGATGCCGCAGCGATGTATCAGGTAGGCCGTACCGGTTTATGGCGCCCACCGGATCTTCAACTGGCATTAAACTGGCAGAAAAAGCAGCAACCTACCCGGGCATGGGCCCAGCGATATAATCCCGTATTTGAAAGGGCAATGTTGTTTCTGGAAACCAGCAAAACTGCCTATGAAAATGAGCAGCGCAGTAAAGAGCTTCTCCAGAGGAATATGCTTAAGAAGGCCAGGAATGTGGCAGTTGTACTGGGCCTGGCTGCCGTTGTGGCGATCATATTTTTTGTGTTTGCCTTAATAAAGAAGGTGGAAGCCGATGAAAAAGCCCAGGAAGCACTTGAAAATGCTCAGCAGGTGGGAAGGCAAAGAGAAATTGCGGAATTACGGTTTCTTGATTCACGTATGCAATATCATATCACCCAATATCAGACAAGCAGAGCTGAGCAACGGGAACAAGAAGCTATTGAGGCACAACAGATTGCCAACGAGCAGCGTAATGAAGCTGAACAACAGAGGAGGATTGCAGAAAGAGAGTCACAGAGAGCCATTCAGAATGAAAGGATAGCCCAAGAACAAAGGGATCTGGCAATACTGGCTCAGGAAGACGCCGAAAAGCAGAGAAATAATGTCCAACGACTGAATGTATTGAACATTGCCCAGGCTATGGCTGCCAAATCGTTGCAGATCAATGATAATGTTTTACGGGGATTGGTGGCTCAACAGGCATATAAATTCAATAAGGAATATAACGGCAATGAACATGACCGGTTCCTTTATGATGGATTATACTATGCCCTCAAGAACCTGATGTTTGCTAAAAAAGACAGTATCTATTCTTTCATTGGACATACTGGACATGTAAGAGGGGTTGATTTTTCAGTAGATGGCGATAAAGTATATAGTGCCGGAACCGATGGCAAACTCCTGATGTGGGACTTTTTCGGATCCTCAAGAACACCGGTAGAGCTGTATGCGAATGACACGCGGAACAGGTTTCTGAAAAACACCAGAGATGGGAATTGGCTTATTCTGGGAAGTGATCTGAATTATATCCAATGCTTTGATATGAGGAGCCCCCGAAGGAGACCCGTTCTGGTTCAAGGCCATCAGGGTCCGGTTCATGATGTGATCGTGGTTCCCAACAACAACCTGTTTCTCTCGATAGGAGAAGACAAAACACTCAGGGCTTACCATTTTGAATCCAGAAGGTCACAGGTTTACAGGGATTTTGATGTGGTATACAAACATATGTCATTGAGCCCGGACGGTAAAATGCTGGCACTGGGAAGTGCAACAACCGGTAAATTAATAGTCCTCAGCACCACCGACGTGGATCAGGAATACACTCTGAAATCCAAGAATGATCTTGCTGTTACCGCACTCAGTTTCCATCCCAGCCAGAATATCCTTGCGGTCGGATATGAAAATGGAGTGGTGGAATTATTCGACACCAACGAAGGGGTCGGCAATATTCAGCAGCTCGAGGATGAACTGACCGGTCATAATGCAAGTATTACCCAGATTAAGTTTAATAAAAAAGGTAATTATCTGGCTACTGCCAGTTTCGACGGCCTGGTGCAATTATGGGATTTTAATGATCTCAATATGCTTCCGATCGTATTAAGCGACCATGGAGATAATAACCGGATATGGAGTTTATCATTCAGCCCTGATCCGGACAGTAAATATCTTATAGCAGGTTGTGGAAACGGACTGGTCAAAATCTGGCCTACCCAACTTGAAATGTTGGCTTCGCAGATTTGCGGGCACCTGAATAGAAATATGACCGAATCGGAATGGGTTCGTTATGTTGGAACTGATATAGATTACGAAGCTACCTGTATAGATGTTGATATGCCTTAGTACTATTGATAAATGAAAGAAAGGAGAGTGCATAAAATATTATGCCAATTGTTGATTTCTTCAATTGGCTTATTTTTTATCCTCAAGGCATCGGCCCAGGAACAGGATCTCTGTACTCAGCAATTGGAAGAGGCCAGGAACCAGTTCAACCAAGGTCGTTTTTACGATCTGGATACACTTCTTGCCGATTGCATAAACAATGGCTTTAACCGGCAGGAAAGGGTCGAAGCCCTCGAGTTGTTGTCACTTTCGAAATTATATCTTGACCGGCTGAAAGAAGCGGATTCAATATATCTTGAATTATTGCGGCAGGATCCTGAACATGAGATTAACCCCTTATTGGATCCGCCTGACTTGATGTTTCTTCATAATAAATTTATCACTGATCCCCTGTTTTATTGGTCGGTAATCGGAGGAATAAATTTCTCAAATATTACTCAGATTTATTCTGATTATTCGATTTATGGTCTTGAGGGTGAAAATAATATTATTGAATCGTATAATTCGCTTCCAGGTTATGAATTTGGAGCGGGAATAGAACTTAATTTAATTAATAGCCTGTATGCCGGCGGTGAATTGTTGTTCAGCAGAACGAATTTCCAATATACTCAGTCTGGCCTTGGAATAAACAATGAGTATACGGAAGCAGATGATTGGATCAATATTCCCTTGTTTCTTCGATATTCTTTTGGTAAGAACAGGATCAGACCTTATGTGTATGGGGGGGCAGGGTTTGATCTCCTTTTGTTTGTTACACAAAATATTACGCGACAGGAGGGTCAGGAAGGTCAGGGAGAAGGAGGATCACCTGAATCGATTATCGAAAAACCCGAATTACGAAACAGGATTAATTTCTCTGGCATCTTTGGTGCAGGAATCCGCATAAAAACAAATGGTCCATCTATACTGGCAATTGACCTGAAAGCTTCAGGAGGATTAACCAATATAGTCAAGGAATTAAACCGGTTTCCCAGTGGGCAGGTGACGGATTCAAGGGTTATAATCGATGACCAACCAATGGAACTCATAGGTCAGCACAATATTGATTTTGGATATGTAGATGATCCCATTCGTCTTAATCATCTTACATTAACCATCAGATATGTACGACCGTATTATAAACCCAGGTTGAAAAATCCGGAATAAACCATGATCGATTTGAGAATTGCCGTTAACATATTGTTCCTGACCCTGTTTTTTCAGTTTGCTTGTGAAAATGAATTTACGGTTAAACCCAAACAGGAGCAATCTTTTACTAAAATATATGGTGAACAATTCCAGCACCAGGCTGTGGATATAATATATCATGAGTCTTCAGATTATATATTTATGCTTGTTACAAAAGCACAGGGACCGGTAATCGGAGATAATCCGGCAAATAATGATATTATGATCATCAGAACTACACCCGATGGGAATAATGTACGGTATTATTCTACCGATACAGAAATTGATGAGATCCCGAGAAGTATGATCGTGATCAATGATATATTATACATTACAGGTGGAATTAAAGAGGCTGACAATTCAACCCTGATGTTATCGAAATTCAATATAGCCGCCGATTCCTTTGAAACCACCTATCAATTTCCTCAGTTTGGAAATGTGGATGGATACGATCTGACTACGGATCAATCAAATTACCTCTGGATCAGTGGTTCTGTTTTTATTAATGACACCAGCCGGTGGTTTATTACCCGGCATATTCTTGGCCAGGAAATGAATGCTGTTGAAGCATTGAATAATGGCACAAGCGGTATTATTAAGAGGATCGATCATTATCAGAGAGATCAATTTTTTCTTATGGCTCAAACCGGTTCCGAAGAAAACGTAAATATGTTGTTACAATCCAATACCGCTGATTTTGCTGGTGGAAAATTTACGGAGGATTTACCCGGGGCCGCCATTCCGGGGGATTTTATCAGGGGATTCAATACTTTGTCGTTAGTGGGATATTTTCAAAATACCGGGATTGATTCACTGCCGCAGGGTACCTTTTTGCTGAATGTAGATTTTAATAATATTACAGGAGATCTTGTTACTGACACACAGGAAATTATAAATGAAGGAACCTATCTGGAAAGATTGGAAAATTTTATCCCCCGCAAATTTACCAGAACACCTGAAAATGACCACCTGATATATGGTACTTCGGCAACAACAAACAACAGCTTTATTCGGTTAGTAAAAATTAATAATACCCATCAGTTGGTCTGGGACCGTTTTTATGGTACGGGGAGCGTAGGTGAAACAGCGGGAAATTTGATTCAGAACGGGTCAAACGAGTTATACTTTAATGCTACCGTTGTTTATCAGGGAAGTGATCCCACAAAAGTGGCTTTATTTAAAACCAATTCTGAAGGACATTTGAATTTCTGAATGTATATTAATTTTTTAATAATTATTTGTATTTTGTCGAAAATCTTTTTTCATGGGCCGGGTTACTTTCTTACCTGTAAGCATATTTAGTAATAAGGAAAAAATATTGACTTAGCGTTATATTTTTACAGATTAATGATTGTCAGCTTTCTTCACAAAATTTTTAAGCTACAGGGGCTTTTAACAGGTCTTTTGTTGCTTTTGTCCATAAGCTCCTATGGGCAATGGCTGACAGGCTATAAATACAGAAAAGAAATTACCATTCCTGATGCGAATATAACAGGAGGCCCTCATACTGATTTTCCCATTTTAATAGATTTAACCTCGGATGCAGATATTGCAGCCAATGCCACAAATGCATCGGGTTATGACATTGTATTCACTGATACGGATGGAACTACTCAACTGGATCATGAGATTTTTACCAGCGATAAAAATGAGTACAGGGCTTTCGTAAAAGTGACTTTACCTTCCTCCGGTGATAAAATAATTTATGTTTATTATGGGAATTCATCCATCTCAACAGATCCCTCCGTTACCACTACCTGGAATTCGAATTATAGGGCAGTCCTGCACTTACAGGAAGAAGGGAATGGTTCTGATTTCGAGTACATTGATGCCACGGGTAATTTACACGATGGTACGGGAGGTGGCCCTGCAGGGGCGGGTGAGCCTACTAGAACTCCGGTTAGGGATTCAAATGGAAAATTCGGATATGCGCAGTTATTTGACGGAATTGATGACCGGATACGAGTGTATTACCTCCTGAATAATAACTGGGCTGAAGTGACAGCTCAGGCCTGGGTTAACATCACATCGGCAAACGATGCACGTATTTTCGGAAAGTGCTGGGGAGTTAATCAAGATGACAATACCTGGCTTTTACGGGCTACTACCACCGACCTGGGCGCCAGAATGCGTACTGATACGGATTTCAACGGCGGTTTTGATCCTTTTGCGTATGCTACCGGTACATGGTACCAATTGACGGTTACCTGGAATGCTGCTGACGATCAGTTGAGGGTATATGTAAATGGAAACGAAATAAATAATACTACATTAAATGGCACAAAGGTATATGACAATGAACCGTTAGAGGGAGAAGATCCAACTATTGGCAATATCCCGTATGACGGAGTGAATGAACGGGCTTTTGATGGATTGATTCAGGAGACAAGGGTTTCCGACATAGAGCGGTCTGCTGATTGGATTAAAACTGAATTCGATAATCAGGATAATGCCGCAGCCTTTATTTCAACCAATACTGAGGAGATCTACCCGGATGCCGATCTTGGGGTGGCCGCTGCGGATGCGGTAATTTGTCCAGGCGAATCAACCTTTATTATTGTTGCAAATTCAGAGGTAGGGGTAAATTATCAATTACGCGATGATGCGGATGATTCCAATATAGGTTCTTCCAAGGCGGGAACAGGAGGTGATTTATATTTTTCCACAGGAGCCCTGGCTGTCACCACTACTTTTAATGTTTTAGCTACTAATGATGCCGGCACTGCATCGGTGGAATTATCGGATACATCAACTGTTACAGTAAGCTCTATTGATGTAGTTGCCACGGTAGCTGCTACACCAATTTGTGAGGATGATGCAACTGGAATTGATCTTGGATCTACTGTTAATAATTCGGGAGAAGGGAACATTATTTATGATTGGACAGGTCCTGCTGGGTTTGCCGATAATACAGCAGATCCTGACGCTTTCAATAATAGTTCAGGGTTTTGGCCTGGAATCGGAACGCATACCTATACGCTGACCGCTACCGACGACAATGGGAACGGATGTAGTGATGAGACGACTGTAGATGTTACCGTAGAAGAGCTTGCCAACATCACCGCTCAGCCGCTGGATGCGACCGTATGCGAGGATGGGGATGCGA
>CAZIXF010000024.1:30857-74187 GCA_964543195.1 uncultured Roseivirgaceae bacterium
ACCGTGTGGTGGTGAGCAACGGAGCGGCCAGCCAGTGCAGCGCCTCTGTGACCAGCAATGCGGCTACATTGACCGTGGATGAGAAGCCCGAGATCATCAGCCAGCCTTCCGTATCAGGACCTGTATGTGAGGAATCGGGCGATATTAATATAGAAGTAACTGCCGGAGGTACGGGAATAACTTATCAGTGGGAAGTAAGTACCGATGATGGGGTAAACTGGGCAGTTGTTGATAGTGGTACCGATCCGGAATACAGTGGGGAAGATACGAATATTCTGACAATATCCGACCCACCGTTAAGTTGGGATGATTATGCGTACAGGGTGATAATCAGCGGGGTATGCAGTCCTTCAGTGACAAGCAATTCAGCTATTATTACTGTCAATCCCGAGCCCGTTGGCGTTGATGATACGGAAACGGTATGCAGTGATGTGTCTTTGAATTATGATATTCAATCGGATAATATTGATATTTTGGGCAACGGGGTTACCAGTTTGTTTACCTATACGGTAGTGTCAAGTGATCCTGCCAACGTGCCGGCGGCTTCTGATAGGACCACACCCAGCGATGCTCCTATTACTGATACTTATACCAATACTACTTCAAGTGCAGTCGACATTACTTATACCATAACCCCCGTAAGTGATCCTGAAGGATGTGTTGGAACTGACTTTACTTATACTGTCACCGTTAATCCAGAACCGGTACTATCAGATTATACAGTATCCGGAGGGGTGTGTAGTGATATAGCTATAGGAGTTGACCTGGATACGGATGTATATTCCGGAGGAATTGCAGCCGATTCGTATACAATTCATAATATCAATGTTGCATCAGGTCTCACTCCGGAACCGGGCAATGCTTCAACAGGGACAGGTAAAACATCCGGCGCAATTTCATCAGACATATTCACCAATACGACCAACGGAGACCTGGATGTGGTTTATGATATTACCGGTGTAAGTTCCCAGGGATGCGAAAGTGATATGAAACAGGTGACTGTTACCATAAAGTCAGAGCCGGTGGGAGTTGATGAACCAATTACTATTTGCAGTGATGATGCTTTATCCTATGATTTGCAAAACAACATAAATACGCTTGGCAATAATCAAACTTCTGATTTTATATGGGTAGCAACTGACAATCCCAATATATCCGGTGAAAGCACGACATCCGTGTCGAGCGGACTAATTGACGATATTCTTGTAAATGTAACCTCCTCAAACGAAAATGTAATATATACTGTTACTCCTACAGGAACCAATGGTTGTAGCGGAGATGATTTTATAGTAACTGTTACAGTTAAGCCAAGACCGCAAATGTCCATAACTGATTCGGCTCCTGAAATATGCGAAGGGGAGAGGACAAACCTGACCTTGAATTCTCCGACTGACGGAGCTGTCATCACCTTAACGGCTGTGGATTATGCCGGCGGAAATATTTCAGGTGGGTCACTTTCACCCCCGGAGACCTATTCGGACGGACAGAAAATCAGAGAAACTTTATACAATGAAACAAGCATCACCCAGACGGTAGAATATACATTTACCGTTGAGGCGAACGGGTGCGGACCACTTGGGCCATTTACCGAAACTGTGGATATCAAACCCAATCCCGTACTTACCATTACCAACAACGCAACCTCAATATGCGAAGCAGATCTTACCGATATTGATCTCACTGTTGACGTCGCAGGAGCATCAATTGAATTGGTTGCCGTTACCCCGAGTGATCCGAGTGTGGGTGGGTATACTATGCCAGGGGCTATTTATAGTTCGGGTGATAAGATACAGGATGATCTAACGAATTCTTCAAATACGGATCAATCAGTTGAGTATACATTCAGGACAACGGCTAACGGATGTGTTGAATCTCCTGATAAGTCAACATCCGTAACGATCAAACCCACTCCGGATGTATCTGTGAGCGGTATTGATATATGTAGTGGTAATGTAACCGACATAGACATCACCAATCCGAACAATGTTCAATACACTTCATTCAGTTGGGTGGTAGAAATTTCCAATCCGGATATAACCGGGGCTAAAGACGGTAGTGGGGACCATATATCCCAGGAACTGCATAACACAAGCAGTTCGCCGCAATCCATTACTTACCGGGTTACTCCTTCTGCTGTTGGCTGTGTTGGGCCCTATGAAGATTATGTGCAGACCGTTAACCCCGGAAATACCGTGGATGCCGGCAGCGACGTAACGGTTTGTGAAGATACTTCGCCCGTTGAAATCACGGATGCTTCGATTGGTGGTGGTGCAACCACATCCACCTGGAGCATAGTTAGCGGGAGCGGAACAATAGTAGACCCGAATGATATAGTTGCGGAATATGAGCCTGCAGCGGGTGAAGTAGGTACCGTTACATTGGAATTGAAGGCTTCCGATCCCAGTTCATGTCCCGATGTTGTGGATTATGTGGATATTGAGATTAACAGGAGAGCGATTGTAGAGGCGGGTTCCGACCAGGTAATATGTGAAGGCGACAATGCTGAACTTTCTGAAGCATCCAGAAGCGGAAGTGCTTCTTCCGTGACATGGAGCGGTGGACTGGGCATTTTTTCACCCAATGAAACGACCACCAATGCCACGTATATCCCCGATCCTTCGGAAGCCGGTACTACGGTGCGATTATATATTACCAGTAATGATCCTGATGGTCCTTGTGATCCCGCCGTTGATTCGCTGGATATTACCATAAACATAGCTCCAACGGTTTATGCAGGTGCCGACAAAGTCATCTGTGAGGGCGATAGTGCTCATCTTACGGATGCCACCCTAGGAGGAAGCGCCAGCAGTATAACCTGGAGTGGAGGATCGGGCACATTTGTTCCGGACAACACTACACTTGATGCCTCATATATACCTGCATCATCCGAAGTAGGGACCGAAGTTACCTTGACCATTACTACGGATGATCCGGATGGAAGCGGACCTTGTTCTCCGGTATCCGACCAGGTCAAGATTACAGTCAATAAGGGTGCGGAAGTGTTTGCCGGCACAGATAAAGTAATTTGTGAAGGTGATAATGCTTCCATGAGTGATGCAAGCATATCAGGAAGTGCTTCATCGGTTACCTGGACCGGTGGGTTGGGATCATTCAGTCCCAATAATACCACTTTGAATGTCATATATGAACCTGATCCATCCGAGACCGGATCGGTGGTAACGTTGAGGCTTACAACAAATGATCCCCCCGGGCCATGTAAGGCTGTATTTGATGAAGCCGATGTAACTATTAATGTAGCAGCACAAGTCTCTGCAGGATCCGATAAGGAGGTTTGTGGCACAGATAGTGTATATTTGGATGATGCATCTATTGGGGGATCAACATCCGATATAACCTGGTCAGGAGGAGAGGGAGATTTTTATCCTGATCCATCTACACTGAATGCTGTCTATCTGCCCGATTCTTCTGAAATAGGGACAACGGTTACCCTCACAATAACCACTAATGATCCTGTAGGTCCGTGTGGAGCTGTATTTGATCATGTTGATGTAAAGGTTAACCGTGCACCAGAGGTTGATGCAGGATCTGATCAGGTAATTTGCGAGGGCAGTAATGTAAGTCTGAATGGTTCGATAAGTGGAGGAGCTTCTTCTGCTACCTGGAGTGGAGGCTTGGGTACCTTCAGCGATAATACTCAGTTGAATACCACTTATATTCCGGATGATTCTGAGGTGGGCACTATTGTTACTCTCAGATTAACAACTAATGATCCTTCAGGCCCATGCACTGCCGCATTTGATGAAATGGATGCAACGATTAATGAGGCCCCCACTGTGGATGCAGGTCCCAATGACGCCATATGCATAGGGGATACGGCATTCCTGGCCGGATCAATTGGGGGTACGGCTACTTCTGCCACCTGGTCAGGGGGAGAAGGAGAATTTTCCGATGTGAATGACCTTGATGCTTACTATCTCCCCGATACCACAGAAAGGGGATCAGAAGTAATTTTAACCTTGACTACTAACGATCCGGACGGTTCTGGTCCGTGCAAAGCTGTTGAAGACAAAGTGTTCATAACCGTTAATGCCCTTCCCAATCCATATTATACAGGACTTGATCCCCAGATAGCCATTAATGCTCCGCCTGTAGAATTGGATGGATTCCCTCAGGGGGGTGATTTTGCAGGTGACGGCATTGAAGATGGAACGAATGTATTCAATCCTTTCCTCGCAGGTGAAGGAGAAGCCTATATTACTTATACTTATACGGATGTTAATGGTTGTACAAATGATTACCTGGACTCTACTTTTGTGAATCCGAAACCACTTATCAACATTATCGGACTTAATGCAGCCGTGTGCGAGAACGGTGCGGATGTACCGCTGGAAGCATTCCCAGAAGGAGGAAGATTCGAAGGAACCGGGGTGATTCAGAAATCAACAGGAGATTATGAGTTCAGTCCATTCAGTGCGGGGGTGGGAGAACATTTAATATCCTACATATTTACAGATCCAAATACCAATGTTACGGATACCACCTCTCAACCTATAAAGGTATTACCGGTACCCGAACCCGCTTTTTCAGTTGATCCCATAACCTGTGTGGACTCATTGGTACAATTTACAGATCTTTCAATAATTGATGCAAGTGATTCAATAGTAAGTTGGATTTGGAAATTCGGTGACAATTCGGAAGATACTGTACGTAATCCCCAACATAAGTATGATGCTGCGGGAACTTATCAAGTATCCTTGAGAGCATATTCAAAGGGACAGTTGTCAACACAATGTAATGCAGTGGTTGATTTATCTGTAAAAATAGGTGCAAAACCCGACGTGGAATTCAGCGCGCGCAATTTTGTGCTGGGTGACATCACCGAATTTACGGATGAAACTACCTTTATTGACGGATTGTTTGATGACCGTCTCGTTCAATGGTCATGGGTTTTTGATGATGGAAATACAAGCAATATGCAGAATCCCACACATCAATATAGCAACAGCGGAAGATTTGCCGTCCAACTGGAGGTGCTTTCCGAACGGGGATGCGTAGACCGGGATACCTCATTGATAGCTATTATACCTGAAGTAACCAGCATAGATCCTGAAATGGGTTATGTCGAAGATTTTGAAGCGCAAAGCGCCTGGATTGCTGAACCCCTCGAAGATGCTCCAAACAGCTGGGAATATGGAACCCCTGCCGGATCTGTTATTGATCATGCCGCATCCGGTCAGTATGCCTGGGTAACCGACCTTGATACTACCTATTTATCCAATGAACGGTCATGGTTGAAATCGCCTGCTTTTAATCTGGATGGATTGACTCGGCCTATGGTGCAGTTCGATTACTGGATTAATATGAATACAGCCGATGGCGCGACTTTCGAATATTCTATCGATGGGGGCGTTACCTGGAGATTGGTAGGAACCCTCGATGAGGTGAATGAAGAAGAAGGTGAAATTCCATGGCCTGGCATCAACTGGTATCAAAACCAGATATTCAATGTGCTGGATGAAGACCAGGGCGTGATCGATAATGAAGACAGGGTAGGCTGGACAGGACAGACTAACGGTTGGACGACCGCCAGAATTTATCTCGATCCGATCATCGAGCGTCATGGTTATCCAAACCATGTGATCTTCAGGTTTGGCTTTGCCTCCAGGACGAATATAGGGGAACAAGAAAGATATGAAGGTTTTGCCCTTGACAATTTTGTTCTTAAAAACCGCACAAGGAATGTTTTTATTGAACAGTTTGCCAATTTCAACAGTGAAGATACCCGATTCTTTGTCAGGGATGATATGTACGAAGGCCTCCTGATGGATCTGACCTACGAAGACAGAAATGCAACCGACGTGGCCTATGTCGAGTATCATCACAGAGGATCCTCTGAAGGTGATGCCGTTTATAAAGATAATGTAAACGTGGCACAGGCCAGGACAGTTGTTTATGGCCAGAGTAATGTAAGTAATACTAGAATAACCTACGCGGATGGTATCATACGCTCGAACCAGTTGATCGATAAATACACGATTCTGCTCAGGGCTTTGATTGATCCAAAATTCGACATCGATTTTACAATCGACGAAGGCAATAATCTGGATCCGGAAGAAGATCAGGTAGTGGTTAATATTAACCTGACCGCGGGGCAGGATATCAATGAAGAGGGTTTGATCCTGTATACCATGTTGATCGAAGATGAAATCAAATCATACCGGACCGAATTTCCGGAGATCCTTGCCATAAAGAACCTCGGCAGGCAAATGTTTACCAATGTTGCGGGTCGGCCAAGTGGCAGTGGCATACCCCTGGATTCGGTCTGGAATGAAGGACAAACCCGATCTGAGGAAATTACAGGAAAGCTTGAAGGATTCAGGCAGGACAGCAAGGATAATTTCAAAGTAGCGGTCTTCGTTCAGAATATCAACACAAAAGAGATCTATCAGGTCGTGATCAGGGATGTGACCGGTGAAAAAGATGTTCCGGATGAGGATCCAAATGCTCTGGAAGACGAGATTGCAAAACGAGACCTTCAGAATCTTAATATCTACCCGCAACCCGCCAAAGAATACGCCATAGTGGACTTTGGCAGGAAACTGATGCAGGATTATATCTGGGAGATCATCGATCAGCGGGGAGTAACCATTGGAAGGGGTACGGTGAAGAGAGGAGAGGAAGGTTTCGAGATCGATACAAGTCTGCTGCCCAACGGCATACACTTCCTGTTGATGGGTGATAAATCAGGACTTAAAATGCATAGAAAGCTGACAATCATACATTAACAAAAAAGGCTATCGGATTCCGATAGCCCTTTTTTATTTTTTATGATATCTTATTCTTAACAATACTCTTCGAAAACATCAACAAGATGCTCGCCGATCATTTCGGCAGGCCTGCCTTCTATATGATGCCTCTCAATGAAATGGACCAGTTCACCATTTTTAAATAAAGCTATGGAAGGTGAAGAAGGAGGGTAGGGAGCAGTATATTCCCTTGCCCTGGCAGTAGCTTCCATATCAACACCCGCAAATACCGTAGCAAGGTGATCCGGTTTGCTGCTTGCATTTGATAGAGCCCATTTGATTCCAGGTCTTGCAGATCCTGCAGCACAACCACAAACCGAATTGATTACCAAAAGGGTGGTGCCCTTCTGGTTTTCCATATGCGATTCGACGTGCTCAGGTGTTTTTAATTCCTGAAATCCTGCCTCCGTTAAATCTTCCCTCATGGGGGCTACAAGTTGTTCTGGGTACATAGTTTGATTTTAGTTTATTTTTGATTATAAAAAACCTAATTCTAATTTAGCCGTTTCCGACATCATGTCCTGTGTATACGGTGGATCGAATGTCAATTCCACCGTAACCTCGTTTACTTCCGGTATGGCCTTCAGCTTCGATTCTACTTCAGCGGGAATCGATTCTGCCGCCGGACAGGCCGGAGAAGTTAACGTCATCAACACATATACATTATTTATGGGGAATACATTGATCTCATAGATCAATCCCAGCTCATATATATCTACCGGAATTTCAGGGTCGTATACGGTTTTCAATACCTGTAAAATTTTATCCCTCAAATTTGGATCCGATTGCTTTTGCTTATTGTCTTCTCCCATAAACCTATGACTGATTTTGTAATTTGGTTTTATATGCCAGGGCATACATCTTAATCTGCTTGATCATTGCTGTAAGCCCGTTGGACCTTTGTGATCCGATCACTTTATGCATACCGATCTTTTCAATGAAATAAAGTTCTGCATTAATAATATCGTCCAGTTTTTGCCCGGATAATGTCCTGATAAGAAGACTGATCAATCCTTTGGTTATATCCGTATTACTGTCCGCTTTAAGAAATAATTTATCGTCTTCAAGTTCAGCCACGAGCCATACTTTTGACTGGCACCCCTTTATCAGGTTTTCGTCAACTTTGTATTCTTCAGGTAATGGTTCCAGTTTATTGCCCAGCTCCATAATATAGAAAATGATACTTTCCATATCATCTCCGAGAATGGAAAATTCCTCTATGATCTCGTTCTGAATTTCGTTTATGGTTTTATCGCTCACTTTCTCTTGATTTTGACTATTTTTTTTAAACTGTTAACCGTTGTATCAATTTCTTCATACGTATTATAGATAGAAAAAGATATCCTTACGGTTCCTTCTATGTTAAGACGATTCATGAGGGGCTGGCAACAATGGTGTCCTGTCCTAACGGCTATTCCACCGGCATCCAGCATCATTCCCACATCAAAAGGATGAATACCGTCAATCAGGAAAGATATAACCCCGAATTTATCTTTAGCTTCACCTATTATCCGCAAACCTTCTATTTCCTTCAGTTTTTCGGTGGCATAGGATAAAAGATCAATTTCATATTCAAGGATATCTTTTTTTGGATATTTTTCTATGAATTCGATTGCTGATTGAAAACCTATCACATCGGCTATGTTGGGAGTTCCCGCTTCATATTTAAAAGGCAGGTCATTGTAGATCGTTTTTTCAAAAGTTACTTCACTGATCATTTCACCTCCTCCGCGGAATGGCAGCATCTCATAAAGTAATTCTTCTTTGCCATATAATATCCCCACACCTGTTGGGCCGAACATCTTATGGGAAGAAAAAACATAAAAGTCACAATCCAGGTCCTGCACATCGATATTAAAATGGGCGGCAGCCTGAGCACCATCTATTAACACTTTTGCTCCCCAACGATGACCTTCTTCAATGACTTCCCGTACAGGAATAATAGTACCCAGTGAATTACTGACATGAACTACGCTGATCAACCGGGTTTTGGGATTCAGCAACTTCTGAAATTCCTCAAAGAGGAACTCTCCTTTATCATTGATTGGAATTATTTTTAATTCAGCGCCGGTTTCTTCACATATTAACTGCCAGGGAACTATATTGGAATGATGTTCCATGGCCGAGATGAGAATTTCATCGCCTTTATTCAAAAATTTTTTTCCAAAAGCCTGTGAAACCAGATTTATTCCATCGGTAGTGCCATAGGTAAATATGACTTCCTTTTTCGAGCCGGCATTGATGTACTGCTGAACAGATTGCCTTGCCCTCTCGAAATTTTCAGTAGCTTTTTCCGCAAGGGTATGAATACCCCGATGTATATTGGAATTATAGGTTGAATAATATTCGTTCAGGGCATTAATAACTGCTTGAGGTTTCTGAGTGGTAGCAGCATTGTCAAAGTAAACCAGGGGTTTTCCATTGACTTTTTGAGTCAGGATAGGAAAGTGGCCTCTTATCTGGTCAATCGTATATTTTCCAATTGTTTTTGAAGACATACGTATGGTATCCTCTTCCATTAATCAGTGAACTGATGGCCGAGCCTTTTATTAATAATTTGACCGATATAATTTCTGAATGGTTCCAGATCTATTTTTTCCACTATTTCAAATGCGAATGCATGCAGTAATAAAGCTTTGGCCGTCTGTTCATCCAATCCTCTGCTGCGTAGATAAAACATCTGTTCTTCATCGATCTGGCCCGTGGTCGCCCCATGGGAGCATTTTACATCATCGGCCCATATCTCCAGCTGGGGTTTTGTATTTATTGAAGCGGTATCTGTCAGCACGATGTTTTTATTGGATTGAAAGGCATTGGTCTTCTGGGCATTCGGCCGGACATAGATCTTACCATTAAATACACCCTTGCCATTATTATCAAGAATACCTTTATAGTTTTCATTGCTGAAGCAGTTCGGTTTTTTATGATCCACAGTAGTATGGTTATCGATCAGATCATCATTGATCACATGATAAACGCCATATAAGTGAGACTCACAAAGTTCCTCATCCAGTATAAAGTTCAGGTTGTTTCTCAATTTTTTACCTGAAACAATGAAGTTGAAGGTATTCACATTGCTGCTTTCCTTCTGATAAATTTGCGTATTGTTTACATGAATTTCTTCAGCCGCCTTATCCTGGATTCTATAACTGTTGACCTTTGCCCCTCTGTCGGCAAAGATCTCGGTTAAATAATTTTCAAATCCGCCCTGTTCTTCTTTCGAAAAATAAATCTCGGAAAAATCAGCCCGCCTGTCCTTTTCAACGATCAGAACTGCCCTGAAATTCATAACCTGTTCCTGTACCGTTTTCGATGAAATATAATAACAATAGACAGGAGGTGGATTATCATGATTGAATCTGATTACAAATCCCTTATCAAGAAAAGCCGAATTCAGTTCGACAAAGGCATCCTTGTTGATATTCTGGGTTTCGAATACTCCACTGAAAATCTCCTTTTTTTTCTTGTCGGACAAATCCCTGATCAGGTCAAACTCAACACCTTCGGCGATGTGGGTGGTATCTGAATGTTTTTCCGAGAAATTACCGTTTAAGAAAACCAGGTGGATCCCCTTCTTGTCGTCAACCTTAATTGAGTTTAACATATCCTCAGGCACATCTGCCTTTCCGTTTCCCCTCATTGAGGGATTTTCAGGAAAGAATTTATATACGGGAAAATATTTATAATCTTCATGCTTTTTGTGAGGCAGGCCCAGTTTCCGGTACCTTTCATAGGCTGCCCTCATAAATTCCACCTGGAATTTATCCTTTTGATTTTCCGTGAATTTTTTGAATTCAGTTTCAACCAGTTTTTCCGTATCGATTACGGTTTTATCTTTCAGTTCTGCCATAAATCTAAGCTTAAGCTACCGTTGCATTATACTCATTTTTAATCCAGTCGTAACCTTTTTCTTCCAGTTCGTGGGCAAGTTCCCTGGTGCCGGATTTTGCGATTTTTCCCTGGTACAGCACATGTACTTTATCGGGAATGATATAATTAAGCAATCGCTGATAATGAGTTACTACAATAACCGCATTGTCTTTATTCCTTAATGTATTCACTCCATTGGCTACGATCTTCAACGCATCAATATCCAGACCACTGTCTGTTTCATCCAGTATGGATAATTTCGGCTCAAGTACCGCCATCTGGAATATTTCATTTCTTTTTTTCTCGCCTCCCGAGAATCCTTCGTTGAGGGCCCGGCTGAGCAGTGACTGGTCCATATCGACCAGTTTCATCTGTTTTTTTATATGAGTCAGGAATGATACCGCATCAAGAGGCTCAAGTCCTCTCGATTCCCGTATCTGGTTCAGGGAAGTCTTGAGAAAGTTGGTGGTGCTCACCCCCGGAATTTCCACAGGATACTGAAAAGCCAGGAATATACCTTCCCGGGCTCTTTCTTCAGGATCCATGTCCATAATATCTTTCCCTTCATAAATGATAGATCCTTCCGTAACCTCAAATTCCTCCCTGCCTGCCAGTACGCTGGCAAGTGTACTTTTGCCTGAGCCATTAGGACCCATTATGGCATGGATCTCACCGTTATTAACCTCAAGATCAATTCCTTTTAAGATTTCATTGCCTTCTATCGATGCATGTAAATTATTTATCTTAAGCATATAAATACTCAATTTTATTAGTTATTACCTGTATTTTTTTGATCCTTAATTATTAGAAGCATTATCCGACACTTCCCTCGAGAGTAATGGCCAGTAACTTCTGGGCTTCCACCGCAAATTCCATTGGCAGTTTGTTTAGCACCTCTTTGGCATAGCCATTTACAATAAGTGCAACGGCCTTTTCTGAATCAATGCCCCGCTGGTTACAATAGAACAGCTGATCTTCACCAATCTTCGAGGTAGTGGCTTCATGTTCAACCTGGGCTGACTTATTACCTACTTCGATATAAGGGAAAGTATGTGCTCCACATTTATCACCCATCAACAGTGAATCGCATTGTGAGAAATTCCTGGCATTTTCGGCCCTTTTCATCACCTTAACCAATCCACGGTAACTGTTCTGGCTTTTACCGGCAGAAACACCTTTGGATACGATCCGGCTTTTTGTGTTTTTGCCGATATGGGTCATTTTCGTTCCGGTATCGGCCTGCTGAAAATTATTGGTAACCGCGACCGAATAAAATTCACCAATGGAATTATCACCTTTCAGAATGCAACTTGGATATTTCCAGGTAACTGCAGAGCCGGTTTCAACCTGTGTCCAGGATATTTTTGAATGATCTCCTGCACACAAGCCTCTTTTCGTAACGAAATTATAAATACCTCCTTTACCTTCTTTGTTGCCCGGATACCAGTTTTGTACCGTGGAATATTTAACTTCTGCATTTTTGGCAGAATAAATCTCAACCACGGCGGCATGAAGTTGATTTTCATCCCGCATCGGTGCAGTGCACCCTTCCAGGTAACTTACATAGGAATCTTCTTCAGCCACGATCAGGGTTCTTTCAAACTGACCTGTATTGGCCGCATTAATACGGAAATAGGTGGAAAGCTCCATTGGGCATTTCACCCCTTTGGGAATATAGCAGAATGACCCATCGCTGAATACGGCGGAATTCAAGGCACTGAAGAAGTTATCATTGATCGGCACGACGGAACCCAGGTATTTTCTCACGAGTTCCGGATGGTTTTTAACTGCTTCACTGAAAGAGCAGAAAATTATCCCGAGTTCTCCCAGCTTTTCCTTGAAGGTTGTGGCCACGGAAATGCTATCCATTACCGCATCTACCGCTACACCTGTCAGCCTTTTCTGTTCCTGCAATGAAATGCCCAGCTTTTCAAAAGTCTCCAGCAGTTCAGGATCTACTTCTTCAAGACTTTTTGGTCTTACTTTTTGTTTCGGTGCCGAATAATATATAATATCCTGGTAATTGATCGGAGGATACTTCACATTCGGCCACCTGGGTTCTTTCATCTTTTTCCAATGCCTGAACGCTTTCAATCTCCATTCAAGCAACCACTCGGGCTCTTCCTTTTTCAAAGATATAAAGCGAATTATATCCTCATTCAGCCCTTTGGGTGCTGATTCAGATTCAATATCAGTGACCCAGCCATATTTATATTCCGATTGCGTTATTTCTTCCAGTATGCTGTCGTTACCTTTCATATTGATTTTTTTATTATTTCTTTACCTGTTTTCCGTAGTTATTACGTTAAGTAATATTTCGGAATCATCCAAAATTCACTCATGTAAATGATTATGAAGCACTAATGCCCGAATTCTTATTTAGACTCATTATAAACAACTACAAACATACAACAAAATGAGCATTAATTTGTTTGTAATTACAAAAAAAACGATCAGGCGGGGGGATATGTAGAAGATAAAAAAATCAGACAGCTAAAAACCGGGTTTCTTAAAGTAGTTGTTGAAATTTTTCAGACTCCCAGTTGAATATGCCGATTAAGGCTTTCCTCAAGAGACATTATTGTTTCAGTTCTTTCAATACCTTCCACCCTTTGTATTTTATCATGAAGAACATCCTTCAGATGATTAGTATCCCTGCAATGCAGTTTGATGAAGATATTATAATTACCGGTGGTGTAATGTATCTTGACGATTTCAGGAATATTATATAATTTTTTGATCACCTGATCATATAATGAACTTTTTTCCAGATAAATTCCAAGAAAAGCGGTGATGTCATAACCCATTTTGGAATAATCCATTTTTAGGGTAGTACCCTTCACGATCCCCATTTCCTCGAGCTTTCGCATTCTTACATGTACGGTGCCACCCGACACAAATACTTTTTTTGCCACTTCTGTATACGGCATTTTGGCATCTTCAGTTAGCAGGGCTAATATCTTCAGGTCGATGTTGTCAATCTCGTAATTTTTACTCATCTTTTAATAATTGCATTATGATTTTATCAACAAATTTTGAACTAATATACATTTAATATAATTTTTTTCCAATAAAATAAATATTTTTAAATTAAATAATTATTTATTTAATTTTGAACATATAATAAACGATTAGAGTAAACTGATTTTAAACGCATCTAATCTTCCTTTTACTCTTCGTTTTTGGGTTTATGTTGTTTTAAAGCGGTTCGGGATACCGGATCGCTTTTTTTTATTTAAAATGAATTACTTTCAAATATTTTCAAATATTATTAAATTTTAAAAATTTTTAGGAAAGTTTTTACTCATTTTAAAGATTAACACATGGAAAGACATCCCTGGTATAAGTTTTATCCAAAAGGTATCCCACAGGAAATAGATTCCGAAAAATATAGTTCCCTGGTTGAGTTGCTGGAAGAATGCTTTCACAAGTACCAGGATATGATCGCTTATGAAAATATCGGATCAAAATTAACCTTCAGACAACTTGATAAACTTTCTTATAATTTCGCCAATTATCTGCAACAGAAACTTGGCTTAAAGAAGGGTGACAGAATTGCTATTCAGATGCCGAATCTCATGCAGTATCCTGTGGTTTTATTTGGAGCCATGAGAGCCGGGCTTGTCATAGTGAATACCAATCCGCTCTATACTCCCAGGGAAATGCAGCACCAGTTCAATGATTCCGGAGCAAGAGCCATAGTAATTCTGGAAAATTTTGCTTCTAATCTTCAAAAGATAATCAATGATACATCAATTGAATTTGTGATTATTACCAGGATAGGGGATCTCTTAGGTGGATTAAAGGGAGAGATCATCAATCTGGTAGTGAAATATGTGAAAAAGATGGTACCCCGCTTTAAGCTCGAAGGGGCAATCAGATTTAAAAAGACCATCCGGACAAGAAAATCCTTATCGTTCAATCCTGTAAATATTATGCCGGATGATCTGGCCTTCCTGCAGTATACAGGAGGTACAACAGGGGTTTCAAAGGGAGCAATGCTATCCCACAGGAATATGATTGCCAATATGGAGCAGATTTCAGCATGGATGATCCCAAAACTCAAAGAAAGAGAAGAAACAGTAATCACGGCATTGCCATTATATCATATTTTTGCTTTGACTGTCAATTGTCTGGCCATGCTCAAGATCGGGGCAAAAAACATCCTGATCACTAATCCCAGGGATATGCCTGCTTTTATTAAGGAATTGAAAAAGTACCCGTTTAGCGTGCTGACAGGAGTAAACACATTATTTAATGGCTTGCTTAACCAGGAAGAATTTAGAAAAATTGATTTCACTCCTCTGAAGGTTGCAGTTGGAGGCGGCATGGCGGTTCAGAATAATGTGGCCAGAAAATGGGAGGAATTAACAGGGATCGGTCTTGTTGAAGGATATGGCCTGTCTGAAACTGCTCCTGTGCTGGCCTGTAACCCTATTGATGGTACAGAGAGAATTGGAACAATAGGAATTCCTGTACCAAGTACCGATATCAGGATCCTCGATGATGAAGGTAATGAAGTAGGTATTGGCGAGAAAGGTGAAATTTCAGCAAAAGGTCCGCAGGTGATGTCCGGATACTGGAACATGCCCGATGAAACCGAAAAAGCTTTCTTAAATGGCTGGTTTAAAACAGGTGATATAGGGACTGTTGATGAAGATGGATTTTTCAGGATTGTGGATCGTAAAAAGGAGATGATCAATGTATCCGGATTTAATGTGTATCCCAATGAAGTGGAAGATGTAATCGCCAGTCATCCTAAAGTACTGGAAGTGGGCGTAGTAGGCGTGCCTGATGATCAATCCAATGAGATCGTAAAATGTTATATAGTCAAAAAAGACAAATCCCTTACTGAAGAAGAGATAAAAGAATATTGCAAGGAAAACCTGACCGCTTACAAGCGACCCAAGCAGGTGGAATTCAGAAAGGAATTACCAAAATCCAATATCGGGAAAATTTTAAGAAGAGTTCTTCTTGAAGGAGAATTACAGGAAAGCAAATAGTTTAATTTTTCTAAAATTTATCTTAAATTGGGTGAAATTTTTCGGTTATTTCATGCATTCACCCAATTACAGAAAATTTCTTGCTGTTTTATCAATAGCATTACTCATCCTCCTTGGATTGAACATAAGTTTGCTGATATTCGAACATGATTATCCCGGCGGAAATATTCACAGTCTTGGCGAGGCATTCTGGTTTTCTCTTGTCACCCTTACCACCGTTGGATATGGTGATTATACACCGGTATCCGGAGGAGGAAGGATCGTCGGAGGGATAATGGTTGGTTTGAGTCTAAGCATATTTGGATTGTTAATTGGACAAATCACTAACATCATGGCAACAATCAGAGATAATAAAAAACTTGGCTATCATGGTACGGGCTTTTCAGATCATGCCGTAGTTATCGGATGGGATCATTTCGGTAAATCAGTAGTTGATCAATTGATGGGCGTTGGTAAGAATGTGGCCATCATTACCGATAATCAGAATGACGTGGACCTGATCAGAAAAAACTACAGTAAAAAAAATGTGTATATTCTGTTTTCGGAATACACCAATTTTTCGCTTGTTCGAAAATCAAATATTCAACAGTCATCCAATGTATTTGTAAATTTACCGAATGATACGGATAAGCTGGTTTATATACTGAATTTACGGAAGCATTTTGGAGATCTGAAGATCATAGTAACACTGGACAACAGCGATCTGAAAAATACTTTTCATTCAGCCGGAACAACCTATACTATTTCCAAAAATGAAATTTCTTCAAAATTAGTAGCCAGTTATATTTTCGAACCCGATGTGGCTGAATACAGCGAAGATATCATCTCGTTTACCGAAAATGATGATGACCATGACATTAAAGAATATATAATTCTGGATTCAAATCCATACTGTGGAAAAGATTATAGCCATGCATTTATGAACCTCAAGCAGAATTGTAACAGTATTTTAATAGGCATAAGTAAGAAGGAGGGAGACCAGATGGTATTGTATAAAAATCCGTCAAACAGCATAAAAATCCAGGAGGGGGATTATCTGATCATGATCACCAGCAATCGCTCCCAGACAATACTTAATAAAATATTTCAGACTGAAGAAGGAGTTATACGATAACTAATCCTGTTTCTCTGAATTATAGTCGGCTGCACTATTCGTCTTTGTCAGATTTTTGTTTACCTTATCCATCCGTTCAAATAATTTGGAAACAGTGAGTCCCTGTACGATTATTGAAAACAATACCACTGAATAGGTCATGGCAATGATAAGGTCAATCACATTTTGACGCACATGACCTTCGGCAGCGTCATATAAAGAAAGTGCCAGGGCTACACTAATACCACCCCTTAGGCCACTCCAGGTTATGATGCGTATCGTATAGGACGGGAGCTTTTTACCGGTAAACCTGAATACGGAAAGCGGCCCGCCAACAGCAATGAACCGGGCCAACAAGACAATTACGATAGCTATTCCGGATGCATAAAAGAAATTGGGTTTCCAACTGATGATTATGATCTGCAATCCGATTAAAATGAACAGAATGGCATTCAACGCCTCATCAAGCAAATGCCAGAATTTATAGACATAATCTCCCGTGACCTCGGCCAGTTTCTCACTTCTCCCTTCCCGGCCTACCATAATACCCATGGTAACCATGGTAAGAGGACCAGAGACATGAAGAAGCTCAGCAATACTTGAACCTCCCATTACCATGGATAATGTTACCAATACCTCGATTTCCGTAAATTGATTTGGAATGATCTTTAAAAGATACCAGCCAACGATACCGATTATCAGACCTAATATTATACCTCCGAAAACTTCCTGGAGAAACAGAAACAATACGCCGGTGGGTTCAAAACCACCATGAGTGGTAGAAGTGGCTATATGCAGGATAGTAAGGAAAACCACGACGCCAACACCGTCATTGAATAAAGACTCACCGGCTATCCTGGACTCCAGGTTTTTGGACACCTGGGTCTTTTTGATCATGGCCAGCACGGCAATGGGGTCGGTAGGGGAGATCAGAGATCCGAAAAGCAGGCAATAGATAAAGCTTATATGGACCCCGATCAGCGGTAGGAAATAATACATTGAATAGCCAATCAGAAATGTGGATGTAAGTACACCAATTGTGGCCAGCGTGAGAATGATCCATTTTTCTTCTGAAAGTTTTTTGAGGTTGATTTCCAGAGCTCCTGCAAAAAGGAGGAAACTGAGCATGACATTCAGTAATACATCTGAAAAATTATACTCATGCATAATATCCTCTGCAAGGGACCTTAAGGTGGCAAATAGCCGTTCACCTATCACCACAAATATGGATAATCCCAGGGCCAGGATCATCAGGCCGATAGTGGAAGGCAATTTTATGTATTTGGCATTGACCAGGGTGAATATGGCCGCCATAACAATTAGGACGGTGATCAGATCAAGTACTTCCATGGTGGGTGGTTATTAAATGTTTCTTTATGACAAGCCGAAAATCTCATAATATTTATAAATAATCAAGTATTATTTATAATATAATTTCATCCTGTTAATAAAAAGTTTTGTATTTGATCTTATGGGGCATGTTATCACCCAATCTTTTTTTCTTGTTTTCTTCGTATTCGGTAAAATTTCCTTCAAACCAGTACACACTTGAATTTCCTTCGAATGCCAGAGTGTGAGTAGAGATCCGGTCAAGAAACCACCGGTCGTGGGATATGATTACTGCACATCCTGCGAAGTTTTCAAGGGCATCTTCCAGTGCCCTCAAGGTATTAACATCCAGATCGTTTGTTGGCTCGTCGAGGAGCAGCAGGTTGGCATCTTCTTTAAGGGTAAGCGCCAGATGAACACGGTTTTTTTCGCCTCCTGAGAGGTCAGCTATCTTTTTTTCCTGGTCTGTACCGGAAAAATTGAAGCGACTCACATAAGCCCTCGAATTGATCTGCCTGTCTCCCAGTTTTATAAGTTCTTCGTTATCGGAAATTGTTTCCCACACTGTTTTACCTTTATCTAAAAAATCGTGTTCCTGATCGGCATAAGCGTATTTTACTGTCGGCCCAATTTCAAAGGTTCCATTGTCCGGATTTTCCTTTCCGGTTATCAGCTTGAAAAGTGTGGTTTTGCCTGCTCCGTTTGGGCCAATAACACCTATTATGCCACCTTTTGGAAGACTGAAATTCATGTTTTCGAATAATAATTTATCCCCATATCCCTTGGATACGTTATGTGCTTCGATCACTTTATCTCCCAGCCTCGGGCCTGGGGGAATATAGATTTCCAGTTTTTCTTCTTTTTTCCCGGATCCTTCATTTAATAGCTGATCATAGGCGTTCAGTCTGGCTTTCGATTTGGTATGTTTTGCCTTTGGGGTCATTTTGATCCATTCCAGTTCCCTCTGAAGTGTTTTCTGGCGTTTGGTCTCTGATTTTTCTTCACGCCTCAGCCTTTCCTGTTTCTGCTCGAGCCATGAGGAATAATTTCCTTTCCAGGGAATTCCCTCACCCCGGTCCAGTTCAAGGATCCAGCCGGCCACATTATCAAGAAAATACCGGTCATGAGTCACTGCAATCACCGTTCCCTTATAATTTTGTAAATGATTTTCCAGCCATAGCACACTTTCTGCATCCAGGTGGTTGGTAGGTTCATCCAGTAATAATATATCAGGATTTCTAAGAAGAAGCCTGCAAAGAGCAACCCTCCGTCTTTCTCCGCCCGAAAGTACCCTTACAGGCATATCCGGGGGAGGAGTCCGGAGCGCATCCATTGCTTTTTCCAGACGCACATCAAGATCCCAACCGTCTTTCTGCTCGATTCTCTGTTGTATATCGCCCTGTTTCCGGATCAATTGATCCATTTTATCCGGATCTTCCATGATCTCAGGATCCGAAAATTTTTCATTAATAGCTTCAAATTCATTCAATAGGGCAGTAATCTCACTTACTCCTTCCTTAACGATCTCGATAACCGTTTTCTCTTCATTCAGCACCGGTGTTTGTTCCAGGTAACCAATGGTATAGCCTGGTGAATAAACCACTTCTCCCACGTAATCTTTGTCTATTCCGGCAATAATTCTCAAAAGGGATGATTTCCCGGATCCATTTAAACCGATAATTCCGATTTTGGCTCCGTAAAAAAATGAAAGATAAATATTTTTGAGTACCTGCTTTTTGGGAGGATATATTTTCCCGACCCCATTCATTGAGAAGATGATTTTTTCCTGGCCCATATTGTTAAAATCTTTTACAAATATTAAAAAAATAATTGTATATGCTCTCCCACAGTGTTTTTTTTGTACTTTTAAAAAACGAACAATAAAATTATTCAGCATTGAAGGAACATCCTTTCGCATTGGTGAAAGATAATAAAATTATAAGAAGAGGATTTCTTGATTTTCCGGACCGGGAGATCGGAGAGGTAAGAGAATCTCCCGAATCATCGATAAGGTATTTTGAGGATCGCTTTCAAATTGCCGAACGTAAAGTTAGCGAGCTTGAAAAAAATATCGAGGAAAGCGAAAATAAAGGATCTTATCTGATGAAACTGATCCATCTGAAAGATTATCTGGTAAAATTCGATGGAATTGGTGATCTTGAAAATCTCTACCACCGGCTCGAGAATAAGGAAGAGTATCTAAAGGGAATAATTCAGAAAAACCGGTTAAAAAATAAGGAAATTAAGGAAGGATTACTTGCTGAATTGGGGGAGATGAAGGATCATTATAATTTGAGAGAAGCGGCAGAAAAGATAAAAGAGATTAAACATAAATGGATCAGAACAGGAGTTGCTCCGGAAGAAAATCAGCCAGAATTTGAAGAAAAATTTAATAGTTTCCTTGACCATTTCAATAAAAGAAAAAAAGATTTTTTCGATGACCGTAAAAAGATGATAGAACATACGATCGATCAATATAGATCGATTGTTGAAGAATCAAAGAAAGTGGCTGACAGTTCAGAAATGGAGGAAGGGGCATCAAAAATAAAAGCATTACAATCGAAATGGAAAGAACTTGGAAAAATACCTAATGATGTGTACAGAGAATTATTTGATGAATTCAGAAGGATAAACGATCAGTTCTTCAACCGGTATAAAAAAAATAAAGTAGCGCTAAAACAAAACAGAGAAAAAATAATAGATGAGGCTGTTCGACAAAAAGAGAAGATTTTGTCGGACTTCAGAAAAGAGATCGACAAAGGGGAAAATGAAGCATCCGAAACTAAAAATAAATATGCAGGACTCTGGAAACGTACAGGCAAATTTTTTGATAAAAGAATTCAAAAACTGAATGATCAGTTTCATTATGAGATCATGAAATGCAATGAGATCGATTTTGTGAACAGTCTGGCGGCCAAAAAGACAAGAAATTTTGATCAGCTTAATGAAAATGAACAATTAGATGTTAAACAAAAACTTCTGTATGAACTGATCAGCAGGGATGAAAAAGAGTTTGAGCAATATAACCGGAATCTGGGTGTTTTTACTTTAAAAACAGGTTCCATAGATAAAATTGTAAATCATAAGGTTAGAGATAAAAAAAGAAGCCTGGAAATTAAAAAAGTACTGCTTGAAAAATATAAAAAAGATCAACCTGCACGATGATCTATTAAATTAAAATCGATAGATGACAGAACAGATATTAATTGTTGATTTTGGTTCTCAATATACTCAACTGATAGCACGAAGGGTGCGTGAATTAAATGTGTACTGTGAAATCCATCCATTTAATCAATTGCCTGATATTGATGAAAATATAAAGGGAGTAATTCTGTCGGGCAGTCCATGTTCTGTACTTGATGATAATGCACCCACAGTTGATCTTGATGGAATAATTAATAAAAAACCTGTTCTTGGAATATGTTATGGGGCCCAGTTGCTGGCTCACCAGAACATGGGAAATGTACTGCCTTCCCAGATCAGAGAATACGGCAGAGCCAGACTGGAGAAAATAGACCAGCATTATGATCTGTTGAAAGAAATTCAATTGAATACTCAGGTATGGATGTCTCATGGCGATACAATAGATTACCTCCCTGATTCTTTTAAGGTGATCGCAAGCACGCCTTCTGTTCATGTGGCCGCATTCAAATTAATTGACAAAGCGGTGTACGGAATACAATTTCATCCTGAGGTTACCCATACGCTTGAAGGCAAAACTGTGTTGAGGAATTTTGTCGTTCACATTTGTGGTTGTTCGCAGGACTGGACACCCGACATATTTGTTGAAAAGACAGTTTCGGAACTCAAATCAATTTTGGGTACGGGCAATGTAGTGTTGGGATTATCCGGGGGAGTGGATTCAACGGTTACTGCGGTGTTGATCAATGAAGCGATTGGTGAAAAATTGCATTGCATTTTCGTGGATAACGGACTACTGAGAAAAAATGAATTTGAGACGGTGCTTGATTCATATAAACACATGGGACTGAATGTAAAGGGGGTCGACGTCAAACAGAAATTTTACGATGCGTTGAAAGGAATTAAAGATCCGGAAAAGAAGCGGAAAGCCATTGGCAAAGTATTTATTGATGTGTTTGATGATGAAGCACATAAGATCCGTGATGTGGAATGGCTGGCCCAGGGAACCATATATCCCGATGTGATAGAATCAGTATCTGTCAAGGGGCCTTCAGCAACCATCAAATCACATCACAATGTCGGTGGACTTCCTGCCAAAATGAAGCTCAGGGTAGTGGAACCTCTAAATACCTTGTTCAAAGATGAGGTCCGGAAAGTGGGGAAAACGCTGAATATTGATCCGAAAATCTTAAACCGGCATCCTTTTCCGGGTCCCGGACTGGCTATTCGCATTCTGGGGGAGATCACGCCCCTGAAAGTAAAGATCCTTCAGGAAGTAGATGATATTTATATTTCCGCACTGAAGAGAGAAGGATATTATGATGAAGTCTGGCAGGCAGGCGCTATTCTTCTGCCTATTCAGTCGGTAGGCGTAATGGGTGACGAACGAACCTATCAGAGTGTAGTAGCCCTGCGTGCAGTGTCCAGTCTTGATGGCATGACTGCAGACTGGAGTCAATTGCCACACAACTTTCTTGCTGAAGTGGCCAGTGATATTATTAATAAGGTCAGGGAGGTAAACAGGGTAGTGTATGATATCAGCTCAAAACCTCCGGCTACCATAGAATGGGAGTAGCATTTATATAATTCAGTAGATGAAGAGATTTGGAGTTTTATTTGGTTTATTTTTGATTATTCTTGTTACAGCAGGGTATTCACAGAATCCCTCCTTTGAAAGGAAAGAATTTCTTCATGGAAAGGAAATGTACCAGGAAGGGAGATATAATCTGGCTATGGAGATCCTCAAACCATTGACCCTGCCATCCAATAAAAGTGATTATACCCCGTATGCTGGTTATTATTACAGCTTGGCTGCACTCAGTGAAGGATATCACTATCACGCAGAAGAAATGCTAAAAAATATTCTTGATCAGTATCCTGACTGGGAACAGGCTGACCTTGCACGCTTCTGGCTGGTAAAAATATTGCTCATGGAAACCGAATATTCCGGCAGTATCGAAACCATAAGAGGTTTTAAGAACGATACACTGAAAAGAGAGGCCGAAGAACTGCTGAAAAATGCAATTTCCGAAATTCAGGAGATAGATACAATAAAAAGTATTTACAGGGCATATCCGGATCAAAAACCGGTTGCCCAGGTACTTGCTGATAAAATATATACCAAACCGATAATTGAACAGGATCGTGAGTTATTAAGATCCATTGTGTTTAAATTTGATCTGGATGCAGAGAAATACGGTGTAATCGATGAATTAACTTCCATATATAAGGAGGAATATAATATAGCCGTATTGTTTCCCTTTATGATCAACGATATCGTACCTAACCAGGCAAAGAGGAATAACCAATTCATACTGGATATATTTGATGGATTGAAAATTGCCGAAGAAGATCTGCGGAAAAGAGGGATCAGATTGAATATTTATCCATTTGATACCAAACGGGATTCGACCCATACGCGGAAAATCGTCGAATCCGGTGATCTGGAAGGTTTTGACCTGATTATCGGTCCCTTATATCCCGGACCGGTTAAAGTGTTGCTGGAATATTCGCTGGCAAACAGGATCAATATGTTTAATCCGTTGTCCACTAATTCGGATCTGATCAAAAATAATCCCTTTTGTTTTCTTTTTAAACCCACTTCTGAAAGGCAGGCACTTGAAGTAAGTGAATACGCGATTCCAAGATTTAAAAATAAAAATGTGTTTATTTTTTACGATGATGCGGAAAGGGATTCCGTTGCGGCCATGACGTATAAGAAAGCCATTGAAAAAGATTCTTTCAATGTGCTTGTATGCAGGGAAATAACCACTGAAGATACAACCAGCATTTATAAAATTTTAACACGAAAAGTTAAATTTGAAAAAGTAGCATTAACAGGTGAAGATTCGACCAGAATTATTGAAAGATATGATCTAAATGAATATTTCGAAAACCTGGAAAAAGCCAGACGAGATCCCGATATTAAAAAACCAAAACCTCTTGAAATATTTGTAATTGCACCGGACAGCATATCGCATATATTCGTAGCCACAAGAAATGAATTGTTGGCGGCACAGACCATCAGCGGTATTGAAACCCGTCAGGACAGTGTGGTGGTATTCGGCGAGGAAAGCTGGATAAATTTTAATTCAATTTCACTTGAACAATTGGAACGACTTGATGTGCTGCTCATCGCACCGGGCTTTATCGATAATGATAAACCATTCGTGGATGAGCTGAACCGGAAAATTATCGATAAGTTAAATACGCCCTCGAATATTTATCATCAGATTGGTTATGAGATGTTGAATTTTCTGGGAGAAATGATGAATAATCAAGGTGTCTATTTTCAGGTAGGTTTCAAAAATATGGACGTATTCCCCGGACTGATCTTTCAGGGTTTCGATTATTCCGAAGGGAACGACAATGCCGTCGTACCATTGATCAGGTTTAAGGATTCAGAATTAAGTGTAGTTAACCAATATTGATTTTTTTTATGTTAAAAAAGAATACAAGTAAACGATTGTTTGAAGAGGGGAATCAATTTATTCCCGGTGGTGTTAATTCTCCTGCGAGAGCATTTAAAGCGGTTGGGGGAGATCCTCTATTTATCAGGGAGGCAAAAGGAGCCTATATGATCGATCAGGATGGGAACCGGTTTATTGAGCTTATCAATAGCTGGGGCCCCATGATTCTGGGTCATGCCAATGAGCTTGTGGAATCAGCCGTTCAGGAAGCCCTTAAAAGATCCACCTCATTTGGGGCACCGACTGAAATTGAAGTAAAGATGGCTCGCCTGATCACGGAGATGATCACTTCCATTGAAAAGGTGAGAATGGTTAACAGTGGCACGGAAGCCACTATGTCTGCGATTAGGGTGGCCAGGGGTTTTACAGGAAAAGACAAGATAATTAAATTCGAAGGGTGTTACCATGGCCATGGTGATTCATTCTTGATCTCTGCCGGTAGCGGGGCGGTTACTATGGGTGAACCCGATAGCCCGGGTGTTACAAAAGCCACGGCAAAAGATACTTTGTCAGCTCAATTCAATGACCTGGGTTCTGTGGAAAAGCTTATAAGAAATAATCCCGGAGAAATTGCCGCTCTGATCGTTGAGCCCGTTGCCGGTAATATGGGATGTGTGGTTCCTGCGGAAGGTTTTCTTGAAGGGTTACGGGAATTATGTGACGAAAATGATATCATTCTGATATTTGATGAAGTGATGACCGGATTCCGGCTCAGTGCAGGAGGGGCCCAGGAAGTGTTTGGAGTAAAACCGGATATGACCACCCTGGGGAAAATCATTGGCGGAGGCATGCCCGTTGGCGCCTATGGTGGACGTGCAGACATTATGGATAAGGTCTCGCCTGCCGGACCGGTTTATCAGGCCGGAACGTTATCAGGAAATCCTATCGCTATGACGGCGGGATTTACTATGTTAAATTATCTGCAGAAAAACCCTTCGACCTATGAAATTCTTGAAAAAACTACGGAAAAAATATGTGCCGGGATTAAAAACAACCTTGATGAACTGAGCATTAATTTTACCATCAACCGGATAGGATCCATGTTTACTTTGTTTTTTAATGAGAATCCCGTCCTGAATTTCGAAGATGCCAGGAAATCCGATTTGAAGGCATTTGGGAAATATTTTAATCTCATGCTTGAAAAAGGAATCTACCTGGCTCCCTCACAGTTTGAGGCTTTGTTTATATCGACCGCAATTGGTGATGATGAGGTCGAGAAAATAATTGATGCGAACAAAAGGTCCTTATCGGAATTATATAGTTAATAATTAAAATATAACCGGGGGGTGCTTGTGGTTACTTTATTCATCCAATCCTAATTGATAATTAAGAATGCATGTATCCGGAAACTAATTTTTTTATATTAATAAATAAATTTAATTTAGGTCTTAAATCATGTTGGATAATTGAAAAAGCTAATATTTTTTATTTCGGCAACTGCCTTTTTTTTATCCCAGTTAACGCTGAATGCTCAGGTTAGCAATTCTAACCGTTCGGTTACATACGATATCCTGTATGACGACCCGTATGATATTAACCGGTTGTTTGTTCATATTCAGCCGGTTTATGCCGAATTGTTTATGACGAATGTAAATATCGGCTTCGGTATCGAAGGTGAATATTATCTGAAAGATCAGTTCAATTTCAATATGCACTACCGGAAAGCTTATGGCCCGCAGTTTGATTTCATGAGGGATGTAGCCGAGAAGAACAGCGATGCGTTGAATAGTCCTAAAAAATTTCATTTTGCTGAATTCAGTGCGACCTATCATATAATTGACAGGGAGAAAGCCACCACATCAAAATTCGTGTTGTACTCTGACAGATACCGTGAACTTAACCGTTGGGAGACCATGGTGCCGGAGACCATTAAGGCACCTGCCACCATGCGACAAATATATGGCGTACGGCTTGGGGGTATAAACTATCAAAGTGCCATTGATGTGAATTCGATTATTAAGAACCAGGATGAATTTTCGCTCGACACGTTGAATGGTTTGTCGGTTTATTCGAACCTTTCCAGTTTTGGGATTTTTGTCGGAGGTACCATGCACCTTATCAAAAATATAGCTCTTGAATTTGATCAGACTTATGAACAGGTTTCCAATGATCTGATTTTTAATGTGTATGCTGACATCCTTTTTTCTCCCTTTATGGAAGTGGATGATATTTATTACCGGCTTAGTCCCATTGATGAGGAAAGGATGGTCACCTCGGATATTATCAAATTGAACTCATTCGGAGGAAGGGCTGGCCTTAAGGGAAAATTCAATCGTGAACTGAGTTTTGGTTATAATATTGAAATCGGATATCGTCCCGGTATACGGGGTGATAATATCTATTTTCTCGGAAAGGTAAGTTTCCCGCTTATCGGATCCAAGCTGGAAAAAGAAGTAGAGGCCTTTCAGAATTAATTGGCTGATACAGGAACCAGTAAAACCGCATCCCGATCATATCCTATCTGTGGAAAACGCACCCCTGTTAATGATATCCGTTTTTTTTAGGCATGGGACTCCATATAAAATAATCATTTAGAGCCCTTTTATCAGGTTGGGCCTCGATCCATCTTAATAATAGCTTATAACGTGTTGAATCATAATCCTCAGGCCTTGAGATAAGGATCCGATTATCAGGATCATTGGTGAGGCAGATCCTGAAATTATAAGCCAGCGCTTTGTCGTCTCCCGAACCGGGATCAGCCAGGGGCTTATCGCATATGCCCCATAAAAGTCCGCTGTCAGGATCGCCCGGAACTTTGCAGGGATCCACGCCGACTGGAAACTGGTGTCCTTCCATTAACTGTACACCGTTTATCGTCTCATTAAATTTGATTCGTAATTATTTCCCCATCACATAATTAATCCCGCCCATGAGATGTTTCAGGAATAATTCATCCCCGAAGGTTTCATCCGTATGGCCAAAACCAGTATAAAAAATACGCCCACCCTCGAATTCATGATACCAGACAATGGGATGATCATCATTCATTTTACCACCCTTGTAAGAGGATTCATCCAGTTTGGCCAGCACCTTGATATTGGGATTCATGTCTTTGAAATCATACCATTCATCCCAGCGGTTCCACTCGTCTGGTAGCATTTCTGTGGCTGGATGATTTTTGTCGATCACCTTAACCGTAGCGTTTTGCTGTTTGGGATGACTTTGAAAATAGCCTCCCATCATGTTTCCATACCAGGGCCAGTCATATTCGGCATCGGTGGCTGCATGTATTCCTACTATTCCTCCACCATCACGAACATATTGTTTCAACGCCTCCTGTTGTTGCTCATCGAAGAGATCACCTGTAGTATTCAGGAATATCAGGGCAGCATATTGTTCCAGGATTTCATCTTTGAAAACCGAAGCATCTGCGGTGGTATCCACTCTATAACCTTTGTTTTCTAGAAGATCGGCAATCACCTTTTTGCCTTTTTCAATGGACTGATGTCTGAAACCTTTGGTTTTTGTGAAGATCAGTATTTTTTCATTCTGACCATTGGCAAATGAAATGGAAAGTGCTCCTAAAAGAACAATTATAATAATGCTTTTCATTGCTTCTTAAAATAAAGAATGGTAATCGATACAATAATAACAGGAATAAAAATAATTTTCCAATCGATCGATCAATACTTTCTCCAGAAATAAGGAGAAAAGAGGATCAGCACCGTGAACAGCTCCAGCCGGCCGACCAGCATGAGGAAGGAAAGGAACCATTTTCCGGCTACCGGTATATGGGCAAAATTGTTTACTGGCCCGACAGAACCAATACCCGGACCAATATTACCCACAGAAGTTGCTACAGATCCCACAGCAGTCATAAAATCCAGCCCCATCAATGACATGATTACAGAACCCAGCGCAAAGATCATGAAATAAATGATCATAAACGCCAGTACATTGAAGGTAATGTCCTTTGTGACGGCTCGTTTATTCAGCCTGACCGGTAAAACCGCATTGGGATGTAACAATCGTTTAAATTCCAGAATGCTGTTTTTCAGCAAGAGCACATGCCGGGCTATCTTAACCCCTCCGGCTGTCGACCCGGTGGATGCACCAATAAACATCAGCATAAAAAAGACCATGGTGATCAATGGAGTAAACGCCGTATAATCGACCGTGACGTAACCTGTAGTAGTGACAATAGAAATTACTGAAAAAAGTGCATTCCGTAATGCCGGCTCAAAACCTTCGGCAGTCACGTTACTTATAGATATTGCCAGCAATACACCGATAATCAACAAAAAGATCAGGTAAAATCTGAATTCTTCATTGTCCCAGACTTTTTTTAGCTTTCCATGTAACCCGAAATAGGTAAGCGTAAAATTAGTTCCTGCCAGAAACATGAAAATCATGATCACATAGTGGATAAAAGGATTCGTAAAATGGGCTATACTTGCATTTTTTGTGGAAAAGCCACCGCTAGCCATTGTAGTTAGAGAGTGGTTGATAGCATCATAAAAACTCATGCCTCCCAGCAGAAGTAAAACTAATTCTGTACCGGTAAGGCCAAGATAAATCAACCATAACCGGATCGCCGTTTCCCGTATCCTGGGCTTTAATTTATCCGGAGAAATGCCCGGCGCTTCCGCTATGAATAACTGCATACCTCCAATGCCCAGTATTGGCAGAATGGCTACTGCAAGCACAATAATCCCCATGCCACCCATCCATTGGGTTAAGCTTCTCCAGAATAGTATACCTTTGGGAAGGGATTCAATATCTGTCAATATGGTCGCTCCTGTAGTTGTATAACCCGACAGTGTTTCGAAAAATGCATCAGTATAATGAGGAATGGTTCCACTGAACACATAGGGTAATGACCCGGTTAAGGTCAGGGCAAGCCAACCGAGCGTCACCAGCAGGTACCCATCCTTTTTCCTGAGTTCGGATTCACTATAATGACGGAATATGAACCATAAAAACACACCCAGTGTTATACAGGCTGCCGCGGCCATTATAATAGCTTCCCATGAAGATTCCCCATAATAAAGGGAAAAAGGGACGGAAATAAGCATAAAACAACCGTTAAACAGGATCAGTATTCCAAGGATTCTGAAAATTTGCTTTAGATTAAAACGCATGCCGGAAATGAATCAGTTAAAATATTTCTCGACCTGATGAATACACTCAGGAAGACAAAGTACCACCACGCGGTCCTGAGGCTCAACTTTAAAATCGCCTGAGAGTGATTTGGGTTCTCCATCCCTGATCACTCCTCCTATGACCGCTGATTTGGGAAAGTTGAGTTTTTTTATTTCTCTTTCGGTGATTTTTGATCCCTTGGGAACCTCAAATTCCATAACCTCAGCTTCAACACCATGTATTCCGGTCAGGGAGATAACACGGCCCTGTCTGATATACCTTGATATAAAATTGGCGGCGATCAGCTTTTTGTTGATCATGGTATCTACACCAATGTTCTGGGAAATGTGAATATAATCCATGTTTTCTACGAGAGCAATGGTTTTCTTTACCCCCATATTCTTGGCCAGAAGACAGGAAATGATATTGGTTTCGGAATTGCCGGTTACAGCCACAAAAGCATCCATGTCGCTGATGCCCTCATCTTTAAGTAATTGAACGTTAGTGCAATCAGCGTTCACGATAAGTGTATCAGTGAGATAGTCCGCGAGCTCAAGGCTTTTTTCCCGGTCTTTTTCTACTAACTTAATATTGTACTTTTTGCTTAATCTTCGTGCTGTATGGAAACCTATTTTGCTTCCGCCCATGATCATCACATTTTTAATATCTATGGTTTCCTGGCCACCAATTTTCAGAAGTTTTTGTACACCATTGGGCTGTGCCACAAAGTAGGCATGGTCGTTTTCCCTGAATTTTGTTGCACCATGAGGGACAATGGTTTTGCCGTTTCGCAGGATGGCTACGGTAATAAAGTCATGGTCGGGGTTAAAATGGGCCGTTTCTTTTAGAGATTTATTGTTGAGCTGATTTTCCTTGCCAATCGTAATACCGAGAAGGGTGAGCATACCATTATCGAACTCAAACGTATCGGTAGCCAGTGATCTGGACAGTAATCTCTTGATCTCACGGGCCGCCAGTGATTCAGGAGAAATCAATTCATCCACACCCACAGTAGCCAGATCAAGCACATCTTTTTTAAGGAAAAATTCCAGGTTGCTAATCCTGGCAATGGTTTTGCCCGCACCTAGTTTTTTGGCAATTATGGCGGAAGCAAGATTAGTTTCCTCAAAACTGGTGACCGATATAAACAGGTCGGCTTCTTCCACACTGGCATCACGTAACACACTGTACGAGGTAGCATTTCCCTTTACCGTAGCACAATCGAGCTGAGCAGTCACATAATCCAGTTTTTCCTGATCCATATCGATCACTATGATATCCTGCTTTTCATAGACAAGCAGCTTAGCCAGATGAAATCCAACTTCGCCGGCACCTGCAACAATTATTCTCATGAATTTATAAAATAGCAGTGCAAAATTGGTATTATATAACAAACATATCAAATTGTAATGAATAAATATTAAATTTGGATGAGTTGTTTTAGTCCGGGGGAAGCCAATGGAAAGTCTGGTATGCTTAAACGATTCTTCAGGCTAAAAATGAAGGGTAAATATTGTAAACAGATCGGGTTCGGATTTAACATTGAGTGAACCATTGTGGAGCTGCATGATCTGGCGTGAAAGAGCGAGGCCTATGCCCGATCCGTTTTTTTTGGTGGTATAGAAAGGGATAAAGATCCTTTCCATTGCTTCCTGAATAATGCCTGGTCCGTTGTCTTTTACTTCGATAATGGTTCGTTTTTCATTATCGAGCCGGCACCTTAATTCAATCTTTGGTTCGTTATTCTCAGTAAGAGCCTCTTTCGCATTTTTTATAAGGTTAATCAATACCATTTCGATCAGTTCCCGGTCGGCGGTGATTTCAATATTTTCCGGCGCAAGAGAGATATTAAATTCAATATTCAGACTTTCCATTTCATTACTGAGCAGGTTTTGGATATGGTCAAACATTTTTTTGACAGAAACCACAGCAAATTTAGGTTTGGGAATGGTCGTGTAATCCCGGTATGCGTCTACAAACCTCACTAATCCTTTGCTTCTGTTTTCGATCGTATTGAGCCCGTCACTCAGGTCTTCGACTGAATCCTCATCAATCCTGTAATAATCATTATTTTTTTGCATATCCTCTTTGAGGATCTGATTCAGCGTTTCGGTTAATGAAGCGATAGGCGTGATCGAATTCATGATCTCATGGCGCAGCACCCGTGTCAGGTTTTGCCAGGCTTCTATTTCTTTCTGTTGTAGTTCTGTCTCTATATTCTGTAAGGCTACCAGTTTAAAAGGGTTGCCTCTCAGTCGGATCTCAGTAGCATGCAGAGCCAATGATACATCACTGCTTTTCCTGATCAAGGCTTTATGGCCTGGCTGTAATTCAATCAGTTGCTTGTACAGATCGGGATTGACCGGCTTGATTTCATCAATATTGCGGATTTGTGCCGTTTGCAAGAATTTACGGGCTGTATTATTAATCAAACCTATATTACCTTCATGATCGAAGGATAATAATCCCGTGCTCACATGCTGAACCACGGTATGAAGATAATTGAGGTGTTCTTCTTTTTCTGCTCTTGCTTGCCGGAAAGCTTCCAGAACCTCGTTAAAAGCCGCATTCAACTCCTTAAATGTTCTTCCCAGTTTATTATCGGAAGCAAAACCGGAAGAAAAATCCGAGTATTTTATCGATTCCAGAAACCGGGTTAATTTACGGTTGGTATTTTCCACAAACCGGAAAATATCATATAACTGGAAAATAATAATAACCCCGATAATAATTGAGAGTACATTCCGGGTGTCATTTTTTAACAAGAAAATAAAAAGGAAAACCGTCACGAACAGTAATACTACCCGGACCAATAAGAATATCCTGAAATTATTAAAGCCCATATTTTTCTAATCTCCTGTATAAAGACGACCGGGTAAGTCCTAATTCATTGGCTGCCTGTGTAATATTACCATTATATTTTTGTAATACCTTTCGAATTAAGATCTTTTCTACTTCTTCAAGATGAAATTCATCAAGTTGAATTTCATCTCCTGTTTTTTCTTTTTTTGATGGGTTGAAGAAAAAATCTTCGGGGTTCAGGATATGACCATTGCTCATGATTACGGCTCTTTCGATCGCATGCTGCAATTCACGAACATTTCCTGGCCAGGAATAATTCATCATTTTTTTTCTGGCTGCCTCGCTGAAACCTACAATATTCTTATTGTACTTTTTAGTATAGATTTTAAGAAAATGTTCTGCCAGCAGGTCAATATCCTCTTTCCGTTGCTTCAAGGGAGGCAACTCTATTTCAATGGTATTGATCCGGTAAAGCAGATCCTGTCTGAATTTATTTTCTTTTACCAGGTCATAAATAGGCTGATTGGTAGCACAGATCAACCTGATATCTATCTGTTTCGGCTTATTGGAACCAACCCGTGTAACCGTACGGCTCTGTATTACGCTGAGTAACTTTGCCTGTAACGGCTGCGATAAGTTCCCGATCTCATCCAGAAACAGGGATCCTCCTGATGCAATCTCAAAGCGACCTGCCCGGTCTTCTTTGGCATCGGTAAAAGCCCCTTTTACGTGGCCGAATAATTCACTTTCAAAAAGGGTTTCACTGATCGCTCCAAGATCCACGCTGATAAATACCTCATCCTTACGGTTTGAGTTTCTATGGATTGCCCGGGCAATTACTTCTTTTCCGGTTCCATTCTCACCAAGAATCAACACATTAGCATCAGTCTGTGCTACGCGATCAATGGTCTGAAAAACTTTGGACATGGCGGTTGAACTGCCAATTACATCCTGGAATTTATGGTCTATATCAGATGAGATCTGTTTTTGCTTATCACGTAGTTGAGTTACCTCTTCCTTGGATTTTCTGAGTTTCATTGCAGCATTAACTGTGGCCAGCAATCGTTCATTTTCCCATGGTTTGAGAATAAAATCCGTGGCACCTTCCTTTATGGCTTTAACGGCCATCTGAACATCACCATATGCTGTGATAAGTATAACCACTGCAGAAGGATCAATTTCAAGGATTTTTTCAAGCCATAAAAATCCTTCATGGCCACTGCTGACATCCTTGGTAAAGTTCATGTCAAGCAGGATCACATCATAATTCTCATTTTTTAAAAGATTAGGGATTGATTCCGGGTTTTTTTCGGTATCCACCTGCTTGAAATGCCTTTTCAGGAACATCCTTGCTGCTTTAAGAAGATCTTCGTTATCATCAACGATTAAAATTCTTCCCGTTTTATTCCTTTCCTCGGCCATAGACGGTATTGGAAAATTATAATTTCTGATTTATATGTAGTTAAAAGTACGATTTTTACTGCCGAATTAAAAATATATATGATGTGGTTCCCGAAAGGTTCTGGCCCGATCCATTGACCGCCAGCGGACACCCTCGTTCGTTGATGGACGATCATGTCATATTAAAATATTCAAATTCTTGTTAAATGAGCTTATTTTCATTTTGGCATACTTGTTGGCAATAATCCCGTGTACAGCATGAAATATTTTTAAACTATGTCAATGGATAGGAAAATAAAGAAGAAGAAATGGACAGTGAAGCGTATACTGATGTACGGACTGGGATTTATTTTTTTCGTATTTGTATTATACAGTTTCCTTTTTGCCGATAAAAGATCTAAAGTGAAGGTAGATCCGGAAAAGATAACCGTAGGGGAGGTTAAATACGGGGTATTTCAGGACTTTATACCAGTTACAGGTAATGTACAGCCAATTGAAACCAGGTATCTTGATGCCATTGAAGGTGGAATAATACAATCCATCAATAAGGAGACAGGAGAACTGGTAAATAAAGGGGATGTGATCCTCCGCCTTACCAATACTTCACTGGAATTGAATGTATTAAGTCAGGAAGCCTCTTTATATGAGCAGATAAACCGTTCGGCCACTACCCGTTTATCATTGAACCAGAATGATCTGGCCCAACAGGCACAGCTTGCCGAAATTCAATATCAGATCGAATTACTAAAACCGCAATACAGACGATATAAGACACTCTTTGAAAAGAATCTTATATCTAAAAGGGAGTTTGAGGAAGTGGAAGAACAATATAAATATTATAAAAAACGAAAAGAGCTTACTTATACTTCCTACCGGCAGGATTCAATTGCCAGAAGTTTTCAGCTCCGCCAAATCGATGCTTCAGAAAGAAGGATGCTGAAAAGCCTTGAAGGAGTGGGAAGGATACTTGAGAACCTTGTGATCAGGGCACCCCTCAAGGGTCAGCTTGCCACACCCGACCTGGAATTGGGACAATCGATCGTAACCGGTGAAAGAATAGGCCAGATCGACGTGCTCGACAGTTTTAAGGTAAGAGTCAGGATTGACGAGTTGTATCTGCCCAGAACCGAAAGAGGACTTAAAGGTACATTTACCCTTGCAGGCAAACAGTATGAACTGATAATAACCAAAATATATCCCACGATCACCGAAGGAAGGTTTGAAGTGGATATGGAATTTACCGGCGAACAGCCTGGTGGAATCAAAAGGGGGCAGAGCGTAAGAATAAGGCTGGAACTTGGCAATTCTGCACAGGCCTTATTATTGCCTCTTGGTGGCTTTTATAAAGATACAGGAGGAAACTGGGTTTATGTGCTGGAAGAGGGAGGTTCAAAAGCGGTCAGAACAGACATTCAGCTGGGTCGAAAAAACCCCGAATATATAGAAGTTACCGGTGGTTTGGAACCAGGTGATAAAGTGATCACTTCCTCATACAGCCATTTCGGCGATAATGAGGTATTGCTTCTGAATTAAAAATTTATTAACTATAAAAAAAATAAAAAAATGATCAGGACTGAGAATCTAAAAAAAGTTTTCACAACGGATGAAGTAGAAACTACGGCTTTAAACAATATCAACCTGGAAATCAAGGAAGGGGAATTCGTTGCGGTTATGGGGCCCTCAGGATGTGGAAAATCCACTTTATTGAATATTGTCGGGCTTTTGGATAATCCCACGGAAGGAGAATACCATTTTGTTGACCAGGAAGTCTCCGGATACTCGGAACGACAGAGAGCCCAGTTGAGAAAAGGATCGATCGGTTTTGTATTTCAAAGTTTTAACCTGATCGATGAACTTACTGTGTTCGAAAATGTAGAGCTTCCGTTGTTATATCTGAAGGTTCCTTCCAGTGAACGGAAAAAGAAAGTAGAAGAAGTGCTGGAACGCATGAATATTATGCATAGACGGAATCATTTTCCACAGCAATTGTCAGGAGGTCAGCAACAGAGAGTGGCTATTGCCAGAGCCATTGTGGCGCGACCGAAAGTAATTCTGGCGGACGAACCAACCGGAAACCTGGATTCTGCCAATGGTGAGGAAGTAATGAAGTTACTGGCAGAATTAAATGAGGAAGGCACAACCATAATCATGGTTACCCATTCTCCCTACGATGCGAATTATGCCCACCGGATCATCAATCTCTTCGACGGTAAGATCGTAACTGAGAATATAAAAGAACAGTTTCATATCTAATACGGCGTTGTGACGGTAAGTTGTGACGGTAATAGGACGGGCAGACCATTCCGTGATTATTGTTTCCAGGGACCGGATGATCAAGAAAAGGTTGTAATATCCATCCAGTACTGATCGAAAAATTCATTTAAAATAATATAATACCTCTTTGGATGACTTTAGAGGTATTTATATTCTGGATCGGCAGAAAAATTACTGAATGTTTGGGGTTGAACGGTTCTGATACAAGAAGTGTTTCAGGAATTCATCAGCTCTTCAATCTCATCGGTTTCTATGGGGATGGAAGCCATCAGATCGTCGATTCCGTCTGCAGTGATCACCACATCGTTTTCGATTCGCACACCCAGGTTTTCTTCCCTGATATAAATTCCCGGTTCTACGGTAAATAACATACCCTCTTCGAATTTCCTGTAGGTACTTCCCACATCATGCACATCCAGTCCGAGATGGTGCGACGTGCCATGCATAAAATATTTTTTATACGCGGGTTTGTCAGGATCCTGGTTTTTTATATCGGTCTTATCTATTAACCCTAGTTCCATTAATTCACCTTCCATCACTTTTCCCACCTCCTTATGATATTCCGGGATAGAGTTGCCGGGCTTGAGCATGGAAAAGGCTTCCCGCTGGACACGTAAAACGGCATTATATACATCTTTCTGACGTTGCGTATATTTCCCGTTTACCGGCACAGCCCGGGTCAGATCCGCATTATAATTGGCATATTCAGCTCCTATATCCATCAGGATTACGTCACCATCATTGCATGTGCTGGAATTTTCTATGTAGTGAAGCACACAGGCATTGAACCCGGAGGCAATAATGGGAGAATAAGCAAACCCTCTTGAACGGTTTCTTATAAACTCATGAATGAGTTCTGCTTCGATCTCAAATTCATAAACACCCGGTTTAATGAAATTTAATACCCGCCTGAATCCGCTCTCAGTAATCCCGCAGGCTTTTCTGATCAGATCGATTTCAGTTTTACTTTTGATCATGCGCAGGTTATAGATGATCGGAGCGGAACGTTTATAATTATGCAAAGGATATTTTTCTTTACACCAACGGATAAACCTTGCATCCCTGGTCTGAACTTCGGTTAACGGTCTCCGGATATGCTCATTTGAATTAAGATATACATTTTCGGCTTCTGCCATCAGGGCATTGAGTGTGGCACCAAATTGGGAAGTCCACATAATCGTGTTTATCCCGGATGTGTCCCTGGCTTCTTCCTTGGTAAATTTATGCCCTTCCCAGATGGCTATTTCCTCATTAGTCTCACGCAGAAACAATATCTCCCGCATTTTGGGATCCGGGTGATCAGGGAATAATACCAGTACGGTTTCCTCCTGGTCAATTCCGGTAAGATAAAAAATATCGCTGTTTTGCCTGAACATCATGGTACCGTCGGCATTGGTGGGCATGATGTCATTGGAATTGAAAATGGCTAAAGATCCGGGCAATAGCTTGTCGGTGAATTTTTTACGATTATTAACAAAAAGTGATTTATCGATCGGCAAATATTTCATATTTCCTGTTATTGATTAATCCCATGTAAGTATACGATTTATTTCATACGAATAAGAAATTAACTTTTATATTTTAACTATCGGAGGAAATTAATTCTCATGTAATCGGGTTTGATCATAATTGTTATTTTTGTCATGAGAAAGGATGTCGGAAGAACATAATATATATGGCTACGGGAACGGTATCAGACTTGTTCACAAACAGGTGAGTAATACCAGGATCGTGCATTGTGGGTTCATACTTGATATTGGCAGCCGGGATGAGAGGGATTTTCAGCAGGGCCTTGCACATTTCTGGGAACACATGGCCTTCAAAGGAACCAGAAAAAGGAAAGCTTTTCATATTATTAACAGGCTTGAATCGGTGGGAGGAGAGTTGAATGCTTTCACGACAAAGGAAAAAATGTCTTTTTATGCTTCAGTGCTTGAGGATCATTTTGATAAAGCAGTTGAATTATTAACGGATATTACCTTTCATTCAACATTTCCGGAAAAGCAGATCGATCGCGAACGACAGGTGATCCTGGATGAGATCGCCATGTATGATGATAGCCCTGAAGATGCTTTGCAGGATGAGTTCGATGAGGTTATTTATGGTGATCATCCCCTGGGGAGAAATATATTGGGTACTACGGGAACGTTGAATAAATTCGGCAGGCTTGATTTCAAGGATTTCCTGGACCAGAATCTGAATACCGACCGGATCGTTTTTTCAGTGATCGGGAACCTGAGTATGAAAAAAGTGAGAAAAATTACTGATAAATATTTGTCGGCGGTGGATACCTATCAGGGTGGAAACAGACGATATGCGCCATCTGTTAATTTAGGTGAGAAAATAAATAAAAATAAACGATTCGGCAGGGCTTATTGTGCCATTGGCAGAGATGCCTATCCGCTTACGGACGAAAAGCGTTACCCGTTTTTCATGCTAACCAATATTCTAGGAGGACCCGGAATGAATTCCCGCCTTAATTTAACACTGCGAGAGAAATTCGGATATGTATATATGATCGATGCTGCCTATCATGGGTTTATGGATTCAGGGATGGCAGGTATTTATTTCGGCACAGAAAAACGATACCTTAATAAAAGCATTAAGCTGGTGCTAAAAGAGCTTAAACGATTACGGGAAGATCGCCTGGGAACGGTGCAGTTGCATAATGCAAAACAACAGATCAAAGGTCAGATGGCCATGGCTGAAGAAAATAATACAAATCTTATGCTTATGATAGGAAGAAGTCTGCTGGATCTGGGAAAGATTGATACGCTTGAGGAGGTGTTTTTGCGGATTGACAGGATAGCTTCTTCTGATATCCTGGAGGTAGCTAATGAAATATTTCAGGAGAATAAATTAAATTACCTTACATTTCAACCCGACTAATATGGAATTGATCAATCACAAACTCCAGCAATATGCTGAAAATAATACAACGCCTGAGCCACCATTATTGGCTGATTTGAACAGGGAAACCCATGTTAAATTCATGTATCCACGCATGTTGAGTGGTCATCTTCAGGGCAGGTTCTTATCGATGTTATCCAAGATTATAAGACCCAAAAGAATCCTGGAAGTAGGCACATATACCGGATATTCTGCTTTATGTATGGCAGAAGGACTTGCGAACGACGGATTGCTACATACTGTTGAATTAAATGATGAAAATGAGGGCAAGATAAGGGAGTATATTGAGAAATCCGGTTATAAAGATAAGATCAGATTGCATTTTGGAAATGCGCTGAACATTATCCCTGAGTTGGATGAAATCTTCGATATGGTTTTTCTGGATGCCGATAAGGAAAATTACCTGAATTATTATAAGATGGTATTTGAAAAAATATCAGGAGGTGGAATAATTATTGCTGACAACACCCTGTGGAATGGAAAGGTAATTGATAAAAAACAACAGGACAAAGAAACAATTGGAATACGGGAATTCAATGAGGCCATAACGCAAGATAGCCGGGTGGACAACGTTTTGTTAACTGTCCGGGACGGGCTCATGTTGATCAAAAAAAGATGAACCGGTATATTATCATATTATTTTGTTTGTTTTACCCGGCTGTTCTATATGGCCAGCATCCCCGGGTTCCGGAGAGGATTCGTTTTGCCGACATGGATCTCAGATTAAACAACAGGGTGAGAGAGGAGATCCAGCTGGATGTTAATGCACTGACCAAAAGCGAACGTTATTTTAATATCAAACTGGCCAGGGCTAAACAATATTTCCCTATCATTGAAAGGATCTTCAGGGAAGAAAGCGTACCTGAAGATTTTAAATATCTGGTAATTCAGGAGTCGGCCCTTATACCGGATGCCATTTCTTCTGCAAATGCTATCGGATTCTGGCAGTTTAAAATACCTGCCGGAAGGGAAGTGGGCTTGCGAATCGATGATCATATCGATGAGAGAATGAACATTGTGTCTTCAACCCATGGTGCTGCAAAATATCTTAAAAAGAACAACTTCTACTTTGACAACTGGTTGTATGCGTTATTAGCCTACAATACTGGTTATGGAGGTGCTCAATCGGAAGTCGACCCTCAATATTTCGGTAAGAAAAGAATGGATATTAACCGAAGAACTCACTGGTATGTGAAAAAATTCCTGGCCCATAAAATAGCATTCGAATATGCTTTCAATGCAGGTAAGCATTTAGATCTGGATATTTTATCTCTGTATGAATACCGAAATGGAGGAAGGAAATCGCTTACAGAGCTGGCCAGAGAGTTTAACGTGGAGCCAAAACAGGTGGAGGATTATAACAAGTGGCTTAGACGGGGAACGATACCCCTTGATAAACCATATACTGTGATCATTCCCGGTGCCGATATTCCCTCAGATATGCTGGCTAGAAGAAGAACATCCGGGCATGAAAATGAAGAAAAGGATAAAGCTCAAACTCAAAATGAGCTCGAGGATTTTTCTCCTGACCGAAAATTATACCCCGTTATAGAAAAAACAAAAAACTCTGAACGAATTGTGAGGATTAATGGAATCCCCGGCGTGGTAGCCAGACCCGAGGAGGCTGTACAGGACCTTCTTCGCATTGGAGAAATCCCTAAAGAGAAATTTCTTGCCTTCAATGATATTGAAAATGACCATGAAGTGGTTCCCGGTCAGGTATATTATTTTAAGCGTAAAAAGAATATGGCCAAAGAATATTATCATACCGTGTTTCCTGATGAAACCTCCTGGTCAATTTCCCAGAAATATGGTATCAAAGAAAAAAAGCTGCTTCGGAAAAACAGGTTCCGGCAGGATAATGTAAATCTGAAACCGGGAAGGGTATTATGGATACGCCATATAAGACCCGATTATTATCCGGTCGAATATGTGAAATTACCTGAGGATGCCCTGAAGGTGGTGGATAGTCCGGCCATCGCAGAACTGGATGATAAGAAGAGGGATAATAGTATGGAAGATTTAAATCCCGAAGAAAAAACTGATTCTAAAAATAAAAACACTGATGAGTATGTGACTGAAACCGATGAAGTCAATGAAACGAATGCACCTTATTATGAACCGGTTACATCAATCCCGGATTTCCATATCGTTGAACCCGGCGAAACGTTATTTGCCATATCGCGAAAATACCGGATGAATATACATGAACTATTGAGAATTAATGATCTTAAGATGGATTCCAATATTAATATTGGAGACAAGATTTTTCTCAAAGAGGATGCCGATGCCAATTCCGAATCAGAGAAAAATCTAAATAAGCAGAAAAATTCTTACATGATTTATACCGTAAAAAGGGGAGATACAATGTATAGTATATCCAGGCAATTCAATGTAAAAGTGGAAGACATAATGGAATGGAATCTTAAAAACGATTATTCTTTGGATGAAGGTGAGAAGTTAAAAATAAAGCGAAAAAATTAACCGGAGAAAATATTGCATTATAAATCAGCCAAATATTACATGCATGGTAAATTTGATGTTTTTTATTATTAATCCATTCTTATTCATTTAATTTTGCATATCAGGGATTACATTTTTTTAGGGATAAATGTTGATTTTATATAATTATTTTTAGCTTATAATTAAAACTTCCTTTATAATTGTGATAGAAAGAGAGACATACGTAATGGGAAAAGACATCAAGCAAATTGATCTGGTCATGTTGGTCGATGACAATGATACCGATAATTTTATTAGCCGGCGTATTATTGAAATTACAAAATTTGCTGAAAATGTCGTGATAAAAAATTCAGGTAAAAGCGCACTGGAATATATCGAAGAAAATATAGGGCAAGATGGAAAATTACCCGACCTGATTTTTCTTGATATTAATATGCCGATTGTCGACGGCTTTGTGTTTTTGTATGAGTTTGAAAAGTTTAACCAGGAGATCAGGGAAAAATGTAAGGTGGTAATCCTATCTTCCTCGGATAATAAAAGAGATATTGATAAGATCGTAAATAACGATCATGTAATTAAATTTATTACCAAACCTTTAACCGAAATGGCCCTTGAAGAGGTGAAAGAAGTTTATTAACTCTTTGAAGGCTCTATAGATTTATCTGATCATCTCATTCAGGTCCTGCCTGTCTTTTACCGGGTGAATCTTTCTTTTTCTCTCATTTCAGTATATATTAAACTTCATCTACTGTTTATTTTGGCAGATCTACCTTTTATATGAACAGATGCAGTTATTGTTTGATATTTCTTTTTTTAATACCACAACATTTTTATGGTCAGGGGGGGTTAGTCGATAGCATTAAGACCCGTTTTGATACGGTTACCTATTGGACAAAGGGTGCCAATGTGGCTTTTAATTTTCAACAGATAGGTCTTAAAAACTGGACGGCCGGGGGAGACGAACTATTTTCCTTGAATTTCAATGCGAATGGGTTTGCCAATAAGGAACTGGAAAAATATATATGGTTCAATTCCCTGGATGCAAGCTATAACTTATCAAGACAGGGCGATAAACAAAAAATAAGAGCCAACAAGGACCGGTGGAAAGCAACCACAAAATTAAGCAGAAAACTGGATAATGGCTGGTTGCTCACATTGGGTCTTACAATTCAGTCTCAATTCAACAAGCTGTATAAAATAACCACAGATCCGGATACCAATGAAGAAATTGCCAACCTGAGCAGCAATTTTTTTTCACCCGGCTACATCTGGCCATCGATAGGGTTCACTTACAATAAAAAGGATTATTTGAAACTTTCGGTCCAACCGTTAACCGGTAAGATTACAAGCGTGCTCAATGATTCATTATCTGAAGCCGGCGCTTTTGGAGTATTGGAGAATCGCAAAGTACGTTCCGAGGTAGGATTTGGATTGGATGCTTCCTATAAACAATTAATCATAAAAAATATTATTGCTGAATCTGAACTAAGCACCTTTTCACGGTTCAGAGAAGTATTACTGACCGACGTGCGATGGGATGTGTCCATTCGTTTCAAAGTGAACAGATATGTTTCAGGCCAGTTTTCAAGTAATCTTATTTATGATAAGGAAACCATCGATGAGATCCAGTTCAGATATTCAATCAGCATTGGCTTTTCTTACGATATAGACATTTAACCCCGATTATTCATAAACCATTCTCAAAATAAACCGTTTTTACTATTT
>CAZIXF010000025.1:0-72353 GCA_964543195.1 uncultured Roseivirgaceae bacterium
AATAGTAAAAACGGTTTATTTTGAGAATGGTTTATGAATAATCGGGGTTAACAAAGCCGGCTATAGATCCAAAAGGTTTTATCAGGCTGATGAAATTTCCTGAAGGGTTAACCTAACCCAGTTTGTCAAGTATCCCTATCAGCTTTTCCCTGATTTCAATGGAAAGCCTGGCCAGTTCCGGGTTATCAATTTCCATCATCGCAGAAGCCGGATCGAAAGCCATTATTTCCAGTTCTCCGTCAGGTGATTCCTGGATCACCACGTTACAGGGTAGAAAGGTGCCAATTTTATCTTCTGCCTGAACGGCCCTGTGAGCATAAACAGGATTGCAGACTCCCAGGATCTTATAGTTGCGGAAATCAATATCTATTTTATCTTTGAAGGTTTTCTTTAGATCGATCTCGGTCAGTACCCCGAAATCTTCTTTTTGTAATTCTTCGGTAACCCTTTTTTCAAGATCTTTGAAACTTCCGCTTTTTATCTTTTTTGCTATAAAAAAATCCATGTTAATTCAGTTATCGAAAATTGATTGTTCAGATATTAAAACAGCACATGATTAAATATTTGTTCCCATAAAATTCCCGCCGGGAAAAAACAGAAATATACGCTTAATTACAAATAAAAGCGTCTTTAAGCTGATTTCAGATGCATCCGGTTCTTTTTTGGACACACGCAGCTTTACTCATCAGCAAGCAGGTTTTCAGCAGTAGCCAGGTGTTCGGCCTCATCAAAAAGGTCCAGTGCTTTCTGATAGATTTCATTAAACTCATTGGCCACTCTGTACCAGCCTTCATTTTTCCAGAGGCTGCGGGCAATATAGGCTTTCATCCGGTTCCTGATTAGCGGCTTCGATCTTCTGAATTCCTTATCCACATATCGCACATCTGATTTTTTACCCAGTTCGATCAGCTCGTTCAGCATGGATTCCGTGATTTTGAATGAATCCATGTATTCATCAAGAGACATTCTATCGAGCTTTTCACGGTTTTTATTATAATATTCGAGCGTGTATTCCCTGATCACATTATTATATACAAGGGACGAAAAATAGGGACTATCGAATGTGGTATCCAGGGGAACGAAAAAATCAGGCATGATACCTCCTCCTCCGTATACATTTCTTCCTTTTGAGGTTTTATATTTCAAACTGTCATTTACAGTAATGCTGTCTTCACTGAAGAACTCTCCGTTTTCAAACCGGTGCCTCCTGTCGGCATGATAATAATTCATATCACCATTATAAAATTTCTGGATCGACCGTCCCGAGGGTGTATAATATCTTGAAATAGTTAACCGGATTTCCGAACCGTCTGAAAGCGATATCGGCATCTGTACCAATCCTTTCCCGAATGACCTTCTGCCAACAATAAGGGCTCTGTCATGATCCTGAAGGGCGCCGGCTACAATTTCGGATCCCGAAGCACTTCCCTCATTGATCAGGACGACCAGGGCACCTTCCTCGAAAAGCCCTTTGCGGTAAGCCCTGAATTCCGCATTATACCTTTTTTTCCTTCCATCCTGGGAAACAATAAGTTTTTCGTCATCAATAAACTCATCGGCTACATTTACCGCCCGGTCCATATAACCGCCGGGATTTCCCTGAAGATCCACGATCAGCTTTTTCAATCCCTGTTCCGTAAGTTGCGAAAGTTCCCTTCTGAATTCTTCATAGGTAGTCGCAGAAAAACGCGATATTTTTATGTATCCCGTCTCCACATCGATCATATAGCCTGTATCGACCGAATACTGGGGAATTTTATCACGGGTAATTTTGAATTCCATTGTCTCATCACGGTCACCCCGGATAATCCCTATGGTTACCTTCGATCCTTTTGGCCCTCTCAGCAGATCAATTACACCACGAATGGTTATTCCTGTTCCTGCCACATTTTTCCCATCTACTCTTACGATTTTATCACCCGATTTAAGTCCCACTTCTTCGGATGGTCCTCCTGTCAGGGGCGAAACTACGATTATGGTATCCTTGATGATGTTGAATTCAATACCGATCCCATCGAATTCACCTTTCAGGTCGGCATTCGTTATTTCAACTTCAGACCTGGGTATATATATGGAATGCGGATCCAGATTTTCAAGCATTTCACTTATCGCATCATCGACAAGTTGTTCTGCATTTACCTCATCCACATACGATTCTTCAATATTGCTTATCACTTCCCTGAATTTGACCACCGAATTAACCACTTCATTGTTGGTATTGCTGCGGTTTATCATGGTGGTGCCCAGCAATACGCCCGCGGCCAGCCCGATTGTTATTAAAAGGGGAGCTCTGATCTGAAATTTTGAGTTACCCATATGATAAGTCAGTCAGTCTTTCTGTCCGGAATTTTATCAGCTAATATATCAATAATTTTTGATTTACCTTTTTATGGACTTTGACAATTATTTTTCTCAGCCCAAAGGCAGAAGATTTTCCTTCTGTGTGAAAAATGTTTTAGCGGATTCCCCTAACTTTGAATCCATAAATTTTAAAAACATTTTAATTTGGGAAGGATCATCGCTATAGATTACGGATTTAAACGAACAGGGTTGGCCGTTACCGATCCTGAGAAAAGAATTGCTACTCCCTTGTCTGTAATAGATACCAGCCAATTGCAGGCTTTTCTCAGAAAATATATAGAAGAGGAACAGGTGGAGGCCATTGTATTGGGGGAGCCTGTAAGGTGGGATGGTGCTGAAACACATACCTCCCGGAATATACGTGAGCTGAAAGCAAGTCTGGAAAAGAAATATCCTGACAAGGAGGTATATATGGTGGATGAAAGTTTTACCTCGAAAAGAGCCAGGGAAGCCATGATCGCGGGAGGTATGAAAAAAAAGGGTAGAAGAATCAAAGGCAATGTAGATAAAATAAGTGCTACCCTTATATTGCAGGCATTTCTTGAGGATTATCCCGGGATGTAAAACAAACCATTTGCATTCCTTAATATTTGTATTCCATATTTGGTAATTTTACTGTTCCCATATCATTTATCATATGATTTATCCAATAGTTGCTTATGGTGATCCTGTACTTCGAAAGCGGGCGAAAGAAATTGAAAGGGAAGATATCGATGTTAAATCATTGAGCGAAGACATGTTTGAAACCATGCATAATGCATCCGGTGTAGGCCTTGCAGCACCTCAGATTGGGAAAAGCCTGCGCATGTTCGTGGTGGATACAGCCCCTATGGAAGATGAAAAATACAGTGATTTTAAGGCAGTGATCATCAATCCGGAAATAATTGAAGAAGAAGGAGAGGAGTGGGATTTTGAAGAAGGTTGCCTCAGCATTCCCGGTATCAGGGAGGATGTAAACCGGCAGGAAAAGATACGCCTCAGGTATTTTGATGAAAACTGGGAAGAGCATGAAAAAAAATTTGATGGGATTGCTGCCCGGATCATACAACATGAATTCGATCATCTGGAAGGTGTGTTGTTTACCGATTATTTATCGGCCTTTAAAAAGCGTCTGTTGAAAGGCAAATTAAATGGCATCGCCAAGGGAGATGTGAAGGTGGATTATGTGATGAAATTTCCCAAAAAGAAAAAATAAAATGAGATGCGTGATCTCCGGATAACCCTTATTCAATCCGATATTCACTGGCACCAGCCCGAAGCAAACCTGGCTGGTTTCGAAGAAATGATCTGGTCTGTTGAGCAGGATACCGATCTGATCGTTCTTCCAGAAATGTTCAATACCGGGTTTACGATGGAAGCCCGCGAACATGCCGAACTGATCAACGGCCGCACTTTCAAATGGATGAAGAACATGGCTCGGCAGACGGGAGCCGTTATTACGGGGAGTATGATCACATCTGAAAGGCAGGAGTTATATAACCGTTTGTTCTGGATGAAACCGGATGGATCCTGGTCAAGCTACGATAAGAGACATCTTTTCCGCATTACTGGAGAAAATAAGGTATTTACTGCCGGCGAGAAAATATTGATAGAAGAACTGAAAGGATGGAGGATATGTCCGCTCATCTGTTATGACCTGCGTTTTCCGGAGTGGGGCCGGAACAGGTTCCAACCGGAAAAAGAGGAACTGTCCTGTGATATGATCATTTATCTGGCCAACTGGCCGGAATCGAGGATCAACGCATGGGATACTTTGTTAAAGGCAAGGGCCATGGAAAACTCCGCTTTTATCGCAGGGCTGAACCGTATCGGAAAAGATGGCAATGGGATTTCTTACACCGGACATTCGTCCGTTTACGGCCCGAAAGGAGAGAGTTATGCAGAGATCGTTGCAGACCCTTTTGTTAAAACTATCGACCTGTCCCTGGACTATCTCAGACAGTACAGGGAGAAATTCCCTGTACACCTCGATTGGGACCAATTTGAACTGAAAACATAATGGAAGAAAAAAAAGACAGTTTGAAAAACATTAAAGGCACCTTTCAGGAGCTGTTAAAATCCTATAAGATCGATTCCAGATATCAGGCTACGCTTATAAAAAATTCCTGGGAAAAGCTGGTAGGGAAACCAATAGCCTCCAAAACCACGCAAATAAGTCTCCACAATAAGAAATTAAAGATTAAAGTAAATTCCGCCCCCCTTAAGAATGAATTGAACATGTCTAAGACTAAGATCCTTGAATTACTCAAAAGTGAGTTTGGTGATGGTGTGATCGAAGAAGTGATGTTTATTTAATATAATTTTTCCTCCTCAGAATGGTTTCCAGGAATTTTCTTTCGTTTTCTGAATTGAATATCCTGAAAGGAAGATAAATGAACTGGGCCTTCGAAATGATCAGCAGGTAAAAATCCTTTCCCACATACGCTTTTTTAATATTTTCCCACTTCATCGGCATGCCCTGTTTCGGATTTAATTTAATAAGGATCTGCTGACTGCTGATCTCGTAGCTCAGACGTTCGAAGAGAATTTTGTTCTGTTCAAGCTGGGTGATCCCGGAGAATTGTATTAACCAGAACAACCAGTACAATACCAGGGCAATCAACGCCCCGATCCACCACCAGTTGGAAGGTATGATAAAGGTCATGCAGGCAATGGCGATGGCTATCAGGAATACCCACCATTGTTGCCTCAGTATATTTAACATAGCCAGTTTTATATATTTTCCTGTTCCCAGTTGATATTTTCGGGTTTTGACGATCATAATTATCGGGTTATCAGATTTTTATTTTCAAACTTAAATCCAGGCTTTTTACCGAATGGGTCAGAGCCCCTACCGAAATAAAATCCACACCGGTTTCCGCCACCTGCTTAATATTGTTTTCAGTAATATTGCCTGAAGCTTCTGTTTTATACTTTCCATTAATACGATTGACTGCTTTCTTCAGTTCTTCGGGAGTCATGTTATCCAGCATGATCATGTCAACCCCTCCCGTCCGGATCACTTCCTCTACTTCAGCCAGGTTTCTGGTTTCGATTTCTATCTTTAGATCATAGTTTTTTTCTCTAAGGTAATTGTTGGCTGCCAGGATCGCTTTTTCGATCCCGCCGGCAAAATCGATATGGTTATCCTTAAGCAGGATCATATCATACAGACCCATCCTGTGATTTTCACCACCACCCAGGGAAACGGCCCATTTTTCAAAAAGCCGGAGATTAGGTGTGGTTTTTCGGGTATCCAGGATTTTTACCTGGTTATTGTCTGTTTTTTCGATCAGCTTCCGGGTCTTTGTGGCAATTCCGCTCATGCGTTGAATAAAATTCAAAACAAGTCTTTCTGCAGAGAGGATATCCCTGCAATGGCCATTTACCTCGAAAATGATGTCACCCTCCTCAATTGTGTCACCATCCTCGAAATTTTTCTCCAGCGACAGATCAGGATTGAATTCCCGGAAAATTAATTCACCTACTTTCAACCCGGCAATCACACCCCCTTCCCTGGTCACAAGTTGAGCCGATCCTGGATGTCCATCCCGTATTACGGCGAGGGTGGTATGGTCGCCGTCCTTTATATCTTCGGCTATCGCCTGACGGATATTCCGAAGGATCTCATTTTCGTTGATGTATGATGGAATCACGGCACAAAATTACTGAAAGAAGCAATAATAAGGGTGATAATAAGAAAATAATAAAGTTATTCCCGAATGTTATTCCCGGGTAAAATCCATGGTATCCACGTAATAGCTTCCGTTGGTTTTTTTGAAGAGGATATAGATCCTGAAAGATCCGGTTTCCGAGCGGTATTTGCCCATAATATACTTAAAGCCTTTTTTCGAATCCCCCTGGTGGATATATTCCACATCAACGGGTTCATGTTTTCTGAAAAAATCCTTGATCACGAATTCAGCCTGGCTTTTACTGTAGGATGATTTTTCGCCATCGAAATTCAACACGACCATTGAACCGAAATACTGGGACAATTCCCTGGAACTGCCGGATTTAATCGCGGTCCTGACATTGTTGATCACGTCTCCCTGGGCAAAACTTATTTGTATGGAAAATATAAAGAACATTCCCATCAGCCCTGCCAGAAAGTGTGTATTTTTTTTTGTCGAAATTCTCATTACCTCCTCAAATTACCTTAATTATACAGCCAAAACTATGCCATCATTTAGTAGTTTTGCAGCCATATTAACGGAAATCTATAAAATAATCTGAAAGAATATAAATTTCTATAAAGTTAATTCATTTTTAAAGAATATAAATATGAATAAGAAAGTGATTTTAATGATTCTGGATGGATGGGGGATAGCCACAAAGCCGGAAGTATCCGCCATTGACCAGGCCAATACACCTTTTGTTGATTCCCTGTATGAGGAATATTCACACAGCCGACTCGATGCATCCGGAATGGCTGTAGGTTTGCCGGAAGGCCAGATGGGCAATTCGGAAGTGGGTCATATGAACATCGGGGCCGGCCGTATAGTATACCAGGATCTGGTGAAGATCAATCTGGCTATTGAAAATAATGAAATGGGTCGGAATGAGGAGTATCGAAAGGCACTTTCATATGCAAAAGAAAATAATAAAAAGGTCCATTTTATCGGGCTTGTTTCCGATGGTGGGGTGCATTCACATATCAATCATCTGAAGGGGTTGGTTTCAGCAGCTCAGGAAAATGGGGTTAACGATGTCTATATTCATGCGCTTACCGATGGCCGGGATACGGACCCGAAAAGTGGGATCGGGTACTTAAAGGATCTTCAGTCACATCTCGATAAAACCACGGGTAAAATTGCCACTGTGATCGGGCGCTATTACGGGATGGACCGTGACAAAAGATGGGAAAGGGTTAAGCTGGCCTATGACGCACTGGTTCATGGTACAGGTAAGAATACAACTGACCTGATCAAGGCGGTACAGGAATCGTATGATGAAGGGATTACCGATGAATTTATAAAGCCGGTCATCAAGGTCGATGAAGACAATAAGCCGCTGGCTACAATTGAAAAAGGTGATGTGGTCTTCTGTTTCAATTTCCGTACCGACCGGCTTCGAGAAATTACCATGGCACTGACACAGAAAGATTATCCTGATTTCGGTATGAAGACACTCGACCTGTATTATGTCACCATGACCAATTATGATGATTCCTTTCAAAATGTACACATCATATTTGGTAAAGAGCATATCAGAAACACGCTTGGTGAAGTGTTAAGCAAGGCAGGGAAAAAGCAGATCAGGATTGCGGAAACAGAAAAGTATCCCCATGTCACTTTTTTCTTTTCAGGAGGCCAGGAGGCCGAGTTTGATGGGGAATCGAGGATATTGTGCCCTTCACCCAAGGTGCCGACCTATGATCTGCAGCCTGAAATGAGCGCCTACGAGATCAGGGATAAGATCATTCCTGAACTGGAAAAAGGAGATGTTGATTTTGTGTGCCTCAATTTCGCCAATCCGGATATGGTGGGCCATACCGGTGTATTCGAGGCAGCGGTCAAAGCCTGTGAGACCGTTGATGTCTGTACCAGCAATGTGGTTGAAAAAGCACTGGATAACGGCTATACAGCGCTGATCATAGCCGATCATGGCAACTCGGATTATATGATCAACGAGGATGGCACCCCTAATACGGCACATACTACCAATTTGGTTCCCTGTATCCTGGTAGACAAGGAGCTTCGTCCCGGGATGAAGGATGGTAAACTGGGTGATCTGGCGCCGACTATTCTTACCCTGATGGGACTTGATATTCCCCGGGAAATGGATGGCGAAGTATTAATTGAAGTTTAATGATCCCGGGCTTCCGGACCATACTGATCATATTGCTGGGTATTCTGCAATTCTCGTGTGAGCGACGAACGATCCGCGAGCAAGCTGATATATTCGATTTGGAAAAATTCATTGATGAGCAGATAGAGGAGCTAGCTGAGGGGAAATATGAACTTCAAAAGCTTACCGTAATTGATGATTCGGTTGAGCGGGCCACCGTAACACATGATTCTGCCGGCTGGACGAAAGAATTGAGCATATTTAAAACTGCCGATATTCACAAGCCGGGACTGAGGGATTATTATGAGAGATCGGTAATCAGCAGGAATGGCAACCGGATTGAAAAATATACCCTGAGAGATACGTCCGAATCCAGGACCCTGTATCTTACGATCATTTACCGGGAGGATAGCCGGGCAGTAAGCCAGGTTAAGGCTGCTCAGCAGACCAACAATCCTATTTACCAGTCGAAAAGAGATCTGTTTATCGGGTTTAAACGTCTGGATGACCAGGGGATATTGATGGATACATTCTCTATAAAGGGTTTTCAGAAAATGGTAATGCAGGATTCGGTCAATTATTTTTCAGCCGGTAAGCTGATCCCATAGTTTATTCAGAAATTAAAATCTCCTTCAAATATAAATGCTAACTTTACAGATTGGGTAAAAAGTTAATGCAGTTAAAATCTATTCTTTGATCAATGGCTGAATACAGGAATGCGCATGCGGATCAGGAAGAGAAGTCAAAGGTAAGCGTCAGGAGCCTCAAAAGACTTCAGGACCTGTTCGGGTTTATCCGGCCATATATAAATTATTTTATAGCCGGAATGGCTTGCTTATTGTTGTCCAACCTCACCTTGCTGGCCTTTCCTTATCTGGTGGGTAAGCTGATCGATGCAGCTACAGGTGAACCCGACTGGATTCTCACCAGCCTTGAATCGATCGCGCTGGCTTTGCTGGGGATCCTGTTTGTTCAGGGTATCTTTTCCTTTTTCAGAGTGTATCTGTTTGCCGTGACGAGCGAACGCTCTGTAGCCGATATACGCAAAGCCCTTTTCCGGAAATATATGTTCCTCCCGGTAACTTTTTTTGATGAAAACAGGACAGGTGAGTTGATGAGCCGGATCACCGCGGATGTTACACTTTTACACGATACCTTATCCCTGACCTTGGCCGAATTTATAAGGCAGGTAGCTACATTGCTGATCGGGACGGTCATCATTTTTATTACGGTTCCCAGGCTTACTGTTTTCATGCTGGCTGTTTTTCCGGTGGTGATCATCCTTGCGGTATTGTTTGGAAGGTATATAAGAAAATTATCCCGGAGAACCCAGGATTCTCTTGCCGGCACCAATATTATTGTCGATGAAACCCTGCAGGCTATCAGGGAAGTTAAATCCTTCACCAACGAATTGCGGGAGATAGGTCGATACAAGAACTCAATGGTCGAAGTGATCCGGATTGCCTTAAAAACAGCAGTGTTCAGGGGTGGATTTATTTCCTTTATCATATTTGCTTTATTCGGGACAATTGTAGCCGTGATCTGGTATGGAGCTTCCCTTGTTAGTGAAGGCCAGATCTCGGTCGGCGACCTGCTTTCATTTGTTCTTTATACTACGTTCATTGGCGGGTCCATAGCGGGCCTGGGCGATGTGTACAGCCGCTTGCAAAAGACCGTTGGAGCCTCTGAACGGGTACTTGATATCCTGGGTGAGGAAGAAGAGCCGGTTGAATCAGCAAAAGGACCGGGTACAATTCATCCTGTTAAGGGTAACATTATATTTGAAGAAGTGAACTTTTCATATCCGACAAGAAAAGACCATAAAGTACTGAAAGGAATCGACCTGTTTATCAGGGAGGGCGAGAAAATTGCGCTGGTGGGCCAGTCGGGAGCCGGCAAATCAACCCTGGTACAACTCCTGCTCCGGTTTTATGCACCCGATCAGGGGAGCATCAGGATTAATGATGTTCCGATCGATGCTATTGATCTTTATCATTACAGGAGCCGGATAGCTATTGTCCCCCAGGAGGTGATTTTATTCGGCGGCACTATTAAGGAAAATATTTTATACGGTAATCCGGAGGCTGATGATACGGAAGTGACGGAAGCTGCCGAAAAAGCCAATGCGCTGACCTTCATCAACGATTTCCCGGAAAAGATGGATACAAAAGTCGGCGAAAGAGGCGTAAAATTATCAGGTGGACAGAAGCAACGCATTGCCATTGCCAGGGCCATATTGAGGGATCCTGATATACTGATCCTGGATGAAGCCACCAGCTCACTGGATTCGAATTCTGAACATCTTGTAAAAGAAGCACTGGATAAGCTTATGGTAAACCGTACTACCATAATCATTGCGCACCGGCTGGCTACCATCCGTAAAGTGGATAATATCTATGTAGTTCAGCAGGGCAGGATCGTAGAGAAAGGATCCCATCAGGAATTACTGGAAAGTACGGAAGGGATCTATTCGAATCTGGTCAAAATGCAAATTTCACACTCCTGATAAATACGAAAAACCTCCTTACATAACAAAGGAGGTTTTCGTAAATGTTAAACAGGTGTATGAATAAAATTTGTGTTATGCATCTTTGTATACGTAATCAAATGTTATGGTAACCAGGATTTTTTAAAAAAAAGTAAAAAAATTTAATTTTGTTTAAATAGTAAAAAAAAATATTTGAATAGTTCAAAAAATTAAGTATTTAATAAATAAATTCTTATAAATATCAGATTATGGTGAATGTTTTATTTGTCTGTCTTGGAAACATATGCCGGTCACCCCTGGCCGAAGGCATTTTTAAAAAACTGGTTAAAGAAAGGGGGTTGGATTCATTTATTACAATAGATTCGGCAGGAACTTCTAACTGGCATATTAATGATCCGCCGGATATCCGTACTGTGGAGATAGCTGAAAAACATGGGATCGACCTGGATCATCTTGGTCAGCAGATCAGTGATAAAGACCTTGAAAAGTATGATTACGTAATTGCCATGGACAGTGAAAATTATGAAAATATTCAGAAACTAAAATATGACCCAGCTCTTCAGAAAGCCGAGGTGATCCTGATGCGGGATTTTGACAGTCAGCGATCAGGGGCGGATATCCCCGACCCTTATTATGGTGGGGAGGATGGATTTCAACTGGTTTACGATCTGCTGGAAGAATCTTTGCAGAATTTTCTGGATCATATTGTGGCTAAACATAAATAATAAGGATGCCGGATAAAGGACTAAAAGATCTATTTACGCGTATACTTCATCAAGCTGTAGGCACACATGTGAAGGTAGTGGATTACCAGTCAATCTCAGGTGGATGTATACATAATGCCAGTAAAATAACCACCAGTGATGGAGAGTTTTTTGTAAAATACAATACCCGCGCTGACAGCGATATGTTTGAAAAAGAATATGAAGGGCTCAATATATTGAGTAAGGCTGCAGAACTTACGATCCCGGAACCTGTTGCGGCAGGCACATTAAATGACAAATCGTATCTGTTGACGGAATTCATTGCATCAGGCCCGAGACAGCCCGATTTCTGGGAGCAATTCGGAAAATCACTGGCAGATCTTCATAGAGATCACTCAAGGGAGAGATATGGCCTTGATCATGACAATTACATTGGACGGCTGCCCCAGATGAACAAAGATCATGAGGATTGGATCGAATTTTTCGTTTCCATGCGCCTGGAAGTTCAGATAAAAATGGCATTGGATAATGAGCTGGTTGACAGGGACTATGTGAGGCAGTTTGAAAGGATTTACGATAAACTCAGGGATCTGCTGCCCGAGGAACGGCCGATGTTGCTTCACGGCGATCTCTGGAGCGGGAATTTTATGACTGGTGCTGATGGATATGCCGTACTGATCGATCCGGCTGTATATTATGGCAATCGTGAAATAGAACTGTCCTTCACAAAGATGTTTGGAGGTTTTGACAACACTTTTTATGATCATTACCATGAACAGTTCCCCCTTGAGCCGGGTTTTGAAGAACGTGTGGATATATACAACATGTATCCGTCCCTGGTCCATGTGAATCTTTTCGGTACATCATATTTGAGTGGTGTGACACCGGTAATCAAACGGTATACCTGATCAATTACTGACCACGATCTGAAACGTATTGCGTGTTCGTTGTTCCACCAGTATGGTTTCATCTTTTGAAACCTCCCCGATGGCCTGGGCAGTGTAGTTTTTTACCGTGATCAGGCGTAGAGTTTCATTATACAATATTTTAAAGTCTTGCTTTAAAGTGTCCCTCAGTTCATTGATCTTCCAGTCATGCATATCTACGCAAATGGTCAGGGATACTGCTGAATTCTGCATCATATTGATTTTTATATTCAGCATATCGAGTACATGGAAGATGATGCTCAGGTTATGTTCATTGATAAAATTCAGGTCTTTGGCAATAAAAGAGATCAGACATTGATTTTCCTTCACTACAAAAGTAGGAGGAATACTGTGCATTTCTCCTTCATTAATGACCGTGCCCTCTGAGTCAGGTTTTTCGAACGACTTAACTACCAGGGGTATGCCTTTATTGGCCAGTGGCTTGATCGTTTTCGGGTGGATCACGGATGCTCCATAATAGGTCATCTCGGCCGCTTCCTGATAGGAGAGATTTTTGTAAAGCCTCGTTCTGGCAAATCGTTTCGGATCGGCATTCAGGATGCCGGCTACATCCTTCCAGATGACCACCGATTCTGCGTTCAGGCATGAAGCGAGGATAGCTGCGGTAAAATCGGATCCCTCTCGTCCGAGTGTGGTCGTGTGACCTGTAACCGTGCTGCCGATAAATCCCTGTGTAACCATGATCCTGGATGGGTTTATCTCCGAAAATGTTTCTTGTATATGCTGACAGGTGGCAGGCCAGATCACTTCAGCTTCCCGGTAATTATCGTCGGTAATGATCATGTTCCTGGCATCAATCCATTCAGCCCGGATACCCGACTCCTTGAGAAATGCAGTGATTATACCTGAAGAAAGCAGTTCACCATATGAGACGACCGCATCATAGAACTGATCGGACCGTTCGGCAGCAGGAAACTTTGTAATGGTGTTTTTCAATTCATTGATGATTTTTTTGATCTCCCCGATCGGGCGCTTATTGTCAAACAGGCCAGTTGCCATATCCAGGTGGAAGTCAACTACTTCATTCAATAATATTCCGGTTTCGGCCGGCTCTATTGAGAAGACCACTTTTTCGAGGGCGTTGGTAGTTTTACCCATGGCTGATACAACTACTACCGGATGTTCATTCTGGTAGGTTCTTAGTATTCCGGCCATATTCCTGACTGCCCCGGCATCTTTTATGGAAGCTCCTCCAAATTTGAATATCTTCATGGTTTCTGAGTTGTTGGTCTAATTTACTATGCGTATTTATCAATAAGAACAGATTCCGGTACTGATGTCATTGAACAACAAAAAATAATATAAGCAAATGGTTTCCTATTCATGCATAATGTGGCTATCTTTGGTCGGCAAATAAATATAATTATTTGCCATGTCATTAGATCCTTCAAAACTAGCATTCGTAGCACTTACATACGACGATGTATTATTGCTCCCGAGTTACTCCGAGGTACTTCCCAGGGATGTAGACGTTCAAACTTTTCTCACCAGAAAAATAAAGCTGAACATACCTATTGTATCAGCTGCCATGGATACGGTCACCGAATCCGACCTGGCTATTACCATTGCTTTGGAGGGGGGGTTGGGCTTTATTCATAAAAACATGGGTATTGAGAAACAGGCTCAGCAGGTGCGTAAGGTGAAAAGATCACAAAGCGGCATGATCCTGGATCCCATTTCATTGAATATTAACTCTAAAGTCGGTGATGCCTTAAAGATCATGAGGGATTTCAAGATCGGTGGCATTCCCATTATCGAGGACGGAGGGAAGTTGCTTGGAATTATTACCAACAGGGATCTTCGGTTTCACAAAGATATGACCACCCCGGTAGGAGAGATCATGTCGAAAGATAATTTGATCACTGCCAGTCCGGGTATTGAACTTTCCGAAGCGCAGGAGATCCTACAGGAACACAAGATTGAAAAGCTTCCCATTGTGGATAAGAATGGCAAATTAGGTGGCCTGATCACTTATAAGGATATTTTAAAAAATAAAGATAAGCCGTTGGCTTGCAAGGATGAATTTGGCCGGTTACGGGTTGGAGCTGCTGTCGGGGTGACGGCCGATATACTGGAACGTGTCGAATTGCTTAAACAGGCCGGGGTAGATGTGATCGGTATAGATACGGCCCATGGACATTCCCGGGGAGTAATCGAAGCCACAAGATCGGTGAAAAACAAATATCCCGAGATGGATGTGGTAGTCGGAAATATTGCAACAGCCGAAGGAGGAAAGGACCTCGTCAAAGCAGGAGCCGATGCGGTTAAAGTGGGTGTCGGGCCCGGCAGTATATGTACTACACGTGTAATTGCCGGTGTAGGAATGCCTCAGTTATCGGCTGTTTACGAAGTGTCAAAAGCCATTCGATCTTCAGGTATACCGGTGATAGCCGATGGGGGAATACGATATTCAGGTGATATTGTAAAAGCCCTGGCTGGTGGTGCCTCCACAGTTATGATCGGTTCACTGTTTGCCGGGACGGATGAAGCACCTGGAGAAATGATCATCTATGAAGGCAGAAAGTTCAAGTCATACCGCGGCATGGGATCCATTGAAGCCATGGAAGACGGGTCGAAAGACAGGTATTTCCAGGATGCCGAGGATGATATCAAGAAACTTGTTCCGGAAGGGATCTCCGGCCGGGTGCCCTATAAAGGAACAGTATCCGAGGTTTTATATCAGATGGTGGGTGGTCTGCGTGCCGGCATGGGTTATTGCGGTGCCCGTACGATCGTTGATCTGAATAAAGCGAGGTTTACAAAGGTTACCAATGCCGGGGTAAGGGAAAGTCATCCGCATGATGTGTTCATTACCCGGGAGGCGCCTAATTACAGTTCCAAATTGATCGGATAGATTATTTCAACACCTGCAGCCAGCCATTGCAGGTCTTTTTTGAATTCAGGATAATTTCGTAATAATAAACGCCAGTGGGAAGCCCTTCGGCGTTCCAGTTGTTTTTGTATTCGGAACTCTCAAATAATAATTTACCCCAACGGTTAAAAATATTTAATTCTATCCGGGCATCCGTGCTCACCTGAAAGGTTTCATTAAGATCATCCCCGTTGGGGGTAATGATATTGGGTATAAAAATATCCGAGATTTGTATATGTTGAGCCCGGGATTCCATGCAAAGACTGTCATTTAATGCAGCTCTCAGCTCCAGCCTGTATTCACCGGGATCCCGGTATTCATAGGTAAAAACACTGTCTTGGGTCTGATTGCTGTTGCCGTCACCATAAAACCATCGATAGGTGTTGGCATTGGTAGAAATGTTTTCAATCCTCAGTGAAGGATGGGTAAAGCAATCATACATTTTTTCAACGGTAAATTCTGCAGTGATCTCCGGTATTACATTCACTTTTACACTGTCGAATAGTTCACAGCCATTTGCATCGATCATATTGATATAAAACCAGGTAGTGGAGTCCGGAGAAGCCAGGGGTTCTGCAGCGAAAGGATTATTTAAACCTTCTTCCGGTTTCCAGCGATACTGAACGGCTCCGGAAGCTTCGAGCCTTGCTTCTGAGCCTTCGCATATAAGCACACTGTCCGTTACATTGAAATTCGATTCAAAAACCCGGATCTGACCCCGGGCCACATCCACGCCTTTGCAGGTATTTTCATCAAATGCCCTGAGGGTTACGTCATAAACGCCCGGATTTTCATAGGTATGGAAAACGCTGTCATCCTGTATAATCTTCCCGGAACCGTCGCCAAGATCCCATTCAAAGAGGATGCCACCCACACTACGGTTGAGGAAAACCACTTCAAAGGGCAGGCATCCTGACGTGACTCCCGGATTGTCGAACTCATGGGAATCGGTAATAAAGGCAGCCTTGAGCGAGGAAAGGTCGAATTTGAATACCCCATTATTGCAGTTTGAGCTGTTGTTGGTAGCAGACCATACGCCCGGAGTAGTTGGGAATTGTGATCCGTCTTTGCAGGCGCATATAGCGTGATATACAATACCCCGTTTGTCAAAACGGCTTGTTCCACCGTCTACATGTTCTCCGGAACCTGTATTGGCGCCAAGAAAGGTTCCATATAATAATTCTCCGGCATTTTCGGATAAGACCATAAGATAAAAATCGGAACCGTCCGTATTCGCCTGAAAAGCGTCTTCAGTGACCGGCATATCAAATGTATTGCCTCCATTATATTTTGTACGAAGATTAATCTCTCCTCCCCAGCCACTTAAGAATATATTTCCACATTCATTGACCAGAAATGCAGTGGGGGAGATATCCACGATACCACTGCCACTTCCCACAACCGTTGAAAATCGGGTCTCGGTCAGTTCCGGATTCAGCTTATGAATAAATTGTCCGCTCAATGGATTGCTGTAGACGCCATCACTTACCGGATAACTCCCCATGGACTGGCCTAATACATATATATCGTTGTTCTTATCGATTTCCAGGAAATAAGTCTGGTCGTAAAGATCGGTTCCAAGATAAGTGCCTGAGACCAGAAAACGCCCATCTGAAGAAAATTTTGCTACGAATCCATCAATGAACCCATTGAATTCCGGATCGAGACCGTTTTGCGTCACCGGCAGGTCCTCGCTGGATGTACCCCCGGTTATATATACATTAGCATTCGGATCGGTCTTTATACCATAGGCTGCATCCGTTCCGGATCCTCCCAGGTAAGAACTCCACAATAGTTCACTCAGATCAGCATTGAACTTAGCTACGAGCGCATCCTGGGGGCCACCACCATATGCCGACTGGAATCCGTCTTTAATGGGAAAATCCTCCGAGGAAGTGTTTCCTGTTATGTAAATATAGTCCCTGAGGTCTGTGATCACTTCACCCCTGAACTCATCCCCGTAATTCCTGCAAAGGTATAGTCCATTATTATCATTAATACCGTCATTGGCCGATCCACCCAGATAAGTGGAAGCGAGCAGGGATGTACCATCTTCACTGAGCTTGGCAATGAACAGGTCACTGCCACCATGAAAATCTACGCCGGCGATGACATTGGATACACTGTCTCCACCCGAAAAATATCTTGAATAGGCATTATCGGTAACCGGGAAATCGGCAGAGGCGGTGGTACCGTATATCACCAGTTCATCTTCATTGTTAACGATCAGGCTGAAAGGAGTCTCAGTCTGCGACCCTCCCAGGTAGGTTCCATACAGAAGATCAGATCCGGTAGAATCGAATTTGAGTATGGCCAGGTCCCATTCACCTCCATACCGGGTCTGATAAGCTCCAGGGGTTGTCGGCAGGGAATCACCTATATCCAATCGAACGGTCCCGCCTGAATATACATTCCCATATTTATCATAAGTAGCGGTATTGCCCCAGTTGTCTGCCGTAGCCCCGGAGTACGTAGAAAATACGAGGAGTGGATCGATCGTTAACACCTGCGCTTTGTCATATTCTCCCTCTATTTTAAACTGAACTGTGTTGGCCTTCAGACTGTACCTGCAATCTACATCAATGGTATCATTCTGAATAACCTGGTAAGCATATGGAGTATTTTCTATCAGGGTAAGCAGGGAGGTTTCTGAATAAATGCTGTTGTTTTCAAGCCTGATATTCTCCACACCACGGTATTCAAATAAGACCTGGTCCAAATCCGCTCCGGGATCAACAACCAGATCATATTTGATATGTCCCGGGGTTGAATAAAGCTTCATATCAATGCCCGGGTATAGATCATCGATATAGACCTCATTGAATGCGCTCACCCTGCTGGCCCAGCGGCGTTTGTCATTGCCAAGAAAATAGTTGTAATAGGTTCCCGAAGGATTTTTACCCTGAATTTTAACCGCGGTGGATCTGCCTTTGAAATTCAGCGAAAGTGCATGCATATCGATCATCGCTTTGGGTTCGGGATGTTGAGGATCGATTATGCGACCATGTCCTTTTTTTTGATGATGTGAGCCATGCGGATGCAGGCCCGCCAGTTTTTCCGGATCATAAAAAAGGTATTCCAGACCGTTTCCGGTTATAAAAAGATAGCCATTGGGAATCTCAGCCCGAAAGAGTATTTCATGGTCCCATTGACCCTTGTTTTCGATAAACTGGATTCCCTTTTTGGAAAAACCTGACGAAAAAGTCAGGATTATCAGGGAGAATGATGTAACAGATAATTTAATAAATCGATTCAGCCTCATTCCGGTTTTCACACAAAGATTTAATTGAATAAATATACGCTTAATATTTAATTTATAAACCCGCCAATTTAAGTGATGGTTGGTAAAATAGCACGGTAACCAATTAATATTTTTTCCTGTTTCCTTCAATACGTAAATTAAAAATGACCCATTGTGTGAAGATAATGAGGTATAGCAGGATCTCATTCTGGAGTATAGAATTAATTGATTAATAACACTCATTCCATTTTAATTCAAAGTTTATTTTGAATACATTTATTATCTGATCTGATTGTAATTAAATAATTTTCAACCCATTATGCTTTTTGAAAGTAACTTCCGAGGGAAAATCATCATTAATCTGGAAAAAAAAGAAGGCCTGATCTCCTCCCATATAGTAAGAAAAGGAATTGCTAGCAAGGACCGTGCGGCCCTGTCTGCCGTGTTGGCCACTTACATATCCATGTGTGAAGAAGCCGGGAAGGATCCTGAGAAATTATTGCGGCAGAATATGGATCATTTAAAAAAAATCATCAGAGATCGTGAAATCGGATAGATTTTTTACGATATTCAGGGCGAGAATAACGGATCCTGGCTATGGGAACCATTTTTTTATCGGGCAGGATCTGATTTTTAGATGGGATTTTTTTAAACTGGATTTAACGTGAAGACTTACCAGAGAATTGCTTCAATTGATATTTTCAGGGCACTTACCATGCTCCTGATGATTTTTGTCAACGATCTGTGGACATTGAGAAACATTCCGGCATGGCTGGGTCACGCTGCCGCGGAAGAAGACCGGCTGGGACTGGCGGATGTAGTATTCCCGGCGTTCCTTTTTATCGTGGGATTGTCCATTCCGTTTGCGATGGCCAATCGTCGCAAGAAAGGTGAATCGGACATCACGATCTTTAAGCATATACTCCAGCGATCCCTTGCATTGATCGTGATGGGCTTTTTTATGGTGAACTTCGAGAATATCAGCAACGAGCTGCTGGCATTCAGTAAGTATTACTGGGAGATCCTGATGGCCCTGGCTTTTTTTATGATCTGGAACAATTACCGTTCAAAACAAGTATTGAATACCATCCCGGCCTGGGGAATGCAGAGTTTGGGAATAGTGTTGCTGATTTTTCTTGCCATAGTCTATAAGGGGGGCACTGCAGAAGATCCTGCCTGGATGAAAACACATTGGTGGGGGATACTGGGATTGATCGGCTGGGCTTATCTGCTCAATGCGCTGATTTACCTGGTTATGGGGCCCAGAATACTGATCGCTGCCCTTGTACTGATCCTGTTCCATGTGCTGAATGTGCAGGAGTTTGTTGAAATTGCCCGTTTCCGGGGGATTGAGATCGTTGTCGGTGCTTCCAATCATGCCTCGGTGATGAGCGGGGTTTTTGCTTCCATATTGTATATCAATTTGAAGGACAGGAATAAACAGCATATGTTCCTGGTGATGCTGCTGATACTCGCCATTTTGTTCATAGGATATGGTCTGGTTACCCGTCCATTCTGGGGTATTTCAAAGATCCGGGCTACCCCATCCTGGACCGCGATATGTGCCGGGATCAGTTTTGGATTTTACGGATTGCTATACCTTATTGCCGATATTTACAAAAAAACCAACTGGGCCGGGATCATCGGTCCGGCCGGGCGGAGCACACTGACCTGTTACCTGGTGCCCTATTATTATTATCCGATTATCATGCTGATCGGCATCCGGCTGCCGATGTACCTGCGGGATGGATATATCGGCATCCTCAAATCCCTGCTTTTTGCATTGCTTATCATTCAGATCACCCGGCTGCTGGAAAAGGCCAGTATCCGGTTGAAGGTGTAAATGTTAAAACAAGACTGACCTGAGGATCCTGAAAGCTAAATTATGAGAAGAAAATCAATCTGTGCAAAAGCTGGCAGCCAGCCTGTTTATCAATATTGCAGGCTTCCGTTTCGTATTGAACAACCAGAAAATCTTTTTTAATCAGCCTTTTATAAAAAACGACTTTGAAGTAAATTAAAACTCGAAAATCAATAACGTCAATCTTAAATCCCCGTTGAAATGACACATGAAATCAAGCTACTGTTTCAAACATTAAAAACCTGGCAGCAATCAGGCAAAAAAGCTGTTTTTGTTTCAGTAGTTGCCCTGGATGGTTCTTCCTACAGGCGGCCGGGTGTGCGTATGGTAATTAATGAAGACGGAGATTCGGCAGGTGCTGTGAGTGGCGGTTGTGTGGAAAAAGAGATCGAACGCCAGGCACAATCTGTCTTTCAAAGTGGAAAAGCTAAAATAATGACTTATGATGGTACCTTGCGGATCGGTTGTGAAGGGATCCTGTATATTCTTATTGAGCCTGCATTTCTTTCAGAGGAACTTGTAAACGAATTTGAGCACCAGTTAAAAACCAGGCAGTCTTTCACGATCGATTCGTATTATTATTATGAGACCGGAGAATACGATAACGCGGGATCTTTAATCACCCTGAATGAAAAAACACATTCGTTGCGTCCTTCTTTTCAACCTGAAAAAACAGCAGATCAATCCTTGTTTTCACAATCATTTGATCCGCTTTTTCAGCTTTTTATTTTTGGAGCAGAGCACGATGCCGTTCAGTTGTGCAAGGCAACCAGTTTATTGGGATGGGACGTAACCATCGTAGCGGCAGAGGATGAGTCGAAATCGATTGATTTCTTCCCGGGTGCTGCTTCATTGATCACACCTTCATTTGAAAAGATCAACCCCTCGGTTTTTGATGAACAAACCGCCGTGATTATAATGACCCATAGTTACAATAAGGATGTACAATACCTGATGGCACTACAAAACAGTAATCCGGCCTATATTGGGCTATTGGGTCCTGTTAAAAGAAGAGAACGTGTATTGTCGATGTTGCTGGAATACTCCCCTGAAACACCCATTGAATTCCTGGAACAGATTCACGGACCTGCTGGAATCAATATTGGAGCAGAAAGTGCTTCAGAAATAGCGGTTTCCATTCTTGCTGAAATTTTAAGTGTGATCCGTCATCAGGAGCCTATGGCTTTAAGGAATAAAACAGGCTCTATTCACAGTTGAAAATTTATAGATGAATGCCCGCTCCATCGAGCATTCCTGTTTCAAGTCCTGCGCAATTTAGGCAATAGAATGCGCCGCCACGTTGAACAGTTCGAGCCTTCATAACACTTTCGCCACAATCCATACAGATTACACTTTCATGGACGGGTGCATAATCAGGTATTCCGGTTTTAATCTGTTGAATGAAAAAGAGCTTTTCAAAGGGTAATGTCAATGTGCCAAAAGACCGGTTAATGGCTTCTTTTTTATATTTTGCTATTAATTCGGGGTCATGATTTTGTTCAGCAACGACCTTGCGGTAAAGTTCCTGATAATCAGGAAAAGCATCTCGTATTATTTCACGGGAATCAGGTTTGGATCCTATTCTGATACCCTTTCCATCCCGGGTGGTCAGGGTGAAAGCGGTTTTTCCATTGTCTTTAAAAATCAGTGAATTGTTGCCAAAAGAACAGCCTGTTACGAATTGTATCCCATCCGAGAAACAATTATTGGTTTCGGTAATGGCCAGAAGATCTTCCATGCCATCTGAATCGATTTTAATTTTCCTCATTGCATAACTGGCTGCCATGATACCCATTGCCAGGCCCGGACAAAAATGCCCATGCATTTGCGCAGCTTTTAATAATAAAATATCAGTTTCATTTCTTTCAATATTGTTTCTTATTTCGATTCTCGGATCAGACTTAAGGATGGAATTATGTATGGGGTTATGGTCCGAATCAAAAGCAAACAGGGAAGTATCACAACTTTTTATGTCAATTACAGGAGTATTGTTGATTGCATCCAAACCCTCTACAATGAGTTCATTGCCATTACGTTGAAGAAGTTTAACAGTTGTAATGCCGACCGGGTTCATCCTATGAGGCGTCCGCGATCCAAAAATCCCTTTAGTATCTCCTGATTTCGTCTTTCCGGATAATTTCAGGTCCTCTGACTTATTAAAGTAAAACACGATATCCAGGTATTCATTTGTTTCAATGTTTAATAAGCCCTCTTTGTATTGATCATGGATTACTATTTTACTGGGTTTTTTTTTGATTTCAAGATGATTTATAGGTTCATTAAATTCATTAATAACTTTACCTATCGATTTTATTTGAAAATTATCCATTTACTGATTATTGTTAATTGTTTTTTTCCCAACAGGTACTATAAAGATATTTCCACTTTCTCTGATAATAGCAATATTTATATTGTAGAGATCTTCAATGTTTTTATCGGTGATTATTTCTTTTCCACCTGCTGCAAATATATATCCATCCTTGAGCATCAATAATTTATTGGTATAACGGACTGCCATGTTAATATCATGCAGGGCAATGATTATTGTGATCCCGTTGGAGGAAAGTGTTTTTAATAATTCAAGCACTTCAACCTGATGTTTGATGTCCAGATTTGCAGTAGGCTCGTCGAGTAATAAAATATCAGGTTCTTGAGCCAGAGCCCTTGCAATAGTAACGATCTGTTGTTGTCCACCACTTAGCTTGTTAATGTCTTTCATGGCAATTGCTTCCATATTTAGGGATTCCAGGATATTTTGAGTAATTCTAAGGTCATTATTTCGTGGTTTCCAACCGAAGTAAGGTTTCCTGCCAAGTAAAACCATGTCAAATACAGTCAAAATTTGATTTCCAGGATCATTTTGGGGAACATAGGCTAGTTTTTTAGCCAGATCTACAGGTTTTATTGTTTCAAGCGGGTTTTTATCAATCAATACAGCACCTTTTTGACCCTTTAATATGCCATTCATACATTTAATCAAAGTGCTTTTCCCTGAACCATTTGCTCCAACCAGGGCAACAAAATCCCCTTTTTCTATTTTGCAGTTAACATTTTTTAAAACAGTTGTTCCGTTGTAGTTGAATGCCAGATCGTGAACGCAAATTTTCATGCAGTTAATAATTTATTAATAGTAAATTTTATTCATGGTTTTCAGTAATAAAAATAGAAATAAGGGGGCTCCCATAAACGAAGTAAGTATCCCGACCGGAAGTATGACCGGCGAAATGATCGTTCGGGCCAGGGTGTCTGAAAGTAAAAGAAACATGCCTCCAAAAACAGCGGAGGCCGGTATTACAAATTGATCATCATTTCCTATTATTCTGCGTACAATATGTGGGACCACCAACCCCACAAAAGCAATTATTCCAAAAAACGAAACGACTATTGCAGTGGCAAGCGAGGCCGCCACCAAACCCGATATTCGAACCCGGTTAACCTTTATCCCAAGGCTTCTGGCATATTCATCCCCGGCTTGAATTGATTTGTAATTCCAGGTATGGTATATAAAAAACAACATAATCGGGAATATCGATATTGCAAGAATATAAACATATTCCCAGCTTGCCCGCCCTAAATCACCAAAAGTCCAGAATACGATCGAGGCTAATTCTACATCATTGGCAAAATATTGCATAGCCGTAATTCCAGCTCCGAATAACGAACTGATGATTATCCCTGCAAGAATAATGACCTCAGGTGTAGCACCACGGTAACCGGACAGTAGTACAATAAAGCCAATACAAAACAAGCTCCACAAAAAGGCAGAGATAGAAATAATGTAAGGATTATTGATTATGGCCATATTGCCGGGTTCATTCATCCCCGTTCCTGTACCTAAAATTATTATCGCAAAAGCAGCTCCAAAAGCGGAAGATCCGGATATTCCGATTGTAAATGGTGATGCAAGGGGATTTCTTAACAAACTTTGAATGACTGCCCCGGATACAGCCAGTGCAGTTCCTGCTATTATTCCTCCGATAATCCTTGGCAAGCGTATTTGAAATACAATTTGAGAACTGAAATCCGTTCCTTTTCCTGCCAGTAGCTTATATAAATCATAGAGGCCAATTTCAGCTGGTCCTACGCCAATGGAAATTAATGTGACAAACAATAAAACCAGACCGATCGACAAGATATAGTATATTCTTTTAAAAGAATTTTTTTTGTACCGGCTGATAATAATTTTGGCCATAGATCTGAATTAAAATCTCAAGGTTCCAATAGCGTCTAAATAAGATAAATTATATTTCTCTCTCTGAATGAAGAAATTGTCCAAAATCTCATCTGCTTTATCTCTAATATTAATATCACTAAATCTTTCAGGATACAGAATTTTACCTGCTATCCAAGCATTGGCAAGAACGTATTCATAATTTGTAGCGTAGTTATTATACGGCAGCATTAAATGTATCCGGTTATTTTGAACGGCTGCTAAATCATTGAATAGCGATTTCTTTTCGTTTAGCTCTTTTCTGACAATTTCAAAACCGGAAATATCGATAAACAGATAGTCCGGATCCCAGACCAATAGCTTTTCAATATCGATGTAGGTTCCTTTTACATGCGAGACCAGGCTTTCATCAATGGATGAGGCTACATTCTTTGCATCGATGAAAGTAAAGGGTGGATAAAAGGGGTGTGTTGAATTAATTCCATGTAATCCACTGTACGGCATACCACCTATATAAACTGACTTTTTATCCTTGTTTGGGATATTACTTGTTCTTGAATTCAGTTCTCGGATAGAATGTTCAATGAAATTAACCAGTGAGTCCGCCCTGTCACTTTTATGCAATATTCTCCCGATCAACCTCAAAGATGAATAAAACTTATGTTTTTGGGTACCGAATTCAGGACATATTATTGCAATTACAGGGATTCCGGTTTTTTTTTGTAATGCATCAGCATCACTTTGGGTGGTGTAGGTCATAAAAATGAGATCAGGGTCCGTCCTGATAATAAGTTCTGCATCACCACCCATCATAGGTCCAATAACAGGCTGATTTAAAAGATAAGGATAAGCGTCAGTATAAGGCCTTTTGCTTCTTTTTTCCGCTTCTTCAATGCCAACAACCCTATCTGCTGACGACATGTAGGTTAAAAGGCGCAATGCCCCGGCTCGAAGTCCAATGATTCTATTTATATTTTCAGGTATCCTTACCTTGCGATCGAGCATGTCTCTGATTTCCAAAGTCCCGTTTTCATTTGCCGTAGTGGCCTTTTTACATCCACTTGTCAACGCAAAGGCAAGAATAAATAGTACGTATTTGATAAGGCTGAGTGACAAAATGATTTAATAGATTAAGGTTATTTTTCCCGTTATTATTCTTCCCGGTGAAATATAATCAAGGGTTTCCATGTGTTCATTGTCAAACAGATCCTGAACACTTAATGAAAGATTATAATGTTCGAAAATTGTTTTTGATACCTGAACATCGAAAGTAAAATACGGATCAAGCTTAACCGAATTGACATCATCTGCAAATTGTGAACCTTTATAGAGACCTCTGATGACAGTATTTATATATCTGTTTTTCCAGAATAACGATAATGATGTCAGGTGTTTCGGCGTATATTTCAGATATTTGCCTTCCAGTGCAGGACGTTCTGTAAAATCTTCTATAACCGAATGGATAAAAGTATAATTTGCTGCTAAATTCAAACCGCGATATAGTTTATAGTCTAATTGGGTTTCTATTCCCTTAGTATTTGTATTCGTAACGTTTTCTCTTCTGTAAATCGGACGGCCGAACAAACTGTCTTGAGTGGCTACATAGTAAAGGAAATTCCTTCCTTTTGCATAATAAGCAGAAGAGGATATCTTTAAATCCTTGAAAGGGGTTAAATCCAGGCCTATTTCATAGTTATCAAGTGATTCGGGACCAAGTTGAGGGTTGGCATATTTTGGACCAACCCACATCCAGCCAGTACGAGTGAGGTCATCGAGGATAGAGGCTCTGAAACCATGTGCGTAGGAGAGATAAGCACTTATTTGATTAATGAAATTAAACCGGAGTCCTGCTCGTGGAGATAGTTCGGACCAGCTATGATCATTAAGTTCCGGAATGGTATTCCATGGATCTGTTGCATTATATGCTCCATTGGAAAATGAAACCTGATCAAACCGGAGTCCGGTAATAAGCCAGATTTTTTTATCAAGAAAGGCATGTTCATCCTGAACATAAAAAGCTATTGTATTAAGGTCTCCGGCATTAAAAACCGTATCATAGGGTGCTGTCTGGTAATAATCGCCTCCTTCGATACTGCCCTTTTTCAGCTCTATTCCTGCAGTAATTGTGTTGTTTTCGCTTAAGTTACTATTCAAATTCAAAAAAGCACCCAAATCCTCACGGTACGAGTTAACATCAAATCTCGAATAATCCGGTCCCCTGAACCTTTCATTTACATCATAATAATTTTCAAGCTGATAGTAAACATTTAAGCCGTAGTGTAAATTATCACTTCCACCACGAAGATTTCCGCGGAAAAGATCCGTATTAAAATTCCGGTAACTTCCTCGTGGGGCATAGATCTGGTATCCTTCACCTCGCTGATCTCTGAAAACATCATATTGCAATTCCCAATTCAACCATTTGCTTTGATCAAAACCAACCCTGGCGGATATGCCGATCTCTTCAAGGGATCTGGGTATATCATACGGAGTCCGTTCTTCTTCAGGAACATTATTATACCCATCACTTTGCAGAAAATATTGAGATATGATTCCGTAAATTCCATCATCTGATCGCAGGCGGATATTCAAATCCTGGCGTAATGTATTGAAAGTCCCGTAACTTAGGGCACCCAGTATTTCCCTCGGCATTGTGGGTTTTTTGGTTATGATATTAATTACTCCCCCCATTGCATTATTGCCGTATAGTGATGATCCGGGACCCTTGAATATCTCAATCCTGTCAATGTCAAAATGATTGATGCGGTTCCAATTTACACCACCCTCATCGGAAGTATTGATCGGAACCCCGTTCATTAATACGAGTGTTCTGGATTGTTCATCCCCCGACAATCCTCTGAGAGTGATCATCGGCCGCTGACTGTAAATGCCCGTCGACCGGTTCACATTCACACCCGGTACGAATCGTAATATATCGTCCACCTGCTGAACCGGAGTTGATTGAATAATTTCATCACCGATTACTGAAATTCTCGCAGGAACTTCATACAAATTGCGCATTGTTCGCGTTGCGGTTACAACTATTTCTTCCAGATTTATAGTTTTCAAGGTATCTTGTAAATCCTGTGCCTTAGTGGGTAAGGCCATGCCTAAACAGACCAAAAAAACAAATAACAGGGTGTTTGAAGTGCTTTTCAGTGAATATTTCATAAAAAATCGTGTTAATAAATTATAAAAAAGTGTTACTATTGATCAAAAAAAATTAATCAGTTTTACTCATCGTAAGCATACCATGCTGCAAACCTTTCAGGGATTTGAGTTTATCCGCTAATTCCGTTAATATTGCCGCCTTGCCCTTAACCGCCACAATTTCCAGGCAGATATCATCGTCCAGATGAAAATGCTGGGATGAAAGAATTACATCATGATATTGATGTTGGATATCAGTAAGCTTGTTGACAATGCCCCTTTTATTATGATTAAAAACCAGCGTCAATGAGCCTGCTACTACATTATTGCATCGCCATTTTTTCCTGATTATATTATTGTTTATCAGATGCCTGATAGCCTGAGACCTGTTGGCAAGTAAATTATCAGACATGTAAGAATCCAGTTCTTCTAACAATTCCTTTTCTAGCGAAACACCAAACCTGACTACTGACATCGTGTTACTTTTTTCTAAATTTGTGTAACTTCTGGTAAATTTAATTTATATTTATCATTTATTAAAAATATTGATATGTTTTTTAAGTGGTACGTTAAATTTGATCCTTTGGTTAAGAAGTGGAGAAAGTGCAAACAAATAAATTATAAATTCATCAGAATCCTTATGTCCTGATAATATCCGCCAGGAAAAATAATATTTATGAAAGAATTGGTACAGAAACTGAAAAATTGGTACGCTCAACGGGATAAGGTGATTATTGCCTTTTCGGGAGGGGTGGATTCCTGTCTTGTGGCATACCTTGCCCGGCGATTTAAGGGAAAAGAGAACGCTTTGGCAGTCATATCAAATTCTGCCAGCTTGAAATCAAAAGACCTGGAAATCGCTCATCAATTTTGTTCACTCTATGATATCGATCTTGAAGAAATTAATACCAGGGAATTTGAAGATCCCAATTACCGGGTTAATCCGGTAAATCGATGTTATTTCTGCAAAACTGCTTTATACACAATGCTGGAGGATCTTATTTTACAGAAATATCCGGGTCATACAATACTTAATGGAAATAACCTGAGTGATCAGGGAGATTACCGGCCGGGGCTTGAGGCGGCACGGGAACATGAGGTCCGCAGTCCCCTGGCGGAATGTGGAATAGAGAAATCGGATGTTAGGAAACTGGCAAAACATTTTGATCTTTTCACCTGGGATAAACCGGCCAGCCCATGTCTCAGCAGCCGTTTTCCGTATGGGGAGACCATTACCATAAAAAAATTGCGGATGGTAGAGGAGGCCGAAAATATATTGAATGAATATGGTTTCGAAGAGGTTAGGGTAAGGCATTACGGGGATCATGCCAAAATTGAAGTACCGGATCATTTAATAGGAAAATTAAAGAAACGATATAATGAGATCGAACCAATGGTTCTTAATCTGGGATATCGGCATTGTTCAATCGATGATGAAGGACTTGTGTCGGGTAAATTAAACAGAGTGATAAAAGATGTCAGATAGAATAAATCTTGATCTGAGCCGGGAAAAACGACTTGGTTTCCCTGAAGCTATATACGGGGCGAATAAAGAAGCCGGAATTATTTCAGAGATCATAAAAAGATTTCAGGAAATCAATAAGCCCGTTTTGATTACAAGACTGCAGAAGGAAAAATATGAAGAAATTAGCATAAACCACAATCCGCTCTTCTATGATGAGATTTCAGGTGTTTGTGTGGCTGGAGAATTTCCAAAATCCGACGACATGAACTCAGTAGGGGTTATTTCTGCAGGGACAACAGATGCTTATGTGGTGAATGAAGCTTTCTACACCTTAAAATTCCATGGGCTTCAGGCTGAAACGATCCAGGATATAGGGGTTTCCGGACTGCACAGGCTGCTGAACAGGCTCGATGAAATAAGTAAATTCAAGGTGCTTATTGTTATTGCTGGTTTTGAAGGTGCCTTGCCTACGGTGGTTGGAGGATTGTTGCCCCAACCATTAATTGCCGTTCCTACAAGTATCGGGTATGGTATTGCCAATAATGGGAAGGTCGCTTTAAATGCCATGCTGACAAGTTGTGCAAATGGAATTACTGTGGTGAATATAGATAATGGTTACGGGGCTGCGATGGCGGCTTATCGCATATTAAATTCATTTAAAAAAAATAATACATAATCTTTCAAATGAGCATATTAAAAATAGAAGCTTTTTCGGGACTTAGCGGAGATATGTTTCTCAGCTCATTGGCTGAACTCTGTGATGCACATGATGAAATAAAAACTCTTCCCTCCCGGTTGAATATTGAAGAAGAAGCTGAAGTGGTCATCAAGAAAACAAGTAAAAAAGGTATTGTATGTAAGCATGTAAAGATTATTGATAAAAAGAAAGACTCCGAACCGGCACACCATCACAGACATCTTTCCGATATCAACCGGATTATCGAACAGGCAGATATATCGGCTAAAGCTAAACAAATTGCCAAAAAGATATTTTTATTATTAGGGGAAGCCGAATCCATTGTACATGGCGTGTCCATTGAAAAAATCCATTTTCATGAAGTAGGTGCCATCGATTCTATCCTGGATATTGTCGGAGCAGCCGTGTTGATTGATAAGCTCGATGTTTCAATAACATATTGTACAACCATAACCACGGGTTCGGGTTTTGCAAGTACGGAACACGGGCGTTTACCGGTACCGGCCCCTGCTACCAAGAACCTGTTGAAAGGTTTCCCTACTCAAGCAGGTAGTATCGAGAGTGAATTGGTAACACCCACAGGAGCGGCTATACTGAAATATCTGGATCCTGATTTTTCCATTCCACCCCTCATCGATGAAAAGATTGCTTATGGAGCTGGTAAAAAAGAATTTGAAATACCTAATATGCTGAGGATATCACTGTGTAAGACCACGTATCCCGGTGATACAATAACCATTATGCAAACCAATATAGATGATATGTCAGGAGAATATCTTGGCATTGAATTTCAGGAAAAATTATTGGAGCTGGGGGCCCTGGATTTTCATTTTCAACAGGTAATAATGAAGCGTGGACGTCCGGGTGTGGTATTAAATGTGCTGGTAAGAAGAGAAAATACCAACCAAATTGCAGATTACATTTTCCGGAATACCTCATCAATTGGTATTCGTTATCACGATGCCGGTCGTTTTGAGCTGAAGAGAAGTTCCAGGGAAATTGAGACTCAATTTGGCAAAGTTAAAATGAAGGATGTACAGGTCCCGGGTTATCCCGTACGTTCCAAACCCGAGAGTAAGGATATTATAGCTATAGCTGAAAAAGAAAATAAGAGTTCATTTTATGTGTTACATCAAATCTTAAAAAACAATGAAAACGAAAGTAATTAACAAATTTCTTTTACCCGTATTGATGGTTTTACTTATGCCGGCCTTGGCAAGCGCACATCCCGGTCATGAACATAGTGGAGGTTTCTGGGATACATTTACTCACTTTTTGTTTACCTATTATATTTATATCATCCTGTCGATGGTATTTATAGCCGGTATTTTCAGGTATCTCTACCTGCTGAAATCACAGAATAAGCAGAAAGCAATCAGCAGTACCGAAAAAAAAGAATAGGTATATTATAAAACAAAAAGCACGGTTCGCCTTTTTCAGGGCTAATCATAGATCCGGGTTTTTTTGCCCTATGTAGCTATTCAGGGTTTTGAACAGAGAAAAATTTGAAAAAGAGCTTCAATTTGTGGATTGGAGCTCTTTTCATTAGTTGTCGACCGGGCAAGCTTTTTGATGAAATTGGTTTAAATGCCAGCCAGGATGATTAATTTCGGCATTTGGTGATCAGTCGTTTTATATTCCCCTTGAATAAATTAAAAGCCAGTGAATATTGAATGGGCCCGGAACCGGTATAATAAAAGCCTTAAAAAAAATTGCCCGGATGGACCGGTATGCAGGAAACATCTGGTAATGATGATTATTGTATAAAAATCTGCGATTTGCCATCAATTTCAGATGATTTATGAATATTTTTTCATAAAAATCTTTTCATTTCAGTAAATGCCGGATATATTTGCGTCATTGTTGCATTTAAAATCAAGTTGCATTTGTGGAATCGGTTGATATTTTAACCAGTCATAATCTGAAAAGGACAAGCTGCCGTGAAGGCATAATTGATGTAATATTGGCGGCGGATAACCCCTTGGGTGAGAAGGAAATACGTGAAAAATTATACGGTAATTATGATCGTACAACGTTTTATCGTTCCTTTAAAACACTCGAGGAACATAAAGTAATCCACAAGATTGTTGTAGATAATAACCTGGTGAAATATGCGCTTGATAACTCTATAACGCATAAAAAAGAGCATGCCCATTTTTATTGCAAAGCATGTAATTCAGTAAAGTGTCTTGAAAATGTACCTGTTGAATTTCCGGTTCTCCCTGACGGATACAGTGGAACGGAAACAGAATTGATCATCAAGGGAACTTGTGCCTTATGTAGGGAAGAAACCTGAAAACTTGGAAAGCCGAAACAGACATATCATTCTATTTTTAATTGTGATCTATCTCTTTCCGATCGGTTTACAATCCATCCATATTTTCCGACACCAATCAAATATTTTATCAGATTTGGAACGAGATATTCCAGCGGTCATCATTAATGATCTGAATACCTATTCCGGAGAGGCAATAGGTGTAAAGGACCATTGCCTGTTATGTGACTTTCAATTTTTTATTAATAATCTGCCTGTTTTTCAGGTATATAATATCGTAATTCCATTTTACGATGCTGATTACAAGAAACCACAAATAGAAGATCGCTCATTTAGTTTTATTACTCTTAATTCACCACGTGCTCCTCCCGTTTCGTAATCAGTTCCGTTTCTCTATTCTTTTTAGTTTCATTTGATTGTTTAAGTCATAGATTAAAAATGTGGAGATTGTTCATCCTCCTGGTTTGCATAAATGCTATATATGCTACGGTTTCCGGCCAGAGCAGGCCGGCGATATCCGGAATTGTGTTTGGTGTGAAATATCAACCTCTGATCGGTGCGTCGGTTATCCTGTATCCTCCGGGAAAAGGTACGGTCACCGATGCGGAAGGCAGGTATTCAATCGAGGATTTGGAAAAAGGTACCTATGAAGTTGAAGTTTCGTTTATAGGATACAAAACTTATATTGATACCATACGGATAGAAGGGGACATTACCTATGATGCCAAACTTACGTTTGTTTCATTGAGCCTGCAGGAAGTGATCGTATCGGAAAATTATGCCGAATCCAGGAAAAAGGAAGAATCCCTGAGCATGGAAATTGTAAGTGATGAATTCCTGAAAAAAAATCTGGGAGGAAGCCTAATGAAAACCCTGGAAAGGTTACCGGGAGTCACCGCCATTGATATTGGTGCAGGCCAGTCTAAACCGGTAATCCGTGGTCTTGGTTTTAACAGGGTAGTGGTAGTTGAAACCGGAATAAAGCATGAAGGTCAGCAATGGGGAGCAGATCATGGGCTTGAAATCGATCAGTTTGCGCTTGACAATATTGAAGTAATCAAAGGTCCTTCATCCCTGGAATATGGTTCAGATGCTATTGCCGGAGTTATCCATGTGATACAAAAATCCCTGCCGTCCGAAAATTCCATCAGTGGAACAATTGATCTGACAGGTAAAGCTAATAATAACCTGATGGGTACTTCCATTCGGTTATCCGGCCGGAAAAAATCCCTTTTTGGTTCCATCCGGGCAACAATCCTTGATTACGGCGATTATAAAATACCCGCCGATAGTGTGGATATTTATTCTTACCGGGCTCCCCTCTTTAAAAATCATTTGCGAAACACTTCCGGAAATGATAAGAACCTGCACTTATCATTCGGATATATGAATCACATTTTTCAAACCAGGTTTTTTGTCAGTAATGTAAACAGCAAAAGCGGTTTTTTTGCCAATGCTCATGGTTTGGAACCACGAAATGTCGATACCAATTTGCATGACAGATCCAGCAGGGACATACACTATCCGTTCAAGCAGGTTAATCACTTCAAAATAATCAATAAAAGTCAGTGGAGCCTGAAGGAATTACGATTTGAATCCAACCTTGGTTTTCAGCATAATTTTAGGCAGGAATGGAGCCAGTATGTAGATCATGGTTACATGCCGCCTATGTTTCCAGATACGCTTGCTTTTGATGCTGATCTGGAGCGGCAGTTTTATAAGGACATCTATTCGGGTAATCTTAAAGCTTCCTATCAGCTTGAAAAAACTTCATTTGCTGCTGGATTCAACAACATTTATGAAGTTAATAATATCAATGGTCGCGGTTTTATTATTCCAGCTTTCAGGAAGTTTAATATGGGAGGCTATGTTCTGGTAAAACATGCATTTTCTGAAAGCAGCCTGATGCTGGCGGGGCTGCGATATGATCATTGTAACATTAAGACCGACAGCTATTTTGACTGGTTTTCATCTCCTGATATTAAAGGATTGGATACAATAATGACGTATCTTCAAAGGGCAGAAGCTGTAAACCGTTACTTTTCAAACCTGTCATGGTCTGTTGGATACCATTTTAATCCTGAGAATTTTTCCCTTAGGCTTAATGCCGGAAAAAGCTTCCGCATACCCATTGCCAAAGAACTTGCTGCCAATGGAGTAAATTACCACAATTTCAGCTATGAAGTTGGCAATCCGGGTTTATCCCCAGAAATTTCCTATCAATTCGATATTGGAATTGAATACAATCACAGGAAATTCGCCATTGGCGCTACACCTTTTCTGAATTATTTCTCCAATTATATATACCTGAATCCGAGTGCCGAACATGACAGGCTATACGGGAACGGGAACCAGATTTTCTATTATACCCAGAGTGAGGTTTTCCGTTATGGGGGTGAGATCCATACGCATCATCAATTGACGAAAGAATTTCAATTGGGTCTTATCGGGGAATATGTGTATGCCCGGCAGCTGTCCGGTAAAAAAAAGGGATTTACGCTACCGTTTTCACCACCTGCTTCTGCACTATTTAATGTCCGGTATCAGAGATCCGGTTTATATTTCTTTGAAAATGTTTATATAAGCGTCGATTATCGCATTACAGCTTCACAGAATAACATCGTACCCCCCGAAGATCCAACCCAGGGGTATCAGCTAATAAATGTGGGACTGGGAAGTGAAATAAAGCTGAAAAATCAATCGGTGGTTTTCGCATTTCAGGCGCAAAACCTGTTAAACAGTAAATATTTTAAACATACCAGTTATTACAGGCTGATAAACATTCCTGAACCGGGAAGAAATTTCATATTGAACATAACGATTCCTTTTCATCGAAGTTTCAATCATAACAGTGATTTCTAATTTTAACTAAATTATACAATTATGGACAAATTATCTAAACTAATGACTTTTGTTGTCGCTGTAATCAGCATTCTCTTTTTCAGTTCCTGTGAGAAAGAGAATGAGGTTATCCCCAGACCTATAATTACCTTAACTGAACTGGGTTATAAGAACACGAAAACCGGCTATGCTGGAAGTGATTTACATATTGATGCGGAAATTATAGCCGATGGGAAAATTGATGTTATAACCATCGAGATCCATCCGGAAGGAGAGCATGAGGAAAACAGAATTTCTATTGTGTTACATGAAGGAGAATGGGAAGTTGATACCATGTATACGAAGTTTTCCGGATTGAAAAACACCACTTTTCACGAGCATGTTGATATACCCATTGACGCAGATACGGGACATTATCATTTTCACATTAAAGTGACTGATCTAGAAGGGCAACAAACCAGTGTTGAAGAAGAAATTCTAATACAATATCCGGATGATGATGTATCTCCAGAAATCACTGTATTGACTGCTCCGACCAGTAACCAGGTTTTCAATAATGGAGAGACGATCAGCATTTCCGGTTCGGTAAGTGATGATAAAGCCTTGGGAGGACTGTATATTGGATTGGTTCCTGAGGGGCAGAATTTATCCGATGCGGAAGTCAATGCCACCAATACAATCACATTGTTGCATACCCACGATTTCGATAGTCCGGCTATGCATGAGTTTACATCAAGTATTACCGTTGGGGCTGCCAAAGACAATGATATTTCCCCGAAAGATATAACTGGAAATATAGCGTGGCAATCCGCCGATTATTATATTGTGGTAAAATGTAAAGATGCTTTTGGAGCGAATTGGACGTATTCAAATCATTATTCGATAGTTATAAATTACTGATTCAAATATTCCGGCAGGTTGAATAGCGATCTGCCGGAATAATCCAAATCAATTATGAAAGCTTATAAAATATTATTCTTACTTTTTCTCGTTTTCATGTTGTTCTATGCCTGTGAAAAAGAATTGGAAATAGATCAGCGGAAACCGGAAATTAACCTGAATATTTCTGATGCATTCCCAGTGAATTGTGATACCATTTATTTTGGAACAAATTTTGAATTCAAGGCGCTGTTAACGGATAATATGGAATTAGGATCCTACAGTTTGGAGATCCATCATAATTTTGACCATCATGTTCATAGTACCGAAGTCGAAGAGTGTAACCTAGGTCCGATAAAACAGCCGGATAACCCCTATACATTTATCCAGGATTATTCGATTCCTGAAGGATCGAGTGAATATGAAACCAGTCTGGCGATCAATGTTCCTACGGGGGATGGCAGTGGCTTGTATGATGAAGGTGATTATCATTTTTTTATAAGCCTTACCGATAAAGAGGGCTGGTCAAAACAGAAAGGTTTAAGTATCAAGATGCTGCATAGATAAAGGGATGTAAAAACAAGATAATTGTTACGCCATGTTCATAAAATAAGGCAGTTTATTCATTTAAAGGTTAACCCTCTTTTTCTTTTCCGCAGTTCATAGATTTAAGTGTTTTTGGAAATACTACACTGACCTTTCCGTCGAAATCAATCGGATACTTAAAAGCAGTTCTCATCCATTTATCGCATTTTGATTATAGTGGTATTTGCTTTGTTTTGGCCATCCGTATTATTTCATTCAGTTACCAGAGGTATGGCAGATACCTTTTTCAAAATAGGTCATTTAACAGGTACCGGATAAGGAAAAGAGAAAGAAATATTACAGCAATGTATTTCGATATATTTAATAGTGCTGAACATATAAATATTGTATCAATATTCTCTTCTCACTGTCTATATTTATACATATTACCATTTTTTCTGCGTGCAAATTGCGTGCAAATAAAAAAAGCAGTTAACAAATCATTTTGTGAACTGCCATTTAAATAATCTTAATTACCAGGGATATCCTTTTTCAAGGATGAACGTACTTGTTAAAACACCGAGGTACCGAAATCCTTCCCGGCCAGGAAAAATCTTAAATAATAATTATGGGATTGCTCCTCCTGCGTCGGCGCGATCCTTAAAATGCGGGCTGCAATCGAAAACCCGCCTCGCTTCGCTCGGTCCGGATTTTTCTTTTTCACCTTTTATAAAAGCAAGCTTTTAACGAGCTGAAAAAGAAAAACCCGACGCGAAACGCCGGATTTTCGATTGCGACCGACACAGGATTCAAACCTGTAACCTCCTGATCCGTAGTCAGGTGCTCTATTCAGTTGAGCTAGTCGGCCATTGTTATTGTATGCACAAAACCCTTTTGCTGAATCCGGATACCTTCACCATTCTGCCGTGTTAGATGTACATCCGATGCCGGATCATAGTTTATTTATACTCAATCATATGGGCGACCACCATCGACCCGTTTCTCCCACCAGTTTGCCGTCTGAAGTCACAGGTCCGTTCATCCGTCCACGTTTTCTGCGGGATTTCCGCCTCCGGCCTTCAACTTCCGCCTTCCGCCCTCAGTCCTCCATCTTCCATCTTCCATCTTCCATCCTCCATCCTCCATCCTCCATCTTCCATCTTCCATCTTCCATCCTCCATCTTCCATCCTCCATCTTCCATCTTCCATCTTCCATCCACCACCTAACCGTGCAAAAATAACCAATATTCCCTCCATTAAAAAAAAATAATTCCTCATCCTTTCTAAAATGTAGTACCTTTGCCGCCGTTATGTGTGTAACCTATAATACAGATTACCAACAAACAAAATATATCAAAACTCAAAATGTTACTACGATTTATATTAATTAGTGCATTGTTTTTCTTGCCAGGTTTAATTTTTGCCCAGGGTACTTCCGGCTCAGCACATGAATATCCCGAAGGAGCAAGACCTGATGTGCCAGGCCAGTTGGGTGTTGAATTCGGCATGACGCTCGTCCCTGATTTCCCTGATGAATTGAGCCTGAATTTTATCGGAACCAACACTTTCAGTGGTTACTATAAGTATGACGTGTATATTCCGGATTCAAAATTTTCTTTTCATCCCGGAGTGGCCATTACCTCGATGAAATATTCTTTCAGCAATAATGTTACCCTGTCATCCGAACTGGTTAATGACGATTATCAAACCCTGTTGCTGGGCCTTGATTCCATTGGATCCGACAGGCTTTATAAAAAATCATTATTAAAGACTACCTATTTTGAGGTACCCCTTGAATTCACTTTCCGCACCAATCAGGAATTTCCAAAACGATCATTCAAGTTTACCTTAGGTGCAAAGGGGGGTGTTCTGATCTCGTCAAAAACAAAGGTCAAATTCGAGCAGGATAATCAGAATAAGGTGATCAAACAGAAAGAACGATATGATCTGAGCCTGTTTAAAGTTACCGCGGTCGCAAGGATAGGCTATGGCAGCTTCAACCTTTTTTACAATTACAGTCTACTGCCGGTTTTCGAAAAAAATAAAGGACCTCTGGATACAGAGGCCAATCGTATGACCTTTGGTATTTCACTGGATCTTTTCTGATCAGGACAAGAGATATATGCTGAAAAAACAAATTATAAAACCCAGCGCGAAACCACTGTATACTTCCCGTGATGTATGCGCATTTAACTCGAGCCTGGCAGAGATGATAACACCTGCCAGCAGAATAATAACAATAAAGGGCCATATGAGATCTGATCCCGGGAACAGATAGATGATGGCCAGAAAAGAACCCGCCAGACATCCTGCTCCCGCTGAATGAACGCTTATCTTCATGAATACGGTAATGATTGTGATCAATGCCACTACCCCTGATGCTCCCACAAATATGGACATAAGAAAATCATTCACCTGGATTTTGATATTGAAAAGATAGGTGGTCAGCATATAAAAAAGCGTGATAAACACAAAGGGTAAGATCCTTTCTTTCCTGTTTTCCAGGTTCAGGCTGCTGATGGTGGATGTAGTCCGAAGGCCCAGCATACTAAAGAGCGGGATAATAAAGGTAGTGATGAAAATAAGCAGAAGAACATACAACATCACTTTACCCGACATGGGTTGCAGCGCTTCAGGCAGGAATTCCATGATGATGAAATACAATAAAGAGGGCATCACTAAGGGATGAAAAATATACGAAACGATTTTGGCTGGAATTTTCCCCACTACAGTTCTTTTCTTAATCGTGCTACTGGAATATTCAGTTGTTCACGGTATTTTGCCACGGTCCTTCGAGCAATATTATATCCTTTGGCTTTCAATAGTTTTTCAAGCTTATCATCCGACAGGGGTTTACTTTTATCTTCCCGATCCACCAGATCTTTGAGTGACTGTTTCACCTCCCTGCTGCTCACATCTTCACCGGATTCCGTGCTGATCCCTTCAGAAAAGAAATACTTCAATGGGTACATGCCAAATTCAGTCTGAACGGATTTACTGTTGGCTACCCTGGATACGGTGGAAATATCCATATTGATCCTTGTAGCGATATCTTTCAGGATCATCGGTTTCAGCTTGGACTCGTCTCCGGTAAGGAAAAAATCATATTGAAAATCAATGATGGCCTCCATGGTATTCAGAAGCGTGTATTGTCGCTGCTTAATGGCATCGATAAACCATTTGGCCGAATCAAGTTTTTGTTTTACAAAGGATATGGTCTGTTTAAGTTTCTGATCCTTTTTTTTGCTTTTATCAAAGGCATCGAGCATGTCTGCATATGATTTGCTGATCCTCAATTCGGGAGCATTTTTTGAATTTAAGGTAAGTTCAAGCTTGCCGTTATTATTGGTGATTATGAAATCGGGCAACAAATATTGGGTTTTTACTTCGCTTTCAGCGCTGCTGCTGCCGGGTTTCGGATTAAGCTTGGTAATAATATTGATCGCCTCTTTCAGTTCTTCCTCTTCGATATTCAGTTTTTTTATGATTTTATCGTAATGCTTTTTCGTGAAGTCGTCATAATTATCTTCAAGAATACGAATGGCTAAATCCAGGTAAGGATCATGGTTTTCTCTTCTTCGCAGTTGAATTAAAAGACATTCCTTAAGATTTCGTGCTGCAATCCCGGGGGGATCAAATTCCTGGATTTTTGAAAGTATTTCTTCCAATTCCTCCAGGTCGGTTTCTATATTCTGGGAAAAGGCCAGATCATTTAGAATGGCTTCCATTTCCCGGCGGATATAGCCGTCGCTTTCGATACTCCCGATCAACTGTTCTCCTATTTTCCGCTGCCGTTCATCGAGTTTCAGGAAGCCAAGTTGATCCTTGAGATTATCGATCAATGTGTCGGTACTTACAATGGGTATGGATTTATCTTCTTCATCGGCACTTCTTCCGTCACCCTGCATTTTATAACCCGCATAATCGTCGGAAAGATAATCTTCGATACTCAGGTCATCATCCGCCGGTTCCGTTTCTTCCTCTAAATCCAGCTCATCCGTCGTATCGGCTTCGGTTTCTTCCGTCCCCTCTTCAAGTACAGGATTGTTTTCGAGCTCCTGTTCCACGCGGGTTTCCAGTTCAGCCGTTGGAATTTGCAATAACTTGATAAACTGAATCTGTTGCGGAGACAGCTTTTGTGATAATGTCTGTATTAAACCAAGTTTTTGCATATATATTTCCCGATAACAAAGCTAATCAATCAGGTTAATTGTATATATTAAAGATATATAATTTCTATAAAATCATTGATAAAAACATCAATATATCGTTTTTTTGCAAACCATATTTTCATTCTCTCCTGGCCGGATCCTGAATTGATTTTCACTGGCTTGCGATGGATTTGAATTAGATAGTTGACAAAAATGACAAATCTTAGGACAAAGATAAAACAATTATTTCTAACTGCACCAACCGGTGAAGAGACCGTGGTTAAAGGTTGGGTAAGGACAAAAAGAGAAAGTAAAAATGTAATATTTCTAGCCCTGAATGACGGATCCTGTCTGGCAAATCTACAGATAGTACTCGACCCTGCCCGTTTCCCGGAAGGACTTATCAAGGACATCACCACCGGTGCCTGCCTCTCGGTTTCGGGCAAGGTAGTGGAGTCTTTTGGTAAAGGCCAAAAGATAGAAATTCATGCGACCGGTCTCGAGATCCTTGGCAAAGCTGATCCGGAAGAATATCCCCTGCAACCTAAAAAACATTCTCTGGAATTTTTACGTGAGATCGCGCATTTCCGTCCCAGGACAAATACTTTCGGTGCCGTTTACAGGATAAGGCATGCCATGATCTTTGCAGTCCATAAATTTTTCAATGAACGTGGTTTTCTGAATATTCATACCCCGATCATTACCGCTTCGGATGCGGAAGGAGCAGGTGAGATGTTCAGGGTTTCTACCTTAAACCTCAACGACCTGCCTAGGAATGAAGATGGATCGATCGATTTCAGCAGGGATTTTTTTGAACGTGAAACCAATCTTACTGTTTCAGGCCAGCTTGAAGCTGAACTGGGCGCGCTTGCCCTGTCCGATGTATATACTTTTGGGCCAACTTTCAGGGCGGAAAATTCTAATACGACAAGGCATCTGGCTGAATTCTGGATGATCGAGCCTGAAATGGCATTTTATGATCTCAACGATAATATGGATCTTGCAGAGGATTTTCTCAAATACCTGATTCGATATGCACTTGAAAATTGCAAGGAAGACCTGGAGTTCCTGAATAAAAGAGCGCAGGATGAAGAAATGAACAAAAAGAAAGAGGAACGAAGCGAAATGAACCTCCTTGAACGATTGAATTTTGTGATCGAAAATAAATTTGAACGTCTGAGTTATACCGAGGCTTTCGGAATCCTCAAAAATTCAAAACCCAATAAAAAGAAGAAATTCCAGTACCCGGTCGATAATTGGGGAACCGATCTTCAATCTGAACATGAACGGTATCTCGTGGAAAAATATTTCAAAAAGCCCGTTATCCTGTTTGATTATCCAAAAGATATCAAGGCATTTTATATGCGGCAGAATGACGATGGCAAAACGGTACGGGCTATTGATATTTTATTTCCGGGAATCGGAGAAATTGTTGGCGGTTCGCAAAGAGAGGAGCGACTGGAAAAACTTACCACCCGGATTAAAGAATTGGATATCGATGAGAATAATCTATGGTGGTATCTGGATACCCGGAAATTCGGTAGTGCGCCACATAGTGGTTTTGGCCTTGGTTTTGAACGGTTTCTGCAGTTTGTTACGGGTATGAACAATATCAGGGATGTGATCCCTTTTCCGCGAACCCCGGGTAATGCCGAATTCTGATTGCGCTTTTTTATTTTACTTTATGAAACTTGAAGGCCTGGTTGAACCGGGTGATCGGGTCTTTAATGATCAGAAGGTAATAACCTGCGGGAAATTCTTCCACCTTGATCTTGAATGTGCCCTTTGTGATCTCTTCAGGCTTTATATCAAGCGAATTTCCGATAATGTTGAATAATTCGAATTCCACCTTTTCCAACTCTGAATTTTCAATCTTGATAAAAAGGTTTTCAACAGCAGGATTGGGATAGATCTCGATCTTATTTTTCAGGACGATCTTGTCATTCTGGAAGTAGGGCAATTCCATACTCTTCTCATCCGCATACTCTGACTGAGCTTGCGCAAAGCCGATAAGTGTAAAATATGTAATGAGTAAGAGTAGAATTTGTTTCATAGGCTAATTCAAAATTATGAATTTACTTTTATTAATAAAAGTCAAGCAATTATTATTCCATTTTTTTTTGCAATAAAACCCAATACAAATCGTTAATCCGCCTTTCTAAATAAACGTTTTTTTGTCCTAAAATGTTCATTATTCTGCTCAATATAATAAAAACAAGTATGATTATAAATATTTTAAGCTATTTTTTTTATTCTCTTAATAGATTGAGGTAAATAATCGATCAGGTCGCTGGCTGTTATTCCTTCTTCCTCAAGATCCCCGGCAGCCAGGTCGCCGGCTGATCCATGCAGGTAAATGCCAAGCATAGCGGCTTCGAGAGGGGGGTAGCGTTGAGCGAGAATTCCCGTGATCATGCCGGTCAGCACATCACCGCTGCCTCCTGTAGCCATACCCGGATTTCCGGTGGAATTGAAAAGGATCCGGCCATCCGGCGATGAAATCGAAGTATAGGCCCCTTTTAAAACCACGATTACTTTGTTTTTTTCTGAAAATTCTCTTTGCCTGGCCAGCCTGTCAAAATGATTGTCACATTTCCCGGCCAACCGTTCAAATTCTTTGGGATGAGGGGTCAGAATACTATTTTCAGGTAACTTTTTGATCAGCTCCTTATTCATTCCCAATATATTCAGTGCGTCTGCATCGAGAACAAGCGGGAAATCAATCTGGTCCAGTAATTTACCGAGCATGGCTATAGTCTGTTCTGAAGTGCCTATTCCGGGTCCAATACCTATAGTATCAAAAGGGCTTATGTCCGGAACCCGGGTAATCATGATTTCATCTGGATCCGTAATGGCCATAGCTTCCGGTATGCTGGTCTGTATTATTTCGTATCCACAGGAGGGAATGTTCATGGTCACCAGTCCGGCGCCGGACTTGAGGCAGGCCCTGGCACTGAGAACGGCCGCCCCCATTTTTCCCTTTCCCCCGGAAATAATAAGGACGCGCCCAAAATGTCCCTTGTGTGAAAATTTCTTTCTTTTTTTCAGTATTGGACGGACATCATTTTCTTCAATGAAATGATAAGATGTATCGCATTCCCCGATGAATTTTTTATCGAGCCCTATATCCGTGATGACAAAATCACCGACATAATCTTCGTTTTCAGGAATGAAAAAGGCCAGTTTCGGCATCTGAAACGAAATGGTAAGATCAGGTTCTATGATTGAATCTCCTTCTGCCGGATGGTCCATGAAAAGCCCTGAGGCGATATCCACTGAAACCACCCGGCAGGATGATTGATTAATGCGATCGATCACATTGGAGTAAAAACCTTCCACGGGACGGGTCAGACCTGATCCGAAAATCGCATCGATCACCACATCCTTGGTATTCAATTCAGGAATATCATCCTTCCCGTTTACCGGATCGATATGTATCAATTTTCTCAATCGCTGGTAATTGATTTTAAAATCATCCGAGCCCTTACCTTCTTCAAATCTTACTGCAAACGCCCTTACCTCATAACCTTTTTCGATGAGTAAACGGGAGATAGCCAATCCATCACCCCCATTATTTCCGGTACCGCAGAATACCTTAACATTCCGCTCCTTACCAAAATGCAGGGTAAAAGTGCGGACAAATGATTCCGAAGCTCTCTCCATCAGATCGATGGATTCAATGGGTTCGTGTTTTATGGTATGGGCATCAGCCTTCCGGATATCTTCAGATGAAAGAATTTTCATGATCTTAACATGTATTTTTACAATAAAAGATAAATAAAATAAGGCTCTTCCGGGAAGTTTTTCTGTAATAAATGTGAGGAAACAGGGATCCTCATGGAAAAATCATATAAATTCTGCCGGAATAAGGATGGGGGTGATTATTACACATAGTGGCTCAACTTTAACTCATGAGGCTGTCTCAAAAGTCCTTTGGTGGGAGAATATTCCGTTTCGTCAATTGAATTCGTTGATATCTTGATAAGAATAAGGTGAAATACTCAATTAATTCCATGAATGTGGGGACCTATCCCGTAACTTCTATAAATCACTTAACTTTTGAGACAGCCTCATTAATGATTGATTCAAAGTCATACTTATGAGTATTAATGATTAACTCAAAGTCATACGATGAGTATTTAATGAGTTCTGTTATTTTTTCAATAAGGGTTCCGCGTCCTTGACGATATGCATCAGGTCATTATCATCGATATTTTTCTTTGCATCGGCCACCTCGAGGAATTTATCATATATAATGGCCAGGTCTTCCTTTTCAAAAGTATAACCCAGTTTCTCCAGCCTGTGCAGCAGGGCATGTTTGCCACTCCTTGCCGTAAGCACGATGGTGGCGGGCTGTGAACCGACTACCAGGGGATCGATCACCTCATAATTTTCACGGTTCTTTAAAAATCCATCCTGGTGGATCCCCGAGGAATGAGCAAAGGCATTTTTACCCACTATGGCTTTGTTTGCCTGGACAGGCATTTTCATCAGGCGGGCCACCAGATCACTGGTAGGGCATAGTTTTTCTGTCTTGATATTGGTCTCCAGCCCCAGATGTTGTTTATGACTGTATAGGATCATAACAGTTTCTTCAAGCGACGTATTACCTGCCCTTTCGCCCACGCCGTTCATGGTCACCTCGGCCTGCCTGGCCCCGTTCACGAGACCTGCTATCGTGTTTGATGTAGCAAGCCCCAGATCGTTATGACAATGAATAGCAATGGTTACATTATGGATGTTGGGAACCTGCTCCATGATGTATTTGATCTTTTCACCAAATACCCATGGAAGATTATATCCCGTGGTATCCGGGATGTTCACCACAGTTGCACCGGCATCAATCACTGATTCGATTACCGTACATAAAAATTCCAGGTTGGCACGTCCTGCATCCTCTGCATAGAACTGCACATCTTCCACTTTTTTCTTGGCATATTTAACGGCCGCCACACCCTGTTCAAGTATTTTATCCCTTGTGCTTTTCAGTTTAGTATAGATATGAAGATCAGATGTTCCGATTCCTGTATGGATCCTTTTTCTTTTCGCTTTCTGAAGCGCATCGGCTGCCGCATCGATATCTTTTTCGATAGCTCTTGTCAATCCGCAAATAATTGGTTCTCTGATTGCTTTTGAAATTTCTACCACTGATTTGAAGTCACCCGGGCTGGAAATGGGGAATCCGGCTTCCAGTACGTCAACTCCCAATTCTTCCAGTGCTTTGGCTATTTCTATTTTCTCGTGTGTGTCAAGTTGGCAACCGGGTACCTGTTCGCCATCACGTAAGGTTGTGTCAAAAATATAAACTCGTTCGTTCATTATTATCTGTAGTTAAAAAGGGATGTCAAATAAGTTAATGAATGATAAAATTCTGATTTTTTTAAAAATATAAAAAAGATATGAGCGACTTTTTTAAGCGAATCCCGGCCAGGTAAAATATCATGGGGGCGGGAATTGATCATTCCGCCGGATTCACCATTTTTCCTGTGAACACGATTGACCCGGTAAACTTTTCACGAACCAGGAAAACGAAAGGCCTGTCAACCACTTTTATATCCTTTTTATAATTGTCCGCGTCCGAAACCTGGTTCTGATTAAAAAATTCGGATTGATTACTATTGCTGATATTAAATCGTGTTTTATGGATAAAGTCGGAAATGAATAACTGTGAAACCGGATAATAATTTTCGATCACCGACAAGGGGCCTGTTAAACCAAACTGAGGAAACAGAGACCGTAACCTTACTTCTTTATTAAAATCCAATTCAGGAAAATAAAGTTCCAGATCAGTTTTTGATGTATTGTTAAGGTAGTTTTTTATCCGCTCAGCATTTAATTTTCCTATTATTTTATGCAGTGAATAGGCATTTGCAGGTATGATCATCGTCAGGTAAAACTGCCCTTTACCCAAGGGTATATCATAGATTGTCAGTTCATTATTCGAATAGGAATTCACTTTGCCTGAAAAGCCGTTGACCCGGCTGCATATTTTGGTGTTTCCATTCGGGGTAGTGAATTCATACCGATCCGGTTTGTTCATTGTGGGCGGAGTATTCCATGTGGCGTCGAAATGGATCGCATTGATGATATAGGATTTGTCATGGGTGTTCACCTCATTGATTATTTCAGGAATTTTCCCGTAAGAACGATTCTCGATCCAGTTGTTGATTTTTTTTACGCTTTTCTGGTTTCTGAAGTTGATAAAATTCAGGTCGGCATCGTAATAGGCCATGATCTTATCACCCGAAAGGGGATTGATTTCCTCATTATGATTGATCCAGAGGCTGTTGGCTTTAGTAAACTGGATATCACGGTCAATGAGATTAAGGATCTCTCCAAGTTGAAAATAGGCCCTGTGAATTTCTATATCCCGTACTTCACTGATGTTAAGGAATGCCTTTAACTCCTGTTTGGGTTTGTTTTCTATAATATTGAAGGCCATTCCAATACCATTTCCCACCCCAAAAGATGAAAATATGGCATTCTGGTCAGGTTTCTTCTCATCCAGCATTCTGAGCAGATTGAAAGAAAATTCATTAGAGGAATTGAGAAGGGCCTGTTCTTCATAGGTGAGTGGTCTCAGTTTGAGAATATTATCGGGTTCCGGCGTATCGGTGGTACAGGCAGTAGTGACCCAAACTGCAATAAACAGGAAGAATATAACCCGGATTACGCTCATCGTGATTTTCTGATTATTCAATTATACGCAAATTTTTCATAATTATAAAATGAAAAAATTTTTAACAGCGTTATTCTTTAGAAGTTAATGGGATCAAAATAACTAAAGTGACCATTCATTCTTATTTTTTCTTTTGCTTTTTTCGCACGGACCAGGAACGGAATGGTTTTGTCGAGATAATTGACCACATATTCCTGACGATCAATTTCGCGATCCAATATAAGAATATCGTATTCCTGCTCAAGGGATAATCCAAGCTGATGGATCACATCATAACTGCGGAAATCATCATTTATAGGTATATTGCCCGGTTCGTTGATCAGATTGAAAAATTCTTCGATCTTTTCCAGAAAAATATTCTTCATCAGAGGATCTTCTTTGGTATGATTATCCGGATAGTCCACATACCCTTCGGCATACTTTTTTCCTCCGGAAGGATTTTCGTAATCGATTATCCTGAAAATTTTTAATCCTTTTGTAGTAATATCCATCCGGCCATCGTCATAGGTTTTTACTATCTCAACAATATTCATCAATGTACCGTACTCTATTTTTTTATTAATATAGGGTGGGAGTCCGAAACTGCCGTCTTTTTGAAGAGAATCATTGATCAGGCCTTTATAACGCGGTTCAAATATATGAAGATTGACCAATTCTCCCGGGAAGGGCACTAATTTCAATGGGAAAAGGGGTATTTTTTCTTCCATGTAATTGTTAACTAATTGAACACAGCTTGGGTTTCAAAAAAAACAATAAAAACTGTCTCAAAATACACATCATCGGTAATTTTGAGACAGCGTGGTTATTAATTTACCTGATCTACATATTGCTTACGATCTCTTTGGCAAATTCAGAGCACTTCAGCAGGGTGGCCCCTTCCATCAGACGTTCAAAATCGTAAGTCACCCGTTTATTTTCAATTGACTTTTCAAGTCCTTTGTAAATAAGTTCTGCAGCTTCAGGCCAATCCAGATGTTCGAACATCATGGCGCCCGACAGTATCAATGAGCCGGGATTTACTTTGTCCTGTCCGGCATATTTGGGTGCTGTGCCATGAGTAGCCTCAAAGATGGCATGCCCTTTATCAAAATTGATGTTGGCACCCGGGGCAATTCCGATACCTCCCACAATGGCGGCTAATGCATCAGAGATATAATCTCCGTTCAGGTTCAACGTGGCGATCACGGAATATTCCGTGGGGCGGGTCAGGATCTGTTGCAGGAAAGCATCTGCAATCACATCTTTTATGATCACCTTATGACCGTCTTTTTCAATGATCTGCCATGGCCCCCCTTCAAAATCTTCGGCTCCGTATTTTTCGCGTGCCACTTTATATCCCCAGTCCCTGAACGCTCCTTCGGTAAACTTCATGATATTGCCTTTATGGACGAGCGTAACGGAATCCCGTTTTCTTTCGAATGCATAATCTATGGCGGCTCTTACCAGTCTTTCGGTACCTTCATAGGAAACCGGTTTTATACCATATCCGGCTGATCCGGGAAAACGGACTTTCTCAAATCTTTCCGGGAAGTTATTCCTGAACACATCCGCAAATTTTTTGGCATCTTCTGTGCCTTCCTGGAATTCGATCCCCGCGTAGATATCTTCAGTATTTTCCCTGAAGATCACCATATCTGTATTCCATGGTGCTTTCACTGGAGAAGGAGTACCTTTAAACCAGCGAACAGGCCTTACGCAGGCAAACAGGTCGAGTTTTTGCCGGAGTGCCACATTAAGTGAACGTATACCTCCGCCCACAGGTGTGGTGAGGGGACCTTTGATACCTACCAGATGTTCATCAAATGCCTTAAGGGTAACATCCGGTAACCACTCGTTGGATTTATTATAGGATTTTTCACCGGCATACACTTCTTTCCAGGCAATTTTTCGCTTCCCGCTAAACGCTTTTTCAACAGCGCCATCAAATACCAGTTGTGAAGCCGGCCAGATATCCACGCCAGTTCCGTCTCCTTCAATAAAAGGAATGATTGGATTGTCGGGTACCTTTAATTGACCACCTGGATTCGTTATTTTTTCTCCATTCATTAGTTTTTGGTTTGAGTTTGTTAACGATTCATGTAAAAATATAAATAAAAAATCTTGTTGGAACCCTTCTGATCCGCGTACGGAATAAATGGGCTCAATTTATTCTTTAGAACGCTTTTTTCTTTTTTCAATATAATCCCCGTATCGAAACGTTTTTAAGGGTGCCCAGTCTATTACCACTGTATACTTAAAAAATAAGGAAAAATATTTATCAAAAGCAGGATTATCCAGATCTTTTAATGCATCCAGAAAATCTGTTTTGGTAAAACGGTAATTTCCTTCAAGGGAAAGATAGTGGTTTTTATCAATATAATATTTCACGCCTGCTCCTATGGGAAAGATCACGGAAAGTTTCGCAAAATCATAATCGGAGGTGGTCGAATCAGATATGATCACGCCGGTTCCTTCGCCCCTTATATTATTGTTGCTTGGAAAAAACATGACCTGGCCTATGCCACCGAAAACGTGACCATCCCATTTATAAAAGCCTCCGTCGATCCTGCTTTTCGGGAAGAGATCGATCACGCCATTCAGATAATAATCGATATTAAAACCAGAAAAGAAACGGTTGTTTTCTTCATAGATAATGCTTTCCGAGTAGAGCCCGAATACATTAATCTCACCGCGAAGACTTACATGGTCGAAAAAACGATAGGCCAGGCCAAAGCTACCTGAAGGATTGAGATAATATTTCTGAAGAGAAGAATCGAAGAAATTACTCAATTCCCCCTGATAAGCAGAAGTTCCTATGCCTATGGAATAGGAAAGACGATTGAGATAGGGATTGAAACGATTCTGATTATAATTATAGCTTACCTGCTGACCAGAGGCTCCACAACCCATTAAAAGTATGATTCCGGTTATAAATATCTTTACTTTCATTAATAACTTTCTTTATCTCCCGGGAATGTCAATTTTTTAATATCATCTATATAACGAATAAGCGCTTCCGTTATGATAGCGTTCAAATCGGCATATCGTCTGAGAAATCTGGGATTAAAATCTTTATTGATCCCGAGCATATCATGCATAACGAGTACCTGGCCATCTACCTCCTTTCCGGCTCCTATACCGATAACTGGAATTTTCAGGCTGGCGGCAACTTTTCCTGCGAGCTTTGCGGGAATTTTTTCAAGCACAATGGCAAAACATCCCAATTCTTCAAGCAATCGGGCATCTTCAATCAGTTTTTCAGCTTCTTCTTCGTCCCTGGCCCGGACTGTATAGGTGCCGAATTTATAGATTGACTGTGGTGTCAGTCCAAGATGACCCATTACAGGCACACCTGCCGACAGCACCCGAGTAATCGATTCTTTGATCTCCACACCTCCTTCCATCTTGACAGCATGGGCCCCTGACTCTTTCATGATCCGTATGGCTGACCTCAGCGCTTCCGATGAACTACCCTGGAAAGAACCAAAAGGAATATCCACCACGATCAGCGCTCTGCTGGCCGCCCTGACCACCGATGAGGCGTGGTATATCATTTGATCGAGGGTGATCGGAAGCGTTGTTTCATGTCCTGCCATGGTATTGGAGGCCGAGTCACCCACCAGGATCACTTCTATCCCCGCTGAGTCAATGATTTTAGCCATGGAAAAATCATAGGCGGTAAGCATGGAGATCTTATCACCCCTATCCTTCATTTCCTGAAGAATGTGCGTAGTGACCCGTTTGATTTTTTCTCTTTTTTCAGCCATTCAATTAGGTTAATAAAGATAGACACCGCAATCGTTCTTCTCCAGACGAACCTCAATATGGTCATTTAAGGTAGTGGAAAGTTCATATCCGGTATAATTGCTTGTAACCGGAAACCAGGTGTACGATCTGTTCACCAGTACAACAGTTTGTATCTTTTTGATATTTATGGCAAGGAATGGTTTCATTCCCTGAATGAAGGTTTTTCCGGTATGCAATACATCATCCACAAGAATTATGGTTTTATTCTTTAGCCCCTCAATATTTTTATCAAGCAGTACCTCACTGTCCAGTGGACCTTTTTTATCTACCGTTACTTTTACCAGAACGAGTTCCGATTTTGTGATTTTCTTTAATTCTTTTACCAGGTTCTCTGCAAGCTTATAACCGCCCTGCTCTATCCCTGCAATAACCAGCTCTTTTTCCTTGAAATTGTTTTCATAGATTTCATAAGCAATCCGGGTCAGTTTCTGATGGATCTTTGTTTTGTCCAGTATTAAATCTGATCGTGTTGGCATAATAATAAAAAAAATTGATGTTATTTGATCTGTTCAATATACGCTGGTATCGGCATTACCTTACTATCCTTGAAAGTTGAGAGCACTACCATTGACTGCATATTGTCAACCACTTTTATATCACTTACTTTTTCAAGCATCAGTTTTTGATAGGAGGGTATATCTTTGGCAATGATTTTAAGGATAAAATCTCCCGCACCTGTAACATGGTGACATTCAATTACCTCATCCACCTTATTGATCTCTGCCACGAATTTTTCAATATTTTCACGGTTGTGACCAATCAATGTGACCAGCACAAAGGTAGTTACGCCCAACCCCAGCTTACTGACATCCAGCTTGGCATGATAACTGTTTATCACACCCTGGTTTTCCAGTTTCTTTACCCGCTCGAGAGTGGGAGCTGGAGACAAGCCTATTTCCTTGGAAAGCTGTGCGTTCGTGATCTTGGCATTTTTCTGCAGGATCTCAAGAATTTTACGATCAATTTTATCAAGTTTAAGATTCTGAGCCATTTTTTCGAAATTTTATTCTGACCAAAGGTAATAATTTTATTTTTTATTTTATAAACAAGGTAAAACCTTTAATGATATTTCAATAATATTTTTTTAAAACTATTTGCGATTTCGGTAATTTTAGAGAATTTTTTATCAGATTCGCTTTTAATTCAATAATTAACCGGTTCATAAATAAATTACATAAGATGGATAAAAAAAGTAAGTCATTTTTATACGAATATCTCAATAATATATCACCAACCGGATACGAATCATCCGGGCAGAAGATCTGGCTGGAATATATCCGGAGGTTTATTGATGATTATATCACCGACAATTATGGTACTGTGGTTGGAATTATAAACCCTGAGGCCTCCTATAAGGTGGTTATCGAAGCCCATGCCGATGAAATATCATGGTATATCAATTACATTTCCAAAGATGGGTATATCTATGTGATCCGTAATGGTGGCTCCGATTATCAGATCGCTCCTTCAAAGCGGGCGACCATCCACACGAAAAATGGACCTGTTCCTGCCGTTTTTGGCTGGCCTGCCATTCATGTGAGAGATAAAAAAGATGAAGCAAAAATGGATGTGGATACCATTGTGCTGGATTGTGGATGTGATTCGGATGAGGAAGTAAGGAATAAAGGCATGCACCCGGGTTGTGTGGTTACTTTTGATGAAGACCTGATCGAGTTAAATCAAAAATATCTTGTGGGACGCGCCCTTGATAACCGTATTGGTGGATTTATGATCGCGGAAGCTGCCCGGAAACTATATGAAAAAAAGAAAAAGCTTCCTTATGGGTTGTATATCACGAATGCTGTCCAGGAAGAGGTCGGGTTGAAAGGTGCAGAGATGATCGCCAATCGCATCAAACCGGATCTGGCCATCATAACGGATGTATGCCACGATACTCAGTCGCCCCAATATAACAAGATCAAACAGGGTGATCAGAAAGCCGGTAAAGGTCCGGTTTTAACTTATGCTCCCGCGGTACATAACAATTTGCTGGATATGCTTATACAAGTGGCTGAAAAGAAAAAGATCCCGTTTCAGCGTTCAGCCAGTTCACGAATTACCGGCACCGATACGGATGCTTTTGCCTATTCCAACGGAGGAGTGCCTTCAGCATTGATTTCGCTCCCGATCAAATACATGCACACCACGGTGGAGATGGCTCATTTTGATGACATTGAAAACATCGTAAAACTTTTCACGGAATTTTTATCGGATCTGAAGCCCGGTCTGGACCTGAGGTATCTGAAATAAAAGCCGGAAACGTACCAGTAAGAACACAGGGTGTCTGACTTAGTAAAGGGAATTTGTCCGGCGTGGCCTGATGTTACCGAAATAAAGGCTGAAAACATACCGGCCAGGACCTGAAGCATCCGAAATAAAGACTTGACTTTCCGGTCAGCGTTATTCGTATTGGATTTCGAACCCGGCCTGTTTCAGATCATCCCAGAACGTCGGATAGGATTTGATCACCACAGAGGGGCAGGATATTTTCAGATTGGTCAATGTAGCCAAAGGGGCAAGTGCCATGGCCATACGATGATCGTTATAGGTGTCGATATGTAAATACCGGGGTAAGGTGGTCAGCGGCTCGATCTTCCATTTTGCCGGAGCGGTTTCCAGAAGATCGGCCCCGGTTTTACGTAATTCTTTTTGCAATGCTCCGATCCGGTCCGTCTCTTTGATCCTCAGGCTTTCGAGACCACTGAAAACTGCCTTTAATCCCTTGGCTGCACAAACCACGGCTACCGTTTGTGCCAGATCCGGATAATTTGAAAAATCAAATGAAAATTGTTTTTTATGAGGTTTTTTCCGCAATAAAATGCCTTCTGAATACAGGTCAGTCTTTACACCCAGATGGTCCATGATATCCATGATGATGCTGTCTCCCTGAAGCGAAGTCTTGGTGAATCCTTTGAGCTGTAATTCGGCTTCTTTGGCAAGTGCAACCATGCCATACCAGTAGGATGCCCCTGACCAGTCTGGTGATACCTCAAAATCCGTATCCTTGTAACGCTGAGGTGCAATATGGATACGATTTTTGTTCCAGGTAGATTTTACCCCATACTTTTGCATGATGTTCAGGGTCATCCGTATATAGGGCACACTTCCTGTTTTACCTGTCAATTCAACAGTCAGTCCATTCTTGAGAACCGGACCTATCATCAGCAGGGCGGATATGTACTGGCTGCTGATATCTCCGCGCAATTTAATTTGATTAATTCCGGAATGGCTGAACCCCCGGATAAGAAGGGGAGGATAGCCTTCCTTTTCAATATAGGAAATATCAGCTCCCAGTTGCCGGAGTGCATCCACAAGAATTCCGATAGGGCGATCACACATACGGGGAGTGCCGGTGAGGATCCGGTCCTGACCGGTTACGGCCAGGTAGGCCGTCAGGAATCGCATGGTGGTGCCTGCATCGATCACATCCAGGGTGTGTTCCTTGCTTTCCAGTAATTTTTTCAATGTGACCGTGTCCCTTGCGGATGACAGGTTATAAATGTTACCCTTATTTTTTGAAAGATATTTTATGATCAGAGCCCGGTTACTTTCACTTTTGGAGGAGGGCAATGAGAGTTTGACCGGTGTAATCCGTGGATTTCTTTTAATGGATATGGATTTGGGTTCGTCAGGCATGATCACAATAATTGCTTTCGGCCGATTTGTTTTGTATTCAATAACCTTTACTGCAATTTTATCGGTTAAAATCAACAGTTATAAACCTTTTTTATTTTTTTTATTAAAAAAATGAAAATATTTTTTGTGTAATCCGTATATATTTTAAATACCTTTTTCAAATGAATCCTTATATAAAGATCGCAACGATAATTGGTGCAGGCTTGATTGTCGGCACGATGGCAGGAAAATTTATTTTTTCGGAAAAAGTTATTATGCGCAAATCTACCGAGGTCACCCAGAAAAATGACCCAAGGTTGATCAAACGCATCATTGAAGAATCGGATAAGCAGGCCGATGAGCTGGACAACTTTTTTGTCTAAAGTTGATTATACCTGTGTAAGGCTTTGAGTATATCCTCCTTTTCCACGGTCACATCTATTGCAGCATTTCCGATTTCCGTTAACAGGCTGAAGTTCATCTGACCTTTTTCATTTTTCTTGTCCTGCATGCAATAATCCACAATTTTTTGAAAACTGGAAGGATCCAGCTCTGTCTTATTGAAGATCTTGAGAATGTAATTTTCTATCTCCATCACCTCTTTTCCGGAAAGACCTGATGTTTTTTCCGAAATATACGACTCACAAATCATTCCCACTGCAATAGCTTCTCCATGCAATAACCGATGGGGCATGGTGGTTAAAAAGAAGGTCTCAATCGAATGTCCGATGGTATGACCGAAATTAAGGATCTTCCTTAAACCACTTTCCCACGGGTCTTTTTCGACTATCTGATTTTTCAGCTCCGCCGAATGACGAACCATCTGCTTCCAGTTCTGATCATCAAGACCTTTTTGAACAATCTTTTTCCATTGGTTTTTGTCAGCAATCAGGCAATGCTTGATGATCTCAGCAAAACCAGATCTGAGTTCACGTTCAGGAAGTGTATTGAAAAACAACGTATCGATCAACACCTTGTCCGGTTTACGGAAAAGGCCTATGTGATTTTTAAAGCCTTCGAAGTCTACTCCCAATTTGCCGCCAATGCTGGCATCTACCTGGGCCAGGAGCGTGGTGGGAATATTGACAAAAGAAATCCCACGCTTATAGGTAGCCGCACAAAATCCACCCATATCACCGATCACACCACCTCCCAGGTTGATCAATAACCCTTTTCTGTCCAATTTATGGTGTGTTAATTCAGACCAGATTTGATGAGAGGTAGCCAGATTTTTATGTTCTTCGCCACTTTTAATCCGGATCACCGGGGAATCCTCCGGAATGGAATCTCTTATAAGGGGCAGGCAATGCTTTTCCGTGTTTTCGTCTACGAGGACCGCTATCTTTGTAAAGGTTTTCTTCCCGGTAAATTGTTGTACGGCTGAACTGATCTGTTCGGTTATTTCAACTTCTTCAGGAAGCATCTTTAGATTTCTCTGTCTCCCTGTTCATGATCGCCGTCTGACGCCGGATAGAATTTTCATGGATCATCTTGAATAATTCATCCATGAATTCCGGGTCAAGTCCAAGATTATGTGCCCATGCGTGCCGGATGTCGGACATTTCTTTCCAGCGGTTTTTCTGGAAGATAGTCACGTTGTTGTCCCTTTTGAAATATCCGATCTGGTCAACGAGTTTCATTCTGTTGGCGATCACCTCGTAGAATTCCTGATCCAGGTGGTCGATATCCTCCCTCAATTCTTCCAGATGATTTAAAAATTCCTTATTCCTGGAAGTAGGATTCCGGAATTTGATCTGTTCCAGTATCTCTCCCAGCCGCTGGGGGGTAACCTGTTGCTTGGCATCACTCCAGGCTTTGTCGGGATCCCGGTGGGTTTCGATCATCAGTCCATCAAAATCAAGGTCGGCAGCCTTCTGGGAAATTTCGTAGATCATGGACCGGTTACCGGCAATATGACTCGGGTCACAGAGCAGGGGGATCTCCGTATATTGTTTCTTAAGATCCAGCGGTATACGCCATTGAGGTACATTTCTGAAGCGGGTTTTCTGGTAGGATGAAAAACCCCTGTGGATGGCACCAATTTTACTGATACCTGCCTGATGGAATCTTTCCATCGCTCCTACCCAGAGCGAAAGATCCGGATTAATGGGGTTCTTTATAAAAACCGGCACATCCACCCCCCGGAGAGAGTTTGCGATTTCCTGCACCGTAAAGGGATTCACTGTGGAACGCGCACCGATCCATAATATATCCACGCCATGGTACAAGGACTCTTCTACATGTTGTGGGCTGGCCACTTCCACTGCGAATTCCACATTAAGTTCTTCTTTTATATCCCGTATCCATTTTAAGGCCTGGATACCATTACCTTCAAAGTTATTCGGCCTTGTCCTGGGTTTCCATACTCCGGCCCTTATTATGTTGATTCCAAGATTGCGGATAGAAATGGAGGTTTCCCTTAACTGCTCAACTGATTCAGCACTACAGGGCCCCGCTATGATCAAAGGTCGTTTGTAATGACCTCCCCAACTCTTGAGTCCTTTAATTTCCATCTAAATTATATTTTTAATTCCTAAAATCTTGTTTCTTTGTTCTTGCTCGAAAATTAAACGACAATTAACCCGAAAATCGATTTTTTACTTTATGGCTAATACAAATACCGTCTCATTCGATAATACCGAAATAGCTTTTTCCTATAAACCAGACAAAGAACTTAGAAAGAGCTACATCCTTTTTGCCACAATGGACAAAAAACCAATTGTAAAATTAGGTACTATTTTCGTAAAAGGAGCATTAAAATTAAAATTACCTGTTAAAAATTTAATAAAAAGCAATCTTTTTGATCATTTCTGTGGTGGAGAATCGATAGAAGATTCTGAAAATACCATTCGTGACCTCGCCCGGTTCAACATAGGAACCATCCTTGATTATGCCGTAGAAGGGGAAGACAAAGAATCTGATTTTGACCATACGGCAGATGAAATTATCCGTACGATCCATCGTGCCAAAGGCGATCCCAATATACCTTTCTGTGTTTTTAAACCAACCGGTATGGCCTCTATTGATCTGCTGACCAAAGTTCAGGCAGGTGAGCCTCTCAACGATCAGGAGAAGATCAATTTTCAGAATATCAAAGTCCGCTGGGATCGTGTTTGCAAGATTGCCTATGATAATCATGTAATGATCTTTATCGACAGTGAAGAAAGCTATATCCAGGGTCCGATCGATGCCATTACCTACGAATTAATGGAACAATACAATAAGAAGACCTGTATTGTCTGGAATACATTTCAGATGTACCGGAGGGGTATGCTGGAAAACCTTGAAAAGGCCATTGAGCTGGCCAGATTGAAAAAGTATTTTTTCGGGGCCAAACTGGTACGTGGCGCATACATGGAAAAGGAGAGGGAAAGGGCAGAAGAAATGGGCTACCCGGATCCTATCCAGCCTGATAAGAAAGCCACGGATGCCTCTTACGATTCCGCACTGAGTTTATGCATGAAAAACCGGGATATCGTATCCCTCTGTTCCGGATCCCATAATGAGAAAAGTAACTATTACCTGATCGAATTAATGGCTGAATATGGCATGCCTCCCGATGATAAAAGGGTGTTTTCAGCCCAATTGTATGGCATGAGCGATCATATTTCTTTTAACCTGGCAAAAGCCGGATACAATGTAGTGAAATATGTACCTTATGGACCGGTGGAAGCGGTGATCCCTTATCTATTTCGCCGGGCGGAAGAAAATACATCAATCGCCGGGCAAAGCAGCCGGGAATTCCTTTTAATAAAGAGTGAACTGAAAAGAAGAAAAAATAATAAATAAAAATGCCGATGGATAAGTTTTTTTTAAAATGGACGGTTTTACCGTTATTGATCCTGTTTTTTACAGCATGTGGCGTTCGTGAAAAAAAATCACTCTTTAATGGGAAGGATCTGGATCACTGGATAATTAAAGCTAAACCGGATGACCGGGATAAGGGATTCTGGAAAGTGGACAACGGGGTGATCGAAGCCAACACACTCGGTATGCCGGAACACGATTATGTATGGTTGTATTCAAGAGAAGAATACAGGGATTTTGAGATCGATTTTGAGTTTCAGGCCTTTAAGGATAGCCCGGGAAACAGCGGCATTCAGATACGAAGCCGTTATGATGACGAATCTTACTGGCTGAATGGTCCTCAAATCGATATCCATCCGCCTGCTTACTGGCGCACGGGTATGATGTGGGATGAGACCAGGGGTAATCAGCGCTGGATTTTCCCTGAAATACCGGAAGGGACATGGGTTGATTCTACCATGGCGTTGAATGATCACGTAATGTTCTATGCCTCAGACGATCCGTCCTGGAATAAAATGAAGGTCAGGGTTAATGATATGCGAATACAGGCCTGGCTCAACGGAACCCTGATCACTGATTATAATGGGGATGGTGTTTTAAATGACCAGCTTCATCAGAATAAAAAGGTAGGAACTACTGGCCATATTGCCTTTCAGATCCATACCGGTGATGAATTGAAGATTCGATACCGCAATATCTATATTGAAGAATTATAAATTTTGCCAAAAATGGAGCTTGTTTTTGGAACGGGTCACCTCTTTCTTTAATTTTACATATCTTACTGCATTGATATCTGTTTGCATAATATTCGTAATAAATCATATACATTTTTCAGCCCGTTATCCGTCATTTCCGCATAAAGATGCTACCCTGAGTAACATGGTGGATACAGGCCTTATAACAGTTTTTTGTCCATTATATGCAATATTTATATTTGAAGACTTTAAATCCGATAATTAAACAAATTCAGCGATGAGAAATCTTTTATTTTTACTTTTATTTTTTGTTTTCGCAGGTTGTCAAACGCGGAAGGCCGACGAAAGGCCCAATATTATATTGTTTTTCTCAGATGAACTGGCGCCGGAATATGTAAGTGCTTATGGTGGGAATATTCCCACCCCTCATATCGACCGTCTTGCCGAAACAGGGATTAGGTTTACCAATGCTCATGTGGCCTCACCCATGTGTACACCCAGCCGGTTTGCTCTTATCACGGGTAAATATCCCGGTCGATGCGTCCACCCGGACTACCTCGAAGCCTATACTGAGGATGAACCTTATGTTATTGCCTGGAATACATTTCTTGAAGGCAGTCTGGCCACAATCCCTCAGCTCCTTTCAGAAAACGGGTATTTTACCGGAATGACAGGCAAATGGCATCTGGGAAATTTATCCGGAAACATGGAAACTCCGGAATTTCCCGATGGAGCTGATCCTGCTGACCCTTCGGTAGAGGAAAAGCTCCGGAGGTTTCAGGAAATCGTGGTCGATGAGATTAAAAGAACAGCAGGCTTTGACTATGCTTCAAGTGTATTATGGGGGAATTTTGATGTTTTCCCGGTTCAGGCACTGAGGTATCATAATTTTCCGTGGATCACCCATGGCGCGATAAAATTCCTGGAGGAAGCTTCAAAAAAAGACCAACCCTTTTTTCTGTATGCTGCCACAACCGCAGTTCATGGCCCCGGACATACATCCGTGTTCAACGAGGATCTCTCCTATACACTGGAAGGCAGGATTGAAGAAGTGACAAAATACCAGCTTTCCGCCGATTCAATGAAAACGGTACTGGATACGCTGAGTGCTCCCATGCGACATAAATTTTCAGGAATGGCCGATCTCGATAACCATGTCCATCATGTGCTGAATAAACTGAAAGAACTGGGTTTGGAAGAAAATACCATCATTGTGTTTGTGGCTGATCATAATGTGGAGCCGGGGAAAGCTACCTGTTATGAAAAAGGATTGCATGTTCCTTATATACTCAGATGGCCCGGGAAATATGATCAGGGTACCGTAAATGATCAGCTTGTTTCCAGTGTAGATCTTCTCCCGACTTTTCTTGAAGCGGCCGGCATACCCCTGCCGGAAAATTCAGTATTTGACGGGATCAGCCTTATGCCTATGCTTGATGACCCTGGAAAACCGGTCCGGGAAACGGTTTATGCGGAATCGGGACTGGCCCGATCGATCAATGACGGAAGGTGGAAGTATATCGCTTTCAGGTATCCCGATGATGTACTTGAAAAAATGCGGACGGGAGAGATCAATTACGCGCCGAATTATCTAAATCTGGAAAAACAGGCACATTCTTCCATAGCCATGGAATATTATCCGGCCTATTTCGATCCCGATCAATTATATGATCTCCGGAATGATCCATATGAACAGAATAACCTGGCCTATGAGGAAGAATATCAGGATAAACTGAATGAAATGCAGGAAAAGCTTCGTAATTACCTGGTAACCTTCGATCATCCCTATGATCTTGGCGACACCGTATTCATGCGTTCTGAAAAATATAGCGAACTGGTAGAAAAGTCCAGGTCATATGGAACGGATTGGATCTCATGGTTCTCCCGCGATCATGGAGTCCTTAAATGGCCCCCTGAGCGCTAGCCTCGATCATAGATTTTCATTGAAAAATTCAATGGTTTTATTGATCATTAATTCAGCTTTCTCCGGAAGTTCCTTTTTTCTCCAGGGATGGCCTCCGCCAAAGACATGATCGGCACCCTCAATAATTAGAAGCTCGCATCCGGGATTTATGTCTTTTGTCTGTAAGGCTACTTCCACCGGTACCGTCTGATCCTCCGATCCATGAATGATCAGCAGTGGTTTATGAAAATGCCTGAGCGCTTCTTTTACATTCAATGATTCTTCATTTTCCAGGTAATCCATAACAATCTGGTAATACAGAGGCATTTTCTGTCCTGTCCGGCTGTTGGTTACATGAATTACGCCGTCCCTTGCCCAGGTTTCCAACTCTTTTGAGGTAAAATAACCGGCATAATCGTTGATCCCTGCCCAGGAAGCTACCCCTTTCACCCGGTCGTCGTGATATCCTTTCAGGATTGCCGCAGCCCCACCCCGGCTATGTCCGGTCAGGTAAAGCCGGTTTTTGTTGACCTGCGTAGATGGAACGGGTAATCCTTCCCTGAAAATATAATCGATCACCAGGCTGATATCCTCCTGCTCAACACTGAAATTATTATTGCCAAATGCCTCGAGATCTACAAAATCAACAGGATTATCAGGGGTTACCCCATTATGGGAAAAGTTCATCTTTATAAATATGAATCCCCTTTCCGCAAAATACCTGGACATAAGATTAAAATAACCCCAATCCTTAAATCCTTTAAACCCATGGATGTGCAGGACTACAGGTTTCAGGTCATAATTATCCTTCCACCTCAGATCGAGGCTTACCGGGCGGTCGTGCAGGTCGGAAGTGAGCTGAATTTTATCGGCATGTTTTATTTCAGGCATAGAATATCAGTTTTTCGCATAATTAAATTTTAACATGAATTATAGGTCATAATAATAAGAATATTAAGTAAAACCCTGTGGCTCCCCACATTTTTTCTCCGAGTAAGCCGTGAAAACCAAAAAATTGTTAAACTTTGCTGATCAACAAACCGATAGGATACTTGTTTAAAATAATAGTATACTTGTTGAGAATATAAACAATTGTTGAAATTAAGTGACATACAGGCGCCCATTTCGGGCGAAATGGCGGATTTTGAGATCAAGTTTCGCGAAGCCATGAAAAGCAGGGTAATGCTGCTGGATAAGATCATGAATTATATCGTGAAACGAAAAGGAAAACAAATGAGGCCGATGTTTGTTTTCCTGTCCTCAGGAGTAACAGGGGGGATCACTGAAGCCACATACCGTGGTGCCTCTCTGATCGAACTCCTTCACACCGCTACCCTTGTGCACGATGATGTCGTGGACGATTCTCAGTTCAGACGTGGATTCTTTTCTATCAATGCACTATGGAAGAACAAGATAGCGGTATTGGTGGGCGATTATCTGCTTTCAAGGGGTTTACTGCTTTCCGTCGATAATAAGGATTATAAACTCCTTCAGATCGTATCGAATGCGGTACGGGAAATGAGTGAAGGAGAATTGCTGCAGATGGAAAAAGCCAGGAATCTGGATATCACAGAAAATATTTATTATGATATAATCCGTCAGAAAACGGCATCTCTCATTGCCAGCTGTTGTGCCGTAGGTACTTGTGCAAGCGGTGCGGAAAACGGTTCCATTGAAAAAATGAGAAATTTCGGTGAAAAAGTAGGTATGGCTTTCCAGATCAAGGATGACCTTTTTGATTATGGAAACAATGAGATAGGTAAACCACTCGGTATAGATATCAGGGAGAAAAAGATGACTTTACCGTTGATCTATGCCTTGCAGCGCACTTCCTGGCTTAATAAAAAACAGATCATCTACAAAATAAAGAACCAGAGCCATAAAAAAAGAGTAGTTGCAGAGGTGATTAATTTTGTCAGAGCATCCGGCGGAATAGAATATGCCAATCAGATTATGAAAAATTTCCAGGAGGATGCCCTTGCCATACTGGATGAATTCCACGATTCCGAATATAAACGCTCGCTCAAGGACCTGGTCCGGTTTACGATCGAGAGAACAAAATAATGGGTCATCCCGGAAATACCAGCCAGGGTATGGTTAAAAAAAAATACCTCATTGCCCACATCAGCCTTTAATCTGTTTTTTTACCATTGATATATCCAGCAGCATAAGGAACGAATTTTCGAGTATTTCCAGATTGGTTTCCCGGTGGTTACTTAATCCTACGGCATCCCGTCCGCTCAGCACCTCTCCTTCAGTTTTTATCTTGCCCTGAATGACAAGGACAAATATTCCATTATCTTCGGAAGATCTGGTGAACCCCACTTGACTACCGGATGAAAAGCTGCCCAGGTAAAGATTGGCTTTCTGTTGTACCGAAAGAGTATTCTTCTTCCCGTCCTGACTGGCGATAAAGATCAATTTACCCGGCTTTAAGGAATAATTAATTACCGTGCTGGCAGGACTGGTATTAAACCGGTCGGGAAGGATCCATAACTGGAGAAAGTTCGATATTTCTGACCCGGAAGGATTGACCTGGGAATGAGTTAATCCACTGCCGGTAGAAAGTACCTGGACGTCGCCAAACTTCAAGTGGCAGTCTTTGCCTAGATTGTCTTTATGGCGTATGGTGCCTTCGAGGGGGATGGTGATGATTTCTATATTATCATGAGTGTGCGTACCGAAGCCGTTACGGGGTTGAATAAAATCATCATTCAATACCCTCAGGTTACCGAAACCCATTCGGTTTTCGTCATAGTAATTCCCAAAACTGAATGTATGGTATGTTTTCAGCCACTCATGGTTGGTAAATCCCCGGGTATCTTTATTGAAAATTACTTTTTTCATTGGCGAAGGTTAAGAATCAACAAATTACAAAAATTTAACTATTTCCACCAGCCATGGTTGATTCTTAAAAAAATATGGATACGGAGTGATAATGCCTGAGTGAAGATCAGGTGATCAGTTTATATTAAAATCATTACGGCTTTTAAAAACCTGGCGAACACGGTCTTGATCGAAAAGGCACATTTGACTATCATTAATTAATCCTAATCTTACATTTTCACCGGGCAATGGAACGAAGAATTTAATTTCAACCGGTTTATTCAGACTCAGCGCATCAATTTCAAGCAGCGCATAGGGTATGGTGTTGGTGAGGCTGTCGTATTTGGGGATCTGGCCGGAAGATATATATTGATCGGTATACATCAGGCTCATCATCTCGATATAATCCATCATGGCGGTGGTATCCACACTGGTCAGATTTTCAATTCTGAAAAGGTCACCTTCGGACTCGATCACAAGATTGTCAGACGGCCTTTCCGGATACAACAATGAGAGTCTGTTCAGTCCCACCCAGGAAGTCTGATAGATCAACCGGTCGCGCCAATCGTTTTCACTTACTTCAAAAATTCCTGAAACATAACTTTCATATCCGGGCAAATAAACGATATATGGTGAATCACCGGGAAACATGAAATAAGAAACGGAAATACCGTTACCGCCTGCATAATATGTAGTTTCACGATTGCCGGTTTGTCTGATGATCACCTTGTTCCCGTTCTCGAGCAATTTATTTCTGATCTCTTCCAGCTTATTTTTCGGTACGGTCTGTTTTATACGCACTTCATGCAATACGGCCAGTATCACTTTTCTCATGGATAGATCCAGATTGTATTTCCCGTTCACCAGCCACCCCTGACCTTTTTTTTCCAGTACGATCTCATTATCCGGCTTAATGATCCGGATCTGATGGATCGATGCCGTATCGGTAAGTGTGAAAAGCGTATCATCGACCGCTATGCGTTGATCATTATCTTTCAGGGAGATAAAAACAAAAGTCCATATCAGTAATACCGAAAAAATAATAAGCAACCGTATGTTTCTTTTTTTTTGCATGGCTTATTTTCTGCCGAATTTCTTACTTCTTATATAAAACCTGATGATACCAAAAGCTCCTACCATGATCAGAGGTATCAGCAGATTGATCAGTTGCCATTTAAGTGTTTCCTTTTCAATTCTGACCTGATCCAGCGGACGTATGGTGATCTCTTTATTTCTTGAAAGGATCAGCCCATCGGAATCCATCATGTAGGTCAGGGTATTAAGGATAAAATCCTCATTGGCAAACTCAGCCTGCAGATAAGGATCATAGCCCAGATCATAGGGAACCCCCGTTTTCATATTGATCTCATTCCGGATCAGGTCACCGTCTGCACAGACCAGTATGCTTGCGGGCTTACTTTCATCTGAATGATCCGTTTTACTGAACCCTTCCGGGATGAACCGGTTTTTGAAAACAGAGATAAAACGGCCCTCCAGCAGATATGCTACCGGCTGTGATCCCTTATTGAACACTTCGGCCGACATCTGTTTCCTCAGGTCATTCAGGCTTACCCTGACGGGTGTGCTGGCCGTATTCGAATATTCAGAGGTAAACATCAATGGTGTCTTGGTCACACCCTCCGCCTTTACCGTATCGATTGAACTGGTAAATCGTAAATATACAGCATCCATATTCCGTACTATGGGATGATCGCTAAAGCGGTTTATAATAGGATAAAAAGGCCATGGCATGAGTTGGATCTGGGGATTTTCACCCATTTGACCCACTACCACCGGAAATCCACCTGAATTCAGGTCGAGCAGATAGTCTTTGTTGATACGCACACCGTATTTGAAAAACATGTTTTCCAGGTTGGTTTCTACCGGATAACCGATGGTACCCTCACTGCTGATGCTGTCGAGATCCACTTCCAGCATATCAACCAGAAAAATGGCTTTCCCGCCATTCATTATATATTGATCCAGTACGTAAATTTCTTTTAGAGAAAAAGGTTTCATGGGCTTAGCCACGATTACAGCATCATAAGGATCAAGCGTGGATTTTTCCGGCAGATTAACATTAAACACATCATAGGATTCCAGCAGGGTATGGTTAATGGAAGCTATGTCACTTGAATCCAGTTCTCCATGTCCCCTGATAAACGCCACTTTTTTACGGTCCACATTAACCAGTTGATCGATTACCGAAATCAATTCATATTCTACTCCTTCGATCGACTGGTTTAGCCGCTCCTCGGACCCGGCCGTTTTGTTTCCCTTTAACAGCATTACACCCGCTTCCTCACCCCCGTATGAAATTACTGCACCCGGAAAGATCAGCTTTTCCGTTTTTTTCCCTCCTTCCGTAGCAAAAAGATTAGTAGGTTGTATGCCTTTTTCACCCAGGCTCCTGATCAGATCACGCCGGCTTCGTTCCGTTTTTAGCTCCGTGGGGTCCACAAAACGGTATTGTATATTATCTCCCGCATATATCCTGAACTCATTAAGTGTATGCCGGATTGCTTTCTGCAATCGCTGGAAACCCGGAGGAAAGTCCCCTTCCAGGTAAACATCAATATATACTACATCATTGAGTGACCTCAATACTTCAATGCTTGCCTCAGATATTGTAAATCTTTTTTCCTCCGTGAGGTCCAGCCGGAAGGTAAACCTAGAGAAAAGCAGGTTGACATTGATGATCAACAACACCACTATCCCGAGTTTCAATATATCTCCAAATTTTCTGCTATTCAGATCTACCATTTCCTGCTGTTTAAAATCATTTTGGTTAAAAATATCATCCCGGTCGTTAGGCTCAGCAGATACACCACATTATGCAGATCGATAAGTCCCTTGCTGAGGAAATTATAATGATACAGGATACCCAGTTGTTCAACCAGTGCGGCATAATTACCCCAAATGTTACCGGAGGCCATCGCTTCAAATCCATAATACATCAGAAAACACATAAAAACGGCAATTATGAAGGCTACCACCTGATTATCACTCAAGGCGGATGAAAAAATACCGATGGAAGTGAATACACCTCCCAGCAGAATTAAGCCCACATAGGAACCCATTACACCGGCAGAATCGATATTACCCTGTGGATTGCCCAATTGGTAAACCGAATAATAATATAATATGGTAGGGATAATGGAGAAGATTACAAGCACCCAGCCTGCAAAAAATTTACCCAGTATAAGCTGAAAATCCGTAATGGGTTTCGTAAGCAGCATTTCCATTGTCCCTGCTTTTTTTTCTTCGGCAAACATTCGCATGGTAATGGCTGGAATCAGGAATAGAAATACATACGGGCCAAAAGAAAATAACGCTTCCATATCGGCATAGCCATAACTCAACACACTGGTTTCCGGGAATACCCACATCAGCAAGCCTATACCGGTTAAAAAAACCGATATCACTATATACGCTATTAATGAGTTGAGAAAACTGTTTACTTCCTTTTTAAAGATCTGAACCATCGGCTATTTCTCTTCCTTATTTACAGTAAGTTGATGAAAAATATCCTCCATGGATTGATCCTGCCTGCTCAGGCCCACCAGGGGCAACTGGTTGTCTGACGCAATCTTAAATACAGTTGACCTGATATCCACATCCGCTTCTGCATATATTTTCAAGGTATTCCCTTCTGTTTTCAAATCGATCTTACCGGCAAGATTTTCAAAATATATCAGATCCGGTATAGACTGGAATTCGGCAATTATGATCTGCTGACCTGTGGATTTACTTTTCAGGTTTTCTACCATGTCGTCGGCTACGATCCTGCCATTGCTGATTATCACTACCCTGTCACATAAAGCCTGGACTTCCTGCATAATATGAGTTGAAAAGATCACCGTTTTGTTTTTGCTCAATTCCCGGATCAGGTTTCTGATCTCTACAATCTGGTTCGGGTCAAGTCCTGAAGTCGGTTCATCCAGGATCAGGATATCCGGATCATGTATCATGGACTGAGCCAGACCCACCCGTTGTTTATATCCTTTCGAAAGATGTCCTATTTTCTTACCGGCTTCGCTGGTCAGGCCGGTTAATCTGATCATCTCCTCGATCCTTCCGGAGTTTATCTTTTTACTGGTTTTGAACAGGGAGGCTACAAAACCCAGATATTCTCTCACGTACATATCATAATAGAGGGGATTATGTTCCGGAAGATAACCCACAATTCTTCTTACTTCCAGTGGATCTTCCTGAATATCAAATCCGCCTACAGTCACCGTACCGGAGGTCGGAGGCAGATAAGTGGTCGCAATCTTCATGGTAGTGGATTTGCCTGCTCCATTGGGGCCAAGAAATCCTAGAATTTCTCCGGATTTGGCCTCAAAGGATATATTATCCACTGCATTCTGTGAACCAAACCTTTTTGTGAGATGCCGGACTGATATAGACATATTGTTTCAAATAACGATCCCAAAATTACTATATTATTGTTCTTTTCATTAAAAAACTAAAGAAATCAAGGCGCATGGAAATTATTTCCCGCACATACGAAGACCGGATTAACCGGCGAAAAATTTGATATAATTAGATCTTTTTATTTTAAATTTGTCTGTTGCACAATCTGACTAGTATATCCGAATTCGTTGAAAGATCTGATTCGCATAGTATCCTTTTTAATTATCCTGACGGGTCCGCTGAGTGCTCAGGATCAAATGAAGTCATTCCGCTATGCTTATACTACCGGGGCAAATGTATTTGGAGGCTTTTCGGTTAAACACGATAGTCATATGGGACATTTAACCGATGGTATACTCAAGGGTGCGGAATTTTACATCAATAAAAACACATATGGGAGCCAGGTCTGGGAACAGGTTTTTAAATATCCCGATATTGGTTTTTCTATATCGTATTATGATTACGGTAATGATAAACTGGGTGAATCCATTGGCGGGATGTTATATACCGATCTTTTCTTTTTACGCAACCGGCGATGGGAGGGATTGTTTAAACTGGGAACAGGGATCGGTTATCATACCAATCCTTATAACCGGGAGACCAATAATCAGAATGTAGCGCTTGGATCACGGTTTACGGGAAGTGTACAGTTGAGGCTGGGAATGAATTACCGGATCAATGATCGATGGAAACTGACTTCGGCAGCCACGCTATCCCATTTTTCCCTGGCCGCTATTTCACAACCGAACAAAGGGATCAATATCATTACCACCAATTTAGGTTGTTCATACCGAATCAGTTCCTCTTTGCCGGAATATCAGGATGCGGATGACACATACCGCTGGGACAAGCGGTTAAGATATAATATTAATTTCAATTATTCCATCAAGGAGATCACCCCCATCGGAGGTCCTAAATTCCCGGTATATGTGCTTTCGCTCTATGTGAACAAACAGGTATCGAAAACGAATATTTTCAATCTTGGTATCGATGGTTTTAATAATACCGCTTTAAAGGAAGAAATACAGAACGATGATATGGATCCGGGGACGGTCGATCATAAAAGGATTGGCATTATGGCCGGTCATGAGCTGAAACTTTCCCGGGTATCGGTATTGACACAAATAGGCGCCTATATTTACAGGCCTTATAAAACCGATCAGGCTTTTTATGAAAGACTGGCTATCAAATTATATTTATCTGAAAAACTATTTTTGCATTACGGATTTGTAACCCATTTTGCCAAAGCTGACCATGCTGAATGGGGGATAGGGATCGCCTTATAATATGAAATTATTGAACCTAAATAGCGTTTTGATGATGATCTCCATATTGATCGGCTCATGCAGTGGTGATAATGCTCCCGAATGCCTGAAAAAAAGTGGAGAAATCAGAGATTTTGAGTTCATGCTCGAGCCTTTCAACCATATTGTGGCCCTGGATGAAATAGATATCCATTTACTGAACGGATCAGAGCAAAAAGTAGTGTTAAGAGCCGGGCAGAACATCCGGTCCGGGATAGAATTCAACGTTAAGGATGAGGTGTTGACGATCACTAATGAAAATTCCTGTAACTGGATGAGAAATTCAGGTAATCCCGAATTGTACATAACCGGTAAATTTATAAAAGAGATCGAAGCCTATGATTATGTTAATATATTCGCTGATGATACACTGGAAACCGAAAAATTGAGGATATACTCGGATGGTACCGGGAATATTGATCTTAAGATCGATACCGACACCCTAAAAATTTACTCTATTTTCATTTCCAATTATCAACTGGAAGGAAAGGCGAAATTCATGAAAATCTACATGAACAATGATGGTAAAATATCAGCCCGGAACCTTCACTGCGGCTATGTCCTGGCAGATCATTATGGATCAAATACCATGGAGGTCTTTCCTGTTGACCGGTTAAGAGGGAAATTAATGGGCACGGGCGATATCCTGTATTATCACTGCCCCGAAGAAATTAAAATGACCATTACAGGCCCGGGAAAGTTAATCGACCTTTCGGAATAAATTTCAATAAAACAGAAGAAATTACCAGGTTACTTTTGTAAGGACAGAAAGTATGCTGATTCAACCCGGTTCAATATCCGCGATTGGCAGAGAACCACTGGTTATATTCAGCAACGATGGTTTTCAGGTCGTCATGGTCAAGTTCCTTATTTCTTATCCTGGCCATCAGTTCATCATAATTCCCGATATAGGTTTTCATATTTTCGACAAAGGATCGTTTGAATTCACGGGTGAAAATTGCCTCTGCAGGATGTTCCCGTTTCTTTATGTAAACATTCTCAAGAGAACCTTCTTTGTGGTGCAAGGATATATTTTCGTACATTTTTTCGGCTTCCTCACTGTTCACCCTTTTTTTCAATTTATCTTCTTCTTCCAGGATCCTGTAAAGTGAAACTGCCCCCGGTTCAGATTGAAGAATACCAAAACGGCTGAATTTATAGATTCCATTATAGGTTTCCATCAGGACCTGTATGCTTTCCCACACACGATTATCCACCTGGTAGCCCCGGATATCCTCGGGTGTATAGGTTTTTGAATTCGTATCCTCATAGCCGGAATAAAACTCTACCTTTTTCTGCATGATCACCGGGTAGTCATACTGGATGAAGCCGTGGATTGTATCACCGGCAATACCAATTATATATCCTTCAACTTTATCTCCCTGTTTATACTTTATGAACCAGTCCTGTGAAAAGGATAATACCGGGACAGAGAACAGGAATAAAACTATAGCTGTTATTTTTTTCATAATAGATTTTGTGTGATTTCACAATGTGGTCATTCTTCAATAAAGGGTTCTACCTGCTTTTGCCAAATATCATATCCTTTATCAGACATATGAAGACTATCGGAAACATAGAATTCCGGTGACGGTCTTCCCCGTTCATTGAGCATGGCATCGAAAACATCAATAAAGGTGAGATCCTTGTGCTTTTTACAATATTTTTCCAATAATTGGTTGAATTTTCTGAATTTATCCTTCATATCCCACCTTTTTGGGCTCGGTTTGGCTGCAATAAAACCTATTTCGGTATCCGGAAAAGCTTTGTTCACCCTGGAATGGAACATTTTAAAATCTTTCATTGTTTCCCTGGGTGATTTACCCGAAGCAAGGTCATTGTCCCCCTCATAAAACAGGATCTTTGAAGGATAATAGGGCTTTACTACCACATCAAAATAATAAAGGACATCCGAGGCGTGGGAACCTCCAAAACCCCTGTTCAGCACATGATGGTCGCCGAAATCTTCTTTGAGTGATTTCCACATGACAATACTTGAGCTACCTACAAACAGAATGGCGCCCGGTTCAGGAGGATTTTGTTTATCCTTTTCGATGAAAGTTTCTATTTGGCCCCTGAACCTTTCAGGATCCGGGTCAATCTGAAGAACCGGGTGTATAAAAAGAATACATAATAAATATCCGATCATGGTCTAATATAAGTGATTGAAATATAGAATTTAATTCGGCATCAAATATAAAGCCAAATAATATTCAGCTATTTGTAATCATGCTGTGATTTTATAAATTGCGCGTTCGTGTTGTACTAATCTACATGTCAACAACCGGCAAATATTAATTCAAGGAATCAAAATTTGATAAATATAACCCGTTGTGTGAATCAGATGATTAAAAACTACTATATAACTTACTGAAAGCAATTGAATATCAGGCAGTTATTAATTTATAATGTTCGGTCCCAGAACGCGATAACTTAGTGATACCACCGTAATTTGGTGCCGTCGTGGCTAAAATATAATGATTTATTGCCACAAAGTCTCAAAAACAGCAGGATACACCAAGAAAGAAAATGATACATCGTTAATAATCAGTATGTTAAAAGATAATGAGATGTATAATAATTCACACAACATGTTAAAGATATGAATTATAAACCAAACTTTATGAAAAAAGAAGATTTTGGCGGCAGATCCGGGGCCTCTGTGAAATATGAAGCCATAACCCGGTATATGGTCCAGGATCTGATCACGTTCAATCCGGAAACAGAAATGATAGAGGTTATTTAAACCATGCTGTGGGAACACTTCTCAAGGGCTCCCGTACTGGATGATGAAAACACAAACGCTTTCCGGTAGTGGATGATTCGGGAAAACTCGCAGGACAGATTAGTCGACGGGATATACTCAGTGCCATTAACCCGAAAAATTCATAAATTTTTCGCCCGAAGGGCCGATTAAGCGCAATT
>CAZIXF010000026.1:0-70776 GCA_964543195.1 uncultured Roseivirgaceae bacterium
GCGCTTAATCGGCCCTTCGGGCGAAAAATTTATGAATTTTTCGGGTTAAATAGTTCCCAATGTCGGTCGTTAGAGATTTTTATCTGTAATATTGACATTTTCAGAGAGTTACGTGTATATTTTATATTTCAATAACGGATTTGGGATAAATGTTTCCGGGAAAGGTAGATGCGGAGTTATCAGAAAACCCTGTTGAGGCAGCCTTTCAACTCATTTTTGCCCGTTTGATCAAATAGGCAGAAAGAATCCTGTTAAAATCCTGATTGATATCGGCTTCGATAAAATCGATCTTAAACTGTCCGCATTTTAATTTAAGATCATAATAATACTTTTTGACTTCCTTTTTGTATCTCTCCCTGATCTCGGAAGGTTGCAGTCTCAACTTCTCCCTGGTTTCCAGATCAATAAATTCATGGGGCCTGTCTTCAAAATCGAATTCATATTCGGTCCTGGGATCAGCCACATGAAACAAAAGTACTTCATGCTGGTTATGTTTCAGATGGTGGAGTGCATTGATAATATGGGTAATGTCTTCCTGATTATCGAACATGTCACTGAATATGATCACCAGTGATCTTTTGTGGATCTTATTGGCGATCTGATGCAATACATCTGAAACCGCCGTTTGTCTGGGCAATTCTTTTTCATCGAGCATCTGTTGGAGGATGATAAACAATTTATGGAGATGTGATCCCGTGGATTTTACGGCGGTTTGTAATTCTATTTTATCAGAAAAAGTTGTGATCCCAACCGCATCGCGCTGCTTTTGCAGTAAATAGGCCAGGGCTGCAGAAGCCATAACACTGAACGTGATCTTTCCCCTTGAATCCACCGGATAATACATGGAAGAGGAATTGTCAATCAGCAGATGACAGCGCAGGTTGGTTTCCTCTTCATAACGTTTTGTAAACAAACGATCCGTTCGTGCAAACACCTTCCAGTCAATATTTTTGGTACTTTCACCGGTATTATATAATCTATGCTCAGCAAATTCCACTGAAAAACCATGGTATGGAGATTTATGGAGTCCAGTAATAAATCCTTCAACCATCTGTTTTGCAAGAAGATCGATCTTACCAATTTCTCTTATGGACTTAAGGTCGAGTTTCATACTATATCCCTTCAATATAAGATCATATAAATTAACTGAAAAGTTAATGTTTTCAGTTTTAATAATCTTTTAAATTTAAGTTAATAATTTGATTTCTTTGTGATTAGCTTGCATGTTACATACATATTATACTATCTTTAATCGAATTTTGTAGAAAAATAAACTAAACAACCAAAAATTTTAGGATTGTGGAAGCGAAAAAGGAAAACGAAAAAAATGAAATTTACTCTGAAAGAGTACGCGCAGGCAAAAGAACGTATTTTTTTGATGTGAAGTCTACAAGATCCAATGATTATTATCTGACGATCACAGAAAGCAAGCGAAGGTATAAGGAAGATGGCTACTATTATGAGAAGCATAAAATTTTCCTTTACAAAGAGGATTTCGATAAGTTTATCGATGCCTTAACATCTACAATAGGTCATATAAAAAGTGAACTATTGCCGGATTATGATTTTTCCCAGCACCCTTCTTCAAAAGATAAAACCGAGGCCGATGTAACGGACAGTGAGCTGAAGTGGGAATAGTAATTGAATGATAAAAGAACTTATAATGAGCCCTTGATTACGATCAGGGGCTTTTTTATTATAGAATTGTCTATTTTTATATATGCGAAAAACCATAATATATATTGTGCTTGGAATAGCGGTGTTTATATTCCTGGCCTGGTATTTTTCAAACATATTTTTTTATCTCGTCATTTCAGGTATCATAGCTACCATTTTAAGGCCTCTTACCAATTATATTAATAATACCCAGATCTTCCAGATCAATATTCCGAGGGTTCTTGCCATACTGGTTTCCTTTGCTACTTTTATTGCACTTATTTTCCTTTTCATTTCCATATTTATTCCCCTGATCCGTGAACAGGCAGAGGTACTGATGAATATCAATTATGAAAATCTATACAACAGGATAGAAAAACCAATGGAGAGTTTTGAAGATTTTCTGATCCAGTATAATTTATATGACAGAGCCGAAGGATCCCTTTTGGATGATATAAAAGAAGGGATAACTTCATTTATCCGGGAGGGCGGGGCTTATGACATCGGTCGTATTATTAACAATCTCTTTTCTGTGGCCGGCAGTGTAGCGATCGGTATTATTGCAGTGGTATTCATCACCTTCTTTTTTCTTCATGAGAAAGGTCTTTTTCGTAAAACGATCCTCAGGATCATTCCAAACCAGTATTTTGAAGTTGTAATCACAGCCATTTCCAAAATAGAGAAACTATTATCGAATTATCTGATTGGGTTAATGGTGCAGATGACCGCTATATTTACGCTGGCCACTATTGGTTTATCCATCGTTGGAATTAAATATGCAGCTTCCATTGCCTTATTTGCTGCAGTTGCCAATGTGATCCCTTATCTTGGCCCAATTCTTGGCACTATTTTCGGTATCGTAGTTTCCATATCCACTCTGAGTTTTTCCGGACCAAACGAGGTATTGTTTATCATATTAAAAATTGTGGTTGTGTTTGCCATCGTACAGATCAATGACAACCTGGTTTTTCAGCCACTGATCTTTTCAAAAAGTGTAAAAGCCCATCCTTTGGAAATATTTATCATTATCTTTGTGGGCGCAACACTTGGCGGTATAATTGGAATGATTGCTGCCATCCCTGTGTATACCATTGTGCGCGTGTCTGTAATTGAATTTTCTCAAGGGTTCAAGCAATATCAGATTTTTAAATCAAAATAAGGAATGGGTTTACAATGTGGGATTGTAGGTTTGCCAAATGTAGGCAAATCGACCTTGTTTAATGCCTTGTCGAATGCTAAAGCTGAGGCTGCCAATTATCCTTTTTGCACAATAGAACCTAATGTAGGAATAATTACAGTACCGGACGAAAGGCTTTATGAGATCAGTAAACTTGTTAAACCTGCCAAAACCATACCCGCGGTGGTTGAATTCGTGGATATTGCCGGTCTGGTAAAAGGTGCCAGCAAAGGCGAAGGCCTTGGCAATAAATTTCTGGCCCATATAAGGCAGGTGGATGCTATTATACATATTGTGCGATGTTTCGAAGATGCTAATATTGCGCATGTAAATGGCCGCATCGATCCGGTTGCCGATAAAGAAATCATTGAGGCAGAATTACAGCTCAAGGATCTGGAGAGTATAGAGAGCAGGATATTAAAAAAGGAAAAGGTGGCCAAATCGGGTGATGCCACGGCAAGAAAAGAACTTGATGTGCTGGAAAAAGTGCGGAAATGGCTTGAAAGCGGAAATAATTTAAGAAATTATTCCCTGGATGATTATGAAAATCAGCTCTTATCAAAGGATCTGCAACTGTTGACCACTAAACAGGTAATTTATGTAGCTAATGTAGATGAGTTATCCATTCATGGCAATGATTATACAGAAATGCTTGCTGAGGCAGTAAAAAATGAAAATACGGATGTGATTTTGATTTCTGCAGCATTGGAATCCCAATTTATTGAACTGGAAGAATCCGATCGTCAGGAGTTTCTTGAAGAATACGGCCTACGGGAACCGGGATTGTTTCGCCTTATCCGGTCATCTTATAATGTTCTTGATCTGATCACGTTTTTTACTACCGGTGAAAAGGAAGTTAAAGCCTGGACCATTAAAAAAGGAACCACTGCTTCCCGGGCGGCCGGGGAGATCCACACGGATTTTGAAAGGGGTTTTATCAGGGCCGAAGTGATTAAGTACCATGATTTTATGAAATTTAAAAGTGAACTGGCCTGTAAAGAGGCGGGAAAACTGGCTATCGAAGGAAAGGATTATGTCGTTGAAGACGGTGATATTATTCGTGTCAGGTTTAATATATAAATTTCAATAATAATTTTTTGTGAAATAAAAAAATTATAAATTTATACATAAGAAATCAATGGTTTTTAATAATATTCAAATCATTTTAATAGTCACGCTGGTCAATTTATGGGTTAATTCTTTAATCTTTGAAAACATTTTTTTTAAGTTAGTAGTTTACCTTGGTAATAAAACCTACAGATGATTATTTTTGTGAACTAATTTTTTTTAAATAAAATTTTTAGAACGTTGAGGATCAGATTAATTTTTATATTAAAAAATAAGGGTGGCTATGTACCTTTTCATCATCAATATTTGTTAGCCCAGTTGATAAAAGGAATATTGCTGAAAGGCGGTAAGGAAAAATACTTCAATTATACGTATTATAATTTTTCCGGACTCAAAGGACAAACCAAGATCAGCAGAAATGGTCTGCATTATTTTTCCAGCCGCGTCACATTGGTATTATCATCCCTGAACAAGGATTTTATCGATTATTTTGTAACGAATCTGTTTGATTTTCCTCAGGTTGAAGTGGGCAACCTGACTCTTATCCCGGAAAGTGTGGAAGAAGAGACGATCCCTGAAATGGAGATGGAAACGAAATATATATGTATATCTCCCATTGTGCTTTCTGTTCCCAAGTTTAATGATATGGAAGCCAAAAAATTCATCCATCCTGAGACGGATGAATTTTCGGATCATCTTTATGAATCGACTATTTTACGAATGGCCAAATCAAAATTATATACCGAAGAGCAACTGAAGTCATTCTATAAATTCCAACTGGTACCCGATGTGGTTTATTTAAATAAGATCAAGGAAAGCCAGAAAAAGTTTGCTCGTATTTATCCGGTCTATGATCAGGATGTCAAATATGAGGTCAGGGGTTATACATTCCCTTTTACCCTGTATGCTGCCCCGGATGTTCAGAAATTCGTATTTGTCCTGGGACTGGGTATGTTTACCCATAAAGGGTTCGGGATGCTGGATCTTGCCAATACAGATCCCACAAAACGTACAAAAGAATATAAGGTTGAAAATTATATCTGACAAATTTTACCGGCTATTGAACTTGGTGTAACCTATCAGGTATTCACTTATTTTTCCCTGTGGTCTGTAATATAGCAGAATTTCAAATTCATTCCGGGTTTCATAATAACTGCCTTCCAGTGCATAGGGATTTGCCGGTGTGTAATATATATAATCGTACCAGCCCTGTTTTAAAAGCAGATCGGCACGGTATCCCCCAAATTCACTTTCGTATTGCATCTTAAAAGAAGGTAACAGATTATATTGGCTGAGCATGCCATAAACATAGACCTCCGAGTTTAAAGGTTGCTCTGATAAAAGGAAAAAATGGACATTCACATATTCCGCTTCAATCACCGGATCATTACCCTCGATGCTTGAGATGATATATCCTCCATTATAATCCTGCCAGTCACCGTAAAACTCAACGTCCCTTCTTTTATCCTGGAACAGAAAGGCATCAATTCTGTCATCATCGCTCCTGATTCGGTCTACATTTCTCCCGGGGGCATCTACCGATGAAAGATCGAAAAACCTGTATTCATTCCCTCCATAAAAATTGTTTTCCATATTAAAATGCCTGTATTCGATGATCTTTTGAAATTCTTTTACCGAGGTTGGCTTAAGATCATAGATAGCGGTGACCCAGGACTGGTTTTTTCGAATGATTACCTTGATATCGGTAGATGGATTATATACCTCTACTCCATTATAGTTTACTGTAAAGTTGATTTGCTGATGCGATCTGCGCAGACCTACGCTTGATGAAGGTTCTACAAGCGGGGATATCTTTACGAGCTGGTCATACACGATGTATCGTTTGCTTAATATTAATTGATCGGGATCATCACGGTCAAAAATTACAAGCACATAGTTGCCAGGTTGATTAACCTGAGGAAGCCTGAAAATATAATGGGTATAAGGAACTTTCGAATTTACCGAATATTCATAATTTGTTATCTCAAATTCATTATACTCATCCAGGTATTCGATCGAACGCAGAGCAGAAGGCGTCCAGTCCCAGTTACAATGAACGATCCTGGCCTGGAAATACCGCGCATCATTGTATAACTCATCAAACTCAAGAATAAGGGGGAGCGGTTTTCGTAAATTGATGACTGCCGGCTCTAATTTGGCCGCCGGATGTCCATTATCTGCATACAACTGTACGGTTTTTATATCCGGATTATAGACCTTATCTTCATAAATAAGATCCTTATGCTGTGAATATATCTGCAAGGGAAGACAGAGCATGACCAGTATATGAAGAATAACAGGATGAGAATTCATATCGAAATAAAATTTTCCCGGGATAATCATTAAACGATTCAAATAAAAAATAATTTTGTTTCCAACTAATATACATTCAATGGTGTCGTAAATATAAAAAGAGATGCCATAGATTGCCGGCATTACATGGAGGATTTCGAGAAACTTATTCGTGCATGTGTAAAACAGGATCGGAAAGCGCAAAAAAGACTTTACGATCTCTTTTCATCAAAAATGATGATGATAGGTATGAGATATTCCAAATCCGAAATAGAAGCCGAGGACATCCTTCAGGAAGCCTTTATCAAAATATTTAACAATCTGGAATCACTGAGAGATTATTCGAATATCGCTGCATGGATCAAGCGGATCGTTATCAATACAGCATTGAACTATCAACGTAGCAAGCTTTATTTATATCCCATGGTCGATGTGGATTATATAAAGATTTCCTACGATGAAGAAACGGCCCTTTCCAGGTTTCATCTTGATGAACTTTTAAATATGATCAGGGAGCTCCCGTTGGGTTCTCAGATTGTGTTCAACCTTTATGCAATTGAAGGTTATACTCACAAAGAAATTGCTGAGAAGCTGGAGATCAGTGAAGGCACTTCAAAATCCCAGTACTCCAGGGCAAGAGCTTTATTGCAGGAAAAGCTTAAAAAAGGAAGAAATGACAGATATGAAAAGGTCAGAAGATAAATTTACAAAGGACTGGCAGGAGGCATTTGATGGGGCAGAAAGGCAACCCCCGGGTCAGCTGTGGACCAGGATCGAATCGGATCTTGCCGGTCAGCAGGTTGGACGGTACAGAAAAAGAATATTAATATATAAGTTGCTGGTGGCGGCTACGGTTGTATTTGCCATTGGAATTGGTCTGTTCAGCTGGTATGCCGGCAGATGGCCGGAATTTTCTTCCGGCGAAGTGGTGAAGAACCAAGAGCGAAGTATTGATGGCAGGGATAAAGATGCCGGTAATCAGTTTAAACATGCTCCGGCCTTAACGGACCAGAAGGATCTGCAGGCGGAACCAGGGAAAGAAAGCGGAGAAGAAAAACGTAAAATGGCATCTTATTCAGACAGCAAACAAAAGACAGCAGATCAACCGGACGGAACAGGGGAATCTGCCGGGATGTTGGTAAAGGATAATTATACGAAGGAAAGAAACATGATCAGTTTGCCTTTCCTAACTGGTAAAAAAACCGGGCTAAATACAACCGCATGGATAGAAATTAAGGCTCCTGAGAAAAAAATGAATCTTTATGAGCCGTTTGATGAAATGATACCGGTAACGGATGAATTTGATGATTCCGGAGAGGGTAAATTATGGGCTGGCGTGAGCCTGGCCAGTGGTGTATTTGATCCCAATATCAGTTATGGGGCCAGACCTGTGCTATTTGGAGGATCAATGGATCAGAGTTCCTACGCGGAAGAGTCCAATATATCACCCAATGCTAATTTATCCAGGTCGGCTCCTCCCGAACAGACAGGATTCAACCCGGAATTTTCCTATTCTTATGGATTGAATATGGGTTATGGATTATCTGAAAGGTTTGTGTTAACGGGAGGTATTTCATATCTCTACAATGCTACCTCCACGACGGTAAATTCATATATCGAAAGTACAGGAACAAACAGAAAATTTGCGAATCAGATCATTTTTGCTAATTCTGTTGATTTGGAAGGTGTTTCTTCATACAATACAGCCAGTCAGGAAATACCCTTGAATAATGTATACGAATTTGTGTCGATCCCGGTAAATGTGGGCTACTACCTGATAAATAAAGATGTTCAGTGGATGATCAGGACCGGGATTGCCACTGATCTTCTTATAAAAAATACAATTTACGATCCTGACGGTTATCTGGAATCTGCCGAATTGACTTCCAGTAAAGATTCCCCCTATCACAGCACTTATTTTAACGGCATTTTTGGAACTTCCATACACTATACCCTGGATGACCGTTACCTGTTACAACTGGCACCGGCATACCGGGTGGGGTTGAGTTATCTTACCAAAGAAGGAGCGGGTTTCAACAGCAGGCCTTCGGCATTTTACGTATCAGCGGGAATATCATACATTATTAAATAATTTTAACAATGATTTTAATTTAACTAAACGATGAAAATTCAAGTTTATCTAATAATTCTGACATCAGCCGTTATCATGCTTCAATGCAGCTTGAGTGATTCAGAATCTCCGGGACAGACTTTATATTCCACAAGTGTGTTCGAATCAGATCCAGATGGGTGGGAGGCTGGGTTTGCCGATTTTACTCTATATAATGAGGATACCATCAGGGCAGGTTATGAACATACGAGTTTTACTACTGCGGGGGGATACCAGACCGTTACTGCGGTAAAACAAAGTGGATATGCTGTAGATGGTGACTTGTTTATTTTCATAAAAAATAAAATTGGTGGATTGGAACCTAATTCCAACTACAAAATTGGATTCAACCTTGAATTTTATGTGCAGTTGAATGAGGATTATCCAGAAAATATATTTGATGAGCAACACGGATCTTTTTTAAAGGCCGGAGCTTTTGAAAACGAACCCCGGGTTGATACGGTTGAGAATTTTGAAAATTCAGGCCTGAGCAGGGTTTTACCTGATTTCGATAAAGGAGATAACCATACGGTAGGCGATCAGATGATTTATCTGGGAAAAGTAACACATACAAGGCAGGATGAAGCTCCGGTAGTGATGAATGGATCGTCCTTAACCCAGCCGATCTCCGCGAAATCGGACGATGAGGGTTTCGTCTGGGTATTGGTCGGGTTGGATGCAAATCTGCCCATTTATCAGAGCATTTATTATTCCTATATTATGATTCAGTTTCAGTTAGAGACACAATAAAGGTGAGAGGGGGCAATTACAACCCAATTTCCCGTTTGCGTGTCATTGGGATAGATAATTTAAATATTAGGCCATGAATACGATCAAGTTTCAATTTTATGCTTTCATTGCAGGTCTCTTGTCAGCTGTTGCAGGATGTACCGATGATTGTGAAAGGCGGGTATTTACTACTTATTATGAACCGGTAAGTATATCTACTGAAGAGATCAGGACCTCAGTGGCTTTCAGAGAAGCTGTCGAGATCAATTTACCCGGTAAGATCTATATGCTGGGAGATTATCTTTTCATCAATGAAGTGGGGGAGGGCATTCATGTAATCAATAACGCCAATAAGCGTAATCCGGTCAATGAAAAATTCATTGAAATACCCGGGAATTTTGACTTGGCAGCCAGGGGGAATATCCTGTATGCAGACAGCTATATCGATCTTCTGGCCATCGATATTGCCGATATGAACAATATCCGGATCGTAAAACGGCTTCAGGATGTATTTCAGGATCATTATCAAATTGATTATATGTTGAATTCTGAAGATGCGATAATCGTAACATACCGGGAAGTGGACACCACTTTTATCGATGCCTCGGAATGTGATGAAGTGTTTCCTTCTTTTTTAAGATCGGAAGGAGGGGGACCAATGTTCCCTGGAGGAGGTGCTACCAATGATGTAGCTTTTGCCGAATCACCCAATTCCGCTCCGGGTGTATCTCCGGCATCCGGTATCGGGGGATCCATGGCCCGCTTCACGATCGTAAATGAGAAACTTTATACGGTCGGTACGCATTATCTGAAGGTGTTTGATATCAGTGCCCTGGCAGATCCGGTGGAAGGTGCCTATATCGAAATCGGCTGGTGGGGAATAGAAACCATCTTTCCTTATGAAAATAATCTTTTTATCGGTGCACAGGATGGTATGCATATCTATGATATTTCCATGCCGGAATCCCCGGAATTCATTTCCACATTCAGGCATGTAACCAGCTGTGATCCCGTGGTGGTTCAGGATACGCTGGCCTTTGTTACCCTGCGTTCGGGTACGGAGTGTCAGGGATTTACCAATCAACTCGATGTGATCGATATTCGTAATTTATATAATCCCAATCTTATCCGGTCTTATCCAATGGATAATCCCCACGGGCTTGGAATTGATGGGGAAGCGTTATTTATCTGCGAAGGGGATTTCGGTTTGAAAATATTTAACGCCGCAGACATTTACCGGATCGATCAGAATATGACAAAGCATTATTCCGATTTTCATGCATATGATGTGATCCCTTTTAATGATGTACTGATGATGATAGGTGAAGACGGGCTCTATCAGTATAATTATTCGGATCTGGAAAATATTGAATTATTAAGCCATATACCGATTATCGGGGAAGAGAAATAACCGGCATATGAAATCTATTTTTTTAATTTTGGTGGGAGCTTTTCTGGCCTTTCATCCTGGCGGTTTTGCTCAGAAATCCGTTGACGCCATTTTATTTTGTTAATGCAGGAACAGGGCCCGCCTGGGAAACCGAAGGATCTTCATGGTCAGATAATGTAGAAGCAGACGGGAAATTCATGTTTCATTTTGGTATGGGGGTAAAAATGTATAGCGATCATCGGGTAAATGTCAACATGTCACTGGGATATAAAAACCAGAAAATTGATATAATCCGGACCTGGCTGGGAACAGAAGAAATTACCTCATATACCTTTCGTAATCTCAGCTTCCGGATCGGGATCGGTTTCTAAATATCCTCCACATCCAGTTCGTCCAGGGCCACAAAGGATTCCTCCCATCGGCTATGCAGATCTGTCAGATTGTTTTTGATATCCTGAAGTTGCTCGGTAAGGGACTGCAGTTTTTCAAAATCGGAATAATTTTCCGGTTTGGCCATCAGCTCTTCCACCTCTGTCTTCCTGGTTTCCTGATCATTAATTTCTTTTTCTAATGATCCAAGCTCTCTTTTGATCGAACGAATTTTTTTTGACATTTCCTTACGTTCCCGGTATGCGTCATTCGACCCTTCTTCTTTTTTATTCTTTTTTGTTGAATCCGTTGTTTTCTTCCTTTCAGGGAATTTGACATTATTATACCAATAGATATACTCAGAGAGTGTACCCGGATATTCTTTGACCTTATAATTTTCTATGTACCAGATCTTGTTGGTAACCTGTTCAATAAAGTTACGGTCGTGAGAGACCATGATCAGGGAACCCTTGTAATCTTTCAATGCGTTAATGAGGATCTCGACCGAGTGAATATCCAGATGATTGGTGGGTTCATCAAGCACTAGGAAATTCGCATTGGTGATCAGGGTTTTTGCCAGTGCTACTCTTGCCTTTTCACCCCCGGACAGGGTCCGGATCTTTTTAAATACTTCTTCTCCGGTGAAAAGAAAAGATCCGAGGACAGACCGTAATTCAAGTTCGGTATAGCCGGTTTCTTCATTCAACAATTCTTCAAGTACGGTATTTTCATAACGGAGAGATTCTACCTGGTGCTGGGCATAATAGGCGGGTAATACATTATAGCCGGCCTGCACCTGCCCTTCATAGCTTTCATTTCCGGCTATGATCTTTAAAAGTGTGGTCTTGCCTAGTCCATTGGCACCGATCAGCGCTATTTTATCATCCCGGTGTACATGGACCGAAGTTTTGTCAAAGATCTTCTGGTTGTCATAAGATTTACTCAGGCCGGCTATTTCAAGCACCTGTTTTCCGGAGAGCTTGCCCGGCTTAAATTGGAAATCAATGGTCTGGGTATGCTCCTGAGCATTTTCAATCAGGTCTATCTTACTCATGAGTTTTATTTTACTCTGCACCTGGCGGGCTTTGGTAGCTTTGGCCCTGAAACGGTTTATGAATTTTTCCGCCTCCTTGATCTTTTTCTGTTGATTGAGATAAGCATTCTGCCGGATTTCCTTTCTCGTTTCTTTTTCTTCAAGATAAAAACTGTAGTTCCCGTTATACTGATTCAAGGTGCAATTTTCAATCTCAATTGTTTTGTCGATCGTATTGTCAAGAAACTGCCTGTCGTGTGATACGATAATGACCGCACCCTCATAATTTCTTATATAATTTTCGAACCACTGAATAGATGGAAGGTCAAGATGGTTGGTAGGTTCGTCAAGCATCAGCAGTGAGGGTTTTTCAAGAAGAAGCCTTGCCAATGCAACCCGCATTTTCCAGCCACCGGAAAATTCTCTGATGGGCCGCTGAAGATCTTCGGTCCGGAATCCGATTCCCTCAAGAATGCTTTCTGCCTTTGATTGCAATGCATACCCCCCCTTGACTTCAAACTCCGTTTGCAGGTCAGAAAGTTTCCTGATCTTCTTATCATCCGGATCATGCTCGATCTCAACAATAAGTCTATCCAGTTTATTCTTCAGTTCGAGCAGAGGTTTAAAAGCCTCCATGGCTATCTCAAGAATAGATTTATTCTCACCGATATCGGAAACTTCCTGACCCAGTATGCCGATCGTACCCTCCTTGATCATGGTAATATCCCCCTTATCGGGTGCGATCTTACCTTCTATTATTTTTAAAAGCGTGGTTTTGCCGCTACCATTTATTCCTATCAGTCCGACCTTGTCCCTTGAATTAATATGCAGTGAAGCCTTTTCATAAAGGGGCCTGCCGCCAATATAATAGATGAGACCTTTTATTGAAAGCATCTAGAAAATCTTTATTGAATCACAAAAATAGTCAAATTTTTATGGGAAGGTGTACCTGCGATGGTTCGTTCCGAGTCCTCAAAGAATCATCCCCGGTATATTATAACTCATAGTGGTTTAACCCATAGTATGGCTTCGAGTCATACTATGAGTATACAATACTGGCTCAGAGTCATACTATGAGTAAAAAGTTAAAATTAGGCTTTGGTCGGCGTAATAAAATCTTGTTATAAGAAAGCATCAAAACAATCCGGATCATCTGATCGATGGATTGATTAACGAGTTTTACGGAAAGCTTATGGGTATGGAAACCATGGTCCTGTCCCACATCATGACCATGGAAGCACTTTCATCTTCCTGCCTGAATTCAATCGTAAATGGTTCATAGGTTTCATTGGTTGACTCCACAGGCACGCCAAAACGCAGTACATCTTTTTCTTTATCATATTCATAAGCTCCCCACTGACCCACCGCACGGTTAATAATTATTGTCCACTCATCTTTTTTTGGAATGGTATAAAGAGAGTAGGTGCCGGCCTTCAGCTTGTTTCCATCGAGTGAAATATCCCCTGTAACCGTAATTTCCGTGGCTTCATTAGCTCCTGTACGCCATACTTTTCCAAAGGGCACCAATTCACCAAAAATTTCCCTGTCTCTTTTATGAGGTCTGCTGTATGTAACCTTAATATAAGTGTCCCCATGCTTCATGGTCGAAACATACAGGGGACTCGGCCTGGGTTTAAGGGCTTCCTGAGCATAAGCAGACTTTCCTGCAATGGCAAAAAGAAATAGAGCAGCAAATACGTAAATAGTTCTTTTCATAGTTTTTCAGATTTTTTCCAATTTTAAATATATAAATATTTATTTCACCAACATAATGCAGAATTAATTTCTTTTACACGATCCTTACCTCATGTTCCAGCATGATACCGAATTTTTCCCGGACAGAATCCATAATCTGCATGGAAAGATCAAATATTTCTTTTCCGGAGGCATTACCGTAATTTATCAGCACCAGGGCCTGGCGATCATGAACCCCGGCATCACCCATTCTTTTTCCTTTCCATCCACATTGCTCGATCAGCCATGCAGCAGGTATTTTAATTTGGTCGTAACTTATTTGATATCCTTTTATGCCGGAAAATTCGGCCATCAGTCCTTCAAAGTCTACTCTGTCGATTACAGGATTTTTAAAGAAACTTCCGGCATTACCCAGATGATCCGGATCGGGCAATTTGCTCTTCCTTATACTGATTACGGCCTCACTTATCGTTTTTGCATTGATCAAATCAACGTTCATGGCATCGAGCGTTTCTTTTAAGTTATGATAGTCCGTATTGTAATCGGGTATCTTGTTCAGTTTAAACTGCACCGATCTTATTAAGAATCTATCCCTGTGTTTTGATTTAAACAGGCTTCTGCGATAACCGAACTCACATTCAGCTGCAGGAATATTGACTATGTTTTTTTCATGGAGATCAAGGGCCTCAACGGATAGGATGAATTTATCACATTCTACCCCATAGGCTCCGATGTTTTGAACCGGTGCAGCACCAAGCCGGCCAGGGATCAGCGAAAGATTTTCAAGGCCCTGATAGCCCAGTTCGATGGTCCTCATGACGAAATCATGCCAGTTAAGTCCGGCTCCTGCCCTTATAATTGCATGGCTCTCATTCTCTTTCTCGATGGTAAACGTGTGATCATTCGAATTCAATATTAATCCATCATAATCGGATGTAAAAAGCACATTGCTTCCATCGCCAAGTATAATGTAATCTTCGTCCGGAACAGAGGTATGGTGAAAAACATTAAGATAATCTTCCTTTTTTTCAAGCGTTATCATTTCCCTGGCCGTTACGGGAAGATGAAATGTATTATAATTCAGCAGCAGAAAATTTTTCCGGATTATCATGGATCTTCAAGAGGTTTTAACAACCAAAAATACATTTATGCTAAAAATTTTACGAAATTCAAGTAATAAATTATCTAAAGGAAAGCATTATGAAAAGAATCACCCCCCACGAACACACTGCTTATCATGCTGCTGAGGACTGATCAGAAAACAGAAAGAGGGTGGTGGTCATCCTATTCGTGCCATTGGCCGGAGCGGTTCTCTATTTTCTCAAAGGCCGAAAAAGAATAAAACAGGTAAATGCACGTAATTAAATAGGTGTTATTTTTGCATACATCAAACAGAAAAATTTATAAACTAAGCTAAAAATTACATTACGTGACCAGAACTTGCCTTTTTATTATCGTGTATCTGATCATTGCTTACAAAAGTTCCGGGCAAAAGATTTATTGGAGTGATATTACAGTAGAGGACCGGGCAGAAGCCACAGGAGTAATCGAGAGATTATCATCCTATCTTTCAAAACGTTCCTACGATTCAATTTCTTTATTACTGTATAAAGACCAGGTCAATGTAAATGGGGAGCATTGGCTGTCTCATGAAGAACTCCTGAGCCGGTTTAAAGCGTTTTTTCGTGAGGCCAGGTTCATACAGAGAGAGATAGTGGGTTATACTTTTGAGGATTTTCTAGAAAGCTACCGGGAAAGCAAAGTCATTGATGATATCTATCCGGTGTTTAATAACCATTCGATTTTGTTCCGGCTTTTTTATGAAAAGCAGGCTGGATCGCAGCCTTTTTATATTATATTGAGGGAAAATAATTCAGGAAAATGGCAAGTCTTCAGTTTTTGTCAACTACCTCTTAACCTGGCTTATACTTCCGGTCATCTTCCCGATATGTCTGAAGAATTTATTCCAATGGCCGGGATACGCCTCCCCCTTCCAGAGGACTTTGAAATACATGATAAAACAGAAAATCAGATCAACTACTATATGAAAGGGGAGACTGAGCGCGATGCCGTTTTACAGGTTATGGTGGATGAAATACAGGCCAAATTACATTTTTATACCTACAAGTTTGTGGAGTATAACAATCAGAATTATGACCTTTCCGATCTGACTGTCCGGTATCTTCCCTATGGAATATTATTTGAATATGAAGTCAAGGATTCTTACGGAACCAGGAACAAAGGTATTACGGTGGGCCTTGAAAAAAATGACAAGATCGTTTTAATTCAATTCTATTCGTTCTATGACGTGTATAAGGAAATGGAAAAGCGAGTAGAGTATATCTTTAGCAATATTAATGTGAATTAACCCCGATTATTCATAAACCATTCTCAAAATAAACCGTTTTTACTATTTAAAATATTTATTATCAGGTAGTTACAAAAAGGGATTAACCCCTGATAAGCGCAATTCAGTAGCCTATTTCTGGGCTATTTGATTAAGTATAAGAATTTCAAAACCCTATATAATTCTTTGATTATCAAGAAATTGCGCTTAATCGGCCCTTCGGGCGAAAAATTTATGAATTTTTCGGGTTAAAGACTCAGAACGATCGTTTTAAATTCACTTTGGCAGAGATTGCCGGTGATATGTTTCCGGCCTCATCCCGGAATTTTGCGAATATCCGTTTTTCTCCATCTTCTCCCGGTAAAATGAAATCCTCAATTGTTGAACTGTAATTTTGCCATTCCGATTCATTGAATTCAGGATTAGTGCTTATCATCATCTGGCTGGCACCTCCTACCTTGAAATTGAGCGTGACCTTTTTATCCTTATTATTTGTCCAGCCTCTGCCATCATCAATTATAAAGGAAGTGGGCTTCGGGGGAGTCCTGTCAAGTATTACAGTGGAAATCAGCGGTTCACTAACGTTTCCGGCTTCATCACGGAGAAACACACCCAGTTCTTTTTCACCGTCCTCTCCCTTCAGGGTATATGTTTTCTCCTTTGCGAAAGGTTCCCATACGCCCGGTGACAGGTCTTTTTGTGATATTCTCATTTCTTTAGCCTCTCTGGCTTCTATTTGAATTTTGATAGTCTTCGAAGGTTCATTGGTATACATTTCACCTTCATTAAGCGTAAGGTCGATCGCCTCGGGAGGTTTGGAATCCAGAATGACCGTGTCCGCGAACACCTGGGTTTCGTTTAACGCTTTATCACGAAATTTTATGAAAATGGTCTTTATGCCATCACCTTCGGTCACCTCATACACTATTTTCGGGATGTATAGTTGCCATCGGGCCTCACTGAACGATGGATCTTCGGCAATGATCACTTTATCGGCACCATTGGCATTCAGTTCAACCGGTATTTTACGGGGGCCTGGCGGCACAAATTTTTTACCCTCATTTACAATGGCACTGCATTCCGTTGGTCCGACCCGGTCAAGGATGATCCGGTCGTTATACCTTCCTGAAAAATTGCCGGCCTGGTCTCTCAATACAAGATATACCGTTTTTAATCCGTCCTCCCCTTCGAGTATCCAGTCTTTTTCCATGGCATGGTCTTCCCATTGTGTGGTCGTGGCAGTGGGATCCGAAATCGGTGTGTTAGATATGGCCATTTTTACTGCATCTGGTGAATTGATGGTAAGCCTGACTTTTTTTTGTGGGTTGTTCGTAAAATCCGCTCCGCCATCGATTGAAAATTCCTTACAAGAAGGAGGTGTATAATCCAGTTTGATAGAAGATGAAACGGGTTCCGAAATATTGCCGGCCGGATCCTTGAATTGAGCATAGAGTTGTTTTTCCCCTTCCTCCGGAGAAAATACCCAGGCAGTTACATTTTTAAAGATTTCCCATTCCACTGAATTGAAATCGGGTTTTTCATTTAACCTATAATGAGAGGCTCCTTTTGCATTCAGTTGAACTGAAGCTCTTCTGGAGGGGTTGCGAAGCCACGGCTCTCCTTCATTGATCACCATTTTAAGTTCGCCAGGAGGCTTCCTGTCCAGAATAATGGAGGAGGTGATCACATTGCTGAAATTCCCGGCTTCATCTCTGAGTCTCAGAAAAACGGTCTTTATTCCATCTTCTCCCGTAAGTTGCCAGTTTTGCACAGTGTCTTTTAAGGGCTCCAGTTTAACATCCGAAAAGTCCGGTTTATTGGTGATCTGCATTCCTTTGGCTTCCTGGCTTTTAATAAGAAGAGTGACCAGTTGGTTGGGGTCGTTTGTAAATTTAGCCCCTTCATTTATTATCAGGTCACCCTCCGGAGGCTTGGTATCAAGTGTGACCTCGGTACTGACTACCGGAGTTACATTTTCTGCCGGATCTTTAAACCGGCAATAAATCGTTTTTTTGCCATCTCCCGGAACCAGGTTCCAGTCCACTTTTTTGGGAGTATAGGGCTCCCACATTACCATCGAAGAAATGGCCGGTGTATTATTGATCTGCATCTTCGCGGCATCTTCGACATTCATGTGAATGGTAACTTTGGTGGATGTAGCCCATTTGCTGCCTTCATTGAAATAGATTTCCTTGATTTCAGGCGGCACCCTGTCCAGGATAATTTTGGCCATGGAGGTTTCCGAATAATTTCCAGACTGGTCTATGTACCTGGCATACACGGTTTTCATCCCATCTTCTTCAGCCAGTAGTTTCCAGTTGTTGATTTGATTACGGAAATCCTGGGGATTGGCATCCCTGAAATCATTATAATTACTGATCATCATCTGAATAAGCTCCGGATTTACACGCGCTCCCAGCCGGATGGTAACCAACCCTTCGGTATCATTGGTATATTTATTATCCCCGTTTATGCTGATAAATGGGGGCGGAGGTCCGGTCCTGTCCAGGATTATTTCATCCTGGATAACATTCGTTGTCCGGTTTCGGGCTTCATCCATAAAATAAACCCTGACCACCTTTGTGCCATCAATAGAATCGAGCGTCCAGTTAATAACCATATAGTTCTCGCCTTCTGCCGTTTCGTATTGAAAGATGTTCGAGCGGTGAGGGCTTACGACACGTACCAGATAGGCATCGTCGGCACTGATCCTCAGTTCCACTTCCCTGTTTTGCGTATAAAGTGCATCGTCGTTGATCACTACTGAGCCATTCCGCGGAGGTTCGGTATCCAGGATAATACTTTCTTCCACCATATCACTGATATTCCCTGCCCGGTCTTTAAACCTGGCGTATACATATTTGATTCCGTCTCCTCCGCTCTGGGATAATATCCACCGTTTGGTTTCGGCAAATTTTTCCCATTGGGCATCGGTAAAGTCTTTACGGTTACTGAAGATCATCTCGGCGATCTCGTCATCCGTTGTCTGGATATAAATCAATACTCTTCGTTTTTCATCATTGGTGTATTGATCGCCCCTGTTAATGGAAAGATTAACACCGGTTGGGGGTGAAGTGTCAAGGATAACCCTTGTAGCCTCGATTGGAGAAATATTTCCTGCCATATCTTTTAAGCGGCAGTATATAAATTTTTCGCCGTCTCCATCGGGAAGTGTGAGGTTAATTTTGTCAGTAGTATAAGGGATCCAAGGGACACTTGACAGATCAGGTTCCAGTCCGATCTTCATTTCAGCCACAAGACTGTCTTTCAGGTTCATGGATCTTACTTCAACTGTAATATCTGTTGTATTGGTATAGGGATTACCCTCATTTACGCGGAAGCCGATTAAAGGCAATACACCAGGAAAGGAATGAGGTGCATTCTCAGCCAGCAGTGGATTAATAAAAAAAGATAAAAACAATGCTAACACAAGATGATTCTGCCAGCTTAAATTTCCGTTCTTACCGATATGATTAAAAAGCACATTCAACTGTAACAATATAGTTATAAAACTATTCGAAAAATAGCATTATAATCTTTATAAAAAAAGGATTATATATTGAAAAAATAGATTTTTCCGGTGAAACCGCCACTTTGCTCTATAAGCGGGGTCTAATCGATAAATTTTTCCATAGCCGTAAATTTCAGCCCAAATGCATCGGCTACTGCTTCATAAACCACCTCACCGTGGATGATGTTAAGGCCTAATGCCAGTTCACGGCTGTCGTGGCAGGCCTTTTTCCATCCTTTGTCGGCTAACTCGGTGGCATAAGGAAGTGTAGCGTTGGTCAGTGCAAGGGTTGATGTATAGGGTACTGCACCCGGCATATTGGCTACACAATAGTGGATCACATCATCGATAATGAAGATCGGATCCTGGTGAGTGGTAGGTTTACAAGTTTCGATACATCCACCCTGGTCGACTGCCACATCAACGAGGACTGCGCCTCTTTTCATTTCCATCAGCATGTCGCGGGTTATCAAATGAGGGGCTTTTGCACCATGAATCAATACAGCCCCTATTATCAAGTCTGCATCAGGTATTAATTCCCTGATATTCAATTCATTTGACATTAAGGTGCTCACATTGGCAGGCATGATATCCGACAGGTACCGCAGACGGGGCAGACTGACATCCAGAATAATAACGTCAGCTCCAAGCCCTGCCGCCATTTTTGCAGATTGCGTTCCCACTATGCCGCCTCCCAAAATCAACACTTTTGCAGGATTCACACCCGGTACGCCTCCCAGAAGAACACCCCGGCCTCTGAATGGCTTTTCGAGGTATTTCGCCCCCTGCTGTATGGCCATTCTTCCCGCCACTTCCGACATGGGTATAAGCAGCGGAAGAGATCTGTCATCTTTTTCAACCGTCTCATAAGCCAGACAGATGGCCCCGGTATCGATCATTGTCCGGGTAAGTTTTTCACTCGAGGCAAAGTGAAAATAGGTGAATACCAGCTGATCTTTTTTAATAAGTTCATATTCTTTTTCGATCGGTTCCTTAACTTTGATGATCATTTCAGCGATGTCATAGGTTTCCTTGATAGAGGATAATATCTCCGCACCTTCTTTTCTGTACGATTCATCTGGGAATCCGCTTCCCTCGCCTGCCGTGGATTGAACATAAATTTCATGACCTCTTTTTTTAAGTTCTTTTACACCGGCGGGTGTCAGGGCTACCCTGTTTTCATTATCTTTTATTTCTTTCGGAACTCCTATGATCATTATCGTATAATTTAAATGCTAAAAAATTGATTACACCACTGATGAAAATCCGGTTTTGGTCCGGGTAAACAAGATGTAATAAAAATTATAATAATATATTGTAAAAATACATAAAATGGAAATTATATTCTGTTAATAAGTAAATATTTATTTAAGTTAATATAAAATTTTAATACTGGTTTTTTTCAATGTGCCTCAAATTCAGGGATTATCTTAAATTTTATTTTTGAATCAAGCCTTTTTTTATTTATGTTTGTTTAGGTACCTGCTCCATAATACCGAAATTATTTTTAATATCGAAAATCTTACTTAAAAGAAAAAAAGGTTTGGCTACCGCGAATACAGAGCAAAAATTAAAGGTTCCTGTTAAGGAGATCCTCAATGATTACAGGCTGGCTGTTATCAGTCGTGAAGCCAGTATAATCGGCCGGAAGGAAGTATTTCTTGGTAAAGCGAAATTCGGCATTTTTGGTGACGGCAAGGAGGTCTGCCAGCTTGCGATGGCCAAAGTATTCAGAAAAGGGGATTTCCGCTCGGGGTACTACAGGGACCAGACCCTGATGTTTGCTATTGGTGAGCTCACCGTGCAGGAATATTTCGCCCAGTTGTATGCTCATACCGATATTGAGGCAGACCCCTCTTCCGGCGGAAGAATGATGAACAGTCATTTTGGAACACGTTTGCTGGACGAAAATGGGGAGTGGAAGAACCAGACCGATATGACGAACTCCAGCTCTGATGTTTCACCAACAGGAGCACAGATGCCTCGACTGGTAGGTTTGGCACAGGCATCCAAGCTTTATAAAACGATCCCTGAATTAAAGCAATTCACCAACTTTTCAAAGGGAGGGAATGAAATTGCATTCGGAACCATTGGAAACGGCGCTACCTCGGAAGGATGTTTTCTTGAAGCGATGAATGCGGCGGGTGTGCTGCAGATCCCATTATTGATGGCCATCTGGGATGACGGGTATGGAATTTCAGTGCCCAACGAAATGCATACCATAAAATCCGATATCTCAGATGCGCTGGAGGGATTCCGGAGGGAGAGCGGAAGCAACGGACTGGAAATGATAAAAGTGAAGGGCTGGGATTATGAGGCCTGTATCGAAGCGTTTGAAGAGGCCGAAAGAATCACACGTCATAAACACATCCCTACCCTGGTCCATGTACATGAATTAACACAGCCACAGGGCCATTCCACATCAGGATCCCATGAAAGATACAAGTCGAAGGAGAGGCTGTCCTGGGAAGAGAAATATGATTGCAATATAAAGTTCAGACAATGGATACTGGATAATGAAATCAGTACAGAGGACGAGTTAAAAAAGATAGAAGAAGAAGCAAAAAAATCAGCACGTAAAGCAAGGGAGGCAGCGTGGCAGGCCTATTTCGACAGCATTAAACATTATCAGATCGAGGCAGCCAAGCTGATTACCACGGTAGCTCAACGGTCCAAATACAAAAAAGAAATCCTGGAGATCAAAAAAGATCTGACTAAAATAAGAAATCCCCAAAAACTGGATTTTTTCAAGGCTGTAAAAAGAACTTTGATCATTACGCGCAATGAAAGACTATTGCCCCGGCAGCGCCTTATAAACTGGTTGTCGAGGATTAACGAAGATAACCAGCATTATTACAGTTCCCACCTGTATAGTCAATCAAAATGGGCATCCATAAACATAAAAGAAGTGAAGCCGGTTTATTCAGATAAGTCCAAACTGGTGGACGGGCGGGAAGTTCTGCTCGCTTTCTTTGAAGGAGCGCTGGAAAGAGACCCTAAGGTACTGGCTTTTGGTGAAGACCTGGGTAAGATCGGGGATGTGAACCAGGCTTTTGCAGGCTTGCAGAAAAAATTCGGTAAACTTCGGGTAGCGGATACGGGCATCAGGGAAACTACCATCATAGGGCAGGGGATAGGTTTGGCAATGCGCGGATTACGACCCATCGCAGAAATACAATATCTCGATTATGTGATATTTGCTATTCAGACCCTATCCGACGACCTCGCTACGTTGCATTACCGTACAAAAGGCGGACAGAAAGCACCGTTGATCATACGGACAAGGGGCCATCGACTGGAAGGAGTATGGCATTCGGGGTCTCCGATGGGCATGCTGATCCACAGCTTAAGAGGGGTTAACGTACTGGTCCCTCGGGATATGACAAGAGCTGCCGGATTTTATAATACCATGCTCCAATCGGATGATCCGGCATTGATCATAGAGGTCTTGAGTGGATACCGACTCAAGGAAAGGGTACCCGATAACCTCATGGATGTAACCATGCCCGTAGGCGTACCGGAAATTTTACGCAGAGGTACTGATGTAACTATTGTTACTTATGGAGCCATGTGCAGGATCGCTATGGAAGGGGCAGAGCAGCTGGCCAAAGTGGGTATTTCTGTCGAGGTTATTGATGTGCAGACGCTGATCCCGTTCGATATAAACCACACGATCGTAAATTCCCTTAAAAAGACCAATCGTATCATCTTCGCTGATGAGGATGTGCCTGGAGGGGCTACGGCCTATATGATGCAAAAAGTGCTTGAAGAACAGAATGGATATCATTATCTTGATTCAAAGCCCATTACGCTTACGTCAAAAGAACACCGGCCGGCTTATGGTTCCGACGGCGATTATTTTTCTAAAGCAAACGTTGAGGACGTGTTCGATTATGTATACGCGATGATGAACGAAGCAGATCCGAAACGGTTCCCGGAGATCTATAATAAGAATTATCATATTCCACAATGGACTCCTGAAGTGATCGATAATTAAACAGGTGCCGTGGGGTGGCAGGTTCCCGTTGTCAATAAAAAAGAAAAGAGGTTTATATGCCGTTTATTAGTCAATAAAACAGGGTTACTTATATTCAGCCGGTCCGGCAGGGAAACGGGGATCTTCAATTAATGATCTTATTGTTGCCCAGACATTTCTATAAAGCCTTATTGACCGGCCCGGACCTGTTCAAGTGTAAAATCAGGGGATTCTACAATGTTGGATTTATTCAATGCCCTGTCCTGTATCTGTATCGATACTTTCATGGTATCCCTGAATAGAAATAACCAGCCCGAGGAAGTCATTCCATATCTCAGTGATCCTTCAAGAGGCCGTTCTCTCAATCCATTATCCAGAGCACTGACAGTGTTCAGTATTGGGAAACGGCCGTCAAAGGTCTGATAATAAGGTGCATCCCTCCAGTTGAAATGGGTATATTTGCCGTTCCGCTTGGTAAAAAACCGTATAAAAAAATTATAATGGTTTTCGTTCAATCCAATAAGAACCGTATCTTTTGCTATCCCATCCTGGTCCCTGAGAATTAGATAATCAATCGGATTGTATTCCGGCAGTCCGGGCTCGCTGCCAATGAAGATCGTATCGCCATCTTCATTTTTCAGAATATCATAGGGATGATAAGGGTCATCGGTTTCGTAAGGTGCCAGCCCCAGATCTCCGTCTCCATCCTGGAAATAAATGCTCACGATCAAAGAATCGGGTCCGTCTGCTTCCTTAAACTCAATATTTTCGAATTCAATGCTGGGCACAACCGGTAACTCAGGAGGCCTGTTGCAGGAAATGAAACCTGCGGCGATTACCAGAAAACCATAAATCAAGATATTCTTCATATTCGAAACATCTGTAGTATGCAAAAATTCTATCAATTTTCTGAATAATAAAGTAATTTTGAAAGAATTTTTATCCGGCCAGACATCCTGAACAATCGTTGACTCCGGATTAATTTAATAACGATAGCCCGAGTGAAAAGTTTTAAAGAGAGATTACTATCTGTCAGGAGTGATGTGTTTGAGGAATTTGCTCTGGAACTGTTTCAATACCAGGCTTTGAATAATTCGATATTCAGTAAATATATTGAAAAAACTGGCGTAAATCCGAAGGATGTCGACAGGTTGAATCGGATTCCATTTCTTCCGGTATCCTTTTTCAAACAACACAGGGTAACCACCGGTGAATGGAAAGAAAGCCTGATATTCGAAAGTTCCGGTACCACAGGTCAGAATTCCAGCTATCATTATATACGGGATGAAATTCATTATAGGCGGGTTTCATCCCGTATATTTAATCATTTTTTCGGGGATCCGCAGGATTATGTGATCCTGGGACTGTTGCCATCCTACCTGGAGAGAAATAACTCATCCCTGATTTACATGGTTAATCACCTTATGCAGCTCACCCGGTCAGCAGATTCGGGTTTCTATCTTTATGAATATGAAAAACTTATCAACAAAATAGAGATGTTAAAGAGAAAGAACGAACGCAAGATTCTCATCTGGGGGGTAACTTATGCTCTGTTGGATTTGGCGGAGAAATATCCGGTTAATCTGGAAGATTCTATAGTGATTGAAACAGGAGGGATGAAGGGCAGAAGAAGGGAACTGGTGAGGGAAGAGGTACACTCCAGCCTGAAAACGTCTCTTAAGCTGCGGGCTGTTCATTCCGAATATGGTATGACGGAATTGATGTCTCAGGCCTATGCACACCAGGATGGCCGGTTCAGATCACCCGGTTGGATGCGCATCTTTATAAGAGAAATCAATGATCCATTTAATCTGGACAATTCATTGTCCCAGGGTGGGATCAATATTATTGATCTGGCCAATATTGATTCCTGCGCCTTTATTGCTACCGACGATCTGGGCAAAATCAATGCGGATGGGACCTTCGAAATACTGGGCCGGCTGGATAATTCGGATGCCAGAGGATGTAATCTATTGTTGAATTAAAACAATATTTTATTGAATAAATTAAATTTTTTATTTTGAATGGCGTTACAATTATATATATTTGTTAAAACTAAACCTGGATTTATCATGCGGAAGTTACGAATTACAGCACTACTCCTTGCTTTGGCGGTTCTAGGCATCTCATCATGCGCTCAGAAAACCTGCCCGACGTACACCGATAAGGATACTGAAAAGACAGAAATCAACGAAGTCCGGGTATAAGGCAGAACAGATCAGATCGCAGCGTATTGCTCAACCTCACTGGCTGTGATCTCATTGTTGCTCATAATCACCAACCTTTCGGTTACATTTCTCAGTTCCCGGATATTGCCGGTCCAATCAAAATCTTTTAATTTTTCTATAGCATCATCCGTAATGGTTTTCTTTTTATTTCCGTATTCGGCGGCAATTTCTTCAAGAAAGTGATCCACCAGTACCGGAATATCCTCTTTTCTGTCTCTTAGAGGGGGTACGATAATGATAATTACTCCAACCCGGTGATAAAGATCTTCTCTGAAATTGCCCTCACTGATTTCCTTTTTTATATCCTTATTCGTGGCAGCGATCACACGTACATCTACCTTAATATCCTTATCGCCCCCCACCCGGTTAATTCTGTTCTCCTGTAAAGCCCGTAATACCTTGGCCTGGGCCGAAAGACTCATATCACCTATTTCATCCAGGAACAGGGAGCCTCCATTCGCTTGTTCAAACTTTCCGATGCGTTGTTTTACCGCCGAGGTAAAGGAACCTTTTTCATGACCGAATAACTCGCTCTCAATCAATTCAGAGGGAATAGCGGCACAATTGACTTCAACGAGAGGATTTTTATGACGGCTGCTTTTCTCATGAATCCAGCGGGCTACCAGTTCCTTGCCAGTGCCGTTTTCTCCGATAATCATTACCCGGGCCTCGGTAGGCGCCACTTTCTCAATGGTTTCCTTAACCTGGTTTATCGCTTCCGATTCGCCAATGATATCATAGGTGCGGGATATTTTCCGTTTTAATTTTTTGGTTTCGTTAACCAGTGTAGACCTGTCGAGTGCGTTTCGTATGGTTAGCAATAAACGATTCAGGTCCGGAGGTTTCTGGATAAAATCGAAAGCCCCTTTTTTGGTAGCTTCTACGGCCGTTTCAATGGTGCCATGAGCCGAGATCATGATGAAGGGGATATCCTTCCCGTTTTCCATGACCTTATCAAGTACTTCAATTCCATCCAGTTTCGGCATTTTGATGTCACATAATACGACATCATAATCCTTTTCCAGGATCATCTCCAATCCTTTTTCGCCATCTGCTGCCTCCTCGACTTTATATTTTTCGTATTCCAGAATCTCCCTGAGTGTATTCCTGATACTGGCTTCGTCGTCAATAATTAATATGTCCGGCATGATGCATATTGTGGTAAAAAATTAAAAATGCAGGCCTGTAAGCCGGGTTCTGTATTCCAGTAAAGGAATTCTTATCATTTATCTGGTCCCGTTGTCACCACCGGGTTCTATCAACCTACCCGTTCTGCCTCCCGAAGCATAGCACTCCGGTAATCGAGCGAGCCACTCTTTTTCCGCTGAAGCGGAAGGCAGAACCTATTTGGTCTTTCAGCCCGTAAGGTTTACCCTGCCTCCGGTGTCACCACCGGAGCGGTGAGCTCTTACCTCACCTTTTCACCCTTATCACGCCAATGGCGTGACGGTATATTTTCTGTGGCACTATCTGTCCCCGTTTTATGGTCATGCTTTCACATAATACAAACCGGGGCCTTCCTGTTAGGAAGTACGGTGCTCTGTGCTGCCCGGACTTTCCTCCCCCGCCTTGTACGGAGGCGATAAGACAGCCTGCATTCTTTACAAAAATACGAGAATTATTAAATAGGGTTATTAAACAAAAGATTAATTTACATCCAGTCCGGTAAGTTTATATTCCCATTCATCGGCCTTGTTGGCTACTTCAATAATAATCTCCTTTAAACCATTCTGATTAATATATTCAAGAAATGTGGAGCCTTCTACCCTGATATAATCGTCTACTATAACAAATTTGGCATAGCAGGTTTTAGCATTTTCAAGTAAAAGTTCTTTCAGATCAATATCATTATTGAGCGGGCAGACTTTCGAGGAAAATTCAATGCCTGTTTTATTGAACTTATCGTTGTATTTCACTACACCAACAACTGCCTGGTACCGGTTATCAGGTAAAGGAACGATAATTACCGACTTGCTTGTATCATATTCGGAATACTGGCCACCCATGTCATTGGCGACCTTTTCCATAAACTCGGTGAAGTTAAAATTCATGGCCTCGGATTTTCAGGTTGCAATATAGATTTTTAATATATTTTATTGAATTATTTTAGGATAAATTTAATAAAACAATCGAGAAAATCTCATTTAAGATAAACTTTTGTAGCGCCAAATCCGAATTTTTCTTTCATCGCATCTTCAAAATACCTGATATGTGGGTATTGACCGAGATTTTTATGGATCAAATGGCGTAAAGTCCCATTTCCTACTCCGTGAATAAAGGTAATGCTGTTATGATTATGGATTACAGCCTCATCGAGTTTTTTTAAAAAATGATCTAATTGAAGATCGAGAATTTCAGATCTACTTAATCCGGAGGGATCTTTTATCAAGGCTTCGGCATGAAGGTCAATACTTTCATCCGTTTTGTTTTTTTGGGATGGGTCCTTTCCTTCAATTCCTTTTGAAACAAACAAGGCTTCCTTCAATTTCTCAGGATCGGGGATGTCTTTTTCTACAATCAACGAGATCTGTATGGCTTTTTTGTTCAGCAATGGTGTAGGGATCGATTTTTTCAGAAGGTGATTTTTTCCAATATTGATTTTTCTGGAAACGACCGGTTTATGATGTTCACCCTCTTTAATGAAAAAAATGATGTCTGTACAAAGGATAGGCCAATTATCCCGGTTTTCCATATTCCATGTGTCAATCTTGGCGTAGGTATGCTTATTTAGTTTGCCCTCGCTAAGTCCTGAAAGACGATCCCTGTACTGGCCATGAACTGCAAACAATAACCTGTCAGGCGTTGAATTGATTAACCAGATGTCCAGTTTGGTTCCTGTTATTTCAAGGGCTATCAGCACATCCGGCCGGATATCTTCCTCTTTTATATGGCCTGCTGTCTGTACGGTCGAGGTATCCTCTGTTTCTTTTTGAAAACGTTCATGTTCCTCGCCTGCAATGCGGACCACTTCATTTTTCAGTACCGGGACCAGGAAACCCTCATCAATCTCGATCTCAAGCGTACGCTTATCGATAATCCTGCGTATAATTCCTTCTTCTTTACTATGAAGAAACCTGACTCTTTCGCCTATTTCCATGTTTGGTTAAATTGCTTTTTTATAACGCTTTAATGCCCTTTCACGTGCAAAGTTATGATCAATTATTGGTTCCGGATAATTGTCCGAGTCAAATTCTTCAATCCATTTACGGATATATTTATTTTCCGGATCATATTTTTTTGCCTGTTCGTGCGGATTAAAGATCCTGAAATAGGGTTGGGCATCCGTGCCGGTACCGGCAGCCCATTGCCATCCACCATTATTGGATGAAAGTTCATAATCCAGTAATTTTTCAGCGAAATAGGCCTCGCCCCATCTCCAGTCGATGAGAAGATGTTTTGTGAGAAAAGAAGCCACTACCATTCGTGTCCGGTTATGCATAAATCCGGTCTTATTCAGTTGCCGCATCCCAGCATCCACCAGGGGATAACCTGTGCGTCCCTCTTTCCAGCGATCAAAATGTTCCTGTTTGTTTTCCCATTCAATATGATCATATCTGGGCTTGAACGACTGGTTTACTACGCCGGGAAAATGATACAGGATCATCATGTAAAATTCTCTCCATATCAATTCGTTCAGCCAGGTTTCATTTTGTTTATAACCCGTCTCAACGGCTTTTCTTATACTTACCGTTCCATGACGGAAGTGAATCCCCAGCCTGGTGGTGCCGTCCTTCCAGGGTTCATCCCTGTGCTTATCGTAATCCCTGATTTTTTTAATATCCAATTCCCGGTCAGGAAAACTGATATCCGCTCTTTTAAACCCTGTATCAGCAAGAGGAGGAATTTTATCAGGACCCGGAGTGATACAATTATTCAATATGGAGGCAGAATCAAAACGCTTTAATTTTTTAATATCGAATCGATCCATCCATGATTTGCTGTATGGCGTGAATACCTTGTATGGCTCTCCTTCATTATTCAGGATCTCATCCTTGTCAAAAATTACCTGATCCTTATAATCATGGAATGTGGTGCCTTCTTTTTTGAGAAATTTTCTGATTGTATCATCTCTTTTCCTGGCAAAGGGTTCATAATCCCGGTTAACATAAACCGTTTTAATATTATATTCTTTCCGGAGGGATTTGAAAATTTCAACAGGACTTCCTGTACGCACCAGTAAGCCCGAGTGATGTTTACGCAACTCTTTATGGATTCTGGTTATTTCGTTATGAATAAAAGTAACCCTGGGATCCTGATTATCCTTCAGTCCTGACAGGATTTCCGTATCGAAAATAAAAAGAGGCAAAACAGGGAGCCCTTCCTTTAATGCATAATATAATCCGGTATTATCGTTTAACCTGAGATCCCTTCTGAACCAGAAAATATTGATTTGATCTGTCTTTAAATTTGACATGGATTTTTTTAAATCAGAACATTTACAATGTAATAATGTTTATAACAAATCGGTTAACGTAATCAGGCTATTTTTTCCCGGAACTGTTTTCTGCCGGATAAAGAGTTGTTTGAGGCTCCACGTATGATCCCGGTAGCCTTATGGGTCATCCGGGAAACGCTCTTTAGGTGGCTCTTCAATGGCATCGGGTTGGAAGCCGGGCACTTGTGTGCTGCCGGTTGATTGATCTATGGCGCCAGGCAGCGTGTCTGCAGGTGAGGCATCAGGTGTGGTTTCCTCCTGATTTTCCTGTTTCTCCCTGCTGGGCAATAATCCCTCATCAAACTCGATATAGTCTTCCTCCTCACTTTTGCTTTTCTTTTTCTCTTTCCCTTTGAAAAGTTCTTTGATATTATTAAAGCTTTTGGTATACATAAAGCTGAAGCCGGCAGTGGCCGTGGTGTTTCGCTGGGCTGGACTGACAAGATTATTGTAATCAAACCGGTTGTACATCTTGGCCCTTAGCTCACCATCTTCAGTCAGTAAATATTCAAGCGTCCAGTCACCGATGATATTGGATATATTGTCCGGCTTTTCTTCATCGGTAATGTTACCGGACCGGCTGATCCGCAGTCTGCCTTCATTGAAGGTATAAGCCATCCTGTACTGGAAGGTATTGGTGGAATTCTGATCAAGGGTGCCAAGATCCAGGTCTATCTCAAGGTTTTCATCGATTTGGGTGATCCAGTAACTGAGTTGATTGGATATAAATTCACTTACACTGTTGCCAAAGGACGTGCCACCTACTGCAAAGGATCCTTCCGGTGCGAATCTCCTCAAAATGATAAGGCTGAATACCTGCCTTTTCAGTTCCTGTTCATTGGATTGAAGATTTGATTTGAACGCAGCTACGGCCGTTTCAAAACTGATCCCATCCACTACAACATTTTCATAATCCTCAATTTCGATATTAAAATTGATCTCGGGCGATAACAGGGGACCTTCCAGTTGCAGTTCCACGATCACAGGATATTTGCGTTTCACTTCGGATTTATTTGCGAATGCGCTGTCCACCTGAATCCGGTTTCCAAAAATAGGAGCCAATGAAGTGACCTGCCGGTAATTGGCTGTCAGGTCCATAATGCCACCATAGGGATCACCCGACCAGGTGATCCGGCTTTCCGGCTCGATAGAAAACTCTTTGTTGATCACATTGTATAAGGTAAAATTATAGCCACCGCTTTCGAACACAAAATCCCCGAACATATTGAACTCACCCTGCGTGTCGATCGTCATGCTTAACTGTCCATTACCCCTTCCCCGGATTATATCACCGGCTGTCTGATCGAAAATGATCTCCGCATAGGCATCGGGCGTAATTTCAAGGTCAAAATTCAATCGTATTCCTTTAAGTTTCAGCACTTCCTCTGCTTCGAATTCGGTAATCTGCCCGGTGGAATCCAGATCGATAAACTGAATGAAGTTTTCCTGCGACGCCTCACTGGACCCTGAAAGGGGTATATAAAATCGTGTGCCCGGTTCGGTAGTCGCATTGATATCCATATTAATGACCTTTTCCTGTCCGTAAATATGAAGTGTGCCGGTGCCATAGGCCGTGCCATAAAAAAGATCATTATCCCCGGCAGTGGTATTCAGTGTAAGGAGGTTCTCAAATTCTGACCGTATATCAAATCGTATATTTTTAAAATGATCGTGGATTATCCCGCCGTTCATTATTCCCGTATTATTGAATTTATCTCGTAATATAAGCCCTATTACGCCAATTTCATCTTCCGTAAAGGCTATGTTTCCTTCGAAATTATAGTTTGTCTTCAGATAATCTATGGTGATGCCACCCTTACTTACGTATCCTTCACCTTTCAGAACGGGCTTTCTGAGTGTACCCGTGATGCTGAATTCTCCCCTGGCATTTCCTGTAAGATCTGAGATCAGATCCTCATAAAATGGTTCGATCACATTTATATTGGCCTCGTCGAATGAAGCCAGCAAATCCAGTTTGTCAGTTTCATTATAAGGAGCGTAATTTCCCTCAATATCGATTATCTTCTTTTTTTCGTTATTGAGCATTTCAATATCAATGATCAATTTATTATTAGTGAGATCCCAATTGCTCGATCCGAAAAAATCACCCACTTCAAAATTTTCAAAGACCAGATCATCGATTTCCACCTCACTGTTGATTACCGGAGTGTCATAGAATCTTTCAATGGCAATACGACCGTCAAGGATCCCCATGAATTCCCGCGGCAGGATGGAGTTTACATTTTCTATTTCAAAATTTTCAATTTTTGCTACGAATATCCTGGAGGTATCTTCTGAAATATAACCACTTAGATCTATAAGCTGATCGCCGCTGGAGATATGGAAATCTGCAAAAAGAAGATTTTTTGACCTGATCAAAATCCTGTTATCCGGATTGAATTTCCAGGAATTACCAAGAACAACCAGGTCGGATTCCCTGAAGTTGATTCGAGTGAAAGCACTGTCAAACTCGACTACCGGTTGAATATGGATGATGTTCTGCTTTTCTTCCTGCCGAATGTTCATATCCAGGTCGATCATATCGTCTTCCCACTTTCCGCGCACGTATAGATTATTACTCCTGCCACCTTTTTCTCCATATTGCGATTCCGAACTCAGATCCAGTGACAGGTCCACTTCGGCCGAATCACGGGATTTTACCGCCGAAACCTTAAGTGTATTATTGATAAAGCTGTAAGTGTCGAATACGAGGGTATCGATTTTTGTATTGAGAGAAATGTTTGAAAAATGATTGGCAGAAATATGGCCTGATATCCGGGTGTCTTCAGCCACATAGAGTTCTGGAACAAATAAATTCAGAAATGGATTTATATTGAAAAAAGTAAGGTTATACTCCAGATTATAATCCGGAAGGTTAAGATTTTTTCGATGCGTCCAGTATTTTCGCAGTGTATCCCGGTTATTTCGGGCAATAAGCCGGTATTCTTTTATTACCTGATTTACATCGCCGATCACATCGGTCAGGTTATATTCACCTGTTATATGGAGATCGATATTATCGGAAGACAATTCCAGATAATTTTTATCTTCCAATTTCTCTGATATCAGCTTGAGGTTGTTTATTTCGGCGGTGCGTCCATCGAAAAACAGGTTGGTTTTTGATGAATGGATCTGGCCGGTAGTTTTATTCAGATCAAGACCGGCAAGATTTACATTGATGAGCGTGGAAATGCTGGCAGGCTTTTCCGTAATATTCAGATTGTTCAAAATGGCCGTGTCGAGTACAGCAATTACTTCAATTTTTTCCTTTTCTTCGGTAAGATCGACATTTCCATTAAGCTCAAAAATAAGATTGGGGTCATTAATGCTGAGATATCCATTGAATATCTGGCTGGAGAACCTTCCATCAGTGACGATATTCCTGTAATTATATCCAAGAAATCCAAAATTGTCGATGGTGGCATCGAGATGAAAATTAGCGTTTTCCACATACACGCCCTCTCCTTCGATTTTACCCTGAAGGTCGATATTCTGGAATAAATCCTCATTATTAAGGAATTTACCCAGGTCAAAATCATTTACCGTAAGGCTTCCGGAGTACTTCGGATGATCGTTATCCGGGTCGATCTTCAAATTAATGTCACTGTCGATGGTCCCGATCTGGGTATAAAACACGGCATCCGAAACGAAGTCCACCGGAAAGCCGATGAACCGGCCGTTAAAACTTGAACGACCGAATTTATTCAGGTTATCTATCACATTATCCTCCATATAAGGATCCAGATCGGCAGGGTTCAGAATGGAATTTTGGATATTGAGATCAATAAAGGTATTGGCTATATCGGGCAGACCGTCCATCAGCACCGAACCTCTTATCCGGCTAATGGATCCGAAAGCCAGTTCAAAATTATCGACCTCAAAACGATTGATGGTTCCATTAAAAAATCCATCAAACTTATAGAATTGACTGTATTTTTTGAAGTTTTGAGCAAAATTTCCCAGATCCCTGGAATAGATATTCGATTCTTTTATATCGGCTATAATGTTTACACTGTCTACGAACTCCTTTATTTTAGGCAGACTGTCGAACTGGAATACCATGGAAGCCTCGAGGTGGCTTTTGCCTGCATCGATTTTGAAAGTACGGAATACCATGGAGTTTTTGGTGATCTGATAAAAGCCGGAAAGATTGTGTATTTCAAATTGTGTGGCTGAATCAAGACAGCTTAGTTCGCTTATCTGAATCTGAAAATTTTTACCCCTTAATCGCAGGTCTTCTGCCCTGGCATGGATGTTCTGCAGTTTGAACTGATTATGATTGAACTGTCCGGCAATGCTGTCTTTTTCCGGGTCGGATAATAAGAATGTAGAATTGGTTAATTCTATTTCCCGGATGTTGAACACTTTTTTCAGAGAATCAGGCAGTTCGGTGCCGACGAGTCTGTTAATGCCGTCCACAAAATGGTTGATGTTAAATCTACCATCCGGCATGTTATTTATTATCCGTACCGTAGCGCTATCGGCTACTGCTTTATTGAATGTAATACTCTTTTTACTGAATAGTGAGTTCACATTATAATTTATCCGGGTATTTTTAGCTGCTATCAGGACTTCGTCACTGCGGTCCCGGATTATCACATCGGCCAGTTCGGCCGTGGTGAACCAGTTGATGTTCACCTTCCCAATTTCAACCGATAAACCAATTTTATTTGAAAAATAATCGGCCAGTTTTTGAGTAACAACGGTTTGAACGGCGGGAAATTGAAGCGCGGACGTTATTCCTACCATAAGAGATAATAGGAACAGGATGAAGATCACCATCACTTTAACTACCGGCCATCGGTAGGACCCCCACAGCATCAATCTTAATAAACTTCGCTTTCCCACTTAAGTTGTTTTGGATTAACCTTTTATATAATTATACGAAAGAAACTGAATTTATTTACTTTTGCTGCCTAAAGAGCAAAAAAAGTTATTATAAATCAGTAAATATCAATAATTTAAACCATTGTCTATCAATATTCTTGCCATAGAAAGTTCATGTGACGAAACATCGGCTGCCATTATCTCGGGTGGTAAAATATTGAGTAATACAATACTCAGTCAGGATATACACGAAATTTACGGTGGAGTGGTTCCCGAATTGGCATCGAGAGCTCATCAGAGACATATCGTGCCCATCGTGGAAAATGCCCTGAACGATGCCGGGATAAATAAAAAAGACCTCGACGCCATTGGATTTACAAGGGGGCCCGGATTATTGGGTTCCCTGCTTGTGGGAATTTCTTTTGCCAAAGGATTGGCCTTATCCCTTGGCATACCTTTAATTGCCGTTGATCATATGCAGGCTCATATACTGGCGCATTTTATAGATGATCCCAAACCCTCCTTCCCATTTATGTGTCTTACAGTTAGCGGGGGACACACCCAGATCGTTGTGGTAAAGGATTACCTGAAAATGGAGATTGTCGGGGAAACCCGGGATGATGCGGTAGGGGAGGCTTTTGATAAAACGGCCAAAATGCTTGGATTGCCTTATCCGGGGGGGCATCTTATTGATAAATATGCCAAGTACGGGGATCCTGATAAATATAAATTCCCGAAATCGGAAATACCCGGTCTGGATTATTCGTTCAGCGGCATTAAAACGGCCGTATTGTATTTCCTTAAAAAGGAGCTCGGTAAGAATCCGGATTTCATTAAGGAGAATATGAATGATCTATGTGCGAGCATTCAGCATAATCTTGTGGAAATGCTACTGGAAAAACTGGTATTGGCTGCGCAAAAATATCACATTCGGGAAATAGCCATCGCCGGGGGAGTGGCAGCCAACTCTTTACTCAGATCGCGTTTAGAGGAAATGGCGCTGGACAAGCAGTGGGATGTGTATATTCCACGGTTTGAATATTGCATGGATAATGCGGCAATGATCGCCATGGCTGCCCATTTTAAATTCATCGGGGGTGAACATGCGGATCTTTCGATAACACCGGATGCCAGGTTGAGAATGTAAATCAGGTCTATCCATTTTTGATTAAAGAATTTTGTTCCTTTATTTGGCGTAGTTTTTGACATCATTACAGGAATTATGGCAGGTGATAAGTTAAATTTTCAGAAAAAAGTCAATATCCGTAATAAAAAAGCTTCCTATGAATACCAGTTCATAGAAAAATATATTGCCGGGATCGTACTTACAGGAAGTGAAATTAAATCGATCCGCCAGGGGAAAGTCAATCTTCAGGATGCCTATTGTACGTTTCTAAGAAATGAACTTTATGTTAAAGAAATGCATATCTCTCCCTATACCATGGCTCGCGAGGTAAATCATGAACCGAAACGAGAGCGTAAACTTTTGCTTAATAAAAGGGAGTTGAAGAAGCTGGAGGCTAAACATAATGAAAAAGGGCTGACGATCGTACCAACCCGGATCTTTATTAACGATCGTGGCCTGGCAAAACTCGAAATTGCTCTCGCCCGTGGTAAAAAGCTTTACGATAAGCGGGAAGACATAAAAGAAAAGGAACTTAAGAGAGAAATGGCCAGGATGAAAATATAACCGGTTTATAGAACTATGGAAAAAGGCATTTGTCGTCTTAGTGTAGTACCTGTCCGGAATCAGCCAACTGATAAAGCGGAAATGGTATCACAGCTTCTTTTCGGAGAGCATTACACCATAATCGATTTTACCAGTGATAAAAAATGGTGCAAGATCCAGGCATATTTTGATGGATATGAAGGATGGATCGATTCAAAACAGCACAAGCCTATTTCAGATGAGTATTTCGAAGAAATAAATAACAATGAGTTCAGAATATGTACGGATGTTACAACCACTGTCCTGTACCAGAAAAAGCCATTACAGATAGTTATGGGAAGTATCCTGCCGGTATCCACTACCGAATTGTTCGACCTGAAGGAACAATTTGCCTTTAATGGCGAATCAAAAAGTCTGGGCCAGAAAAGGGATTTTGAATTTATCAAAACCATGGTCAATAAATATTTGAATTCACCTTATTTATGGGGCGGGAAAAGTCCGTTTGGCATTGATTGTTCGGGTTTTGTTCAGATGGTCTTTAAGATTGCAGGTTATCATCTGAAGAGGGACTCTTCTCTCCAGGTGAATCAGGGACAGGATATTGAAACATTAAAGGATGCTCAGCCAGGGGATCTCGCTTTTTTCGTGAATGAAAAAAATCAGATCTCTCATGTGGGTATTTTGCTGGAAGAAAATAAAATTATCCATGCCTCGGGGTCTGTTAGGGTGGATTTTATTGATGAAAAGGGTATATTTATCGGCGAAAACAGATCTCATACACATAGACTGGTAAAAATCAAACGGATACTGCGATGATAAACAGGCGTGTATTGGTCTTGAATCAGGATTACAGCCCCATATCCATTTGTACAGTACAGAGGGCTTTTTTACTTGTATTTCTTGACAAGGCGGATCTTGTCAATAAGGCCAACGGTACCATGCTGCATTCCGTAACCAGGGTCTTTCCGATGCCTTCCGTGATCAAGCTGAAAAGATATATTCACATACCTTATAAAAAAGTTATTCTCACCCGTCAGAATATATTTAAAAGGGATGGATTTACCTGTCAGTATTGCGGTACCACCAGGGACCTTACCCTGGATCATGTGATCCCGAAAGCCAAGGGTGGAAAAACAACCTGGATGAACCTGGTGACGGCCTGCAAAAACTGCAATGCACGGAAAGGGGATTATACACCCGATGAAATGGGTCTGACCATTAAAACACGTCCGTTCCGGCCCAGTTATATCATGTTTCTCCGGGATTTTTCCGGATATGCCGATGAAGAATGGATTCCTTATCTCAAAACGGGAACTGATCCCTGGTGATCCTCAAAAAAGTCCCGGATCTGTTTTTTACTTTTTTTTTAGGAGATACAAGGAATTTTTATAAATTGCCGCCCGTATACTGTATGGCTATTAATTAACAGGCATTTTTTATCATGATTCTTAAAACACGGTTACAGCTCTCCACGCTCATGTTCCTGCAGTATTTTATCTGGGGGTCATGGTATGTTACGCTCAACACCTATCTTGGCGAATCCCTTCAATTTACAGGAACACAGATCGGATTATGTTATGGTACGTTTGCTATATCCGCCATGATCTCACCTTTTTTTGTAGGATTGATTGCCGATAAATTTTTTGCCACAGAACGGGTCATGGGTACATTGCATGTGTTGGGTGCTGTTTTCCTGGTAATCGCCTCTCAGGCGAAAACTTTTGGTATGTTTTATCCCAGCCTTTTATTGTATACACTTACATACACACCAACTATGGCCCTGTCCAATTCACTCTCATTCCATCAGATGCAAAATCCGGGAAAAGAATTTCCGGGGATCAGGGTGCTGGGAACCATTGGGTGGATAATTGCCAATAATGTGATAGGTTTTCTTGGTTATACCAGTTCGGTCGGGCAATTATACGTGGCGGCAGTAGCCTCGATTTTACTTGGGCTCTACAGCTTTACCCTGCCTCACGTACCGCCCAAAAAGAAGGTTGAAGCCACCTTTGCCGAGCTGATCGGGTTGGATGCCCTACAACTTTTCAAGGAAAGGTCTTTTGCCGTTCTGATCATCGCCTCCATACTTACCTGTATTCCCTTATCCTTTTATTACGGCTTTACGGCTTCTTTCCTGTCGGATATAGGAATGAATTTTGTCCCCAACAAGTTGAGTCTTGGCCAGGTATCCGAGATACTCTTTCTACTCATCCTGCCCGTATTTTTGGCCCGGTTCGGAGTTAAAAATGTATTTATTATCGGGATGTCGGCCTGGTTGCTGAGGTATGTGTTTTTTTCCTATGGAGACATGGACATGAATACGTGGATGTTATATGCGGGAATTCTGTTGCATGGTGTTTGCTATGATTTTTTCTTTGTTACCGGGCAGATCTATGTAGATGAGAAGGCTCCAAATCATCTGAAAAGTTCGGCACAGGGATTGATCACATTTGCCACTTATGGACTGGGCATGTTCATTGGAACCTGGTTTGCCGGCAGGATCGTGGATGCCTATACCACGGCAGAAACTACTGACTGGAGCACGATATGGCTGATACCGGCTGCCATAGCCGTGGTAGTGCTGATCGTTTTCATCATCCTTTTCAGGGAAAAGAAAGGCAAGGTGAAAACGGAGGATACATAGCTATTCCCTTATTGTCGATCTTTCCGGCAGGTTTACTGCTAACGCCCGGATTGGGATGTGGTAGCAGGAAATAGCTCCCTTTTTTTGAAAAGAATTGCAGAACGCCCCGGATCGTCCTGCGGATCAGCTTCTTTTATGGCCGGTTATCAGCCTAATCATTTACTTGTTTTTCTGAATGATTTCACCGGATTTTTTATCTTTCAGGATCAGTTTTACCGAACCATCAGGCAGTTTTTCTTCCTTGATCAGAAAATAGGTGTCATCATATTCCTTCATCGTAGGGCCTTTTTTCACTTCATCACTGCCTCGCCACACCTCAAGTTCTACGGGCTCCCATTTTTTGCTTTTGGCTGATTTATAACAGGCATCAATAATGGCATTCACCACATATCCGTCATAAAAAGTCTCCATGGGCTTGGTATTGTTATCCATGGCATTGAACATATCCGTGAACATATGATCATAACCAAGGGCATTCACTTCATCACCCACGGGGAAAAGCCAGCCGGTGGCCGATTCGGCTTTTTCTGCCACATAATCTCCTTCTCCCACAGCAGTAAACACTTCCAATCCTGTACGAAGGAAATGATTCAGGAACATGGTGCCTTCTACGCCCATCACTTCATCTCTGAGGTCCATGCCCCCACGAAAGCACCAGCTTACTTCGAACTGGCCGATGGCCCCGGAAGCATATTTAACCAGGGCAATGGCATGATCTTCTGCATCGATCGGCTTCACCTGGGTATCGGCCCAGCACATGACTTCGAGGGGTTTTACCTCTTTCCCGATAAAATTCCTGGCAATTTCAATACAATGGCATCCCAGGTCGACAATGGCCCCGCCGCCCGAGAGTTCCGGATTCCAGAACCAGTCGCTGTGCGGGCCGGGGTGTGTTTCCCGCGACCTGACCCATAAGATATCTCCCAGTGCTCCATTCCTGACAGATTCACGGGCTTTCAGGGTTTTGGGTGTGTAACAAAGATCCTCCAGATATCCATGAAATACACCATGTTTTTCAACCAGGTCGAGCATTTCTTTGGCTTCTTTGGCGTTTCTGCCCAGCGGTTTGGTGATCAGAACCGCTTTGCCGGACTCCGCGGCTAATTTCACAGCCTCCAGGTGCTGGTAGTTGGGTAAGGCTATCACCACCGTATCGATATCGGTGGCGTTTACTGCTTCTGACATGTCAGTGGTCCAGGCAGGTATCGACCACCTTTCGGCCAACTTTTTTGCGGTTTTTTCACTCCTTGAATAGACTACATGCACCCGGTCGATCCGTCGTTGACCATGGAGGGAATGAACATAAAAGTCACCGATAAATCCGCCACCCAGCATGGCTATTTTTCTGCTTTTCATATCAATTGGTTTTGGGTTAAAAAATTTTGTTTTAAAAATCGAGCCAGTCTAAAAATACAGAAAAGATGGGAAGATTATAAGTTCAGGCTATAATTTCTGATACGCCTTCAAAAACATAAGCAGGCCTGCAGGCATACTATTCTATGTCCTCCTCCAGGGTTATGCCACTTAATACCAGCACCGTATCGATCCCTGATTCAATGCCGGCAATTATATCAGTATCCATCCGGTCTCCGAATATGATCGATTCTTCACTGTGGCAGTCGATCGATTTAATGGCAATGCCACAGGATAGAGCACCCCATCCATATCGATGATGAAACCTTCTTTTCCCGGATCCGGTCGATTATTTGTTTATCCATACGCAATATTCTGATCTTAGTAATGGATTCACAAGATTTCAAATTATCTTTATAGATTATTTTAATCTGCCGAAAATAGTTCGGAAGATATGAAACGGATTAAAAAAATTTTATGTTAACCCTGTACAGGATATGTATGTAATTCTCATGTATTACTTAAATTAATATTAATAACTTATGGAAGAACAAATAACGCATATGATGCCGAGAATCGGGGATACAGCGCCCGATTTTGAAGCCATGACCACTCAGGGTCCCATTAAATTTTCTGAATTCAACAAGGGGAGCTGGGTGATCCTTTTTTCGCATCCAGCTGATTTTACACCGGTCTGTACGACTGAACTATCAAAATTTGCCGAAAAAGAGGAAGATTTTGCAAAATTGGATACAAAACTGATCGGATTGAGTATCGACAGCATACATTCACATGTGGCCTGGGTGAATAATGTAAAAAAGAACCTGGGCATTACCATGAAATTCCCCATCATTGCGGATATCGACATGAAGGTGGCCAAACTTTATGGCATGCTTCAGCCTGGTGAAAGTGAAACGGCTGCGGTAAGAGCGGTATTTTTCATCGATCCCAACCGTAAGATCCGTCTTATCATGTATTACCCCCTGAATGTAGGCAGGAACATGAGTGAGATCTTCAGGACACTGGAAGCATTACAGGTAACCGATAAGCATGGCGTGGCCTGTCCCCTTGACTGGCAACCCGGTGAAAAAGTAATCGTACCTCCGCCCAAGACGGTAAAGGACATGGAAGAGAGGGAAAAGAGCGATTACGAGATGATCGATTTTTACCTGGCGAAGAAGTCGTTGTAAATAAAACTGTTTTGCATGAAGAGGCTGTCTTTAAAGTATAAGGACAGCCCTTTTTGTTATCGTGTTCGCGGGGAGTTTTTTTATCCCAGATTATTCATTAGAGCATAAATTCCTGATTATCAAAATAGTTTCTAATGAGGGTCATTAGGGATTATTATCTTTATTATTCCACATTTTCAGAGCGTTACGTGTATATTTTATATCCTAATGAAGGGTTTCGGTTTATGTTGAAAAGGAAGGAAACTTGCGAAAAATGGTCTGCAAGGGCGTCAAAATTATTTGAAAGTGGCTTGTTTCAGTATCTGTTTCTTTTTATTTTATGAATATGGGTGTGAAAAAAATCCACTGTTTGGTGAACGGAAACAGGTCTTCTGGGTATATTTCTCATGGTACAATACTTGCCGTTTCAAGGATGTTTTGATATTGAATCAGAAATTTTCTCATGAGTATACAGTTGAAGTTCGATGAAGATTTTTCAGGAGGGATAAAACGTCTGATGCAATTGAACAATAAATCATTTGAAAAGACAAGGCCCGGATTGAAGCGGGTATGCAATCGCAGGCATACGGGATTGGAAAAATTATCTGCCGAAAAAAGTAACGAAAAATTCCATGAAAGAAGATGAGTTTTACCGGGACACTCCTGGAAATTATTGGGATAAGATGGAATATTACAGGAAGAATCATGAAATAGAAATAGATTTCTAATTTAAAACGTGGCCTTCTTTCATCCAATAGTCAGGTTTTACGGCAACAATTTTAATCCGTATGGGTTAGTCAATTGTTACCTTGAAAAATGTGAATAATTCGTTTAATTATCTATATTTCATAAAAGTCAAAAAACAAAAATAAGATTTATGGAGAATTTAATCAGTCCTGAATTCTGGAGCGCGTTAGTAACCAATCTCCAGCAATGGCTCATTTCTGAATTGCCGGGTATCATTGTCATTATTATAGTTATCCTGGTTGCATTCAGGTTAGTCAGGTATTCCATTAAAAAAATGAAAAAAACCCTGATATCCCGGGCCGGAAAAAAAGAAGAAGTGGATCCGGTGGAGGCCGAAAAGCGGATCAATACATTGATGGGTATTGTGCTTCTGGCCGCCAACATCTTCATATGGGGTATATTCCTGGTTATATTGTTGAAGAAATTCGGTGTGGAGATCGGGCCTATTCTAGCCAGTGCAGGTATACTCGGTCTTGCCATTGGTTTCGGAGCTCAGGAGCTGGTCAGGGATTTTATATCCGGATTTTTTATGCTGCTTGAAGACCATGTCAGGACCGGTGATGTGGCCATAGTTAATGGAACCGGAGGCCTGGTAGAAAAGATTGAGCTCAGAACGATCACCCTGAGGGATTTTTCCGGTACGGTTCATATATTCCAGAATGGTAAAATAAGCACCATGTCGAATATGACCAAGGAATGGTCGGCCATGGTATTTGATATCGGAGTAGCGTATAAGGAAGATACCGAAACAGTGATCGATATCATGAAAAAGACGGGTGATGAACTCCAGCAGGATCCCGATTTTAAGGATAAAATACTGGAACCGATCGAAGTGTTCGGGCTTGATAAATTTGGCGATAGCGCGATTGTAGTAAAAGCGCGTATAAAAACGAAACCAATACAGCAATGGTCTGTTGGAAGGGAATACCGTAAGCGTCTGAAGAAAGCTTTTGATAACAGAAATATCGAAATCCCATTCCCGCACACTACTCTTTACTGGGGAGAAGAGATCAAGCCGCTTAAAATGGAACTGGATAGCAAAGCCCTGGATAAACTGGGCAAGAATTAGATACACGGAACACCCGACTGCCAGTGAATCCACCGGCTTTCCGGCAACGAGGATCATAAAACGTAATTTCAAGTGGCCGGCAAGTTTTTGGTATCAAACATAAAAATAGTTATATTTTATCTATGGAATCAGAAATGGTTTTTAATCTTTGAAAAACAAAATCATAAAAATGAAAAATACAGCTCTTTTTATTTTAGCATTTTTAATGCTTTTTTCATGTAAGCAACAGCGTTCCGGTCAGGAAGAACAAACGGAAACCCAGATTGAGGTGGGTGAAATACCACCGATGACCGACCGGGAAATTGAAGATATGCTCATACGGTCTATGATCAATAACCGTCTCCAGATTGCATTGGCAAGACAGGCGAAAGATAAAAGTGATAATGTGGAATTTCAGGCATTCTGTGAAACGCTTATAAACGATCATGAAGAATTCCAGTATAATATTTCCAGGCTGGCATTAAGCCAGGGTATTGAGATTCCACAGGGACTGACGTTAGAAGCGCAGGCTGAATTCGATCGCCTCAGCGATCTTCCCGATGAAGAATTCGATAAGGCATTTATGGAGCTGATACTTAAACAACATGAGGAAGATCTTGAACGATACGAACGACTGATGGCTGAGGAACGGGACGATCTTCAAAGAGGAACCCTTGAAATAATCCATGATAAACTTAAAATTCATATGGATTATGCTCAACAGGTCAACGGCAGCGTGCAGGAAGCATCCTGAGGAATAAATCCCGGTGCCGGTCAGGATATCCTTCAGGGTCAGGGATAGAGCTCAGGGCACTTTGTTAAAAAGTAAGTATTTCATTATCTTGCAAAGCCTTTCTTCTTCGGAGAAATAAAAAATTAGTGGATTCCGCTGTTAATAATCAAATACGATAAAAATGGGAAAAAAGGAAAAAGTGTTTAAAAAATTCACCAGGAGGGATTTCATCCGCTCTTCTTCCCTCGCTTCACTTTCGCTGCCTGCTATAGTTTCAGGTCAGGCCTATTCAAAAACGAGTAAGCCAAAACCAGATGAACAGCCTATCAAGCCTGAATGGCGAAACAAACAACCGGGGATGGCATACCGTCAACTGGGACGGACAGGTTATATGGTTTCTGAAGTCGTATGCGGAGGTGATCCGGTGAGGCCTGACAACCTGGAACCCGTTAGACTGGCCATGGATATGGGATTGAATTATCTGGATACGGCTCCGGCCTATGGAAGGGGCGAATCCGAAAAGGGATACGGGAAATTGCTTGAATCTTCTTCCATGCGGGAGAAAGTATTCATTAATACAAAAATCAGCGGATTTACCGGGGTAAGGAACAGGATGTACAGGGATATATTTGATGATCTGCCGCCTGGAAAGCAGGAAAAGGTATTAAAAAAAGCTGCGGAGTTCAGAGAAGAGCGTGGAGTGGATAAACCCGGTTATTTTTATATCTACTGGCCCGGCCAGGAAAGATCCATGGATCCGAGTTATCTGAGCAATGCTATGATGGAGGATTACGGCCATAAGGTTGACGGCAGTAATAAATTCAGGGATTTTATCATTGAATCTCTTGAAGGAAGTCTGAAAAGGGTAGGGACTGATTACTTTGACCTGGTCATGTGTCCTCATGGAGCCAACAGTCCTGAAGAAGTACAGATTCCTGAAATTTTCGAGACCTTTGACATGCTGAAGAAACAAGGTAAAGTACGATATCTGGGCGTTTCTACCCATAACGATTCGGCTGGTGTATTGAATGCGGCGGTAGATACCGGTAAATATGACGTGGCCATGGTGGCGTATAATATTCTTAATGAAGGTTATATGGACGCTGCAATCCGAAAGGCCCATGCCGCTAATGTTGGGGTGATCGGCATGAAAGTGGCCATGGCGGTAGCTACGCAACATGAATCGCTTAAACCGCTTCCAGAATGGCGGGTTGAAAAATTAAACCAGATCGTTCCCGGAGACATGAAGCCTCCGGTGAAGGCGTATTTGTGGGCATTGCAGAATCCAAGAATTGCGGCAGTGATATCAAATCTCTGGGACGAACAGCATGTTCGTGAGAATCTCTCGGTGGTTGGACGCGATGTGGATCTGATGATGGGATAAGATTCGACTCCTCACCTCTTTGGCATCTTTTTTATCAGCGGTATTTCGTGCAAAAATAAGGATGGGATGTCCGGCATCGGTACATACTTTTCCAGGGTGCCTAAACATTTCCATGTCCTGTTAGTGCTATCTTCCCTGGATTCATGATTTATTGGCCGTAACCATGAAGTGGGCACTCATACTCATCAGGTCCGGATTTTTTTCAACTCTTCTGATGGATTCAAGAAGAAGGGGGCGATAGTCCTTTTCAGCCCATTTTTTAACAAAATTAGGTATAAGCCATCCAAAGCTTTCAATAGCGATCATCTCCTTCACTTCAAAACCGCCTTCGGCAATTTCCTTTTTCAGGTCCTCGGGAAAATGGAAATATGCTGTAGTGAAATAAGCCAGCTTATTGGAAAAATTCCGGTGTTGGCCCGTGGCAATATCCTGGTCCACGATCTGAAAGAAATCCGGATCCTTAATGAGGTTACGGAAAAATCCGTCAAATAACGAGGCATACCGGGTAATCCCTGCAGCAAGAAGTGTTCCGCCTTTTTTCAATACCCGCAGAGACTCTTTCAGGGCTTCCTGCCTGTCTTCCAGCCGGGTCAGGTGATATAAAGGACCCATCATCAACACCAGATCAAAATAATTGTCTTCAAAACCCAGTTCCCTTGCTTCTGCCAGCTTGATGGAATCCGGTGCGTTTTTTCTCCTGTTTGCTTCGTTTTTGGCCTCATCGATATTAAAACGGACCGGATCGACCAGATGCACCTCATGGGCCTGTTCCTTCAACCAGAAAGAATAATGACCTGTTCCTCCACCGATATCCAGTATTTTTATTTTATGATCGGGCAGGTAACGGGAAATGATTTCTTCGGTTCTTTCCCGTTCGAGCTGAAAAATATCTGTTTCAAGTCTTCCCTTTTCTACGCCCGTATTATAATAGGCCAGTATCTCTCTGTCTATTTCCATAATTTTTTAATAATGCCACCTGACAAATGCTTCCATAGCTTCATATTCCGCCATGCCCAGTTGATTGTATAATTTTGCGGTATCCCTGTTTCTGTCCTGCGCGCGTTCCCAGAATTCCCTGTCATCGGTGCCGGGAAAAAGGGCGCTATCCTTCTGGGACTGGTGTTTAAAGATCGCCTTTGTTTTTCTCGAAAGTTCATCGGGACTCAGGGGTACACACATTTCCACCCGGTCGATATCCCATTCCTGCCAGGCACCTCTGTACAGCCATACCCAACAGTCCTTCATCCATGACTCGGATTTTAGTTCCTGAACGGCCTGAAATACTGCTTTCAGACAAACGCGGTGCGTGCCATGCGGATCGGACAGATCACCGGCAGCATAGATCTGATGCGGTTTTACCTTTTTGATCAGATCCTTGGTGATTTCAATATCCTTTTTGCTCAGGGGATCTTTCTTTACCTTACCCGTTTCATAAAATGGCAGATTCATAAAATGAATGTTTTCATCGGGTAAACCCACAAAACGGCATCCGGCTCGTGCTTCGGCTCTGCGTATGAGGCCTTTGATCTCTTTCACTTCATAGGAATCGACCTGCCCGGGTTCTTTATTTCGCAGGAATTCCCAGATTTTTTCAAAAAGTTTCTTGAATTTTTTATCATCGCTGTCAAAGGTATCGATATATTCATTTACAAAATCCGCATACCGGATCACATCATCATCGAATACTGCAATATTACCGGATGTCTGATAAGCCACATGCACCTCATGGCCCTGTTCCACCAGCCGGATATAGGTGCCTCCCATAGAGATCACATCATCGTCGGGATGCGGGCTGAAAATGATAACCCTTTTCGGGAAAGGTTCCGCTCTTTCGGGACGGTTCGAATCATCGGCATTAGGTTTGCCTCCGGGCCAGCCCGTTATCGTACGTTGCAGATCGTTGAAAACTTTTATATTGATATTATAAGCTGAAGGACCCTTCCGCGCGATCAGGTCGCTCATACCGTTATCGTTGTAGTCGCGGTCGGTCAATTTTAATATGGGTTTATTCACTTTCTGACACAACCAGACCACTCCTTTACGGGTAAGCCAGTCATCCCACTCACAGGGTCCGACAAGCCATGGGGTTTTTTGCCTGGTGAGTTCATCGGCCGCCCCCTCATCAACAATAAATATGGTATCGGAATGTTTTTGAAGATAACTGGCCGGAATATGTTCCGTTATTTCTCCTTCAACGGCTTTCTGAATAATGGGAGCCTTTCCTTCACCCCAGGCCATTAATAATATTTTCCGGGCCCTGAAAATAGTGCCAATACCCATTGTAATGGCCCTTCTGGGTACGTTTTCTTCCCCGAAAAAATCACTGGCCGCATCCACGCGGGTAATATGGTCGAGGGTGATCAGCCGTGTTCTGGAGTCGAACGAAGACCCGGGTTCATTAAACCCTATATGCCCGGTTTTACCGATTCCCAGGAGCTGTATATCAATACCGCCGACTTCTTCGATCTTTCTTTCATATTTTTCACAAAAGGCAGGTACTTCTTCCAATGGAAGCGTGCCGTCAGGAATATTGATATTTTCGTCCGGTATATCAATATAATCGAAAAAATTTTCATTCATAAAACGGACATAACTCTGCAGCCGTCTCTGAGGCATGGGATAATATTCATCGAGATTGAATGTGATCACATTTTTAAAGCTTAGTCCTTCATTCTTGTGAAGTTTCACAAGTTCTTCATATACACTTATCGGAGTGGAACCGGTAGGCAATCCAAGCACGCAGTGACCATCCTTTGTTCGTATCATATCGGCAATTTCACTGGCAATCACCTCGGCTGCATTTTCAAAATCTTCAAAAATGACAGTGGGGATTTTTTCATATTGTGTTATCTGTGGGTCAAGTGATTTTATGTAGTCAGAAAGGGTTGGTCTCATTTTTAAAAAGGTTAATTACTTTCAAAAATAAAAATTTACAGTGAAAAACAGGTTCAACTCATAAAATTATATTCGAATATTTCCATGATGAAAAAATTGTACATTTATCCATCTGGTATAATCGGTTTTTATTAAAGTAAGAGATGATCGAGCCGATTGATATATCCAATTACGATTTCGATTATATTTGCATCATAATAGATTCATAATAATTTTTTAGGAAAGGTAAGATTATATGAAGGCAAAAGAGATCATTATTTTAACCGGTATAAGTTTTTTTGTTTTTCTTGCGGGATGCAGCCTTGACCGGTTTGATGAAACACGTTATATAACAGGTGAAGGACCTGTCACAAGTATTCCCATTCATGTCGATACCTTTACCAGTATTCAGCATGGCAGCATAGGGAACATGATCATAACGGTAGGTGATTCATTCAGCGTTACTTTTAAAGGACAGGAAAATGTGCTGTCAGAAATGATCTACCAACAGAAGCAGGAGGTGTTTTACTGGGGCATCAGGGAAAATGTACAGTTAGTGGAATATGACACCATTCTGGTCGAGATCCAATTGCCGGCACCGGTTGAAAATGTATTCATGCAGGGACTGGGGAATATATTTATTTACGGACCCCGGCAATCAGCATCCAGTCTTTTTCTGTCGGGAATAGGCAATATCGATGCTTATGGTCTGGACTTGACCGAAGCCGCGGTATTTCTGAACGGCAATGGTAATATAAAGGTCAGGGTTTCTGAAAAATTGACCGGCTTATTGTCGGGAAATGGAAATGTATATTATAAAGGAGATCCGGAAATCGACCTCCCGGTAACAGGATCCGGATTGATCGTTGATGAAAACTGACCAACCGCCGTTCAGATCTATATTGTTTTTGATTGGATAAAAAGAAAATATATTTTTATATTTTCGCCAAAAAACTGAGTGAAGGAAAAGAAGTATTTTGTCATATACAATCCGGTCGCCGGAAAAGGGAAATACAGGGATAAGATCGAGGCAGTCAAAACTGAATTCCAGAGAAGAGGCATCGCTTACAATTTTTATAGTACCAATTCCAGTTCCAGTGCACTTCAACTGCTTAAGCAAAAATTTAATACCGAACGTTTTTCCGATATTTTAATACTCGGAGGCGATGGTACCATTAATCAAACCGTTAATGCACTTCGGGGAATCATGTTCAGCGATTTTCCGGTAAGTGTCATTTCCATGGGAACGGGTAATGATACCATCAAACATATACACAAAAGTCTCGATTTTGATTACCAGTTGAGAACAGCCTTCGAAGGAATACCGCTTCCCATAGATGCAGGCGAGTGTAATGGAAGTATATTCCTCAATGGCATTGGTATAGGTTTTGATGGAAAGATTGTAGAAGTTATGGCCTCTGAAGGCGAGAAATACGCCAGATACAGTTCTTATATGAAAACGGTGATAAAAAATATCGCTACCTATAAGGAAAAGGAAATTGAGGTAGTGCTTGACGATCAATCTCGCAATTTCACCATTTTTCTTATGACCATTGCAAAAGGTACTACTTTTGGCGGCGGTTTCCTTATCAATCCCCATGCCCGGAATAACGATGGACTTCTTGATATCTGTGTAATCAATAAAGTGCCGTTATGGATGAGATTATTGTATCTTCCCAGAATGAAAAACGGTGGTCATAAAAAATTGCGGCAGGTCGAGTTTTATAAAAGTGAAAATGTTGCGGTTCATGAAAACAATGCGCTTGTGGCCCATATGGATGGAGAGTTTATCGGTAGCCCCCCCTTTGAAATTACGGTTAAGAAAAGTGGTTTCAGGTTCCGGAGCTGATATTCCTGAATTTTATTTTCAATCAAATTCGGATATTGTTTTTTTTCTTCATTTTGCGGTAAAAATATATTCCGCCGATTATTACCAGGATCGATATAAACTGGGAGGTGGAAACTGTTTCACCGATAACAAATCCCCTTGACAGATCTCCTCTGAAAAATTCGATGACAATCCTTCCGAAGGGATATAAGATAAGATACAATGTAAACAGCTGGCCATGGAATTGTTTTTTCGTCTTCACAATCAGCAATGTGATCAGAATCCCGGATATCAGGATAACACTATAAAGCTGAGTAGGGTGTAAAGGTACGTTAAGAGGCCTTGCCTGGCATACAGGATCGGTAAAAACTATAGCCAGAAAGCTTTCGTTTGGGATACCATAACAACAGCCTGCAAGAAAACAACCTATCCTTCCCGTGCCATGGACGATCAGCGTGGTGACGGCAATAATATCCAGCATTGGAAGTATGGCTATTTTCTTTATTCTGAAGAATATCAGCATGGCTGGGATGGCGGTCAGCAGGGATCCGTAAAAAACAAATCCCTGGCTGAAATTCTCGAATAATTTTTTTGGTTCGGACAGATAACGGGAAGGATCTTCAAAAATCAGGAATAATTTTCCTCCTATAATGGCTGAGATCAGAATAATCAATACCAGTTCATTTGAAATTTCATACCGGATATCCAACTGTTTCTTGGACTGATAGGCTAGATAAAAAAAACCCAATAAGGCACCCAGGGCAATCATTGTACCATAAGAATAAATGGTAATGGTATCAGGCAGAAATGAAGATAAAGATTCGGGTGTGTTAAATTCAAAGAGTATTGGATGCATCGGATTTTAATCTTTTCGCAATTCTAAAATAAATGATTTTAACTTTTTTTTAACGCTGTCAAAAGTAAAATTTTAAGTAAATTTGCGGCGTAAACACAAAAAATTATAAGTTTTGGAAGAAAAAATTGCCATTCTTGTGCTGGGTGCGGGATCGTCATCACGTTTTAAACAACCTAAACAATTACTTGAATACAAAGATAAAACATTGATCGAGTTGGCCTCCCAAACGGCAGTAGATACATATCTGGGACCAGTCTATGTGGTACTTGGGAGTGATCATAAAAAGGTAGAAGAAAAACTCAGGAAGTTTGAAGATAAAATCGAAGTGATTATAAATAAACGATGGGAAAAGGGCATTAGCGAATCGATTAAATCGGGCATTGACAAAATCAGAAAAGATCATCCGGATATATATGGCGTGATCATTATGTTAACGGACCAGCCACTTATTTCAGTCAATCATTTAATAAATATTGCCCGGTCCCATTTCAGTTCGGGTAAGAATATAATTGCCTCCGGATATGGTGGTTCGTTTGGCGTGCCGGCCTTTTTCCATAATAGTTTATTTAATTATTTTGATAAACTGGAAGGAGACACAGGAGCAAAATCGATAATCAGCAATTTAAAGAGGGATGTGCATGTGATCCCGAATCCTGAAGCTGAACTGGATATTGACACAAAGGAAGACTACCAGGAATTATTGAAAAAAGAATGATCAAAAATCCATATTACGCGGATCGGATATGATCAAAATCGATGAGATTAATAGCCGAAGTAAAGTTTTTCCGGCCATAAAATAACCCTCCTGGACAAAATTCGAGAGTGTATGAAGAGAGTTCTGCGCTATTGCCCAGGAAGGATGTTTTGTTCTGATTACGAATTCAAAGTAAATTTCATCAATTATATTCACATAAGAAATCCCCACAAAAGGGGGATTTTATCCTTTTCATATTATCACTAATCTTGTTAAAAGATATTTTAATAAACAATTTTGGATCTGAACAGACACCCCTTCCGGGGATTAAAACCATTGATGGGTAAAAATCTGATTATAGTATTTATTTTTTGTTTACCCCCCTTGCTGAAAGGGCAGGCGATTTTTATCGATCGGTTTACAACAGAGGACGGGCTTAAAGACCTGAGAGTCACTGAGCTGTTGCAGGATGATCACGGTTTTTTATGGATCGCTACACTAGACGGATTGTTCAGGTATGATGGCAGATCGTTTGATGAGATATCTTTTGCTGATGAAAATACGGGCAAATCGGTGTACGATCTTTATTATGATAACAATCAAGTGCTCTGGATAGCAGGAAAGAAGGGCATATCTGCCTATAATGGAACCGACTTCAGGTTTTATGGATTGGACAATACCATCCCGGGAAATTTTTGTCACCATCTGATCGGCATGAATGATAAGTCCATCGGGTTTTTCTACGACCAGTCATTTTACAGGATCGTTGAAAATGCAATTCATATTGATAAGGATATACCGGTTGACATAGTCAGAGAGATCCAGGATACCTACCAGTCTGAATCGGGAACCACATGGATATTGACGGCAAGTGGAAATATTTACTCGAAAATTAACGATAACTTCACTGGACCTTATGAAGTATCGTTATTAGCCGACCGGTTTTATAAAATAAAAGGTTCGGGAAGTGATTTTCTGGCCATAAGTACGAACCGGGGAATTATTGAGATTCCGGTAAAAGGGCAGGAAATCGTAAAGATTGACTGGATGATTACAAAAGGGGGCATTCAGGGGTTTTATGTGGGATCCGCTCACGATATCTGGCTGCTTAATGATAATAAATTATTAAAGATCTCCGACGGGGATACCCTGGATACCGGGATAAACATACAGCAGCCAGAAAAGTCCGTCCTCATGGCAGACAATGAAAACAATATCTGGGTCAGTGCGTGGGGAAAAGCCCTTTACAGCATTCCCGGAACTGAACTAACCCGGTTACCCGGAGAAGTTACGGAAGGATATCCTCCCACATTCTTTTTTAATGATGAAGGTCAATTATGGATCTCATATTTTGGGGCAGGTGTGAAAGTTTATGCCCGGGATAAGTCAGTAAATGCAATAAAATCGCCTCCCGGCAAATATGTCAGGGCCATAGAGAAGACCGATAAAGTTTATTGGTTTGCTACCGCGGAAGGGTTAATTAAAAAGGAGGAAAATAATCTTGAGGTCTATACACAGGAAAATGGTCTGCCTCATAATTATTGCTATTATCTATTAGCCGACAGCCTGGGAAAGATCTGGGTATCTACAGAGGGTGGTGTTGGTATTATAGAAGGAAAGAACATATCCGCAATCACCACAAGAAATGGCCTTTCGGATAACAGGATAAATTATATGACGGAGTGGGGCACTGATAAGATGATTCTTTTATCAGAAAGAAATATCGACCTTTATGAAGAGGGACAGATAAAATCGTTGATTGAACATCCTTTCAGGTCGAAAGAAACCCTGAATACAATATGCAGGGACCGGTTTGGAAATTTCTGGATAGGAAGTGATATGCATGGATTGATCTTTTATCATTTAGGAAAGGCTGAACTTGTTTATTTATCAGGAAGATTGGGATTGGATTTTCTCCGGGTCAGAACGATAGAGGCATTTGGCCGGGACCAGTTATGTCTTGGAACAGAAAAAGGATTGATTATCATTAAGATCGATAAGGAAGGAAACATACTCAATGTAAGGTCTCTCGGTCCGGACAGGGGATATCCTGATTTCGAAATAAATCAGAATGCAGTACAGCGAATGGGTGATAAGATTTATTTTGGCACAAATATCGGCACAATAATTTTTAACCCATCCAGGTTGACCGGTCAGTCGGGTGGTCCGGAAGTAAATATAACCGGCATTGATGTTTCTTTCAGGGAAACCGACTGGGGCAATAAACGATTTAGACTTGATCCTTGGTTTCAGGTTCCTTTAAATCCGGTAATGGAACATAATAAAAATGATCTGAAACTTAAATTCAATTCCATATCATTGCGCAGCAATAAAAGCATCTGGTACCGGTATAAACTCGATCACCATGATCGATCCTGGTCTTCGCCTACTAAAGAAAATTCGGTTATTTATGCTAATCTTCGCCCCGGGAAATATTTATTTATCGTACAGGCTTCTTATGATGGAATTAACTGGGGATCAAATTCCAAATCGTACGCGTTTGTAATTGCTCCCCCTTTCTGGAATACCTGGTGGTTTATAGTCATCCTTATTGCATTCTTGCTGCTCGGATTCGTGTTTTTTAACAATTACCGGATTAAATTGAAGGTAAACCAGTTAATGGCGCTTGAAAGGCTGCGTAAGGAAGAATACGGAAGATTGCAAAAGAAGGTAGCCATGGATTTTCATGATGAGGTGGGGAACCACCTGGCTTCAATCTCTTTGCTGATCAATCTGATCAAATCGGAGGATTGGAAAATTCCCGCCAAATTGACCGGTCTTCTTGAAAAGATCAATATAGAATCCAACAATTTATTTAACGGAACCCGGGATTTTATCTGGTCCATAGATCCTGAAAACAACAATTTAAAGGCTATGTATAATTATATAAAGGATTATGGAATTGAATTATTTGAGAATTCAGCTATTTATTTTCATACACAAAATGGTCAGGATATAGATAATATCGACTTGCCTCCGGGATTTACACGGCAGATTGTGCTTATTTTTAAGGAAGGCATCAATAATGCGTTGTTACACGCCGGGTGTAAAAATGTGTATTTTAAAATATTGCTCAACAAAAATGACTTTGCAATTCAGTTAATTGATGATGGTAAGGGATTTAATGCCGATGAATTGGACTATTACGAGGGCATAAAAAAAATGAAATACAGGGGGGCTAAAATAAAAAGCGAATTGAAAGTGAGATCGAACGAGAACCAGGGCACAGAAATCACATTAATTGCGAACTATAAATAATGTCAAATAAAAAAAAATTATGCACTGGTTAAAAAAGTAAAATTATGTAGAATAATATAGGTCAAAGACTCAATCATGAAATTATGGAAAACTTAAAAAGTCGAATTCTGATTATTGAGGATAATGATGTGGTCCGCGATGGTTTTGAATTATTAATCAACAGTTTGAGTGAACACGATGTGGTAGGCACATATGCCACTTGTGAAGAGGCCATCAAAAATATAGGCAAGCTAAATCCCCATATCATCCTTATGGATATTGAATTGCCGGGGATGAGTGGAATAGAAGGAACCCGGTTGATACGAAAATCACATCCCGATATTAATATTCTGGTCATTACTGTTCACGATGACAGTGATCTGGTGTTTCAGGCACTCGTAGCAGGTGCTTCGGGGTATATTACAAAAAATGCTCCCCATAATAAGATACTCGATGCCATAAATGAAGTGTCGAAAGGAGGAGCACCGATGAGCAGTAAAATAGCGCGAATGGTAGTTGAATCATTTCAGCGCAACCAGAATTCTCCCCTCAGTCCGAGAGAGACGGAGGTTCTTGAACTTTTGTCAGAAGGCAAGAGTTATTCGGTGATTGCTGATGAACTGTTCATCCATAAGGAGACCGTGAAATCCCATATTAAAAACATATATTATAAGCTTCAGGTTAATTCCAAAGCAGCGGCTATTGAAGTGGCCAGGAAAAATAAGCTGATCTGATCATTATAACCAGCCTACTCAATTCTGGGGGATATCACATTCCTTTGAACAGCATTAATTTATATCCATTAGGTGTGTCTAAAGGCATTTGTCCCTGTTTTTCATAAGCCATACCTCATATCTGGAATTCAAAAATCCCGTTATATAGGGGATACTTATTCAATCCATTTATCCCCACCTTTGAGGTATTATAATAAGCTCATTCTGCCGAATTGTCATTCGAGGAGCAATATTCTTACCATTGAGACATATTTTTCATTCGAAAAGACAAGAGGGGAGCACTTTTTATGTAACTAAGATGTAATATTTAAACGATTGTCTATGAGGAACTTTTTACGAATTACATTCATCCTGATCGCCGTTGCGCTATTTAATATAGCTCAGGCACAGGAAAGGACGATCTCCGGAAAGGTAACATCAGCTGATGAGGGTATCCCAATTCCGGGAGTGAACGTCCTTGTTAAGGGAACCACGATTGGTACCGTAACCGATTTCGACGGAAATTATAAATTGACGGTTCCATCTGGTAGTGAAACACTCGTGTTTCGATTTATTGGTTTGGAAACCAGGGAAATACCCATTGGTAACCAGACCGTAATCGATGTATCCATGGCTGCGGATGTTCAGGAATTGACGGAAGTGGTTGTTACGGCTGTTGGTATCGAAAGAGAGAGTCGTGCACTGGGTTATTCTGTTGAAAATGTTGAAGGAGAGCAACTTCAGCAGGTTTCGGAACCCGATGCCATACGTGCGCTGCAGGGCAAAATCCCCGGTGTGAACATCCTGGGTTCAAGCGGAGCCCCGGGAAGCTCTACCCGGATCACTATTCGGGGTAATTCATCATTGTTGGGTGATAACCAGCCATTATTTGTGGTTGACGGTATACCGTTTAATAATAATGAATACCGGACTTATGGCCAGTTGTCGAGTGGAGGTGCGTATGCCAATCGACTTGCCGACATTGATCCCAACAACATTGAATCGATGACGGTTTTGAAAGGGGCTGCGGCTGCAGCTTTGTATGGTTCCAGAGCTGCAAACGGTGTGGTTTTGATCACCACGAAGACAGGTAGCCCGAATATATCGAGAAAGGGCCTCGAGATGACATATAGCTCATCGTATGCCCTGGAAGAAATTGCCAACCTGCCTAATTTTCAGAATACTTATGGGACCGGTGTCAATTTCCAGTATCAACAGGCTAATGGTTCCTGGGGAGCACCCTTTATTGGGGCAAGACCCTATGCCTCGGTTGATTCTATTCCCCACTGGTTTTCAGGCCGGCCGGGTATGGATGCATTCGATGGCGTGATGGTCCCTTATCGTGCCTATCCGGATAATGTGGCCAATTTATTCGAGACAGGAAGCGTTTTTGAAAATTCATTGTCGGTCAGTGCGGGTAATGAGGAATCGGTTATATCATTAACCGCCTCCCATATGACCAATGACGGATATGTTCCGAATACAGCCTTCAACAGGATCAATATCAGTGTGGGTGGCAATGCAGAGCTGGAAAATGGATTTATAGTAGGGGGTAATCTTTCCTTTATACGGTCACGCCAGGAAGGTGTACAGAGCGGTGTCGGTTCATTGGGTAGTAGTAACCCTTCCGCTTTTGCCAGGGCTCTGTACATGGGAAGAAACTGGGATGTGCATGGTCAGCCATATCAGAATCCCGTGGATATGGGAAGTGAGTTCATGGTGGGAAGAGGCCAGGCCGATAACCCCTTATGGTCTTACGAGAATGCAGGATTTACGCAGAATGTCGACCGGATCATCGCCTCATTCAGCCTTGGATATGATATCACCGACTGGTTCAATGTATCCTACAAGCTTGGATTCAATAATTATACCCAGGCCAATAAAGATTTTATCCGCCCCGGATCAACCGGAGCAAATGGAATCGGCCGGGTGGCTTCTGACGGGGTCAACTTTGAAGAGATCGAATCGAACCTGCTGCTGACTTTTACCAGGGATCTGAGTGAAGATTTTTCATTCAGGGGTATTGTCGGACAGAACGTGAATCAGAGAACCACCAACCGGCAGGCCTTTGAAGGAACCCAGTATGTGGTATTCGATATCGACGACCTCGATAATACCAACAACGTAGTGCCTTTTGGTGGCGATTTTCAGCAGCGCAGGTTGTTTGGTGTATTTGCCGATCTGAATTTCGGTTATCGTAACTGGGCATTCCTGACACTTACCGGCAGAAATGACTGGTCATCCACACTTCCATTGGATAATAACAGCTTTTTCTATCCTGCGGTTACCGGCTCAGTTATCGTAACGGATGCACTGGATATGTCGAGTGGGGTATTGCCATTTTTAAAAGTACGTGCAGGCTGGTCTGAAGTAGGTAACGATACCGATCCGTATCAGTTGAATCCGGTATATCTGATCAATGATTTTCTGATCACCAGTCCGAGTCCGACGGCTGCTTTACCCTTTACCCCGGTAGGAGGCGCTACGGTACCTGGTGCCACTCTTTCCAATATTGAGAGAGATCCGAACCTGAAGCCGGAGAGAACCCAGGAAGTAGAAGTGGGTATCGAGTCAAGATGGTTAAACAATATGGTCAAACTGGATGTCACCCTTTATGACAGACTGTCCAGGGACCAGATTGCTCCGGTATCTCTACCTGAAGAATCAGGATTTATATCCTTCTTTACCAATTTCGGTGAAGTATCCAACAGGGGTATAGAAGTTGGACTGGGAGTTACTCCATTCCAGTCACCAAGAGGGTTTAACTGGGATATTTACGGAACATTTACACACAACCGTAATGTGGTTGAGAAGTTAACGGAAGGTGTGGAAGAGATCATAATCGAGCCTGGAACCTCATTTACCGGATTCACTTCTGTATTACAGCCAGGTCAGGAATATGGATTACTGAAAGGAACGGTGAATGACCGTGACGATGAGGGCAATCTGCTGATCGATCCTTCGAATGGCCAGTTGATCCCCGCACTCGAAGAAATGATTATTGGTAACCCGAACCCTGATTTTATTGCGGGTATCACCAATACATTTTCTTACAGAGGAATTACGCTTAATGCCGTATTCGACTGGAAACAGGGGGGAGACCTGTTTTCCAATACCGTGAATTCCATGCTTGGCCGGGGTGTTTTGGCTCATCAGGCCGACCGGGAAACAATGCTGGTTATTCCCGGTGTGTACGGCGACCCGAATACCCATGAACCGATAAGGAATGAGAATGGTGATAAGATCCCCAATCATACCATGGTGGAAGTGAACTCACTTTATTTCGGACAGTCATTCGGCAGTAACAGCCAGGCTGAATGGGCAGTTTACGATGCCACCGTATTCAGGTTGAGGCAGGTTAGATTAGGGTATGAATTCCCCCAGAACCTTATCGAAAGAACGCCCTTTGGCCGGATAAATGTATCGCTTACCGGCCGTAACCTGTGGTTTAAGGCGCCGAATTTCCCAAGCGATGCCAACTTCGATCCTGAAGTGAACCAATTCGGCGCTACCAACAAGCAGGGAATCGAATACAGTGCTACTCCCTCGGTTAAGAGGTATGCGGTTAACTTAAGAGTGACATTCTAATTCAATAAATTTTGATATATATGAAAAATTTCAATAAATATATTCTAACGTTTATTACGGGATTTGCCCTGCTGGCATTTTCCGGATGTAACGATTTTCTGGATATCAATGAGGATCCAAATAATCCCACGGATGCACCGTTGAACCAGATCCTGCCCACCATTCAGGTAGACGTGGCCGGTGCAGTAGGCATGACTACCGGTGGAGTAGGGAATTATACTTCCCTGTATATGCACCAGATGGTGCAGCGGGGTAACTCCCAGAACGATTATGGTTTCAACGGGGGTGATTTTGGAGTAGGTATTCCCTGGGCCATTCTTTACCCCAGAGCTTTGACGGATATCAGGGAGGTGATTCAAAAAGGAACGGAAGAAGAAGCCTGGCATTATGTGGGTGTTGCCCAGATACTGAAAGCCTACATTTTCAGTGTGCTGGTCGATCTGTATGGTGACGTTCCCTTTTATGAAGCCAATATTGGTGCGGAGCAGCCCTTCCCGGCTTATGACGATGACGAAACGGTCTATGAAGAAGTGTTTAATCTTCTGGATGAAGGTATTGCCAACCTCGCTAAAGAGTCGACCATCACTCCTTTGAATGATGATCTGTTTTATGGTGGAGGAGCGGATGCGCTTCCCAGGTGGAGACGATTTGCCAAAACGCTGAAACTGAAGCTTTATAATCAGGCCCGGCTGGTATGGGATGTATCATCGGATGTGAATGCCCTGATCAATGAAGGCGACCTTTTACAGGAAGGGGAGGATTTCGAATTCCAGTATGGCAATTCCCAGAATCCGGATAACCGGAATCCTGGTTATACCCAGGAATATACGGCCGGGAGCGCCTGGAATTATGTAAGTCCTTATTTCTATGAGATCATGACCGGGCAGAATACCTTTTTCCCGGTTGAAGGAAATCCCTATCTTACTTTGGTCGATCCCCGGGTACCCTATTATTTTTATAATCAATTGGCTCCCGGCCAGCCTGCCGAAAATCCAACTTCATACAAAGATGGCAGGTTCGTTTCGATTTACGCTTTCAGCTTTAATATCGATCCGAACGAAGGATTTGACCAGGCTTCCTCTCAATCCCTGCTGGGACTTTATCCTGTGGGAGGTGCCTATGATGATGGAACCGGAGGAACTGCAAGTTTTGATATCGGAGCCAAAACCACCCCCCAGCGTATCCTGACTTACTTCCAGAGAAAATATATTGAAGCCGAACTGGCTCTGACAGGTATCACCGGCGGAGATGCAAAGGCACTGTTTGAAGAAGCCATGCGGGCTTCCTTCGATAAGGTGAATGAAGTAGCTGCCGATGCGGGAGCTCCTGCCATGGACGCTACGGAAGTGGATGATTATATCACTTTTGTGCTCAATGCCTGGGATGCCGGCGATAATGATACCAAAATGCGGCATCTCATGACCCAGAAATGGATCGCAAATTTTGGGTACGGCCTGGATTCGTATAATGATTACAGGAGAACCGGTTATCCTTTGCTGCATGATGGGAATACCGATGATCTGAATGTAACAGCCAGGTCCAGGGAGTTTCCTTTGGCTTATCCATGGGTAAACGATAACCTGGATGTCAATCCTAATGCTCCGGCCCAGAAGAATGTGAGTGAGTATAGGGTTTTCTGGGATGTGAACTAAATTTTATTTAAAAATTCAATGAATATGAAAAGATCATTTAAATCAATACTATATACGCTTCTGGTGTTGCCGATGGTCATGCTGGTTTCCTGTGAAGATGAAGATAAAGTCAGGATACCGGAATTTGATATCGCGACCAACTTCAGAATTGTCAGGGATGTGAATTCCTTCGACTCCACTGATCCGAACGCAGGGGTTAAATTGACCATCTATTCGGAATCGGATAATATCAATATTGTGAATATGTATGTCAGTCACTTCAGCTTTACGGCAAATGCTGAAACTGATCAATTTGCATTAACTGAACTTCAGGGTAACAATATCACCAATGATGGTTCCACGCAGCTCAGTTTTTCTTTGAGCGAACTGGTTGAACCGATCGGTCTTGTTCCAAGTGACCTGGCCGGCGGCGATGCGGTTAACATTTATTCCATTGTAACGCTGGATGACGGGAGAGTTTATCCCGATACCATTAAGGCTACTACTGATCAGCAGTTCCTTAATGTTACTCCGAACATAATCAACAGTTCTGCTTCGACCAGTTTTTCACCCCGGTTGACATTTCCGATAATATGTGAACTGGACCCGAGTTTTGGAACGGGTGAATATCTGTTTGAAGTGATTGAAGGAAATAATACGGGTTTTGGAATACCGATTTTTGCATCTTCCACTACGGTTACCATCGAAGCGACTTCCTCTACGGGAAGAACCTTTGAAGTGCCCTATTTTGCAGGATTTGGTTTTACAAGTAATGTGAATTTCAATTTTGCCTGTAATATTACCCTTGTGCCGCTTACTGCTTCAGGACTGGGCTGTACGGGAACCCTGGCCTGGGATATGAATCCGAATGATCCGGGAACCTTCGATATTAATGATGATAGTGAATTCACCATCAGTATCATTCATGATGTGCTTTTGGATTGTGGTGGGAGTGTGCCCGACAATCAGCCGATCAAGTTCAGGCTGACAAAACAATAATTTATTTCGAATCAAAAATTATGTAACTAATGAATAAATTAAAGAATATTGTAATGTCGCTGGGTGTAATCCTGGTAGTTTCGTCCTGTGTGGATGACTACCAGGATGCCAATCCGCCCCGTTTGCTGGATGCACCTGCGGTCAACACAATAAACATATCCAATACACGAATACTTGACGGGGGAACTACAACCATTACCATACCGGTGGTGGATGCTCCTGCCGGCATCGATTCACTCGGTTATACTCTTGAAATTTTGTCCGGCTCGTCCGAGTCATCTGCCGGGGTTGTTTCATTTGAGAATTTTGCGGAGTTGCGGGGAAGGACCGAAGGTGAACTCCAGGTAACTTATACCGCTCCCGAAAATGAAACGATACGGGTTGAACTAACCTTTACGGTGTATGACCGGCAGATGCGGGAAGGTGAAGTGGTCAGGAAATCATCCGTATCCAGAAGTGTGGTTGTGGATGTGGTCTGCAATATGCTGGAAGGCACGTACAGTGCCGTAACAAGCGGTACATCTACCGATCCGGGGGCCAACAATAACCCGGCATCGGGTATAGAAACCGAGGTTATCCTGTCAGTGACGGATGATTTAGGCGTCTATTCAATCGATAAGTCCACGGGTAAGGTATTTGACGCCTGGTATCTTGGGGTTTATTATGCTGATCCTCAGGATGTGGCCGGTACCCTTTCCTCTCAATGCGGAGAAGTGACGCTCACATCCTATCAGAGTCCCTTTGGCGATGCAATTATCCAGTCAAGTGGATCAATAGGAGCCAATGGTGTGATCACTTATACCGCCATGAATGAATTTGGAGATGAGTGGTCTGTGGTTTTAACACCACAATAAGATATAAGAAAAAGGTTCAGGCAGCTTTTTCTGATTGACAGGGAAAGCTGCTTTTTTATTATACGGATCAAAAAACGTAAGAAAGATGATCAGGTGCGGATATTAAATTATATCAACTCGAAATAGAATTGAAGATTTGTTTCAGTACATCGACTATTCTGTTATTTCAATTAAACTCCTGTATATAATAATCTACCGGATAAATTATTATTTATACTTAATCACGGAATAATCATATTTATTAATAAACGTTATATTTGAATAAAGATTTAATCAGGTAATAAATGCCTTGAATAATAATAATTTATGGTTGGTTTTGGCTGAATACAGGCTTAATACCAAAAAATATTACTTATAAATATGTTAAAATATTTAATTTAATTTTAATTAATAGATAATTATTGCTTTTAAAATTAAAAAAATCTAATTTTAACCCTATATTGTATTAAAGAAAATGGCAATTCTGATCATTATTTTACATGAGTAAGATATTTGACTTTTATAATTATTTAAGTAAAAAATAGTGATTAAATTGTTCATGTATTAAGTGTTAAAGATACATTTTTTAAACTATCAGGTAATTCGAAAGAATATTTTTTTAACTGTGGATTTTTGATACCTGATAAAATAAATATAGATAAAAGCCGGGATTTTTCCCGGCTTTTATTTTTTCCACTCGAGTTTTCTCACATAATCCGGACCGATATAGAATCCCTGATTTATCCCAATTGACTTTTTAATAAAAGGAAGAAGCGAAAAGGGGTTTTTTATAAGACTTCGGTTAAGTCACCTTCTTTGGGGGATTTTATTGAAGGCAATCGGTCTGATATGATATGAGTGTAGAATATATTATCTTGTATGCATCAGATAACCTATAATATATCGATATTCCAAGGTTAACTAATACTAATAATGTTATATTAATTTTTACAATTTGTTACAGTTAGGTGATTTTTTACTTCGATAATTATGGCTGAAAAAGATATATCAAGAAGGCATATATTAATTATTGAGGATGACAGGGAAATCTCCGGATTGCTTGAAATTCATTTAAAGGATCTGGGTTTCAGGATTCTCAAAGCCTTTGATGGGTTGAAAGGGCTTGATATCATTAAGACTCATTCGATCGATCTTATTATACTTGATATTATTTTACCGGGTTTAAGCGGGTTTGATATATGTAAGGAGATACGTAAAATGGATAAATATATTCCTATACTTATGTTAACAGCGAAAACCGATGAAATAGATAAAGTCCTGGGCCTGGAATTTGGAGCAGATGATTATCTGACAAAGCCTTTCAGCATCCGGGAACTTACTGCCTGGGTGAAAGCTTTATACGGAAGGGTGAAAGCCATAAACCAAGATGGTGAAAAAAGAAAAGATATCGATTTTGGTCATCTGAAAATAGAAGCTGAAAACAAAAAAGTAGTGTTGGACGGGCATCGTGTAGAAGTTACTCCCAAAGAATTTGAATTACTTTATCTGCTCGCATCCCATCCGGGACGGACCTATACCCGGAATGATCTGTTGGATCTAAATTAAAATCCGGCAAAATGAAAAAGTTGTATTTGACAGCCATATTCGCTTTAGTAACAGTCTTTCTGATATTTTCTCAGAATAATAAAGGTAAAATATATTCGACTTCTTCCGGCGCAATAAAAGGGTATGATCCGGTGGCTTATTTTACCATGGATACGGCTGTGAAGGGTGAGGATGATCTTATCTATCAGTGGAAAGGGGCCGACTGGCATTTCGTGAATGAGAAAAACAAGGACTTGTTCATGGAGAATCCTGAAAAATATGCACCGGAATACGGGGGGTATTGTGCATATGCCATGGCAGAAGGCAAAAGAGTAAAAATCGATCCGGAAGCCTGGTCGGTCGTTGATGAAAAATTATACCTGAATTATAGCCGGAATATCCAGGATAAATGGATGAAACAAATGAATGAATATATAACTGAAGCAGACAGGGAATGGAAAGAATTGATGCCGCAATAAATACCCCGCAATACGAGATTCCTGCATTAAAATATATGGAAACCAGGTCGTATCGCAAGGGTGAATATATATACAGACCGGGTGAGCGGGCTGTTCACACTTATATCGTATTTGAAGGAGTGGTCCGGATCGGTAAACCGGATAATAAAGGTTCCGACCGGACCAGTGCTGTTTGTTATAAGAATGAGATCTTCGGGGAAGCAGAATTCCTGAATGGCCAAACAAGGACAAACTATGCCCAGGCCATGGAAGAAAATACCATGATCTTTGTGATTTCCTCCGAATCAATAATTGATGGGTTATATAAAAATGAAAACAACCTGTTCAGGATCCTCAAATTAATGGCTGCCAAGATAAACAAGCTGGAAAAAAGGATTGATCATGTAAAACATCTTAATGCTGAGGAAAGGCTGCTTGATTTTATTTATGACCTGGCAAACCGGAATGGGGTGAGAATAGGATGTTTTGAAGTGATGATTAAAAATACATTGAAACATAAGGACATTGCCGATATTATCGGGACAACACGGCAGACAGTCACTACCATCCTGAACAGATTGAAGAAAAACAACCTGATCTATTTTGATAGCCGGAAAATACTTATCCGGGACAGCAGTAAAATTAAGACATAATATTAGTGTGATCATTTGTTGTAGATAATAAAGATCACCAGATCATTATTTCCGGCAGGTTTGAGGCCATGCCAGTTTCCGGGCCTGGTCAGGATGGCATCACCGGTTGACACCTTATACTCTTTCCCATTGATTTTCATCTCACCTGTTCCGTGCAGGATGTAATAGATCTCATCGTTTTCCTGGAGGTGGTATCCAATGGCTGAGCCGGGCTTTAACGTACGTTTTCTGAATGCAAGCCGGAGATCCTCCAGGTGGTCAAAAAAACTATGCCCGATAGTGGTCCCTCCACCGTCATGTGGTCCTGATTGCCGCAAGGCAATTTCACTTTCATTTTCAATATAAAAACCTTCTGGATCTTGTTCCTGCCCTATGGAATCGGATAGGCCTGCAAAGAACAGCATGAGAGATCCTGTAATATAAAATATTGACTTCATTTGCGCCGGGGATTATGTGATAGAACACCAATATACAAAAACCCTGGCGAATCGGCCAGATCCGGCATAAAATGGAGTAGGCGATCCTGTTCCTGGAAAAATAAGATCAGCTCAATTTAATGGGATTATAAATGAAGACCGCATTCAGATTTTATAGTCTGGGTCCAGCGTCCTTTTCTCTTTTTGCCTTTGAGGGTACAATGTTTACAACCCACCGATTCATATCCCAGCGGTTTCAAAGGATGTTCAGGAAGCTTATGTTCCGCTATATAGCGGAGCGCTTCCTCCTCGGAAACATCCAGTATGGGATAAAACTTGACAATTCCCTTTCGTTTTTCAAAAATATCCAGGCTTTCGCGATGGTTGCTCTGCCATCGCATCAGTCCGGAGATCCAGAGATCATAGTGCTCCTTTACTTTTTCAAAGGGCTCCACCTTATTGATCGTACAGCATTGATCCGGATTAATCCTCCATAGTTCTGATTCGTGAGCTATTTTATTCCATTCCGGATCCGGATTGATATCGATCACCCTGAGGTTGAACATCTTCGTGAGTTTTTCTTTATATTGCAGCGTTTCCCCGAAATGAAAGGTGGTGTCGATAAAATGAACGGGCTGATCGATACCCTGTTTATAGAATAAATGAAGTTGAAAAACTGCCGTGGTCCCGAAAGAGGAGCTGAGTAGAATACGATCGAAATCCTTATACACTTCCCTGATCCTTTCTTCGGGACTCAAAGGCTTATATTTTGCGTTAAGTTGCTTCAGATCTTCCTCTTGCAGCTCGTCAATCAACGTTCCATCGTTAATTCTGATGTATTTTTCCATATTCGTTGTCATCTAAAAGTGACCGTGTAAAATTATTGAGTACTTTAACCTTTTTCTGAAAATCGCCCTTGATCCTGTTCCGGTAATGATGCAGGTTATTGATCAGAATGTTGATATCGCCGGGTATTGCATCCTCCATAAATTGCCTGATCCTTTTGGCAACCGTAGGGGATTTACCGTTGGTAGAGATTCCGATTTTGAGATCACCCTTTTGAACGATGGATCCCAGGTAGAAATCACAGAGATCCGGTGTGTCGGCTACATTGGCAAGTACCTGTCTCTTTCTGGTTTGTTTTACAATTTTTTTGTGAAGCTCATAATCATCGGTAGCCAGAAAGACCAGATCTCTTTTGTCCAGATCGTTTACCCGGAATTTTCGCTGCACAAGTCTTACATTCCAGTGTTCCACTGCCAGTTTCGACACTTCCCGGGAGATCTGGTCGGCAACCACAAGAATGTCTGCCTCAGGGCAGTTGCCAAGTATGGAATGCAGTTTTTCAGCTCCCACATTTCCGGCTCCCACCAGCAGTACTTTCAGATTGTGCATTTTTACGAATATGGGATATAAATTGTTTCTGTTTGTCATGTCGTTATGCTTATTGTTGAAAATGATCCTCTGGGTGATTGTTTTGTTTTTCCGGTTTCCTTTATTGCGGATTGCTCCTTGAGCCTGTCGTTTTCACGGATAAACCTCAGGGCAGAACCTACCACCTCTCCAATAATGATAATGGCCGGTGCACCAATACCTTCTCTGGCTACGATTTCTTCGATGGAGAAAATATTTCCCGTCACCTTTTTTTCATCGGCCATACTTCCATTCTGGATGATCATAACCGGCATGGTTTCTTTTCCTTCCGTTTTATACGCTTCCACAATTTCCGGCAGTTTTTTCATTCCCATTAAAATTATGGCCGTAGCAGTGGAGCCTGCTGCTATCCGGATATCATTGGAAAATTCACCGGACCGGGTTGTCCCGGTAACCACCCAGAAACTTTCGCATTTACCACGTTGCGTAAGCGGAACCTGGTGCATGCCCGGTAAGCCGGTAGAAGAAGATATGCCCGGTACCACCTCTACTTCTACCAAGTGTTCCACTGCATACCTGAATTCTTCAAAACCCCTCCCGAAAATAAAAGGATCACCTCCTTTGAGGCGTACCACGTGACCATGGGTATGGGCCAGTTCTACGATCATCCGGTTTATTTCATCCTGGCTGTACCTGTGACTGGCAGCCCTTTTACCCACAAAGATCTTTCTGGAACCGGCAGGGGCATATTTCAACAATTCGGTGTTGACCAGGGCATCATACAAGACCACATCGGCCTCTGCAAGTTTCCTGAGCGCTTTCACCGTGATCAGATCGGGGTCACCCGGTCCCGCACCGATGAGCGTCAGCCTTGGAATACTAACGTGCTGATTCATTGATCACCTCCTTTTCTTTTTTTAGTTTCTGCTCACGGTTAATTTTCTGCTCCCGTTTAAGCTCCTGCTCACGCAACACTTTAGCCCTGTTCAGAAAAGCTTCGGTCCTGCCGATATACTTTTGTGCAAACTCCCTGTCAGGTTCGTGCTTGTTCAGGGAAAGCACCACCTCGCTGAAAGATTCCTCAAGCCCGAATTCTTCTCCTCCATTAAATTCCACGTCAAATTTTTTGATGATGCTGATCTGGGAATTACAGGTAATATCCCGGGATAGCAACAGCGCTTTGGCTGTATGGATCAGGGTGTTATAACCATGATAAATGGCATCGGCATAATTACCTTCCCGGTAATTTTCATGAGCCCAGGCGAGTTTTTCTTCCGCTTCATACATCAGTGTACTGACCAGGTCAATGATCACCCCCGCGCATTCACCTACTGCGGTTTCCACCTTGAATTTTTCTTCATACCCCCAGTCTCGGTAATCCGATTCCTGCAAGGAGTCTAGGTCATTAAAAGGTTTCAATAATTGATAGAAATAGTTTTTCGTCTGACGGACATAATAATCCATGTAATTTTCATCATCCTGTTTGTTTTCAAGGTAATCATCCAGCAGGCAACGCAGCGCCTCCACACTTCGCTTGCTGGGAATTTTAATCACCCTTTCCGCTACCCGGCCTTCCCCGCTGGAGAGGATACCTCCCCCCAGCATGACCTGAACGGCCGGAAGCACATGGCCATCTTTTTTGACTGAGCTTCCATGGAATCCGATACCGGCTATGCCATGCTGTCCGCAACTGTTGGGGCAACCACTGATCTTGATCTTGATGTCGCGATTAAAAATAAGTTGAGGATATTCATCGTTCAACGTGTCTTCCAGTACCCGGGCCACTCCCGTGCTGCTTGATATGCCCAGGTTACAGGTATCTGTTCCAGGACAGGCGGTAATATCTGCCGTGCTGTCGAAACCGGGTTCGGCCAGGCCAATCCCGTCAAGTTCATTGAAAAGGGATGAGAGCGCTTCCGGCCTGATAAACTTCAGAAGATAACCCTGATTGATTGTAATGCGAATATCATCGGCTGCATATTTTGAAACAATATCGGCGAGTTTCCTGGCCTTGTCAGCGCTAATATTACCCAAAGGTACTTTCAGGTAGGCGCTGAGATATCCCTGCTGTTTCTGTTCGAAAACATTGGTGCTTACCCAGTTGTCGTATTTTTTCTTATTTGCCGGGGTGGATTTTTCAAAGGGCCCAACCGGCAGGGGAGGGGTTGAAGATTCCTGTGCCTGTACCTGGAATGTTTTCACTTTCAACGATTTTTCTTCATTCCGGGCAAGCCTCAGCAATTCTTTAAGTCCTATATCTGCCAGCAGGAATTTAAGCCTGGCTTTTTGTCTTCTTGCTCTTTCTCCATACCGGTCGAATACCCGCAGGATCGATTCGGTAAAGGGGATCAGTCTTTCTTCTTCAAGAAAATCCGTGGCTACCTGGGCCAGGTGAGGCTGGGCTCCCAGACCGCCCCCTATCAAAACCTTGAAACCCCGTTGTTCCTTCCCGTTTGATTTTTTTATCACCGGGATGAATCCGAGGTCATGGATAAAACTCATCGCCGAATCCTTTTCACTCGATGAGAAAGAGATCTTGAATTTCCTGCCCATCTCCTGGCATACCGGGTTCCTCAGAAAATATTCGAATGCGGCCTGGGCGTAAGGACTAACATCGAAAGGTTCGTCCGGATCGATTCCCGCGATTGGCGATGCGGTGATATTACGCACCGTATTACCGCAGGCCTCCCTGAGGGTGATCTTATCCTTTTCGAGTTTTGTCCACAATTCCGGTGTTCTGTCCAGGCTGACAAAATGGATCTGTATATCCTGCCGGGTGGTGGCGTGAAGGGTGCTGCTGGCATATTCATCGGAAATATCGGCTATGGTCTTAAGCTGGCGGGTGGTCAGTTTGCCATAGGGTATCTTTATCCTCACCATCTGCACACCGGGTTGCCGCTGGCCATAAATGCCTCTTGCCAGCCTCAGGCTTCGGAATTTCTCTTCGTCGATCTCCAGGTTATGAAACTGTCTGATCTTTTCATCAAGTTCGATAATGTCTTTTTCAACAATTGGATTTTCAAGTTCAGTGCGAAAACTTCTCATATTTTTTTGTGGTTAAATGAAAATAAAAAAGCCTTTCCCAGGGGTCTGAGAAAGGCTTACTTTTATTTCAGATATAGTTTTACATCATATGATTATAGCAAAAATTTTCTGAAACGGATAGCGTAAACCTTTCCCACCCTGACAACAGCAACAACACCAGTGCCAGCATGCACATCTGCTTGAAGATGCATCCTTAAGGTTTACTTTTATGGTTTCGAGAGTCAACATTTATTCGTTTCAACTTACAATAGTAAAGCGATACATATTATAATGCAAGTGTTTTTATAAATATTGATAAAAAAATGATTCCGAGGCGCGATTTCAATCTGATTTGTCACAGAAACGACCCCGTTTGGAAGTATTTTAAATATAATGTTTTCCAGCCTGATTTAACCCGAAAAATTCATAAATTTTTCGCCCGAAGGGCCGATTAAGCGCAATT